>NZ_LR535679.1:1440386-2160580 GCF_900699785.1 Campylobacter showae
CAGCTCGTCAAGGAAATTTAGGCTCATATTTGAGCTAAGCCCGTCCGTGCCGATGTTTATACTCGCTCCGGCATCTAGAGCGGCGCGTAAATTTAGCGTGTGTTTGCTAAGCAGCCTGTTTGAAACCGCGCAGTGCGTGAGGCTGTGAAGCTCCGGGTCAAAGCCCGAAAGATCATCCGCCCAAACGCAGTGCGTAAAGAGCGTACGAACGCCAGCAAACATCGCTACAAACGAGCTTGGCGTATAAAGCGGACGCGCCGCGGGGTTAAATTTGCCCAGCCACTCTTTAAAGCCGCCAGAGCCGCCCTCTAGCCAGCTTTTTTCATGCTCGCTCTCCATAAAATGCGTCGAGACGACCAGCTTCCGCTCGCGGGCTAAATTTAGCGCTGCGGCGGCTAAATCAGGGTGCGTGGAGTAGGGCGAGTGCACCGAAACCGCAGGCGTAAAAAGCGGGCTTTTGCGCTTTTGCGACTCTTCAAAACGGGCGGTGAAATTTGCCAAATTTTGCTCTAATGCAGCTTCATTCGTGCCCAAAATTTCGTTAAAAAACACGACCCTGCTGCCGCAGTTCGCGCACGCGTCCAAATCCCCGCCAAAGCTCGACACCGCTCCGAAGCTCGCCACGCCGCTACGCTGCATGGTTTTTATCGCAGAGGCGATGACGTCCTCGTTTGCCGCCTGCGAGAGTGCGCCGCGAGAGGCGATAACCGAGCTTAGCCACTCTAAAAAGTCGCCGTAAACGAGGCTGGTTTTGTTCGCGCTAAACTCCAGGTGCACGTGCGGGTTGATAAAAGCTGGCGCCAAAACGGCGTCAGGATACTCGAAAAACTGCGTGTTAGGGTATCTTTTGCGCAGCTGCTCAGCCTCGCCAACGGCCTGGATACGCTCATCAAAGGCGACTGCCGCGTTCTCTAAAACGGTAAAATTTTCGTCGCACGGCATTGTAAATTTCGGTTTAACGATGATCATTTTTAAGCTCCTATTTTTCGTGATTGTAGCGAAAATTTAGCTTAAAAAATGTATAATCAAGGCTAAATTTAAATCTTTTAAAAGGCTAAAAATGGAAACAAAATCTAAACTAATGGTCATCCAAGGCCCGAATATCAACATGCTTGGCACGCGTGAGACCGATATCTACGGCTCGATGAAGATGGAGGATATCCACGGGCAGATGAAGCTTTTTGCGGAGCAAAACGGCATCGAGATCGAGTTTTTTCAGAGCAATTTCGAGGGCGAACTAGTGGATAAAATCCAAGAGTGCTTCGGCGAATTTGACGGCATCATCATAAACCCAGCCGCCTACACGCACACATCTATCGCGATCCGCGACGCTATCGCAGCCGTCGGACTTCCGGTTATCGAGGTGCATATCAGCAACATCCACCGCCGCGAAGAATTCCGCCAAAAAAGCCTCATAGCGCCGGTGACTGCGGGACAAATCGTAGGCTTTGGGCCTGTGGGCTACCACCTAGCTATGATCGCGATGCTGCAAATTTTCGAGCAGATAAAAGCGCTAAAAGCCGCGAGAGAAAAAGCGGAATAAAACGAGGCAAAATTTGAAAAATTTTATCCTAAAGGACGAAAACGCCGTATTTCACGAGTGTGGATACAGCTGCGACAACGCGATATTTTTAAGTCTCGCGGGGCGCAAATTTTTCCTCACCGATGCGCGTTATAGTATCGAGGCGCGCGAGCTTTGCCGCGATACTGAAGTTATCGAGGTCGAACGAAATTTGATAAAAGACGCGCGGCTGTTTTTGCGAAAGGCGGGCGTAAAGGAGCTTAGCTACAACCCGTACGATTTTAGCGCGGGCGAGTGGGAGGCGCTTAGCAAAGGGCTTTGGATAAGATTTAAGGCGCGGGCGAATTTTTCGCAAATTTCGCGCATAGTAAAATCGGAAGACGAGATAAAAATTTTAAAGCAAGCAGCGCAGCTAGGTGCCCAGAGGTTTGACGAATTTGCCGCGTTCGTGCGCGCCAAGGGCGAAGGCATGAGCGAAGAGGAGCTGTTTTTTAACGCCGAGCTCATCTTTAAGAAAAAGGGCGAGCTCGCGCTTAGCTTTTCGCCTATCGTCGCGATCAATGAAAGCGCCGCAAAGGCGCACGCTCTGCCCGGTAAAAAGCGTTTGCGGCACGGCGATTTGCTCCTGCTTGACGCGGGGGTTAAATTTAATCGCTACTGCTCCGATAGGACGCGCACGGCGTGCTTTGACGAAAATTTTAACTTCGGCAAGGAGCAAAATTTTAAAAACGCCAAACGGCAAGAAATTTACGAGATCGTAAAAGAGGCGCAAGCTCTTGCTATCGCGGCGGTTATGCCTGGCAAAAAGGCGCGCGAGATCGACGCGGCGGCTAGGGATTTTATTGCAAGGCATGGCTTTGGTGAGGCGTTTTTTCACAGCACCGGACACGGTGTGGGAGTCGATATCCACGAGCTTCCGTTCGTCTCAAAGCGCGGAGATACCGTGCTAAAAGAGGGCATGGTCTTTAGCGTGGAGCCTGGGATTTACTTGCCCGGCGAATTTGGCGTGCGCATCGAGGACGTCGTCGTCGTGCGCGAAAATGGGGCTGAAATTTTATGAGAGTAGCGGGAGCGAGGCGCTTTAGCAAATGCCTCTTTTTCCCGAAGGTTTTTGATTTTAAACCGGGCTTTAAAAATAGCGTTATTTTGGGCCTTGGCGGCAATATCGGCGACGTGAAAAAGCGCTTTTGTCGGCTGCATTTTAAACTTAGCCGTGATAGCAGGTTTCACGTCGTCGAAAACTCTGCTCTCCTCATCAACGAGGCGTTTGGGTTTAAGGAGCAGGCTGATTTCACAAATGCCGTAACGCTCGTACAAACGAGCCTTGCCGCAAGGCAAATTTTAAAAATAACGGCAAATTTAGAGAGGCGTTTTGGGCGCGTGCGAACCTTTAAAAACGCGCCTAGAACGCTTGATATAGATATTTTGTATTTTAGCGGACGAAGTAGAAACGATGCGCGGCTAGTACTACCGCATCCGGGCGCAAGAAGCAGGGCTAGCGTGATTTTGCCGCTTGGAACGATGAAGCGCGTTAGCAAAAGCGGAGTGAAATTTTAAAATTTAGCGGCCGCAAAGCCTAAATTTGAAGCGGGAACGGAAAATGCATAGCCTTTGCCGCGACGATTTCGGTGCGGCGGCGAAATTTAGCGAGAAACGAAGGAGAAGATTTGGCGACGAAGTTTTATACGTTTACCGGCGAGAGCAGTATGGAAGCGCTAAAAAAGGCGCAGGCTCAGTGCGGCGAGAGGGCGATCTTGGTAACGACGAAGCAAATTCAGCCAAAGACGATCAATAAAAAGCCGCTTTATGAAATTTTAGTTAGCGTCGAAGAGGACGCGAGCGAGCAGAAAAAAAATCAGCCACAAAAGCAAAATTTAAAGGGCTACGAGGAGTTTTTGCGCGCTCAAACACCCAAAGATGAAAGACCGCAAAAGATCATTTTAGACGAGCGCGAGCTTTTTAGAGCCGAGCAGCAAAACGCCAAAGCGGCGGTAAATTTGACCCAAAATTCCACAAGAACCGCGCCGGGGAATCAAAACTACAAAACCGCTCAAAACAGCGGCGAGGACATACTCCTAAACATCTCAAAAGCCGCAAAAGAGATAAGCCAGATAGCAAATATCGAAACCGCGCCCGGCCGTCAGGATCAAATTTACGACAAAAAGATCGACGACGTCGCAAGGCAAGTAAGTATGCTAAGCGAAAAAGTAAATATGATAGCCGATATGTTCTGGGAGGAGCGAGCGGGTGCCAGAAACAACCTAATCATACCGCCAGAGTTTGCCGGCATCTACAAAGACGCCAAAAATAGCGGCATGAAAGAAGAACACCTCGAGCAGATAATGAAAATAACCGCGGAAAATATGTCGCCTCAGATGAAGGCCAATCCGACCGCGGTGAGGAGATATTTTAGCTCGCTGCTTAGAAAGATGCTTCCGTGCAGGAGCGAAGAGGACAATAGAAAACAAAAAATCATGATGCTAGTTGGACCTACCGGAGTTGGTAAAACCACGACTCTAGCCAAGCTTGCGGCGAGATTTGCCTACGGCGAGGGCAGACGCGCAAAAACGGGCATCATCACGCTTGATACCTACCGTATCGGCGCGGTCGAGCAGCTGTTTCAATACGCAAAGATGATGAAGCTGCCGATCCTTGACGTTATCGAGGTAGAGGATTTTAAAAACGCGCTAAAACAGCTAAATCACTGCGAAGTAATCCTCATAGATACCACGGGCAGCTCGCAGTACGATAAAGAAAAACTAGCTAGGCTTGAAATGTTTTTAAAGCATAGCGACGCGCAAATAGACGTAAATTTGGTGCTTTCCGCAGGCTCAAAGATCGATGATATGCTTGAAATTTACAACGGCTTTAGCTTCCTTGATATCGACACTTTGATCATCACCAAATTTGACGAAACCAAAATTTTCGGTAACGTATTTTCGCTAGTTTACGAGATAAATAAACCCGTTAGCTTCTTTTGCTTAGGGCAGGAGGTGCCTGATGATATCATGGTTGCTAAGAGCGAGTTTTTGGTCGATTGCCTTTTGCAAGGGTTTAATAAGGATAAAAAATGAACACTCAAGCCGAGAAATTAAAAGATATAGTAGCCTCTAGATCAAATGCGAAAAATACGCGCTTCATCGCCGTAACCAGCGGTAAAGGCGGCGTTGGCAAGAGCACCATAAGCGCAAATTTGGCAAATATCCTCGCTAGAAACGGTTACAAAGTCGCGCTTTTTGACGCGGACATAGGGCTAGCAAATTTAGACGTTATCTTAAACGTGCGCATAAGCAAAAATTTGCTCCACGTGCTAAAAGGCGAGTGCTCGTTAAAGGATATCTTGATCGAGGTAAAACCGAATTTGACGCTGATTCCCGGCGAGAGCGGAGACGAGATACTTAAATTTAACAACCAATTTTTATACGAGCGCTTTTTTGAGGAGTCCTCGAGCCTTGATGATCTTGATTTTATCATCATCGACACGGGCGCTGGCATCGGCGGAAACACGCAGCTGTTTTTAGAAGCCGCAGACGAGGTTATAGTAGTCACCGTGCCAGATCCCGCCGCGATAACCGACGCCTACGCCGTCATCAAAATCACCTCGAAAAACAAAGACAACTTGCTAATGCTTTTTAACATGGTAAGGAGCGAAAAGGAGGCGGTTAGGATATTTGAGCATGTGCGCAAGGTAGCCAGGGCAAATATCGAAAATCCGTTAAATTTGGAGTTTTTGGGCGCTATTAGCGAGGATAAAAACGTCTCTCGCAGCATAAAACAGCGCACGCTTTTTACCGACGACAGCAGGTATGATGCCGCGAGCATGGAGCTTGAGCAGGTGGCATCAAAGCTACTTTATAGATTGGAACAAAAAGTGCTTAATCCAAGTACGACTAACAGCTTCAGCGGCTTTTTTAGGCGGCTAATGGAGCAATTTTAAATTTAGGATTTTACTTTGAGAGCGGAAAATTTTATAGCATTTTTTACGGTTTGTGGATTTTTCATCGGCGCGACTTTTTCGGCGTTAAAGCTGAACGACCCGATAGACATGCTGGTTTATACGTTTCTCATTACGTTTTTTTTCTATCTTTTAGTACACGTGGTTATTATAAATTATTTAGACGCCAAAGCGTCGCTAAAAAGGCGGTTCGATAAGGAACTATACGAGCAAAGGGCCGATTATCTAATCGGCGAACTAGCGCTTAGAGAAAAACGAATAGATAATCTCTTAAGCAAGCTCGCAAACGAAAATATACTGATAAAGCAAACGTTAAATAAGAGCAACGAAAGTAATGCAAAAGCCGCTTAATCCATACGCTCAGACGATAAAAAAAGAGCAAGACGACATCGTACTAGCCTACATGCCAGCTCTTCGCGCGATGGCTTTTAGGCTAAAGGAGCGCTTGCCGGCTCATATCGACGTTAGCGACCTGATAGGCGCCGGGCTTGAGGAGATGGTAAAGCTCTCCAGAAAGTACGACAAAGAGCAAAACGACTCGTTTTGGGGCTATGCTCAAAAGCGAGTTTACGGCGCGATGCTTGATTTTTTACGCGGGCTTGACGTGGTTAGCCGCTCGGACCGCACTTTGGTAAAGTCTATCGAGGCTTTGGTGGACGAGTATTTTAATAAATTTGAGCACGAGCCCGACGATGCGTATATCGCAGGAAAGCTTGGCGTCGATATAGAAAAAGTAAGCGAAGCAAGAAACGTGAGCGCGGTCGTCGCCGTCCTAAATATCGACGATCAAATGGAGCTAATGAGCGAAGAAAATACGCTCGAGCGGATCGAAAAAGAGGACTTGATAGAAAAGATAGCTCAAATTTTAAACGAATTTGAGGAGCGCGATCAGCTCATCGTGCAGCTTTATTATTACGAGGGGCTGAGTCTAAAGGAGATCAGCGAGATTTTGGGCATCACGGAGAGTAGGATATCGCAGATCCATAAGCGCTTGATGGAAAAAATAAGAAAAAAGCTTGAGGGCAAATAATGGCGGACATTTTAAGTCAAGAAGAGATAGACGCGCTACTAGAAGTCGTAGACGACGAAGAGGCGAGCGGGTCGATCGGCGAGGGCGGCAAGGAAGAGCAGCGCCAGGTAATAATCTATGATTTTAAACGCCCAAACCGCGTCAGCAAGGAACAACTGCGCGCGATAAAGGGCATACACGACAAGCTTGCGAGAAATTTGGCTTCTCAAATTTCAAGCGTTATGAGAAGTATCGTGGAGATCCGCCTACATAGCGTGGATCAGATGACCTACGGCGAGTTTTTGATGAGTTTGCCGAGTCCTACTAGCTTTAACGTCTTTTCGATCAAGCCGCTTGACGGCAACTGCGTTTTGGAGATAAACCCGAGCATCGCATTTCCGATGATAGATCGCTTACTAGGCGGTAACGGCGAGGGCTTTGAGGCTAGCAGGGAGCTAACCGATATCGAGGTAAATTTGCTCGATGCGATCCTAAGGATGATGATGCAGCGCCTAAAAGAGAGCTGGGCGATGATCACCGATATGTACCCAAACGTCGAGGCTAAAGAGAGTAGCCCAAACGTCGTGCAGATCGTCAGCCAAAACGAGATCGTGATAATGGTCGTCATGGAGATCATCGTAGGTAACTCAAGCGGCATGATAAACATCTGCTATCCGGTCATCTACCTAGAGCCGATCTTGAGCCGCCTAGCCAACCGCGACATAATGCTTGGCGAAACGAGCGCGAAAAAGAGCCGAAACAAAGAGCTAAAAACGCTAATCGGGCGCGCTGAGGTGCTGTATGAGGCGATACTGGGCAAAAGCGTCGTTAGCGTAAACGAGTTTTTAAATTTAAAAGAGGGCGACATACTGCGTCTTGACCGCTCGGCAAACGACAAAGCTATCGTCACGATAGATAAAAAAGAGGTATTTTTGGCCGAGGTCGGGCTGCATAGATTTAGAAAATCTATCCGCATAGAAGAGTTAATCAGAAGCGACAAGGACGAGATCAAAAACATCCTCGAGCAGTACGAAGAGGAGCGCAAAGCCAAGCTCATGAGCTACGAGCAAGAAGACGAGGACGACGAGGATAATATATTAGGCGAGGGTGAAGACGATGAATGATTTTTTGAAAATTTTCGTAAATGAAGTAAAGGCTACGATCGAGGGACTAACGGGCAGGACGCCTGAGATAGGCGAGAGAAACGAATACGACGCGCCCAAGCAAGAAGGTATAAAACCGCCTCTAGCCGTGGCAAACGTGACCGTCGGCGGCGATACGACGGCAAAGATGATGCTAGTAGCTACGCCCGTGCTGATGAGCGCGATCGGCGAGTGGATGCTCGGAGAAGAAGAGATCTCGCGCAACGAAAATTTAAGCGAGGACGAGCTAGACGCCGCAAAAGAGGTATTTTCAAATATCCTCGGCGCATTTTCTACGAGCCTTGGCGCGCAAAAAGGCATGCCGAAGCTAAATTTCGAGGTCGCGAAGGTAAATTTCCTCGACGAGAGCGCAAATTTAGACGTAAGCGCGTTTGAAAAAATCTACATCTACTCCGTAAAAATCGGCGACATCAGCGAACATATCGCTATCGTGCTTGATTTTTCGTTAGTTAAGTTTTTTAACAAAGATCAAAAAGAGCCCGCCGCCCAGCAAGCAGCTGCCGCAAAAAGCGATCTAAGCGCCGAAGAGATGCGAAATATCGGGCTCATCATGGATGTGCGCCTGCCGCTTCACGTACGCATCGGCTCAAAAAGAATGCTGCTAAAAGACGTGCTCACGATGGACATAGGCTCGGTCATCGAGCTAAATCAGCTCGCAAACGACCCGCTTGAGATCTTGATCAGCGACAAGGTCGTAGCCCTAGGCGAAGTCGTCATCGTGGACGGCAACTTCGGCATCCAGATCACTCAGATCGGCACGAAAAAAGAGCGCTTAGAGCAGCTTAGATAAGGTTAAATTTAGAAATAAGAGGCTAAATTTAGCCTCGCTTTATCTCGGGTGCGCTTTTGCTCAAATTTGAGCGCGAAACTACGGCGCATAAATTTAACCCCGCAAGCGCAAATTTAACCGCAAAGAGAAATAATGGATGAAATTTTAAACGATCTGGCCAAATTTAGGGATTTTGCGACTTATAAAAATCCTAGCGTTACGTTTTTCGGCTCGGCTAGATTTGACGAAAATAGCAAATACTGTAAAATGGCTTTTAGCCTCGCAAAAGAGCTTGCCGACGGCGGTTTTGCTGTCGTTAGCGGCGGTGGGCCGGGTGTGATGGAGGCTGCTAATAAAGGAGCGTACGAGAGCGGCAAAAGTCCGTCCGTGGGCCTAAACATCGTGCTTCCGTTTGAGCAAGTGACGAACAGATACGCCACGAGCAATTTTGTCTTTTCAAATTTATCCGCTCGCAAATTTGCCCTCATCGAGCGCTCGAGCGCGTTTTTGGTGTTTCCGGGCGGCTTTGGGACGCTTGATGAGCTGTTTGAGATCCTGGTACTCGCGCAAATAGGCGCCAAAAAAACTAAAATTTTCCTTATCGGCAGCGAGTTTTGGAGCAAGCTCGACGATTTTATCAAAACTACGCTGATACGCGAAAAAGCCGTTAGCGAGGAGGATTTGTCGCTTTATACGATCAGCGACGATCTGGATGCCGTGAGAGATGAAATTTTGCGGATTTTAGACTAGGCGAGCGTTATAAAATTTTACGAATTTTGAGGATTTGGCGATGTTTGACAGGATGCGAGATAGGATCGCTTTTGTGCTGATTTGCCTCGTTTTTATCGCTATTTTCGGCTATATCGCCGTCAAATTTGACGGCGCGCGCGTCCCTTTGTTGATTTTAACCGCCGTAGTTTTCGTCACTGCGCTGGCGGCGGACATGATACATGAAAATTTAAAGCTAGATAAAGATCTAAAAGACGGCGAAACTCAAGACCAATAGCCGCAAGCAGGCTTGAGGGTAAATTCGGTCTGCAAATTTGCTGGGTGCGGATATCTAGCGTTCGGCGTTAAATTTTGATTTTTGCAAATTTAGCCCGCCTACATTTTAGTAAATTTAATGAGCAAACCTTTTAAATTTACACTCCAAGCACCCTGTTTAAATTTATAAATTTTCTCAGCTCACGAAGTCTATTTTCTACGTAAAATTCGGTAAATTTAACTGCGTCATCGCCGTTTGCAAATTCTGCGTTGCCGTCTCGGTGCGTAAAATTCAGAGCCGATCAAGACACAAAAGCTAAATGCCCGCTTAGCTCGCTATCCTTGGCTCGCAAATTTATAGCCTATTAAGCTATTTTTTATATAATCGCACCGAATTTATACGAATTTGTCTTATTGTGGGGCTAGGGCGAGATTTGTAAATTTTTAAAGCCGAATTTAAAATACAAAACTTTAGGGTGCGGTATTTTTAGAAGATTTTTGCGGCTGTGCCGTCAATTTTCGGCGTAGATAGAACACATAGTTCATCGAGCCGAAAATTTACAAGCTCCGCAAAAAGCGCTAAAAAGACAAGCCCTCGCAATAGGAAAGAAAAAATGAAAATACTAATGGCCATGAGCGGCGGCGTCGACTCCACCATGAGCGCCAAAATGCTGCTGGAGGCGGGTCACGAGGTCGTGGGCTGCTATATGAAACTACACAAAAAGCCCGGCTACCACGAGCAAAACATCGGCAAAGTCGCCCGCGCGTGCGAGTATCTGGGCATAAAATATCACGTGATCGACCTGCAAGATGAGTTTGACAGATACGTCTATACGCCGTTTGTCGGCGCCTATAAAGAGGGTCGCACGCCAAATCCGTGCGCACTTTGTAACCGTTTTATAAAATTCGGCGAGCTGTTAAAATTCGCCAAAAGTATCGGCTGCGAAAAGCTCGCTACAGGCCACTACATCCGCGTTCAAGACGGCCTCATCAGGGTCGCCGCCGATCCTAGCAAAGACCAGAGCTACTTCGTCGCGCAGGTGCCAAAAGAGATAATCGCCGATATGATTTTCCCGCTCGGGGATAAATTTAAAAAAGATATAAAAGAGCTGGCAAAGTCATTGCCGAACTTTCGCGAATACGGCGAGCAGGCCGAGAGCAGCGAGATTTGCTTCGTCGAGGACACCTATATCGAGGTGCTAAACAAGCACTACGAGACGGATCTACCCGGCGACGTGGTCGATAGCTCTGGGCGAGTGATCGGGCGGCACGACGGCTACATGCGCTACACGATCGGCAAGAGGCGCGGATTTGAGGTATTTGGGGCGCACGAGCCGCATTTTGTGCTAGCTATCGACGCGGCAAATAACCGCATCGTCGTGGGTAGCAAAGAGGAGCTTGAGCGCGGTAAGATCGCGGTAAATAGCCTAAATTTGTTCACAGACGAGAGCGAGTTTGACTGCGACGTGAAGGTGCGCTACCGCAGTATAGGGCTAAACGCGCGCGTAAAAGTGCTAGACGGCGGCACCGCCGAGGTCGAGCTAAAACAGAGCGCGTTTGGCGTGGCTAGCGGGCAGCTAGCGGTATTTTATAGAGGCGAGCTGGTTATCGGCAGCGGATTTATCCTGTAAATTTTATCTTAAATTTGATCGCTTGGAGCGGTAAAGTTTGTCAAATTTAGATCGGCGTTTACGGGCAAGGCTGGTCAAATTTACCTGCATTTGATCAAATTTAAGATCTAGTCAAATTTACCGCCCGCCGCGCAAAATCCTCAAATTTTCTTTATTTTACAGTCTGCTTTCATGCTTCAAATTTAGCCTAAAATCGCTAAAATATACAAAAATAATCAAAGGACGCAAGATGAATCCAAAAGAGATCGCCGAGGAGCTCATCATCAAAATGATCAACGCCGCCGATCGCAAGCAAACCCAGCGCGTGCGCGAGTGCTTCGCCGACGTCGTATTCGTCGATCACTCGAGCCTAAACGGTATGCGCGGCGCGCTCGTGAGCGCGGACGAGTTCGTGACGTCGTGGCAGCAGCTGCTCGAGGACGCGCAGACCTACGCTTCGCTTAGCAACTTTGAGCTATTGCCCGCGCAGGAGGGCATCAGCGCCGAGTGCCACGCGCACATGGTTTACACCGCGCCCGGCATCGAGCCGTGGGAGATATTTGGGCGTCAGATTTTTGAGATATTTAGGGTTTCGGGCGAATACAAGATCACTTCGTTTCGGTTTGCCGCCGCCGTACAAAGGGGCAATAAAAACTTCCTAAAAGAGCTGCAAGCACGCAAAAAACGCTCAAAACTCGGTCAAATTTACGATAAATTTAGCGGGGAAAAGTGAAATTTGATTTATGCACGCGAGACTTTGAGCCGTAAATTTACGTATAAATTTATCGGCAAAACCCGCACCGCAAAAACGCTAATTTAGTTGCAAAAATCGTAGCCGTCAAATTTGCTCTTGCTTAAAAATATCAAGGTTCAAATTTAATTCGTCTATGATAGATAAAAGTTCTGAAATTTCCTTTTTTATCTGCTTTACGTCATAAAGGCTCGGCGGTAGCGAAAAGAGCGTCGTCTCAAATTTATTTTCCGCTCCGTTTAAAAATAGATAAAATTTATCGTCCATAAACGCAGCGCTCACTCCCATAGCTCCTGCAAATTTTTCCTTTAGCTCGTACAAACGTCTCATAAACGTAGGCGTCAAAAGATATCTCGCTTCGACCTTGTCGTCCGTAAAAACTCTAAATTCATCGTTAAAAAGAGTATCGTCCATCCGCTCTTTTTCGCCTAAAAATTTAGTATTTAGCGTGCGGCTTGCCACCGTCGTTTGACCGCTAAATTTCTTATCAAACTCGCAGACCAAGACCGAACCTCTAAAAGGTTGCCGGCTGTCCTCAAAAATTTTCCACGTTGCAACTAGCACAAGAATTGTTGCAGCCAGCTCTAGCGATCCAGAGGTGATGTAAACGCCACTACCGTCCAACTTTTTTACTTCACTGAAGCTAAATTTGACATTATTATAAGTGCCTTCTATTTTATCTTCGCCCACAAGTTTCTTACGAGAGTAAATTTTGTTCTTATCGATAATTTCATGGTCTATGCCTGCCGTTGGGTTGTATGTAAACAACGGGTCGATATTTTGAATCGCTGCATTTATAAAAACTTCTTTATAAAATTTTTCATACTCAATTTCTATCTCACTCATTCTGCAAAGATTTATTATAAAAGTCATGTGAATAAAAGGGTAATAGGCCATAACAACAAAAGCTCCAGCCTCGCCTTTATAGAATATCAAGCTAGCGATATATCCTCCTAAGGCTGGCACGGTTAATCCAAACAAAAGTATAAAAAGTAGATTTTTTGAGTAGCTTTTAAGATATTCTTTTTGTTTTTTTCTAGTAGTTTCTATAGCTTCGTTTATGTTCAAATTTTGCCTTTATCTAAAATTTACGCAGCGGACGGCTTGCATTTCTTTTTCGCTCGCGGTCAAGCGAATTTTAGCGAAATTTACGCCGTAAAGGTGCGGGTCTTGGCAAGTAAGCAAATAAATTTAAAGAAAAATAGGTCAAATTTGGCCGAAAATAAAAGAAGTTAAGCCGAATCAAATCGGCTTAAAATTTGAGTTTATCGTAGATATTTGACGTTAGCTTTGGCGCGGAGTTTGTTGAAGTATTCGCCTATGACGCGGTCTTGCTCGAGTTTATAAAGCGCGTTCATCGCTTCGTCTCTGACCTCGTCGAATTCAGGCATAGTTTGCCCCTTTTTAGACGCTACGTAAAACATCTCAAAGCCCTCGGGAGTCTGGAAAATCTGCGTGAAAGTGCCGTCCGTGGTCTGCTGAAATATCGTTCGTAGTTGAGGCGGGATCTGCTCGCTTTTTAGATCAAGTACGTCCATATGCACGCTGTGGTTGGTGTTCATCGGGGAGCTGTGTTTGGCGGCCTCTAAAAGCTGCATCGAAGGCGCCACGTACCTAGTCACGCTCACGTCGGTAAAGTGCGCGAAAAGGTCGCGATTTTGCTCGAAATACGCTCTCGCGGCGTTTTCTGAAATGTTGATTTTAGCGTCGGCAAATATGCTTTGATACAGCTTTTCTTGTTTTATGGTCTTTGCGACGTCGTCTTTAAACTGCGCGTAGTCGCCGCCCTTTGATAGCACGGCCGAGCGTAGATCTGAGGCGCTCATACCGCTCTCGCTTGCGATCTTTTGTAGCCTTTGATTTAGCTCGTAGTCGCTGGCTTCGATTTTTAGGTTTTTGATCTGCGCGGTTTCGAGCCTATCTCGGATCAGTAAATTTAGCGCGTTGGCTTCGTTTGTTTGCAGCTGCGCGGCGGCTTTGCGCACTTCGTTTACGGTGATGGGTTCGTTTTCGATGATGACGGCGATGCCGTTTGAGATCTGGCTCGCGTTAGCCATACAAAAACTGAGAAAAAACGCGGCGAATGAGATCTTTTTTAACATATAAAACCTTTGTTTAAGTCTAAAGTAAATATAATTTGAGCATTATAACATTTTAAATTTAAGCGCAAGCTATACAAGGTAAAATTTAATGCAAAATTCACAAATAGTAACTAGATTTGCCCCCTCTCCGACCGGATATCTGCACATCGGCGGACTAAGAACAGCGCTATATAACTATCTCTACGCGCGCAAAAACGGCGGGAAATTTCTGCTACGCATCGAAGATACCGATCTAAAACGCAACTCCGAAGAAGCGACGCAAGCGATAAAAGAGGCCTTTGCTTGGTGCGGACTAGATCACGACGGCGAGGTGACGTATCAGTCGCGTAGATTCGACGTTTATAAAGAGTACGTAAACAAGCTGCTAGCCGAGGGCAAAGCCTATAAATGCTACATGAGCAAAGACGAGCTAGACGCTCTGCGCGCCGAGCAAGAAGCGAGAAAAGAAAGACCCAAATACGACAATCGCTACCGCGAATTTACGGGTACTCCGCCCAAGGGAATCGAGCCCGTCATCCGTATCAAAGCGCCTCTAAGCGGCGAGATCGTGATAGACGACGGCATAAAAGGCGAGGTCAAATTTAGAGTCGAGGATATCCTGGATGATTTCATCATCGCGCGCTCTGACGGCACGCCGACCTATAACTTCACGGTTGTGATAGACGACGCGCTGATGGGCGTAACCGACGTCATCCGCGGCGACGATCACCTCTCAAATACCCCGAAACAAATCGTGCTCTACGATGCGCTAGGCTTTAAAGCGCCGAAATTTTATCACGTCGCGATGATAAACGGCGAGGACGGCAGCAAGCTAAGCAAACGCCACGGCGCGACTGACGTGATGGAGTATAAGCGCATGGGTTATCTGCCTGAAGCCCTTTTAAATTTCCTCGTACGCCTAGGCTGGAGCCACGGAAACGACGAAATTTTCGGCATGGACGATATGCTAAAGTATTTCGATCCACACGATATAAACAAAAGCTCAAGCACCTATAACGCAAGCAAGCTAGAGTGGCTAAACGCCCACTATATCAAGACTCTACCGTACGAGAGGCTGGCAAGCGAGATGCTTGAGTTTGACATAGATTTTAAAGCGATGCCTAAGGGCGAGGTGCTGTTAAATTCATTGCGCGAGCGCTCAAAAACGCTTGTCGAGATGAGCCAAAGCGCAAGGACGATCATAAACGCTCCAAGCGCATACGACGAGAAAGCGTATGCTAAATTTATCACGCCCCAAAGTAAGGAAAATTTGGCTAAATTTGCCGAAATTTTAGGCGAAAATTTAGACGCAAAAGGCTACGAGGAGATGACGGCTAAATTTTTAGAAGCAAACGGCTTAAAGCTAAAAGACCTAGCTCAGGCGCTTCGCATCGCGCTAACGGGAAACAGCGTAAGCCCGGGGATATTTGAGGTGCTCGAAGTTTTGGGCACGGACGAGACGAAAAAACGAATAAGAAATATTTTAAAGGAGAATAAATGACACACGTAACTAACGAAGAGGCTCTCGCGTATCACGAGGGCGGTAAAATAGAGATAAAAGTAAAAACCCCATGCGCCACGGCAAAAGACCTATCTATGGCCTATACGCCGGGCGTTGCGGTACCGTGTAAAGAGATCGAGGCCGACAACGAACTAGCCTACAAATACACCAATAAGGCAAATTTAGTAGCCGTCATCACCGACGGTACAGCCGTGCTAGGCCTAGGCGATATCGGTGCGGTAGCTGGCAAACCCGTGATGGAGGGCAAGGCGGTTTTGTTTAAAAAATTCGCAAACGTAGACGCCTTTGACATCGAGCTAAACGAGCATGATCCCGATAAGATCGTAGAGATCTGCAAAGCCTTAGCTCCGACTTTCGGCGGTATAAATTTAGAAGATATCCGCGCGCCGAAGTGCTTTGAGATCGAGCGCAAGCTACAAGAGGCAGTCGATATCCCGGTCATGCACGACGACCAGCACGGCACGGCGATGATAACAAGTGCGGGCATAATAAACGCGATGGAAATTTCCGGTAAAGACATCTCAAAAATCAAAATCGTAGTTAGCGGCGCGGGCGCGGCTGGTATCGCATGCGCGAAGATGTACAAGGCTCTGGGCGCGAAAAATATCGTAATGATCGACAGTAAAGGCGTGATCCATAAAGGCCGCACCGATCTAACTCCGGAAAAGGTCGAATTCGCCCTTGAAACCGCAGATAGAACGCTATCGGACGCGATGAAGGGCGCGGATATGTTCCTGGGTCTATCAAAACCAGGCGTCGTGACCAAGGAAATGGTCGCGTCGATGAACGACGAGCCGATTATTTTCGCGCTTGCTAACCCGACTCCGGAAATCTTCCCCGAAGACGTCGCTAGCGTACGAAACGACGTAATGATGGGAACCGGCCGCAGCGACTATCCAAACCAGGTAAATAACGTACTTGGCTTTCCGTTTATATTCCGCGGAGCGCTTGACGTCAGAGCCAAAAAAATCACCGAAAATATGAAAATGGCTGCGGCGCGCGCGCTTGCAAATTTGGCTAAAGAGCCGGTACCTGCGGAAGTTTGCGAGGCGTTTGGCGTAAAAGAGCTAAAATTCGGCAAAGACTACATCATACCAAAACCGTTTGACAAACGCGTCCTAACGGCGGTCGCTCCTGCGGTCGCGCAGGCTGCGGTCGACGACGGCGTAGCTAGAGTGAAGGATTTTGACGTAAAAGCCTATACCGAAAAGCTAGCAAAGGGTCTGTAAATGAAAAACGTCAGGCTCATTTCTCATCCGCTCATCGAGCACAAACTAGCGATTTTAAGGGATAAAAACACTGAGCCGTTTCAGTTTAGGATGCTCGTGGATGAGATCAGCCACCTGATGATATTTGAGGCGACTAGGGATCTGGCGCTGCGCGACGTGAGCGTGCAGACCCCGGTCGCCCAGGCTAAGGCTAAAAAGCTCGCGACAAAGGTGATGATTTGCCCGATTTTGCGAGCGGCTCTGGGTATGCTAGATAGCGTATTTACGATCATCCCCGATGCTAGCGTCGGTTTTTTGGGCTTTCAGCGAAACGAAAAGACCGCGGAGGCGGAGTTTTTCTACGCCAAGCTGCCTCGCGACGCCAAAAACCGCCTAGCCATCATCATCGATCCGATGTTTGCCACCGGCGGCACGGCTATCGACGCGGTTAAATTTTTACGCGAGAACGGCATAAAACAGATCAAATTTATCTCCATCATCGCCGCTCCAGAGGGACTAAAGCGCTTTAGCGAAGTTTACCCGGACGTCGAGGTTTATACAGCTGCGATAGACGAGCGGCTAAACGAGAAAAACTACATCGTGCCGGGTCTTGGCGACGCGGGCGATAGGGTGTTTAATACGCTTTAAATTTAGCCCGCATTTTTCCGCGGTTTTATCAAATTTGACTGCGATCTATGCGGTCAAATTTGACTTTTTAGCGCGCTAAATTTGACGCAAACGTTTGGCGGGAGAGCAAATTTACTCTCGTCTTTACGGCCCCAAATCATCAAATTTAGATTTAGTCCGTAAAATTTGACGGCAAATTTAACTCCGAAGCAAGCGCTTCAAATTTATTCCAAAAGGTCTTTTTTGAACAAACAACTCATTAGAAACGTCATCTTGCCGCTGGCTGTTTTGTTGATCGCGGCGCTGTTTAAATTTATCGTCCCGGATAGCTCGACCGCTCCAGGTCAAAATCAGCCGCAAAGCGAATTTAGAGGCGGCGGCGCAGAGAAAAATGTAGCCGCCGCGCCGAGCGTAAATGTCGTAAAAGAGGGCGTCTACACCTCAAAAGACGAGGTTGCGGCGTATATTTATAGATTCGGCGGGTTGCCGCGAAACTTCATCACCAAAAAAGAGGCTCTCGCGCTCGGATGGGACGCTAAAAGCGGCAATCTGTGGCAGGTCGTGGACAAAAAAAGTATCGGCGGCGACCGCTTTTCAAACAGAGAAAAGAAGCTGCCAGAGGCTAACGGTCGCAAGTGGTTTGAGTGCGATATCGGATACCGTGGAGGGCGGCGCGGAGCCGAGCGTATCGTGTTTTCTAACGACGGGCTGATCTACTACACGCCCGATCATTACGAGAACTTTTATCTACTTTATGAGCGGAGGCGGCAGTGAAAATCATAACTCTAAACGGCGCGAAAATGCGCGAGAAAACGGCAGCCTTTGAGTATCTGGCGCGAAAATTTAGCCTGGGCCCCGAGATAAAAAACCTCGACGCGCTTTACGACGCGCTCGGCGAGATAAACGAGCCCACGCAAATCAAACTAAAAAATCACTCCTCCCTTGCCGCGCTAGGGGGTTATGCAGACGATCTGATCGCCGTTTTTACCGACCTTGCGGAGGAAAACGAGTGGGTAAAATTTGAGATTTTGTCTTGAGTTTTTGCCTTTCGTGAGGTAAGTTTTAGGTTAAATTTGCGGGTTTAGGCGCCGTAGCTTTTAAAATTTAACTATCTAAAGCTCGTATGCGGTAAATTTGAGAGTATGTTGCTGTGACGAGGATGCGCGAACGCGCGTCAAATTTACTCCGTGCGGAGCTCCCGTCCATATAAAACACGCAAAAGCCGAAAATTTAATCAAATTAGGCGGCATTTACTTTCGTATATTTTACGCGCCGTTACCGCTAGCCTTAACCCGTTTTTAGGCTTTTGATGATATAATTTCTCAAAAATAAGACTTTTGCGGTTTGGGGCGAGGTTTAAAAATCAGCAAATTTAATCAGCTTAAATTTAACGCCCCAAAAGCGCAGACGCTCTAAAATTTATCAAAAAAGGAGCCAAAATGAAAACGCTAGTAGTTTTATCCCATCCAAATTTCGCCGCCTCTCGCCTAAACAAGGCGCTGGCAAACGCCGCCAAAAGCGCGGGCGCCGAGGTTCGCCATCTAGAGGGACTATACGGCACCGACGCCATGAAAATCGACGTTGCGGCAGAGCAGGAGGCGTTTTTGCGCGCCGATCGCATCGTGTTTTTGTTTCCGATGATGGGCTTTAACGTGCCGTCAATGCTAAAGGCCTACATCGACTACGTGCTCAGCCGCGGCTTTGCCTACGGGCAGGGCGCGAAGATTGCGGGCAAACGGCTGCAAATCGCCGTGAGCGCGGGCGGCGGGCTAGGCGAATACTCCAAGCACGGCGCGATCAAATTTAGCCTAAACGAGATTTTGCTACCGCTTCAGTGCTGCGCGGATTTTTGCGAGCTCGTTTATGGGCGCATTTTTGCTAGCTGCGGCGTGGAGCCGGGCGTGCCTGATAGCGTGATAGAGGCGCATGCGGCGAGATTTACGAAGCTCTTAAACGACGAGCTTGAAGAGCACGAGTATCAAATTTAATGGCGCAAAATAGCGCGTCTTTGAGCTCAAATTTGCACCGCTAGCGGCGATTTCCTGCGCGGAGTCGCCGCTTTTCAAATTTAGCCTTAAAAAGATAGCTTCGGAACTCAAGCTATATGAGAAGCTCGGCGCGTTTTGGCGGTTTTTCATTGCCGCATTTTGGAGCGATTTCTGGGCGGCCGGACCCGCGCCTTTTTGGTGCTTTGTTTTGTCGCGGGCGCATTTTGCGGCGCGAATCGGTTAAATTTGCGCTATAGTCGCAAGGCTTGCAAGCCGTGCCTTTTTAACGCGGGCTATGATTTGGATTTTACGAAAATTGATTTTTATAGACTAGGATTTTGGTTTTAAATTTAGCACGTTTTGCCGCATTTAAAACGGCGCAAATCCTTATAAATTCGGAGTTTTTATGATTTTTGGCAAGATTGATTATCTAAATTTGCTTCCTTTTCACGTATTTTTAAAGCGCTCGCGCCTAAGCTCGCAGGACAAAAAAATCATCGAATTTAAAAAGGGGGTGCCTAGCAAACTAAACCGCGATCTGTGCTGCCGCAGGATCGACGCAGCCGTGATCTCGAGCATCGAAAGCCGCAAAAAACGCTACAAAAAAGTGAGTCTTGGCATCGTAGCTAAGGGCGACGTCAAAAGCGTGCTCGTGCGAAGGGGCACCGCCACGCGCCCGGATCCAGCGTCTGCGAGCTCAAACGCGCTAGCCGGAGTGCTGGGGCTTGAGGGCGAGGTACTCATCGGCGACCGCGCGCTAAAGGCGTATCTGCGAGAGGGCGAGGAGGCGTTTTTTGATCTGGGGCGGGCATGGCGCGAGCGGACGGGCTTGCCGTTTGTTTTCGGGCGATTTTCCTGCGTGAAGGGGCGTGGCGCGTATGAGCGGCTGGCGCGCGAGTTTTTGCGAGCAAATGTCAAAATCCCAAACTACATCCTCGCCAAATACGCCCAAACTAGGGGCATCAGCGCGGATGATATCAAATGGTATCTCAAATTTATCAGCTACGAAATCGGCGCGAAAGAGCAAAAGGCGCTGCGGATATTTTTCAAAGAAGTGCGAAAAAACGGGCGGACGGCGAAGCTTTTGGCGCGAGGCGAGCGGTAAGCGCAAATTTACTCTAGCGCGCCGCTTTTTAAATTTGCCTTTTATATCGGGCGGTTTTCGCAGTCGCTTTAAATGCCGTAGATTGGAGCTTGATCTGCCGCATAGCGCTAAATTTAACCTCGCTAAGCGGCGATCGCGTTTTTTAGAAGCTAGCAAGGACCCTGTCAAATTTGAAATTTGAGGGGCAAATTTACGTACGGTCTCGTCAAATTTCGCCCGCTTAAATTTCAAATTTGCGCCGCCGCGAGCTAAAATTTCATTCGTCCGAATTTATATTTTGGCTTCGTCTTTACGACGAGATTATCTTACTTCAAATTTGAGCTTGGGCTAGATTTACTTCGGTTGCTATCTACGTAAATC
This sequence comes from Campylobacter showae, assembly GCF_900699785.1. Taxonomy (NCBI): domain Bacteria; kingdom Pseudomonadati; phylum Campylobacterota; class Epsilonproteobacteria; order Campylobacterales; family Campylobacteraceae; genus Campylobacter; species Campylobacter showae. The sequence continues at coordinate 1,461,041 of NZ_LR535679.1, forward strand.
ACCTTGGTTGGGTTGTTTTTGTATCTACTTAAAAACCTATATATTTTTTTTATCTTTTTTTCATCATTTGCCCATACTATAAAAGCTCTTGCGTCTTTAAACGTTGCATTTTCGTCGGGACAGTGTTGTTTGTAGAAATTTATATCTTTGTCAAATTCTTCTATCATTTTTGGGTCTATCGGCTTTGGTTTGTATTGTAAAAGACCGTCTTCATATAGTAGCGAATAAGGAGCATATTTGTATTTATCATACTTTTTCTTTATCTTTTCTTCGGCCTCTTCGTCTCTGCCTTGATTCATTTTATAGATGTATTTTTCTTTTTCTTTTGTATAATATTTTAAATTATCATTGCACACTTTATATGTCTCCTTTAACTGCTCTTTATTTGGAGCGCTCGGTAGGTCGTATTTTATAAATACCTCAAGCATAGGTTCGTAGTTTTCGTAGTTGCCTAGATATGCCCAGCCGCTTTGTTCTAACGGTCTGTTTTTCTCTTCTTCTTTTATGCCTTCTAGCCCGATACCCATTTCAAATTTTTTAGGTTTATACCCCGTGCTTAGCATTAGCTCTGCCATTTGGGGTAGATTTCTATTTACTACGTAGAAAAACGGATCTGATTTATATCTAGTGCTCGACTCTACGCATTGAGGATCGTTTAAATCCGTCTCGGGACGCCCCTGATCGTATTTGTAGCGTATGGTTATATTATCGTCATCGTTTATTATTATAGAATCAAACCTAGAAGAGTCATAATATCTATTAGTATGGATATGAGGAGATACATACTCCACCTCTTCAAATTTAACCCCTTTTTCCAGTAGTATTTTGGCGGTATCAACGGAGTTTAGCATTATGGCATAAGCCATAGGAGATAGACCGAATCTATCTTTAGCTCTTATATCGGCCCCTAAATTTATTAGAGCACTAGAGGTATTTACGTCGTTTCTAAAAGAGCTGTACATCAGCGGGGTTCTTTTATCTCTCATACTCACATCGGCGGTTAGGTTGTTATCTTTTATAAATTTAACTACGAAATCGGTATCTTTTCTATCAAGAGCGGCTCTTAAAGGCACGAGCGTAGCGTTTTTCTCTTTATCGCAAACTATATCGGACGAACCAAATCCAAACGCCTCTATCTCCTCTTGCGTTACGTACTTAGCTAGCTCGGAGTTTGGGTCTATCTTGGTGTCCGGAGTAATAGTAAAACCAGTCGGCACTGGGCTTGATCCAAATTTATCAAATTTAACTCCCAAAAACGAAAGATAAAAGAGGACGGCGGCAAAGGCTACGAGATTGAATAGAAATTTAAAAAAGCTTTGCAAATTCGATCCTTTTGCTCATGACTAAATTTACGAAATCTTAGCCAAAGGGCGGTTAAATTTGAGTGAATTTGGGGGCAATAAATTTTGAAAAATGCGGGAGTAAATTTGAGGCGGGTTAAAGAGGCTAAAAAATCGCGCCGAAAACGGACGTGTTTATCTGGCTAAATTTAAAGCGCAAATTTGACGAGAAACGGCCGCGCGGGCGACTCGGGCAAGTTAAATTTGCCTGCCGGCACGAGCCTAGCAAGCAAATTTAAGCGCGCAAGCCTCAGTCGTCGAACTCTTGCGAGATAACGGGCGAAAACTCCTCCCAGCGGAGTTTGGTTTTGGCCGTAGGCATCTTGCTTTGAAACGGCTCTTTTTTCATCGAGGCTACCGCCGCGCTGTCGCCGATCGGCGCCGCAGGAGCCTCCACGCCTAGCACCGCGCGCTCAAGATCGATAAAATCGCGCAAGATAACCGCATAAGAGGCGAAAAAGTCGGCATTTTTGTGAGCGGATAAAAATTTGATAAATTCGTCGATAAATTTATTCGTAACGTCTGTAAATAGCTTGCTGCTGATATTTGCCGCGCCCGTTACTTCGTCGCGCAAAAAGGTAGCCGTGGCTAAAAATATAAATCCGACGTAGTCCTCGCTGTCCTTGCAGACCTCCTTGTCTCTGCGGTACGGGCTTAGCTTCAGACACTCGATCACGCGCAGCCTAGCCGCGCCGTCGTCGCGCCCGTCCTCGTAAAAGGAGGCGTTTAATGGGATGTTGGAGTAAGAAAAGTCAAAAAGCACGTCGTTTTGCTCTCTAGCGAATTTCTCAAAGTCAAATTTGGCCAAATTCGCAAACGCGGCCTCGCTCTGGGGCGTAACGGGACTAGTCGCTAGGTAGGCTAGCTGCTCGCGCCAGCGGTCAAATTTACCGCCGTGCTCGTGAAAAAACAGCGGATAGGCCAAAAACTCGTAAAAGTACGCGCGCGCCTTGGTTAAGTTATTATCCATTTAAAACCTCTTCTTTCATTTGATCCATTTGCGCTTTTATCATCACTTTTGCTTTGCAGTCCGAGCAGCAATAAAGCGTCTTTAGCTTGGCTTTGTCGCCGTTAAATTTAGGCGCCATGATCGAGGCGATCTTCTCGACGGCCTTTTTGGTCGCAAACTCCTTGCCGCACTCGATACAGGCGAAAAGCTCGTCTCTAGCTAGCTCGCTAAACGCGAAAAATCCGGGCTCCAGATCGATCTTGCCCGGGCGTAAAAATATCGTGTCTTTTTCCGCGCAGCTAAGCTCGCAGTATCCGCACGCGGTGCAGACGCTCGGGTTAAAGACGATGGAGTTTGTTTTCTTGTCCGCAACTAGTGCAGTGACGTTGCACGCTCCCACGCAGCTTAGGCACAGCGTGCAGGTGTCACGGTTTATCTCGACGCGGCCGTATCTGATGAGCTCGGTGGTGCTAACAGATCCTAAATTTTGCCCGTCTACAAGCCACTCTAGGCGCTTGGCGAAAATTTCGCGTTTAGGCAGCGCGTACTCGGTGACGGAGTGCTGCGAGCCCTCGATAAATTTAGCCTGAGATAGGGCGCTTTTTAGCTTGTCTTCGTTCCCTGCTACCAGGACGGCTTTTTCGTTAAATTTAAGCTCGTAAATTTGATTTAAAATATCCACCGCGTCTTTGGTGCCTTTGCCGATATTTTGCTCGTATATCACGACCTGCGCGCCGCTTTCTTGAAGTAGCGTGAGCAGATGCGTCTCGCTCAAAAATCTCTCGCCGCTCACGGCAAAAGGCAGCACGTTTGCGGGTAAATTTAGGCTTAAGTTTTCTAAATTCGCCTTTGCAGGCACGACTAGAGCGATCTTGCCGCGGTAGAGTTTGGCTATCTGGGCAAACGAGTTTCGCGGCATATCGGAGTAATCAAGCGCGCCGCTAGGGCATACGCTCACGCAACCGCCGCAGTTTACGCAGTCGATGTGCGAGAAAACTAGGTGCTTGGTCTCGTCCTCTTTTAGGATCGCTACCGTAGGGCAGGCCTCGACGCACCTGCCGCAGATCTCGTGTCTGCGCTCGTGGTACTGGCAGATCGTGGAGTCGTAGTGGACATGGCTTTTAAATTTAAATTTCGGGCTTTGCGCGTCTAGCTGCGCGGCGATCTCGTCGTCGCTTTTGCCCGCGATCTCGTAGCAGCCGCTTTGTTTTAGCATGTATTCGCGCGCGTTTTCTACGAGGAAAAAGTCGCAGTCCACCTCAAACTCGCCGTCGGGACGTAAAACTAGCACGCTTAGCTCGCCTGCGGCTCCGTAGATAAATTTGATCTCAAAATGCGTGAGCTCGATGGTTTTAAAGCCTTTAACCTTTAGCAAATTCGCCAAATTTTCGCGGCCGCCGTTGCTAACGATAACGACGTTTTTACCGACCGGTTTTTCGTAGTCGATGTCGCGCGCTAGGTCAAAGGCGCTAGCTCTTGCCTCATAAAGCAAAAGCGTGTTTTTGGCTTTATCCAGCACCGAGTCGGCGGTGTTTTTTAGATAAAAATTTATCTCCGGCGCTACGACGCTTGCCTTTAGTTTGGGCGAATTTGAGACGAGATAGTCGCCTTCGCCGTTTATCTCGATCTGCTCGTTTAGCATCAAATTCTCGTCAAAATCGTTGTAAAAACCGAATTCTTTCATGATTTTCTCCCTGCGCTACGCGTTATCAAAATTGAGCGCATTTTAATACTAAAGGCATTAATAGGCTCTGAAATTTTACATTTATTTTTTTTAATAAGATTAGATTTATCCAAATTTATGCTAAAATCGCGCTCGGTAACACAAATTTACTAGGAGCGAATTTGAACGAACTACGAAAACTCCCGCAGATAGATAAATTTATAAAAAACGAGCGATTTTTCGGGCTTGATACGAGCTTGCTGACCAAGGTCGCTAGGGCCGAGCTAGAGAGCCTGCGCGCGCAAATTTTAGGCGGACAAAACTGTCCGGGGCTTGACGCCATCGTCCAAAACACGCTCGCAAGATACGAAAAAGCGTCAAATTTAAGCCTGCGTAGCCTGATAAACGCAACCGGTGTCATCATCCACACCAATCTCGGCCGAAGCGCGATCGATCCCGAAATTTTACGCCGAGCCCAGCCCGTGATCACAGGGTATTCAAATTTAGAATACAGCGTCGAAAAGGGCGGCCGCTCAAACCGCTACGACTACGTGGGCGGACTGCTCGCGGAGCTTTTCGGTTTTGAGGACGCCATCGTCGTAAATAACAACGCAAGTGCGGTATTTTTGGTGCTAAACACCTTCTCAAAAGGCGGCGAATCTATCATCAGCAGAGGCGAGCTAGTCGAGATCGGCGGGAGCTTTCGCGTGCCAGAAGTCATGGCAAACTCGGGCGCGATCCTACGCGAAGTGGGCACGACCAATAAAACCAATCTGCGCGACTACGAGGATGCGATAAACGAAAACTCGAAGCTGATTTTAAAGGTGCACCGCTCAAATTTCGACATCGTGGGTTTTAGCGAGGAAGTAGCGATGCCGGATCTTAGCGCGCTGGCAAGAGAGCGAAATCTCATCGATTATTTCGATCTTGGCGGCGGATTTTACGGCGAGCTGCCCTACGGTCTGGGGCGCAACGAGCCGAATCTAAAAAATTTAAAAGACGCCTCGCTCGTTAGCTTTAGCGGAGATAAGCTCTTTGGCTCCGTGCAGTGCGGCATAATCCTAGGTAAACGCGAACTCATCGCAAAACTAAAGAAAAATCAGCTACTAAGAATGCTGCGCGTGGATAAGGTGATCATCTCGCTGCTTGCTGAAAGCGTCAAAGCCTACGCAAACCGCGAATTTGAGCTTATAACGACGATAAAGCAGCTATATAAAAGCGTAGAGGAGCTGGAAAACACGGCAAATTTCATAAACTCGCAGCTAAAAACTCCGCTTGAAGTCGTGCACACTACGACCTATGTGGGCGGCGGCACGATGCCAAACAAACGCATACCTAGCGTCGCGCTGGCCGTCAAAGGAAACGCAAACGAAAACGAGGCTAAATTTAGGAAAAATCTCGTGATCGGGCGCATCGAGGAGGGCAAATTTTTGCTCGATCTTCGCAGCGTGCTGGACGCGGACGTGCAAAATTTGATAGAAAAAATCAACGAAACGGATGAAAAATGAGCTTAATAATAGGAACGGCCGGGCATATCGATCACGGCAAAACGGCGCTGATAAAGGAACTAAACGGCTTTGAGGGCGACAGGCTAGAGGAGGAGCAAAAGCGCGGAATCACGATCGATCTTAGCTTTTCAAATTTGAGCAAAAACGGCGAAAATATCGCTTTTATCGACGTGCCGGGACATGAAAATTTGATCAAAACGATGATCAGCGGCGCGTACGGATTTGACGCGTGCCTTTTTGTCGTGGCGGCAAACGACGGGCTAATGCCACAGTCTTTGGAGCATTTGGAGGTTTTAAACATCCTTGGCGTTCGCTCGCTTATCGTCGCGCTAACAAAGTGCGACCTAGCTAGCGCGGAGCTAATCGAGCATCGAAAAAGCGAAATTTACGCCGCTGCGCAAAAGTATAAAAATCTGCAAATTTTAGAGATTTTCCCGGTTAGTATCAAGGATAGCGCGAGCATTGATGAGCTGCGAAATTATCTTTTTACGCTAAAGGCGGCTAACCGCGAGCAAGAGGGCGTTTTTAGGTATTACATCGACCGCGTTTTTAGCCTAAAAGGTATCGGAAACGTAGTCACGGGCACCGTGATAGAGGGCAGCGTAACGAAAAACGAGAAACTGTTTAACTACGACGCTGGCAAAGAGGTGCAGGTGCGAAGCGTGCAGAGCCATGACACCTTCGTCGACCGCGCAGGAGTTAGCAGCCGCGTGGCGCTAAATTTGACGGGGATCGAGCTAAACGATCTAAAAAAGGGCCAACTACTTAGCAAAAAGGGCTTTTTTAGGGGATTTCGCGAGATAGACGCGATCGTTTTTGCTCGCGAGCTAACGCACGGGCAGAGCGTGACGTTTTGCGTCGGCGCAAAGGCCGCGCCCGCAAAGGCGCTCGTCTTGAGCCAAAAAGATGGCGGGATATTTGCGACGTTTAAATTTGAAAGGGATATGTTTTTAAAATTTGACGAGCCGTTCGTGCTCATCGCAAACGGCCGCGTCATAGGCGGCGGCAGAGTGCTAAACGCCGTGAGCGAGCCGATGAAAAAATCAAGCAAAATTTCGTTTTTAAACGCGCTGCTTAAAAAGGACTTCGTAAACGCCTTTGCGATGCTAAAAGATACGCATAAAAACGGCTTTGGCATCATATCGGCCTATCAGCGTTTCGGGCTAAACCACGAGGAGGCCGTAGCTATAGCAAAGCAGACGCCAAACGTATTCGTCGATGAAAAAGCGCTAAATATCTATGATTTAAGCGCAGTCGATAGGATAAAAAGCGCGGTCAAATTTATGATAGAAAAGAACGAATTTGCGGTATTTTCGGCTACGAGCATCAGCCTAAAGCTCTCATGGGCTAGCGAAAGCATCGCTCAAAAGGCGCTTGACGAGCTAGAAAGCACGGGCGCGATAACCAAAAACGAGGGCGTCTACACCAAAACTGGCGTCGATATGAGCAAGCTAAAAATCAGGCTCGAGGAGAAAATTTACGAGATTTTGCAAAGCGGAAATTTAGCCCCCCTGGCGCCTTATAACATCTACGACGAGCTTGAGATAGACCGAGTTAGCGGCGATAACGCGCTAAAAAAGCTAACCGGAATCGGACGCGTGGTGAGGCTCGCGCATAATCTTTTCGTAACGTCAAAAGCCCTAAACGAAGCGCTTGCGAAGCTAAAAGCTATCATCGCCGCGCAGGGATTCGTAAACGTAACGAATGCGAAAGAGGCGTTAAATTTGAGCCGAAAATACATAATTGCCTACCTCGAGCAACTCGATCTAGATCCAAATATCGTTAAAAACGGCACCGACCGAGTTTTAAAAGCGTGATTTTTTATCTGTTTAAAAAAAGCAAATATAATCCGCGCAAATTTTTAAAAAGGAATGAAATGAAAAAAATAGTTTTGTCGCTAATGGCGGCCTCTGCGATGTTTGCGGCGTCAAACGAGCAAGTGGTAGGTTTTTATTCACAGATGGTCGGCGAGGGCGTGAAAGTAAACGTAACTGAGCGTAAACCGATAGCCGACGGCATCGAAGCGGTCGTGGTAAATTTGAGTAACGGCCAAGTCAGCCAAGACGAGGTTATCTTTACTAAAGGCGACCTGCTTTTCCCCGACATCATCGACCTAAAAGCGCAAAAAGCCTACATGCAAGAGATAAAAAAGGAAATAGCGGCGAAAAACATCTCAAAAGTCTATAAAAGCGAGCAAAAAGAAAACATCATCACTCTAGGAAACGACTCTAAAAAGCCTACTATCGTGATGTTTTCGGATCCTGAGTGCCCGTACTGCCGCCTAGAGCTTGAAAAGATCGAAGCGACGCTAAAAGAAAGCAACGTAAAGCTAATCTTAACTCCGGTTCACGACGTTTCGTCTTTGCAAAAGAGCTTTTTGATATATAAAGACGCAGCAAGCGCGAAAACCGATAGCGACAAGATCAAAATTTTACGAAAATATTTCGCGGACGACTATAAGGTAGCAGACGGCGCCGTTAGCGACGCGGACGTTAAAGCGATGGATAATTTAAGACAAAAATACTCCGCCGCCGGCGTTCGCTCCGTGCCTTTTATAGTAAATTTAAGCGACCTACAAAAATAATCACTAACGCAAATTTGAGCTAAATTTACCAGATTTAGCTCAAAAGCCCTAAATTTTCATAAAGTATACTTTTATAACTTGATATGTAGTATTGAAATTTAAGCTAAATTTTAGGTTTCCTTAACTATTTATTAAGTTTCATAATTAATCTAATATTTTTACTTCGTTTATTCTCAAAATATGCTAAATTTGCACAGTGATATTTTAAAATATGCAAGTGCCCTAAAATACGCGCCTGTAAGGCGCACTACGCCTAGGAAATATGCAAAATTTGAACAATATCTTTCTAAAAACGTCTCAAAAATTTCAAATTTGGGATTAATAAGGAGAAAACATGCAAGGATCAAGACGAGATTTTCTCAAAAAATCTCTGAAGGTCGGCGCGGTAGGCGGAACCGTATTGGCCGCCGCAGCTATCGCAAAACCGACTAGCGACGAGCTTGCTCCTGACGACAACGGCGTAGTTGTCGGCAAGTCGAGCAAAAAAGAGGTGCTTTACAAAAAAAGCAAAGAGTGGGAATACTACTATAAGATCGCTTACTAAGGGAGAAAACCATGAGTGATTCACGCATAGGAAGACGCTCGTTTTTGAAGCTTGCCGCTCTTGGTACCGGTAGCACGATGGCATTTGGCGAAAACGAGACGTTTAGAAAGGCAACCAACGAGGAGATAAAAAATCCTTACGAAGGTTCAAAAAAGGTTAGAACGATTTGTTCTATTTGTTCGGCGGGCTGCGGTATCGAAGCCGAGGTAAAAGACGGAGTATGGGTACGCCAAGATATGGCTATGTACCACCCGATCTCTCAAGGTTCGCACTGCTCTAAGGGAATCGATCAGATCGACCTTACGAAATCAAAACAACGCATCAAATTTCCGATGAAAAAAGTAAACGGAAAATGGGAGCGCATCAGCTGGGAACAAGCCGTAAACGAAATCGGCGACAAGATGCTACAAATCCGTAAAGAAGACGGCCCTGATAGCGTAGTTTTCTTGGGCTCAGCCAAATTTAACAATGAGCAGGCTTACTATTTCCGCAAATTTGCGGCGTTTTGGGGTACAAACAGCAACGATCACGTAGCACGCATTTGACATAGCGCAACAGTCGCCGGTGTGGCGAATACTTGGGGTTATGGCGCGATGACGAATCACTTTGGAGATATGACGGCAAATTCAAAAGCGATCTTTTGTATCGGTGCGAATTCGGCTGTGGCAAATCCCGTCGGTGGCATGAAGCATATGTTGCAAGCCAAAGATAGAAACAACGCAAAATTAATCGTAGCGGATCCGAATTTTACTAAAACGGCTGCGCACGCGGATCTTTACTTGCGTCAGCGTTCAGGAACGGACGTAGCTCTTATTTACGGACTTATTCACATTATCCTTAAAAACGGCTGGGAAGATAAAGAATTTTTAGAAAACAGAACCTACGGTATCGAAGAGGTTAGAAAAGAGGCCGAACACTGGACTCCTGAGCTTACTTCGGACGTTACGGGCGTACCGGTAGATAGACTCATAGAGGCTGCTAACATAATGGCGCATACGAAACCTGGAACGGTTATCTGGGCTCTAGGTATCACTCAACACTCGGTAGGAACGTCAAATACCAGAATTTTACCTATCCTTCAACTAATCCTAGGCAATATGGGTAAACCGGGCGGCGGCTGTAACATCATCCGCGGTCACGATAACGTTCAGGGCTCTACCGATATGTGTAACCTTTCCGATAGCTTGCCGATGTATTACGGGCTAACGGATGCTTCTTGGAAATACTACTGCAAAGGCTGGGGCGTTGATTACGACGAGTTTATCAAACGATTTGCGGTTTCGACAAAAGAGCCGAAACAAGGCGGCGCTCCGGTAAAAAATACCGTATTTGAAGAGTATTTTTATCACGATCCGCAAAATCCGGAAGATAGAAACTGGAGAAACGAAAAAGGCTGGTCGCTATCAAAATGGTGGCAAGGAGTTTTAAAAGAGGAAAAGACTTTTACTAGCGGCAAACTTCGCGTTCTTTGGGTGCAAGGAACAGGTATCACCTCTATGGCGCACCTTACAAAAATTCAGCAAGCCGTCGACAAGCTAGATATGCTAGTCGTTGCGGAGCCGTTCGTAAACGAGGTTGCTATCCTTTCAGATAGAAAAGACGGAATTTACGTACTTCCGGTGGCTACTGCGTTTGAAAACGAAGGTCATATAAGCTCGACTAACCGCTCTGGTCAATGGAGAACGAAAGTCGTTGAGCCACTTTACGAGAGCAAGGCTGACCAAGACGTTATGTTCTTATTTGCTAAAAAATTTGGCTTTTATGACGAGTACGTAAAAGGCATGAAGATGGCGACCGTGAATCACGAGCCAAAACAAGTTAAAGACGACTTTGTATGGCCTGACGACGCTACAAACGAGATAGCTCGTATGGGCAAATCTATCGGCTACACCGGTAGAACGGCCGAGATGTTTAGAAGACATCAGGCTAACTGGCAAAATTTCGACCCTGATACGCTAATGGGTATCGGCGGCGACGTAAAAGGCGAATACTACGGTAAGCCTTGGCCGGCATGGGACGAAAAACACCCTGGTACGCCGATACTTTATGATATGAGCAAGTCTTACGCAGAGGGCGGTTGCGGATTTAGAAATCGTTTCGGCTTAGAGCATAACGGCGTTAGTCAGCTAGCTAGCGAGGATACGACTTTGGTAGGATCGGACGTAAAAGGCGGCTATCCGCAAATTACTAAAGAAAATATCGAAAAAGTCCTAGGCATAACCTTAACCGAAGAAGAAAAAAGGCTGATGGGAGCTACTTGGAGTACGGACCATAGCGGACTTATCTTAGAAAAATGCCGCGAAAAAGGCGTAGTGCCGTTTGGTAACGCAAGGGCTAGAATGATCGTTTGGGAATTCCTAGATCCAATCCCTAAACACCGCGAGCCTATCCACTCTCCGCGCTGGGATTTGGTACAAAAATACCCGACTTTCGACGATCAGGCTAGAAACTTCCGCGTCGAAACGAAATATAAATCCGAGCAACAAGCAAAAGACTGGAGTAAGGAATTCCCTATCGTATTTAGTACATTGCGCCTAGTAAACCTAAGCGGTGCTGGTATGATCGAGCGAACGAGTAAGTATCTAGCGGCGATCACACCTGAGATGTTTGCTAACGTTCACCCTGAGCTTGCTCTAAAATACGGCATCCAAGATCGCGATATGATGTGGATCCACTCTCCGCAAGGCACTAAGATCAAGGTTCGTTGCTACCATACTCAGATGGTTACGCCGGATAGAATTTGTATGCCGTATAACTTCGCGGGCGTTATGCAAGGCGTGAGCTTAGAGGATCGCTATCCTGAGGGCACTAAGCCTTATACGATCGGCGAGAGCTTTAATACCGTAACAAACTACGGCTTTGACCCGGTTACTCAAATTTCGGAATTTAACGCCGGACTTTGCAGGATAGAAAAAGCGGACGGAGAGGGCTTTAACACCTTCTTCCACGAATATGGCGAAAATAGAGTCTAAGGAGTAAGAGATGGCAAGAATGAAATTTTTCGTAGATACAAACAGATGTATCAGCTGCTTTGGATGCCAGGTCGCTTGCTCTTCGGCTCACGAGCTCCCTGTGGGGCTCTACCGCCGCAAGGTGATCACGCTAAACGACGGTATAGAGGGCAAGGAAGTATCGACTACGATAGCCTGCCAACACTGCACCGATGCTCCTTGCGAGCAGGTGTGTCCGGTGGATTGTTTTTACATCAGAGCCGACGGTATCGTGCTTCACGATAAAAACAAATGCATCGGCTGCGGATACTGCCTATACGCATGTCCGTTCGGTGCGCCGCAGTTCCCTAGAGACGGGGCGTTTGGTATAAAAGGCGCTATGGATAAGTGCACCATGTGTGCGGGAGGCCCTGAGGAGACGAACTCTCACGAGGAGCTTCATATGTACGGTCAAAACCGTATCTCAGAGGGCAAAGTCCCTATGTGTGCCGCCGTTTGCGCTACGAACGCTCTACTTGTGGGCGACGCAGCCGAAGTTTCAAATGTATTTCGCAAGCGCGTTATGCTGAGACAAGCGGGTACTACTATCTAACTCAATTTCGGGGGCGGCTCGCTCCCGAATTTTCTTTCAAATTTTACCTCTTAAATTTACTCAAATTTCAAAGTCGGATCAATCTGATAATCAAAAAAAATAGCTTGTTGATAAGATTGATACTTGATAGCCGTTTTTATTTTCGCTAAAGTTTTGAAATGATAAAATAGGGGATTAAAACATATTTTATCGGAGTTTTTATGAGTAAATTTTTGAAATTTATACTTGCTTTGTTTATCCCCTTTATGCTAAGTGCACAGGACGCCGACTACGGTCCTGAGATACAGAGCATAAAAGATTCGTTTGTAAGTATCATGCAGCAGTACAAGGACGGCAAGATAGATGAAGCCAAGACAAACGTTCAAAATGCGTATTTTGGGCATTTTGAAAATATAGAAGCTGGCATAAGGATAAATTTAGGACAGAAAAAAGCCTATGCGATGGAGAAGCAATTTGGTGATATAAGAAAAGCCATCGTCGCCAAAAAGTCGGTCGAAGAGATACAAGCGATTATGGATAATCTCTCAAAAGAGATGGACGAGGTCTTGCCTATCATAAATTCAGGACACAAGCTTATAGCCGAATACTCCGACCCAAAAAATGCTGACACTGCCGCAAATACCGCTACCGACGCGAATGCGCCAGCCACCACGCAAACAGCGAGCACAAACATTGAGCCACACTGGCAAGTCGTTTATAATGATATAAAATCAGCCCTTGACGCCGCGTCCGCCGCATACGAAAAGGGTGATAAAGAAGCCGCAAAACAAGCGATAAACAACAAGGCTAAATTTGAGCTTTATCGCAACACCAAGCTCGAAGAGGCCGTGCGTAAATTTGTAGATGGCGGGCAGGGAATAGATGGCGACATCCAAAAAAGAATGGGCTCGGCGATCATCGCGATAAACGGCGACGTCGCAGCTGATGTGTTAAAGTCAAATTTAGAAGAGCTTGATAAGATCATATTTGAAACCGTAGCAAAGCTGCCTGCCGACTCTGGCGCGCTGGCTACAAATGTAACCTTGCCTGATGATGGCGAGGATAGTGGCGCGACAGACTTTACCCAAGTTGTCGCAAATATCAATGCCAAGATCGCAGAAGCGATACAAGACTACAAGGCTGGAAACGTCCAAAAGGCGATCGCTGACGTGCAGGATTTATATTTTGACGAGTTTGAAGGCAGCGGTATGGAAAACAGCGTCGGAGCTCGCGATGTAAATTTAAAAACCGCTATCGAGGGAAGCTTTGGTGCTATCCCGGCTTTGATGAAATCAGGTGCTAGCATAGATAAGATAGAAGCCGCCGCAGCCACTATGAGCGACCAGCTAAACACGGCTCTGGGCAAAACCAGCACTCCGACTTCACCTTGGTTTTTATTCATCTCGGCATTTACCATCATCTTGCGCGAGGGTTTTGAGGCTCTCATCATCGTAGCAGCCGTCGTTGCCTACCTAATAAAAACTGGCAATAACGCCAAAATGGGCAAGGTTGTATATAGCTCGGTCGGCGTGGCAGTCGTTTTGAGCTTTGTCATGGCGTGGATCATGAACGTCATCTTTGGTCAAGCAGCTGGTCAAAAGCGCGAGCTGATGGAGGGCATCGTCATGCTCATAGCCACAGGGCTACTCTTTTACGTTGGCTTTTGGCTACTATCAAACGCAGGTGCGAAAAAATGGAACGAATATATCAAATCTCATGTCAGCGAGTCTTTAAAAAATGAATCTACTGCGGCACTTTGGTGGACGGTATTTTTAGCCGTGTTTAGAGAGGGCGCAGAGACGGTGCTATTTTATCAGTCGCTTATATTTGATGCCAAAGACAGTAGTGGCTACTCGGCTATCGGCGCTGGCTTTGTCATCGGTCTTGCGATACTGCTTGTTGTGTATTTTGTGTTTAAGAAATTTTCTATCAAAATTCCCATCAAGCCATTTTTCATCTTTACATCAGCGATCATATTTTATATGTCGATCGTCTTTGTCGGCAAGGGCGTGATGGAGCTGGTCGAGGGTAAAATTTTCGTTCCGAGTATCATAAACGGTCTAGAATTCCCGCAATGGATGGGCGATTGGTTTGGCTTGAAGCCATACTATGAGAGCTTGATACCACAAATTTTAATGATCACGGCTTTGGTCGTTGGTATAATCATAATGAAAAGAAAGCAAGCTAAGCAGGCTTAAATTTAAACTTTCCTGCTCGCGCAGGTTTCCGAAAGGTGTAAAACTAAAATTTGCAAACCAAATTTAAAGGAGAAAGTATGAACAAATTTGTTAAAACAGCTTTGGCATTTAGCCTTGCCGCTTCAGTTGCCGTTGCAGGCGAGTTTCCTATCGGCGATCCGGTAGAGATCAACGGCATGGAGATAGCTGCGGTCTATCTAGAGCCGATTGACATGGAGCCAAAAGGCATCGACCTTGCACCAAGCAAAGCTGACATCCACCTAGAGGCTGACATCCACGCTATCGAAGGCAACAAAAACGGCTTTGGTGCTGGCGAGTGGATACCGTATCTAAAAATCAACTACGAGCTAAAAAACCTTGATAACGGCAAAGTCAAAAAAGGAACATTTATGCCTATGGTTGCAAGCGACGGCCCACACTACGGCGCTAACCTAAAAATGGACGCAGGCGTGGGCAACTACGAGCTAAAATTTCATATAGAAAATCCTGAAAAACAAGGCTTCGGTCGTCACGCGGACAAAGAAACCGGCGTAGGTAAATGGTTTGAGCCGTTCACTACAACCTATAAATTCCAATATACCGGAGCGCCTGCTAAATAATTCGGGCTTAGAGCGGCTAAGTCCGCTCTAAATTTTATTCAAATTCTCAAATTACAGGGCTAATCATGTCTATATATTTTGTCCAAGTTATCTCATCGTTACTGGGATTTGTCCTTTTTGCAGCGTTAAACAACGACAAAAAGAGCCTAAAAGCGCTGTTTTTACCCTCGGTTTTGGGTATTGCAGCAGGCATAGTTGTTTTTAAGATCGCTAGACTCACGCTTCACGACGCAGGCGTGAAAATGGCATTTGATGCGGCTACTTTGGTATTTTTGCTAGTTAGCGCGCTTTGGATTTTTATCAAATTTAACCCTGCAAAGATGATAACGTTTTTCGCCTTGGGCGCGGGCTACGGTTTAACCTACGCTCACGCTAGCGCGAATTTTCCGGTATTTGCCGGCGAACTACTCGATACGCAGTCCATCATCAGCCTATTTTTGATGATATTTGCATTTTTGCTTTTACTGATTTTATTTTTCGTCGTTTCAAATTTAAAAGAGTGCCTATGCAAGCACGTCTTATGGATGTTTTCGCTTCTTTCGCTTGCGGTTTTGATAGTGCAGGCTCTTTCAAACACGGGGCTCGAGTTTATGCGAGCGGGTATGATACCTACATATCCGTGGGCGCTCTCGCTCGTGGCTAAGGGCATTTACTACACGACCTTTTCGCAGTATTTTTTTATATTTTTAGTTTTAGTTTTGGCGGCTATAAATTTTAAAAAACGCCCCGCCCCACTCGTAAAATCAGTCGTGGGCTCGAACAAATTTAGATTTAACAACGCCGTGCGAGATTTTATGGCGACAAACTCAAACGGCTCATCGCTCATCGTCGTTATCGCCCTAGTTTTCGGGCTTTATTACGACCTTTACGCCTCGCGTCCGCCTGAGATCTCGACCCCGATCATCGTCGAGCCAGTGAATAATGAGTTTAAATTTGACGTGGCACAGCTCGCTGACAATGACCTGCACCGCTACGCTTACATCAACGACGAAGGCAAGGAAATCCGCTTTTTCTTGTTAAATCGCTTCGCCGACCGCGCCTCGCCCGTCATAGTCTTTGACTCGTGCGCGATATGCGGCGATATGGGCTACGTCAAAAAGGGCAACGACCTAATCTGCATTTCGTGCAATGTGCGCATTTTCTTGCCGTCCGTTGGCAAAGACGGTGGCTGCAACCCGATACCGATGAAATTTGACTACGACGGTAAATTTGTAACCGTGAGCCTTGAAACTATCCAAGGTGGGGCAAATTTCTTCTCAAAAGTAGTCGAAAAAATGGTGCTTGACCCCGTCAGCCGCAAAAAAGTAAGCAATCTCACGTCAAAATCGTATCTTTACTACAACAGGACTTACTTTTTTGAAAATGAAAAAACGCAGGCGGAATTTGAAGCCCACCCTGAAAAATACGTCGATATAAACGGGACTTTAAAATGAAAAATATGCAACTAAGACTCATCAAAAGCTCCATAACTGGCAGCAAAGTGCAAAAAGGTATGGCGTTTATCACGATACTTTTGGCGACGGTTTTGATAGCGTGCATGCTAAATATCACGCTCAAAATCGGCGATCAAATAGCCAGCGAGCTGCGCGGATATGGCTCAAACATCGTCGTCTTGCCAAAAGGCGAAGCTCTAGCCATCGAGATCGAGGGCAAAAATTTCACTCCGCTCAAATCGCAAAACTACCTAAACGAAGAGGACTTGCACAAGGTAAAAGAAATTTTTTGGCGAAACAACATCGTCGCGTTTGCGCCGTTTCTTTATGGCGAAGTGAAGTCCGCAAATGGCGAGAAATACAAGATTGTGGGAACGTGGTTTGATAAATTTGCAAATGTCGCTGATGAAGCCGAGTTTAAAACGGGCGTGAAGACGCTGTTTGGATTTTGGGCGGTTGAAGGCAAATGGATCGAGGATGATGACACACAAAACGTGCTCGTGGGCGAAAATTTAGCCAAAAAGCAAAATTTAAAAACGGGCGATGAGTTAAATTTAAACGGACGCAGCGCGAAGATCGCTGGTATCTTAAAAGGAGCTGGCGAGGAGAGCTACAAGATCGTGACTTCTCTTAAATTTGCGCAGGAGCTGTTAAATAAGCCCGGACTTTACTCAAAAGCCGAAGTCTCAGCCATAACGATCCCTGAAAATGACCTCTCTGTAAAGGCGAGGCGCAACCTTGACAACCTCGACAGCGCAGAATACGATATGTGGTACTGCTCGGCGTATGTTAGCTCGATAGCCTATCAGATCGAGGAAAACTATGCTGGCGTCTCGGCAAAGGCGATGATGCAGGTTAGCGACGCTGAGAGCAATATCGTGAAAAAAATCCAAAGTCTGATGGGGATCGTGAGCATCATCGCGCTCGCGGTCGCATCTATCGGCATTACTTCGCTAATGACCAGCGAAATTTACAGACGCAAAAAAGAAATAGGTCTGCTAAAAGCTATCGGGGCAAGCAACTTTGAAATTTACGCCCTTTTTGCCAGCGAAAGCCTTGTCGTGGCATTTTTTGCCGGCATTTTGGGAGCGTTTTTGGGCTACGCGCTAAGCTACGCGATCGCTTATAGTATCTTTGGCTACGGTATCGGCGTGGCGTGGATCGTGCTGCCGCTAAGTATCGCCTTTGCGCTTTTGATCTCGATCGTGGGCTCACTTGTGCCGATGAGAAGTGTCGTCAAACTCTTGCCTGCGGAGGTTTTATATGATCGCAAATAACGGCTTTTTTTACAATGTAATTTTCAAAAGTCTGCGCTTTGGAGCGGCTCGCGTGGGCGTCATCGTCGTCTCCATATTGCTTGGTGCGTGCGTGACGGCGGCGTTTGTAAATGTCTATCTTGACATCGACTCAAAGGTGACAAAAGAGCTAAAAAGCTACGGTGCAAACGTGGTTTTCGCGCCAGCTGATCCGGTGAGCGACACGATAAATGAGACTAAATTTAACGAAAAGATCGCCAAAATCCCAAGCGATAAGCTGCTGGGGCAAAGCGGGTATCTTTTCACGCAGGTAAATATCGGACCGACGAACACGATCGCGATGGGTGTTAAATTTAGCGACCTAAAAAAGGTCAAGCCGTTTTTGGAGGTCAAAGAAGGGCAGGACATCACGATTGATTTTGATGATAGAAACGTGCTAATCGGCACCGATCTAGCCAAACAAAGCGGCTTTAAGGTCGGCGATACGATCGAGATAAGACAAATCGGTGCGAACGCTGGCGAAAAGGTAAAAATCCGCGGTATAGTCCAAGATGGCGACAAAGAGGACTCGCTGCTCATCATCTCGCTACCTCTAGCGCAAAAGATAGCAAACGAGCCAAACACGCTAAACTACGCTGAGGCCGTAGTAACGGGCAAATTTGACTACATAAGCGAGCTTGGCAAAAGTCTTAGCGACGAGCAAATTTCCGTTAAACCCGTGGCTAAAATTTCAAAATCAGAGGGTCTAATTTTAGACAAGATTAAGCTTTTGATGGCGCTTGTTAGCTTTGTTATCTTGCTCATCACTTCTATGTGCGTAAACACGACGCTAAGCGCGATTTTGTTCTCGCGCTCAAAGGAGATCGCGCTGCTTAGAGCGCTGGGAGCCAGCAAGAAAAACGTGCTAAATTTGTTCGGCGTCGAGACCTTCGTTACGGCATTTGCGGCGGCTTTGGCGGGCGCTATTTTGGGCTACGGCTTAGCGCAAATTTTAGGTTACGCGATTTTTGATTCGAGCATAGATTTTAGATTTATGAGCATACCGATAGCGATGGTTATCTCGCTCGTTTTCGCAGGCGTAGCCTCGATCTATCCGATCAAACGGGCGCTGGAAAACAAGATGGCTGATATTTTAAGAGGAGAATGATATGCAATACGCGATAAGATTAAACGGGATAGAAAAAAGATTTGGCGAAGTAAGAGCGCTAGAGGGCATTACCTTTGACGTAAACGCCGGCGAGTGGGTCAGCATAATGGGGCCAAGCGGCAGCGGCAAAAGTACGCTGGTAAATATCCTCTCGCTGATGGATGAGCCTACAGCCGGCACGTACACGCTAGGCGGAGACGACGCTAGCAGACTTAGCGACGAGGAGACGCTCAAATTTCGCCGCGAAAAGATCGGGCTGATATTTCAGCAGTTTCACCTCATCCCCTACCTAAACTGCGTCGAAAACGTGATGATAGCGCAGTACTACCACAGCAGCGTGGATGAAGAGGACGCTAAAAAGGCGCTCGAGCGGGTTGGTCTAGGACACAGGCTAGATCACCGCCCTAGTCAGCTTAGCGGCGGCGAACAGCAGCGTCTGTGCATCGCGCGTGCCCTGATCAACGATCCTGATATCTTGATAGCCGACGAGCCGACGGGCAACCTAGATGAAGCAAACGAGCGCGTAGTTTTGGAGCTGTTTCAAAAGCTGCGAAGCGAGGGCAAAACGATCCTGCTCATCACGCACAACCCTGATCTTGGGCAGTTTGGCGATAAGATCGTCTATCTAAGGCACGGCAAGATGGAAAATATTCACCACGTGAGCGACGGCGAGCGCGCGGAGGCATGCGAGAGGCTAGCAAGTGAGCCAAAGGGTCAAAGCGCCTTTGCGACGGTTTAAATTTGGGAGAATTATGATAAAAAAATATATATTATTAGTCTTTGCGGCGGCGATGATAGCGGGCTGCGGAAATAGCGGCTTTGACAAGCACCACATTAGCCTAAACTCGCCAAAGGGCGTCGATACGCACTATTTTCCCGAGGGCAGGCGGCTTAAAACGGACGGCAAGCCCTATATGCTCTTTTTCTTTGGCACATCCTGCGGCGCCTGCGTAGCGCAAGCTCCGATCGTAAATGAAATTTACTCCGAGTTTAAGGACAAATTTGGTGTTTACGGGATATTTGGACCCAGCCTTGGATTTGATAAAGATATCGACATGGTAAGGCAGCATCATATCGACTACGACGTCATTAGCGATAAAGTTTCGGTCGATTATTTCAGCAAGGCCGTCGGCGGTGTGATGGGCGTGCCTGCGATCTTCGTCTTTGACGGCGAGGGTAATCTCAAAAAGCGCTTCATAGGACTCACTCCAAAAGCCGCTCTAGAAAACGAGATCAAGCTGGTATTATAAATTTACTCAAACGTAAAGATTTAGTAGTAAAATACGCTTAAATTTGATCCTAAATTTGACCCGTCCGCGTTAAATTTGCGGCGGTCAAATTTGAATAAGGAGACGCGAAATGAAACTAAAAATTTTCTCTTTTTTGCTATTTGCGATTTTTTTCGTAGGCTGCGGCGAGCCCCGCACGCCCGAGCTTTACGCTAGAAGCACGATGCCTATTTTTATCACTAACGGCGACGTAAAAAAAGCCTCTCGCAGCGTCTATGTTTATTTTAAAAACTCCTGCGGCTACGCAAACACGCTAGAAAATACCGTGCGAAACAAACTACTGCAAAACGGCTTTACCCAAAGCATGGATCAAAAGAGCGCCGATATCGTGATAATGGGCGATTTTGCGAGCTTGCAGCGCTTTGAGCGACGCGAACGTCCGCGCGCATATATGAGCATGGGTTATGGTTTCGGTAGCTACGGATACAGGCGCAGTATGGGCTTTGGTATGCTTTTTGGTGACCCGTTTGACGATGATTTTTACGACAGGACGGATTATTATCTTTACAGAGCCTTTATTAGCGTGATGATCCGTGCAAACGGCAGCGAACAAAGGACGAATCTCGAGATCGAAAGCGGCCAAAATCTTTATTCGCCAAGCTACATAATCCCGTATATAGAAGAGAAGGCGGCGACGCAGATACTTAGTTTCTTTTATCCTTAAACGGCTTGTCTTTTTCCGCTATACTGCGTTGAAATTTAAATTTTAAGCTCGGCAGACTATCTTTGCTTCGCTTTGCTCGCAACTGCAAGCAGAGGTCTAGCCTGCGCTTAAAATTTAAATTCCGCCTTGTCTAGCAAAAAAATACTGCACCTTATCGTTTTACGTTCAAATTTGACATTAAATTTATAAATTTGAGTCACCAAGACCTGCACCCTGAAAATGTTAATACGAGTTTTTAATTTTGACGTATCGATTCAGGCCATTCACTCTTTGCCTAAAATTTACGTTTATCAAATTTAACTCCGCTAACATCAAATTTGCCGCCGTCTGCAAACCAAGCCGCGCGAAAATTTATAAATCTTATCTTAATGAAAATCAAGAAATACTCAAATACTTTTCTATATAATTGTGATACGAAAAATCAAAATTATCATAAAGGATCTTAAATGAGATTAGCTATCAGTCTGGCTGCGGCTGCGACGGCGCTATTTGCAAACGGCGCAAATCCCGACGTCATAAAGCCGGTAAAGGATTTCACGCCTCCGCCGCCTTATACGCCAAACATCGCCCAAAGCGCGTTTCCCGAAAATCAATTCGACCGCGCGCCAAGGGATGATTATTTTTTCGTGACGGATTTGCTCGATAATTCTATGGATAAATTTCACGTCGCGGGCGGCTTTTACGGCAGGACGTTTTACGGTTCGGGACTTTTTAAATACCGCGGCGCAAATTTCTACACGATTTTAAACGCGAACTTTTCTAAAGCCAACCGCTACAAAGACGGCGGCGGCAGGACGTGGAACTACGGCTACGCCAGGCAGGGGCAAAGCGCGGTCGTGGGTTTCGTGCCTAGCGAGCTAAGCGAGTTTAGATTTACGCTCGTGCACGATAATATCGACGACGACAAGCAGCCTCACCATCTCATGGACGCCGTCAAAACCGAGCGATACGTCGGTAAATTTAACGCTCGCATCGGCGCGGAGGATCTATCAAATACGCTAAATTTCGAGCTGATGCTGCGCGACGTGAGCAGAAACGCCGACAACTATCATCTAAGAAGCACGTCACCAACGGTCAAGGCCGAGATAGATAGAAAAATCGTGGATGCCGAGCTAAAATACGACGCGGATTTTGGCGACTTTCACAATCTTACGGGTATCAGCTATCAGCACGATAATCACGAGGGCAAAAGGTATCAGAGGCAACCCGGCGGCTGGGTTTTTAACGGCTATAGATTTGCCGACGTGACAAATAAGCGAACGAGGATTTTTGATACGCTGAGTTATAAATTTAGCGACGCTCACAAGCTTAGCCTTGCGCTAAACTACGACTGGATGAAGTCAAATTTAAAGGGGCTAAACGAGCCCTATTTTGCGCCCGCCGCGCCGCTTCGGACGGTAAAAGGGCTCGTCCGTAGCGTTTACGGCTACGATTTTGACGGTAGCGTCAAGCAAGACGGCCTAAGCGCCAGTCTAAAATACGATTTTACGCCAAACGAGCTAGATAGCTACTACGCGGCGCTTGAGAGCTTGCAGCGCATACCTGGCAACATGGAGCGATTTAACACACTTTACGGTCCGATGAATAACGGCTGGGTGAGCAACCCGCTGCTAAAGCCCGAGCGTCACAACCGCGTAAATTTGGGCTTTACCTATAAGAGCGAATTTTATAAAGAATACATGAGTTCGCGTCAGGGCGAGGATAGCTTTAGCGTGGGCGGGTACTTTATCGCAGACGATGCGCAGGATCTGGTTATCTACGATCGCCGTCACTCGGCCGCGGCCGCGCCGATGAATAAAAACGCCGTCATCACGCGCAACGTCGATGCTAGAATTTACAGCGTAAATTTGCGCGGCGAGTATAATTTCGCGCTAAATTTCGGGCTAAAAACTTCGTTATTTTACAACTACGGGCAAAACAAAACCGACGGCAGACCGCTCTATCAGATCCGTCCGTTTGAGGCAAATTTGGCCTTTGATTACAAAGACTACGCGAGCTTTGGCAGCTACAACATCGGCACGGCGGTACGCTACGTAGCAAAGCAAAACAGAGGCGATTTCGATAAATCCACCGGCTTTGGCATCGACAAGCGCGAAGCGGCTAAGAGCTTTACGACGATGGACGTTTACGGCGGATTTGAGTTTAAAAACAGCTGGGGCGTGAGGCTTGGCGTGACGAATATCTTTGATAAAGATTACGCCGAGTTTATCAGCGGCGAGCACGTAGGAGCGCTGGATCCTGATCCGGTGGTGCGTGCGCCGGGGAGGGCGGTGTTTGTTAGCTTCCACTCTAGCTTTTAAAATTTGAGCGGCGGCTCGTATCGTGAGCGTCTTTAACGGAGCTAGAAATTTTCTCTCTCGATGAACTATATGTTCTATCTTCGATCGAAAATTTCTTCGCAACCCTCAAATCCATCTCACGATACTTCGCCTTATCGTTTTATGTTCAAATTTGAAGTCAAATTTGCAAATTTGGGTCGCCGAGGCCCGTACCGCAAAAACGTAAATTTAAATTTGCAACGCTTTGCGTCAGCAAAGCTATGTCGCCACCTCTCACGTGCAGTGGGGTTGGTGGGGGTTTGGGGGCGGAAGGGGCGACGCTTCGTAAGTAGAAACCCCTTCCGCCTCCCAAGAAAAAAATAAATTTGAGAGCTTAAATTTAATGAACCAAGTCAACAAAAAACCAAGATTTAAATCAAGGTTTTATATTTAAATCTTGGATATAATTATCAAAAATAAGTTGAGGTAAGCTCAAATTTGCCTCGAGTAAATTTAGCATTTTTGCGGTGCGGGTCTGGGTGGGTCAAATTTAACGCAAAGCTAAATTTAAGCAGGCGTCGGCGCGTAAAAGTCAAATTTAACGCGACGTAATCTAAATTTACAAAGTCGCGCTACGAACTCGGCTATGCGGCAAGTTCAAATTTAAGCAAAGCCGAATTTATAAAGGGCGTAGCGCGTAAAAATTGGCGGGCGGCGCGGTTAAATTTGAGCTCAAATTTAACCGTGAACAAAAGCGAAACGAAATAAAATTTAAAATCTTAATACAAGGAGAAAGTTATGAACAGACGAGGATTTTTAGGACTCGGCGCGGCGCTTGGCGCGACTACGATGGCTCCTAGCCTTTTTGCGAAGGAAAACTTTACGATGTGGGGCGCGCCTGCGATCCCTAGCGTGATAATGGCAGTAGCAAGCATGCAAGGCGAGCTAGCAAAGACGCACGACGTGAAGCTGCGCATCTGGAACACTCCGGACGTCCTGCGCGCGGGCGTGGCTAGCGGCGATATCAAGGTCACTATGTCGCCCTCAAACGTCGCTGCGAACCTGCGAAATCAGGGGTTAAATTTTGCGATGTTAAATTTGCTCACGCTAGGCGTTATGAACGCGATGATAAAAGACGAGAGTATCAAGACGCTCGAGGACTTCGTCGGCAAAAAAATCATAATGCCGTTTAAAAACGATATGCCCGATCTCGTGCTACGCGCGCTTTGCAAAAAACGCGGCATAGACGCGAGCAAGCTTGATATCACGTATACCCAGACGCCGCCTGAAGCGGTTGGGCTGTTTATCCAAAAGGACTACGACGTGCTTATCGTGCCGCAGCCTCTTAGCGAGGCGACGATTTTGCGCGGTAAAAAAGCGGGCGTAGCGGTGCATTACGGGCTTGATTTTCCTAAAACTTGGGGCGAGAGCTTTAATGCCAAACCATACATCCCGATGGCCGGAATCATCGTAAACGTGGACTACTACGAGGCAAATCGCACGCTTTTTGAAACTCTGCACGCCGATCTAACGAGCGCGCTAAAATGGATCCTAGAAAACAAACAAAGCGCGGCTAAAATCGGCGCCGAGTATCTGCCGGCTCCAGAGCCTGCGCTAGCCGGGGCTTTTGATAAGGCAAATTTAACAGTAACAAAAGCGCATGAGTTGCAAGATGACGTGATGGCGTTTTTTGAGCAAATTTTCGAGTTTAATCCAAAGCTGCTCGGCGGCAAAATGCCCGATAAGAGCCTATTTTTATGATACTTATAGATAACGTCAAAAAAGAGCGCGGCGCATTTTTAAAGGTCGCAGACTACCTTTGGGGCGGCTTTAGCGGACTTGCCACGATAGCGCTTATTATCGCGCTTTGGCAGATCGGCAGCGAGCTGGGAGGGGAGTTTTTACTCCCCGCGCCCGAGGCGGTTTTCGTGCGGGCTTACGAGCTTTTGGCGGATTATAAAAACAGCGAGATAAACATCACTCTCGTGCGCTCGCTAGTCGGAGTCGGTACGGCCTGTGCTATCGGTATCACGCTAGGTCTGGTTGCGGGAGCATATAGAAGCTTTGCCGCGTTTTTAAAGCCCGTGATCACGACGCTGCTTTCTATGCCGCCTATTATTTGGATCGTTTTAGCTATATTTTGGTTCGGGTTTGGAAACGCGAGCACCATCTTTACGATCATTATCACGGTTTTGCCGCTAACCTTTGCTAGCTCGATGGTCGGCATGATGAGCGTTAGCGAGGAGCTAAAGGAGATGTTTGACGCCTACAAACTAGGCATTTGCAAAAAGATTCGCCACCTATACGTTCCGCACCTAACTAGCCATATCATCAGCTCTCTAAGCGTCGCCGTAGGTATGGGCGTAAAGATCGTCATCATGGGCGAGCTACTGGGTGCAAACGACGGTATGGGCGCTAGGATCGCGAGCGCTAGAGTGATGCTAGATACCACCGAAGTGATGGCCTACGTCGTGCTTACTATCGCTATCATTATGCTTTTTGAGTATCTGGTGATCGAGCCGCTAAAGATCACGCTAATGCCGTGGAAAAGGTAGTTTGCGATGCTGGAACTTCAAAATTTAGAATACGAAATTTTACGCGACAAGGTCGTGCGCGATTTTAGTTTAAAGGTCGGCGCGGGCGAAGTAGTGACGCTATTTGGCGCGAGCGGCTGCGGTAAAACCACGATCCTGCGCCTAATCTCGGGTCTCATCGATCCGCGCAAAGGCAAAATAATCAATAAATTTAACAAAACGACCTATCTCTTTCAGGAAAATCGCCTGCTGGAGTGGAAAAACGCGCTCGATAACGTGCTACTCGTGATGGATGAGCCTGACGAAAAGGCCGTGCTAGAGCTCTTTGCTAGACTAGGACTAACAGAAAAAGACGCGCTAAAGTACCCAGATGAACTAAGCGGCGGTATGCGCCAAAGGGTTGCTTTCGTGCGGGCGATCGTGACAAAGCCTGATTTGTTGCTGATGGATGAGCCGTTTTCGGGTCTTGATTATGATATGAAAGAAATCCTGATAGACATCGTCACGCGCCGCGTCGAGGAGGGTATGAGCGTGGTGCTAGTGACTCACGATAGGATGGAGGCGGCTAGGATGTCGAGTAAAATTTGCTTTTTAGCGAGCAAGGGCGCGGTGATCGAGCGCGAGCTAGAGCTTGAGCGCGCCTTTTCGCAGCGGGATTTTGCCTACGCTAGCGGCGTGATAGACGAAAATTTTAAAGGAAAAATTTATTATGATTAACGACTTTTTTACCCATCCGATGAGAATTTTTTTCCTTACGAGCGCGGTTTGCGCGGTGCTAGGCGGTGCAGTGTTTTTTACGCCCGTGGATTTTGTTAGCTGGCACAAATTTATCTTTTTGCACCTTGTCGCCGCCCTTGCGTACGCGGGATTTTTGCTAACGG
This sequence comes from Campylobacter showae, assembly GCF_900699785.1. Lineage (NCBI taxonomy): Bacteria > Pseudomonadati > Campylobacterota > Epsilonproteobacteria > Campylobacterales > Campylobacteraceae > Campylobacter > Campylobacter showae. The sequence goes on from NZ_LR535679.1 coordinate 1,487,410, forward strand.
GGCTAACTGATTGGACGAATTTTGGCGGAGGGTTAAAAAAGCACGCCTATGCTATGTTTTCGTTTTTTGCGGCGAGTTTTGTTAGCGCGTTTTTTAGCCTATTTGCGGCTCATTTTTTTATGGCGCTTTTTTGGGCGTATCTGGCCGGGCTTTGCGTTTATATGATCTGGCTTGATAGGAACGACGATCAGCTGGGCGTTTTGGCATTTTTACTAGGCATTTTGGGATTTGAGATTTACTATCTGCTTAGCGGCGAGGAGAGATTTTTAAATTTACAAATTCACCTGCACGTGATTGCGATTTTGCTTATATCTTTTCGCGTTAGCGTGGTGCTCGGCAAAGAGGCGCTAAACCGCGAGCCCGGTATGCAAGACGCGGCCTTTGTGCCAAATTTCGTCTATAAAAACATCGCGATCGTTAGCGTTTGCGCGTTTTTGTTAGTTAGCTTGTTTTTTGAGGACAGCAAGGCGGTAAATTTTGCCGCGATAGCCTGCGGTAGCGCGATTTTAGCCAAGCTAAAAGAGTGGCACTACAAAGAGCTTTTGCGCCATAGCTTCGTGGTTTATTACTACTTGATGCAGCTTTTGCTGGCTGCCGGTTATATCCTTTACGGCGTAAGCGGGATTTTGGGGCTGGGGCTAGAGACAAACATGCTGCACGTCATCGCGCTAAACGGCATTATTTTTAGCATTATGCTTATCTTTAACATCGCGGGTTTGCGCCACAGCGGGCAGGAGCTTGAGTTTTTACGCCTTAGCAAGATCGCCTTTGCGCTTGTTATTGTCGCGGGCGTTTGCAGGGGCTTTTTAGCTTACGTTTGGAGCGGATTTTACATCCATCTGCCGGCGACCTTTATCGCCGTAGCTTTCGCGCTTTGGTTTACCGATTTTTATAAAATTTTTAGAGATAACGAGTTTAGCGACGATCCGGAGTAGGCGGCTAATCTAGCGTTCTTTTATACCTAGCGAGCGATATGGCCGTGCTAACGCATAAAAACGCCAAAATCGCGGCTAGATCGTAGTAAAAATCGCTAAGCTCGGCGCTTTTTAGCCAGACGCCTCTAATGATACGCAAAAAATGCGTCAGCGGAAAGCACTCGCCGATAAATCGCGCCCACGCGGGCATCCCGTAAAAAGGAAACATAAACCCCGACAGCAGCATCGAAGGCAAAAAGAAAAAATAAGTCATCTGCATCGCCTGCAGCTGGCTGCGAGCTAGCGTGCTAAAGGTAAAACCGACGCCCAAATTTGCAAGCATTAGCAAGGTGCAAGCCGTAAAAAGCGCTACCCAGTCGCCGATAGGAGGCAACCCAAAAAGCAGCCTCGCTATCAACAAAAGAGCGCCTACTTGCAGGTAGGCTATGAGCAGGTAGGGTAAAATTTTGCCTATCATCACTTCGGCCGGGCGCAGAGGAGCGGCGAGGAGATTTTCCATCGTGCCGCGCTCAAACTCCCTCGTCACCGAGATGCTCGTTAGCAGGATCGTCGTTAGCGTGAGCAAGATACCCATGAGTCCCGGGATGATCTGATAGCGCGTGAGTAGCTCGGGGTTGTAGCGGGAGTGTGCGCGTAGTTCAAATTCCGCCCTAGGCTGCGCGTAGCCGGGCTTATCTCTAGCTATAGCTTGCTCAAATGCCATTTGCAGCGCGGTCGCGGCGCCCGAGTTTGCCGAGGGGTCGGTGGCGTCGGTAGCGATTAAAATTTTAGGCGTTTGGCCTCGTATGAGGTCGCGTTCTAAATTCGGCGGAAAATATATAATAAACTGCGCCTCGCCGCTTTGCATCATGGCTTCGGCCCCGTCCGCGTCCGCGCCGACGTGTTTGACGTCGAAAAACTCCGTATTTTTCATCGCGCTAACTAGCGAGCGAGTGAGCTTGCCGCCGCCCTCGGCTATCACTACGGCTGCTGGCAGGTGGCGCGGGTTGTTGTTTATCGCGTAACCAAAAAGCAGCATCAGCATCAGCGGCATCGCGATGATCATAGCTAGCGTCGCGCGGTCTCTTAAAATTTGACGAAATTCCTTTACTACCATCGCTGCGGTACGTGAAAACGAGATAAATTTCATCGCCGCTCCTAAAATCGCTCGTCTTTATGAAGCTCTAGCAGGTGGATGAAAACATCCTCTAGGCTCGCTTTTATCGGTCTTAGGCTTAGCTCGTTTCGCGGTATTTCTAGGCTTTTAACCGCCTCTTGTAGCGCGCCCGCGTCCTTTGCGGTTACGTGATAGCCGTTACCAAAAGCCGAAACGCTAAGCGCGGAGTTTGATGCTAGTCGCCCGGCCGCCCAGCCGGCCGCGTCTCCGCTGAGCTCCCAGACGTTTAGATCGTAGCTAGCGATGATGTCTGACTGCGTGCCGCGTGCTAGGATCTTGCCGTAGGCGATGTAGATGAGCTCGCGGCAGCGCTCGGCCTCGTCCATGTAGTGCGTGGAGACTAGCACCGTGATGCCATCCTGGGCTAACTCGTGGATGATATCCCAAAATTCGCGCCTAGCCTTTGGATCTACGCCCGCCGTGGGCTCGTCGAGCAAAAGCAGCTCCGGGGCGTGCACGAGGCACATCGCAAGCGCCAGCCGCTGCTTCCAGCCGCCCGATAATCTGCCTGCTAGGTGGTTTTGACGCGGGGCGAGATCTAGGCGATCTAGGATTTGATTTACGGCAGCTTTTTGGTTTTTGACCGCAAAGAGCCTAGCGATAAATTCCAAATTTTCTCTCACGCTAAGATCGTCGTACCAGCCGAATTTTTGCGTCATATAGCCCGTTTTTAGGCGTATGGCTTCGCTTTGGTTGCGGAAATCATACCCTAGACAGCTGCCGCTACCGCCGTCTGCTTTTAAAAGGCCGCAAAGCATGCGTATAGTGGTCGTCTTGCCGCTACCGTTAGGTCCTAAAAATCCGCACACGCTACCCTTTTTGACCCTGATGTCGATATCGTCCGTGATGATCTTTTTGCCAAATTTTTTGGTGAGGCCTCTAACGTCGATGGCGTAGTCGCCGCCCTGCGGCTTGGGACTTAAATTTGGAGTCAAATTTGAGCTATGGCTTGCGGTTAAATTTGCTGCGTTTGTCAAATTTGACGCTAAATTTGACCCGCTCAAATTTGATTTTCTTTCGGTCGGCGACGGAGCTTTGTCTATGCCGTAAATTTTATCGCCGCGTGCGTTTAAATTTTGCCCGAGCGAAATTTCGTCTAAATTTAAGCGCCGAATTTGAGCGGAGATATTTTGCGCGTTCACGGCTCTAGCCTCGCTTTTATCGGTAGCGACGGGTGCAAGGCGGTTGCGTTGTTTTCGGGTACGGCTTCGACTAGATACACTAGCGTGCTTTGCGAGGTTTGGTTGTAGATGACGGGCGGGGCGTACTCGGGAGCGGACGCGATTTTGACGATGCGAGCGCTAAAGTCCGCGCATCCCTCGCAGCTCACGCGCGCTTTTTGCCCCTCGCGCAGGCCAGGCAGCGCGCCTGCGGGCACGAAAAATCTGATCTTGACCTCGCCCGGCGGCAGTAGAGATAGCACGGGCTGCGAGCTTTGGACGAACTCGCCCGTTTTATAAAATATATCTTCGACGAATCCGGATTTCGGCGCTAGGACGGCGGTTTGCTCCAGCCTCCACCGCGCGGCTCGCTCCTGCGCTTCGGCCGCTTTTATTTTTGCTTTTAGGCTTGTTATTTGTTCGATTCTAGCGGGCAAATTTGCGATCTTTAGCGCGGCGTTTAGCTCGCTAACCAGGGCGTTTGCGCGGTCAAATTCCGCCTTTGCGGCGTCAAATTCTTTTTGCGAAACGGCGTTTTTAGCTAGCAGCGACTTTGCGCGATCGTAGTTGGCCTCCGCTATCCAAAGCGCGGTCTTAGCTTGTTTTAGCTCGGCATTTATCCGCTCGATCTCCTCCGGGCGCTTGCCCGTGCTAAGGTCGGCTAGCTCGGCCTCTAGAGCTTCTATGTTAGCCTTTGCGGCGTCTAAATTTGCCAGCGCTTCGGCGCTCTCAATCTCAAAAAGCGGCTCGCCTTTTTGGACGACGACGCCCTCTTTGACGCTTAAATTTACGATCTGCCCGCTAACGCCAGGCGCCACGTAAAGATAATCTCCTTCGACGTAGCCGTTAAAAAACGCGCTCCGGCTTTCGTCCGCGCAGCCCGCAAAAATCAGGATAAAAAAGGCAAAAAACGCGTAAAATTTGCTCAAATTTAAACTCATTTCGCCTCCTTAAAGCCGCTGTCTCATTAGCATTATACTCCGCTTTGGTTAAATTTGGCTACATTTTAGGATGCCGCGCGGTACTCGGGAGGGAAATACTATCGGAGCGCAGGCTTCGGATAGTGCAGCAGAAGTGGTGGTTTTTTATCTCTTTTTAGGAAAGAGTAATTTAAATTTGGAGCAAATCTATACGGCGATTTAGTATTTTTCGAGTTTGAAATTTTCCAGATGCGCTTTATAAGCACCATAAAAACGGCAACTCAAAAAAAGAGGATAAAAAATATCCGCTTTAAGCTTTCTTTGAAGAGCAAGATTATATAATTCTCATTTTAACGATAGTAGTTATTAATATTAAATATTGAGGAGAAGAAATGAAAAAAATCATTTCAGGTGCGCTAGCCACGTCATTGCTGGCTGCTTCGGCATTTGCTTTTAGTGTAGATGGCAACCCTAGCGTCAAATTCGTTGGTTATAAGTTAGCTAACAAAACAGCCGTCGAGGGTACGTTTAAAGATCTTGGCTTTAAAAGCGCGGAAAACGCAAATTTTGCCGATTTTCTAAAAACCTTTGAGTTTAACATCGATCCTAAAAATATCGATACAAAGTTGCCCGATCGCGACAAACGTGTCGGTATGATCTTTGACGGCAACGCAATAACAGCTAAAATCGTATCCGTAAGCGGCGACGAAAAAGCGGGCGAAGCTGAAGTCGAAGTTAGCGTAAAAGGAAACTCAAAGTCTTACAAAACGCAGTATACGGTGGAAGATGGTAAACTAAAGGCTAAAATCGGCATTGACTTGTTGGCTGATTTGAAACTCAATGAGACATTTGAAAAATACGCGGCTTCAGCCAAGCCTTTTCATGGTGGCAAAAGCTATCCGGATGTAGAAATCTCACTCGAAGCTAAAATAAAATAATCCTTAAATTCGGCGCTTAAAGATCTGCTTGCGCCGAATTTTCTACTTTATTATTATTTTTTATTCCGTAATGCCGAAAAATCGATAACTTAAGATATAATGAGCCGTAAAATTTAATTAAGGCGAAAAAATGACGACGAAAGAAAATAAAAAAGGGGCGGTAAGCGCGCTATTTTTGGCGGTTGCGCTGTTTGCGGCGGGGTGTGCGGGATATTTTTATTACGGCATAGGCGGGACGGGCGTTTTTACGATGGTCGTTGCCGTGATCTGCGCCGTTTTTTGCGTGAAAAAGATATTTCAGGTTAGCTTTCTAAGCATCGATGACGACGGGTTTTTGGTGCAAAAAGGCGGCAAGAACGCCAAATTTTACTTTAAAGATATCGAAGAGATCGGCGTTCGTATGGTCGACGCCAAGCGCAAAATCGACGTTTTAAACGTGAGGTTTAAAAGAGGCAAACTAGACCGCGACGCGGCTGATGGCCTCATGCAGCCTATCGGCGACGATGACGCCGTGATATACGACAAATACGAGCTATCCAAGCACGAGGTTTTTAAAATTTTAAAGCAGAAATTTGAGGCGTTAAACGCGCAAAAAAGCGAAAATAAGAAAAAGTAAAATTTGGCTAGGCCCGCTGGAGTCAAATTTGATTTTTAGCTTTAGTGACCCAAATTTGCGAATTTGACCGAAATTTGAGTCAAACCCGCAAGGCTAAATTTATTTATTAAAATACGCCGCGAGCGCGCTTAGCCAAACAAACAGAGCTATTATCCAAGACATCGTCCACGGCGTACCCGCGGAAAACGCCGCAAGCATCGCACAAAAAACGGTAAAAAGTAAAAGGATGCCGCTGCCGTATTGCAACGAGCCTATGAGCGCAGCGGCCGAGCCTTTCATCTCCTGCGGCACGCTATCAAGAGCGGCGGCATTGGAGCAAGAAGCGATGATGCCGTTCATGCTAAAAACGAAAAACATCGGGATTATCACGCCAAGAACTCCGCCCGTTTTGAAAAACGCAAACGCAAATAGCACGCCGGTAGCAAGCGCGGCAACGAGCGTGGAGACTATGAGCAGGCGGTTTAGCGCATAGCGCTTTACCAGCTTTTTATTTACGAAACTTAGCGCCATGACGCCCACGATGTTTATGCCGAATAAAAATCCGTAGTATTTGCTAGGAATGCCGAAATAATCGATATAGACAAAGCCCGTGATAAAGGCATAGACGGCTACGTAGAAAAACGTCACGCTAAGAGTGTAGCGCATAAATTTGGCATCTTGTAATAATCTTAGATAGTTCCTAAAAGACGATACGATGGGCTTTGTGGAGCGCTTTTGCGACGGCAAGGTCTCCGGCAGAGAAAAAATCATCGCAAACATAATCGCGCTAGCTAGCGCCATCAGCCAAAATATCCCGTGCCAAGAGCCAAACTCCAGTATCGCGCCGCCCGGTAACGTACCCACTATCGGCGCTATCGCCATGATGATAACCAGCGTAGAGAGCATCTGTGCGGCCTGCGAGCTACCGAAAAGATCGCTGCATTTTACGATTTTGGCCCGGCTTAACATCGGTCCTACGCACGCGCCCACGGCCTGAAACACGCGCCAGAACACTACGCTAGCCATATTGTCCGACATCGCGCATCCTACTGATCCGATCGCAAAGAGCGCCATACCGATAAAAAGCGGGATTTTACGCCCGATCCTATCGCTGATAGGCCCCCATACGAGCTGCGCTATAGCAAAGCCGATCAAAAAGCCCGTTATCGTGAGCTCCGCATCGCCGTGCAGCTGCCGCTCCATCGTAGGCATAGCAGGTAGATATACGTCCGTAGATAGCGATGTACAAGCCATGAGCGCGCTTAGCACGACTAAAAAAGATAGTTAAGTTTTTGAAGAGTTCAAATTTTTCCTTTTGTTGTTATTTGAGTGGGCGCAGGGTTTGCGCGACTGGAGATTGACAGCTTTAAATTTGCTCAAATTTGTTTTGATAAAATTGGCGCGATTATAGCTAAATTTAAACGCTTTTCGGCGCGGAAGCTTAAATTAAATTTGATGTAAAATTTGAATGCAGGTGGGAAAATTTAAGCTAGAAATTTAAACACGGTAGATCAAGGCGCAGTATTTTTTCGCTAGACGCGGCAAATTTTACCTTGCGAATGAGGTGGGCTGTATGTCCCGTCGCAGTGAAGCAAGGTAAAATTTAACAAAGTATAGCGGAAAAAGACAAGCCTAAATTTAGACTTCGTATCTTTCTCCGGGTTTCATCTCTATCATCTCCCACGGCAAGCCCTGCTTATTTAGCTCGTCCATGAAAGGTTTGGCGTCGAAATTTTCCATATTAAAGACGCCTTTTCCGCCCCAAATACCCTTTGCAACCATCATCGAGCCGATCATCGCAGGCACGCCCGTCGTGTAGCTCACGGCCTGCGCACCCGTCTCGGCGTAGCAAGCCTCGTGGTCGCAGACGTTATAGATATAGACTTGACGCTCTTTACCGTCTTTTAAGCCGCGTATTACGCAGCCGATGTTGGTTTTACCCTTCGTGCGAGGGCCGAGGCTTGCAGGATCAGGCAGCAAGGTCTTTAGAAACTGTATCGGCACGATTTTTACGCCGTTATGCTCGACCTCGTCGATACGCAGCATGCCGACGTTTTCTAGGCATTTCATATGCGTGAGGTAGCTTTGTCCGAAGGTCATAAAAAAGCGGATTCGCTTTAGCCCCTTGATGTTTTTTACAAGGCTTTCTAGCTCCTCGTGGTAGAGCAGGTAGCTGTCTTTGACGCCCACTTTCGGATAGTCCCATTTGAACATTATTTCCATCGGCTCGGTCTCTTTCCACTCGCCGCGCTCCCAGTAGCGGCCTTTTGCGCTTACTTCGCGCAGGTTGATTTCTGGGTTGAAATTCGTCGCAAACGGATAGCCGTGATCGCCCGCGTTGCAGTCTAGGATGTCGATCTCGTGGATCTCGTCAAATAAATTTTGCTGTGCGTAGGTGCAAAATACGTTTGTCACGCCTGGATCAAAGCCGCTTCCCAGCAGCGCCATCGTGTTTGCGGCTTTAAACTCGCCGTCCTTCGCCCACTGCAGCTTGTATTCAAATTTGGCGGTATCGGGGTGCTCGTAGTTTGCGGTGTCGATGTATGGGATGCCGGCGCGAGAGCACGCGTCCATGAGCGTTAGGTCTTGGTACGGCAGCGCGACGTTTAGCAGTAGCTCGGCGCCCGTTTTTTTGATTAAATTTACGACCGCATCGGTGTCGTCCGCGTCGATCTGGGCGGTGCCAATTTGCACGCCTAGGCGGTCTTTGATAAATTTAGCGATCGCGTCGCACTTGCTTTTGGTGCGGCTTGCTAATGTGATTTTTGTAAAAACGTCCGCGTTCATCGCGCATTTTACGGTCGCGACTTGGCTCACGCCGCCCGCGCCTATGATTAAGATATTTGACATTTTGGCTCCTTTAAATTTTAGTGATTTTATCCAAAGCTTATATAAAATTTGCTTTTAGTAGTTACAATAGCGCGAAATTTTAAAGGAATTTTATGCGTAAAATTTTAATTTTTCTGCTACCGATTTGGCTATTTGGGACGAGCTGCGAGGAGGCGATAGAGCTTAGCGCCGAAGAGTTTATTAAGCCCGACCGCAACGCCACGGCTACTGCGCTAGCGAGTGAAAGGGCGGTGCAAATTTGCCTGGCTGAGTACGGCGAAGAGCATGAGAGCACGATCATAGCATTAAATAACTCGGGTAGCTTTTTTATGTTTGCGGGCGAGCCGCAAAAGGCGCTCGCAGCCTATGAGCGCTCGCTAAAAATTTTACAAAAAGGGCTCGGCAAAGAGCACAAAGCGCTAGCAAAGCCCTATCACGGCGTAGCTATCGCACAGTCGGCATTGGGGAGATACGATGAGGCGATAGCGAATTTCGGCGCAGCCATCAGATGCTACGAGCTAGGCGGCGAGAAGATGCAAAAAGATCTGATGAGCTGCTACGCGGGGCTCGGCGATACGCTCTATAAAATGGGCGATTTTAATGGCGCATACGTAAAACATGCCGTTGCGTTTAGAATTTACGAAGAGGTTTTCGGCGCAGATAGCGTAAATTTACTGCGAGCCAAGTACTATGCGCTGATGGCTGGCGATCTAGCGGGACTCGGCAATAAAACGGAGGCGCTGCAAAACTACGAAAAAGCCCTTAAAGTCGCGAATAAAATTTTAGAAAAAAGCAGCGATAAACACGCAAAAAGCCTAAAAGCAGAGGTGGAAGCGAAGATAAAAGAGTTGTAAATTTAGCGATTGGATCTTGACGGGCTAAATTTGCGCCTCAAATTTGACTAAGCCGCTGCACTACTCGGCGTTTAATCGCCTTGCTAAATTTGCCGCGCAAGCGAAAGCAAAATGCAGGTTGTACCCGCCAAGCATCCCCGTTACGTTTAAGACTTCACCGATAAAGTAAAGCCCGCTAGTGCCGCCACGGCCGCAGTTTGCGTCTAGCGCGTCCGTGTCTACGCCGCCTTTTGTGACTTCGGCTCGCTCGAAGCCAAACGTCCCCGCAGGCGCAAATTCGTAAGCAAAGAGCCGCGAGATTTTCGCCGCCTCGTCCGCCTTGTACTCGCCGTAAGGCTTGTCGCTAAGCCCCGCTGCGCGTAAAAACTCAAGCGTAAATCGCCTAGGTAGCGGCAGGATAGTGCTGAGCTGTTTTTTGCTTTTTTGCGCGGTTTCGATGCTAAAATTCGGGCAAAAATTTATGGCGATTAAACCTTTTTGCCAAAAAAGCGAAGCGTTTAGCACGGCCGGGCCGCTTATGCCTTTGTGCGTGAAAAGTATGTCGCCCGCGAATTCTCGCGGCATTTTTGACTCGCGGTTTGCGGCGTTTTTGACGGCGTCTTTACCCGCGCAGCCTACGCGGATGCGGGCGGGGAAGCAAACTCCGCTTAGATTTTTGAACCAAAACTCCTCTTTTTGCACGGTAAATCCCACGAGCGCGGGCGCGGGCGGGATGACTTTGATGCCGAAGCTTTGCGCTATTTCGTAGCCGATATCGCTAGCGCCTAGGCTTTTGTAGCTTAGTCCGCCGCTAGCTACGACGAGGTTTTTGGCGTAAAATTTATCTTCGTTTTCGGCGAGTACTTCAAAAATTTCAGTCTGCTTGGATGTAAAATTCTGCAAATTTTTGCTATCAAATTTTGCCTCTTCGGCAAAAGAGGCGTCCAAAATTTCGCCGTTTTCATCGGTCAAAATTTTCCTCGCGCCTTTTACGCAAACGCCGCAAAATATTTGCACGCCGTTTTGTCTAGCGCGTTTTAAAAGCACGCCCAAAACGTCTTTTGCGCCGCTTTCGCAGAAAAATTGGCTTTGTTTCTGCTCGTTAAATTTTAGCTCGCCGAAAAAATTTAAAACGTCTTTGAAGTCTAGATTTTTTATGATATTTTTGACGAAATTTGCGTCGCCGAGGTAGTTTGACGCGTCTATGCGGCGGTTTGTGACGTTACACCTGCCTCCGCCGCTAGCTAGGATTTTCTTGCCGGGAGTTGCGTTTTTTTCGAGTATGGCGACGCTTTTACCGCGTAAATTCGCCGCCAAAAATAGCCCCGCCGCGCCCGCTCCGATTATCAAAACGTCGTAAATTTTGCAAATTTTAGCCATCATAAAACCTTAAAATTTACGCGCGGCAAAGCTAGCTAAAATCAAAAGCTGTTTTTTAGCGCTAGGAATTTTTGCTCTTGCACTTCGTCTAGTTTCATTTTTTCGTTGCGATTTACGAAAAGCTTAAAGATCACGTTGTGATTCGCGTCGTAAAAGTGCAGGCTGTGTCCGAGAAATCCCATAAATTTAGTACTCACAAAGCCGATGCTCGCGATAGATTCTTCTTTGAGGTGACCGCCCAAAAAGCCTGTTTTATCGGTGAAATTTAAAAACCCTTTCGCTTTTTTAGGCATAGGCACGCTAACCTTGATCTCGATGATAAACTCGGGCGTATTTTTGATAAAAAGCATCTCGCCCCAAGTGCTGACTTCTTCGAAAATTTTCATCAAATTTTCTGCGCCGACTTCCTTAAATTCGTCATCGCCGCGGTACTGCAAGATATCGTATTCGCGTACGTTCAGCTGTTTGGCCGCATCGTAAACGGACATCTTTTTGTCCTCGAAAAGCTCGTCGATTTGTTTTTTTAGATCGCTCATTTTTGTCCTTTTTTGAAATTAGATTTTGATAATAGTATTTAAAAATAGCTAAAAATCGGCTAAATTTGAGTGCTGGCGGCACTGCGTTATCAAACTTGCGCAATTGCCTTAGTTTTAGCGCTCGGAGCGGACGGATCTAGCAAATTTTCGCCGTCCGCAAAGCTCGCTACACGCCTAAAATTCGCTTTATTTCCGCCTCGTTAGTGAGCTTGGAGTTGTATTTTACGACGAGATTTTGTGCGTTTTTATAGCACTCCACGACGCCTTTTTGCTTCTCGATCTCGGCTAGATCGGCGTCCGTGTCAGACGGCAGATAGATATTTTTAAAGATATTGGGGTTATCTAGCCATTTTAGCGCGATCAGCCACATGACGCAAAGCACCGTCACGACGGCGGAAAGCGCGCTAAGGCCGTAAAATTTAAGCAAAGTACCGCCGCCTATGCCGCCGATAAAGCTTCCCATGTAGCCAAAGGCGTTAAAGATGCCTAAAACCGCGCCTTTTTGGCTTACTTTGCTAAATTTGGACGCCATGGATTGCAGGATCGGTTCGTGCAGGTTAAAACCGATGAAAAATATAATCACGCCCGCGTAAAACAGCGGCTTGTGTCCGAGCGAGAGCGCGAAAAGTCCGTAGCAAACGACGAAAAGCGAGACGCCGATGACTAAAATTTGCTTTGTGATGCGCTTTGTTTCGCCGATCGCGCCGCCGATACCCATCGCGATAAAGCCAAACACCGTCGCGACCGAGTAGATGCCGCTGAGGTCTTTTTTATCCATGCCAAAATACTTCACGATAGCGATCGGAATCACGATAAAGGCCGCAGACATCAGCATTTTTTGCATGAAGTTGCTGATGTTCATGAGTAGTAAATTTTTGTTTGAGAGTAGCTTTACGGCCGGCATTTTGGCCTGCGAGTGCGTAAATTTAGGCTCCTCGCCCACAGCCGTGTATAAAAGCACGATACAAACGACCGTAACCGCGATCGAGAGGTAAAAGAGGCTTGAAAGGCCGTATTTGGCGCTAAGTATCGGCGAAAGTATCATAGAAAGCGTAAAGCTAATGCCGATAAACGCGCCCATCATCGCCATCGCGTGTCCGCGCACTTCTTCTTTGGTCATGTCGCTCATAAGCGCGATCGCTACGGCTCCTATCGCGCCCGAGCCCTGGATAAATCTACCAAAAATCATCGTATAGATATCAGTCGCCACGGCGCAGATCGCGGCTCCCACGATGAAAACCAGCAGTCCGATCAGCATAGAGTTTTTGCGCCCGAATCGGTCCGAGACGTAGCCGAAAACCACCTGAAACGTGATCTGCGACATCGCGTAAACGCCGATAAGAACGCCGACTAGAAACTCGGTCGCCCCCTCAAGCTCAAGCGCGTAGACGCTGATAACGGGCAAAATGATAAAGAGTCCGAAAAACCTGCTGCCGATGATAAAAGATAAGGGTAATGCGCTTTTTACTATCATAAATTTTCCTTTTAAAGGAGTGATTTTACCCGAATTTTGATAATACGTAAATTAAAGCCGAATTTGATAAAATGCGCGGATTAAAAAATAGCATAGCGAAGTGTTTTTGGATTATTTTTACGGTTGCGTAGATGAAATTTTGCGTAGGCTAGGCACGTAGCCTGTCTAGCGAAATTTTAGCAAGCTACGTAAAAAGAACCAAAAAGACAAGCTAGAAAAAGGAAAAATTTTGAAAATAGTTTTAGCAACGTCAAACTCCGACAAAGTACGCGAAATAAAAGATTTTTTAAAAGATTACGAAATTTACGCACTGCGCGAAATTTGCGAGCCCTTTGAGATCGCCGAGGACGGCGCGACTTTTGCCGCAAACGCGCTAATCAAAGCTCGCGCCGTGCAGGCAAAACTACGCGAGCTAAATTTGGCGGACGAGTTTATCGCGCTAAGCGACGATAGCGGCATCAGCGTGGAGGCTCTTGGCGGCAGGCCCGGGATTTATTCGGCGAGATTTAGCGATATGAACGAGCGCGGGCAGATAACGGGCAAAAACGCGACCGATGCTAGCAACCGCGCAAAGCTGATCTCGGAGCTAAAGGCGCTAAATTTGACTAGCTCGCCCGCGTTTTACACCGCTTGTATCGCGGTTAGCTCAAAGCTTGGCGACTTTACGGCGCACGGCTTTATGCATGGCACTGCGATAAACGAGGAGCGCGGTAGCAACGGCTTTGGTTACGACAGCCTCTTTATCCCCAAAGGCTTTACGCGCACGCTTGGCGAGCTAGATGAGGGCACAAAGCTAAAAATCTCACACCGCTCAAAGGGCCTTGGGCTCATAAAATACGTGCTAAAGAGCCTTGAGGGGAAATTTGGGCGCTAAGCTCGGAGCGAAAAAGAGAAAGCAAATTTGCGGGGCAAAAATCCGGCTAAATTTGCCGTCCCTTAACGCTAGCGCGGTATAATCGCGCAAATTTAAAATTTGAGATAAAGATGAATCTGGTTTTATTCGACTTTGACGGGACGATCACGCGCGATGATTCGCTGCTCGAGTTTATCGCCTACGTCGTGGGATTTAAGAAATTTTTTCGGGGGATTTTTTGGCTTTCGCCCGTTTTGATCGGCTATAAGCTAAAAATTTGCAGCAACAACTACGCTCGCAGGCGGCTGATGACGTACTTTTTCGCAGGTATGAGCGCGGATAAATTCGCTCAAATTTGTAAAAAATACTCAAACACGCACATCGAGGATATCGTGAAATTTTCCGCGATGGCAAAGATCGCCGAGTATAAGGCAAACGGCGACAAGGTCGTGATCGTGACGGCATCGCTCGAGGACTGGCTGGCTCCGTGGTGTCAGGCGCAGGGGCTTGGGCTACTGGGCACTCGCATCAAGAAAAAGGGCGGCGTGATAACGGGCGAGATAGACGGCGCTAACTGCTACGGCGCGGAGAAGGTGCGCCGCGTGCGCGAGGCGTATGATACGGATGCCTTTGAGCGCGTGATAGCCTACGGCGACAGCAGGGGCGACAAGGAGATGCTGGAGTTTGCCGACGAGGCGCATTATAGGGCGTTTGAGTGAGGCGTCTATCGACTGCGAAAACTGCAAATTAGCCGTAAATTTAGAGGCTTTAAATTTGAGCATTTATGCGGTAAAATTTAGCTCTAGCGCCTTTTGCGGCGCGGCAAATCGGCGCGCACTGGCTGAAATTTGGCGCCGGAATGTTTAAGCCAAATTTGCTAGGTGCTTTTTAGCTAAGCTTAAATTTGTTCGCCCTTGCCGTAACGGCTCCAAATTTATGCAGCTCATATAAATTGATCCGGCGCACGTTTAAACCGGGTCAGCGCAAATAAAAATAGCAAACTCGGCGCTATTTGTTTAGCTTAAATTTAGGCCGATTTACGACCTTTTCTTTGTGAGAATGCGCCACTCTTGTAGTTCAAATTTGAGCGTTAAATTTACCCGCGATCGCAAAGCCGTACTCAAATTTAACCCCAAATTTAAACCATTTTCAGCACTTCGACTATCTCGCCCTTTGCGATAAATTCGGTCTCTTTTGGGATGATTAAAAGCGCGGCATCGTTTGTTAGGTTGTTTACGATCGCCGAGCTGCCGAGCTTCTTGCCGTCTAAATTTACGTAAATTTTACCGTCACGATTTACTAAATTTACCGCCGTAAACTCCAAAAACGGTGAGCGCTTTTTGTAGTCCTCGTCCATGATCGCCGTGATTTTAGGCTCGCTAGCACCAAACCACGCGTTTAGCAGCACGCGCACGTAGAGCACGCACATCACCATCGCCGAGTACGGGAAGCCCGGCAGCGCGAATATATATTTTTCTCCAGCTTTTGCGACCTTGATGTGGCGGCCCGGTTTGATCGCGGCGCCGTCGATGATAATGTCGAAATTTTCGCCCAGCGCACCCTTGACGAAGTCGTAGTCGCCCATGCTGATGCCGCCCGTGGTGACGAGCACGTCGGCTGATTTTAGCGCGCGGACGATGGCGTCTTTTACGAGCTCGGCTCGGTCGCGCACTATCTCGCACAGCACGGGTTCGCCGCCCATTTTGCGCACCATGGCCGCGATGCCTACGTGGTTTGAGCTGTGGATCTGCGCGGCGTTTTCTAGCGGCTCTCCGAGGTCTTTTATCTCGCTTCCCGTCGCTAGCACCGCGACTCGCGGCCGTACAAATACACTTACGTTAAAGATCCCAAGCTCTGCTAGCAGCGCGGTCTCGGCGTAGCCTATCGTCGCGCCTTTTTTGATTAGGATTTCGCCTTTTTTATAGCTTTCACCGACTTCGCGCACGGCAAAGCCCCTCGGCACGGGCTTTTTGATGAGGATCTTGCCGCCTGACACCTCGACGTTTTCGACCGGGATTAGCGTGTCGGTGCCCTCGCTCATTAGCGAGCCGGTGAAGGTTTTGACGCATTTTATACCTTCTACCTTTAGCCCTTTGTCGCTGCCTGCGGGTAGGTCGGTGATGAGCTCGAGCTCGCTTAGGCCCTCTTGCCACGCAAACGCGTAGCCGTCCATCGCCGAGACTGGACGCTCCGGGTAGTTATCCTGCGCCGCGATATCTACGGCGATACGGCGATCGAGTGCTTGCGTGAGAGTGACCTTTTCTACGCGGTCCCAGGGAGCCAGCGTAGAGTGCAAAATTTCAAGAGAGGCCTCGTAACTCATAAATTCTTTCATTTTTTATCCTTTTTGATTCCCCGGCTCGGCTGGATTTTAAATAGTTTTCGGCTAGGATACTCGGGTCACGGACGACCTGTCCGCTCCCGTCGTATCCGCCGCAAACTATTTAAACTACACACAATCCGTCTGGAATATTTCTGCCGATTTTACTAAATTTAATCGTAAATTATGCTAATAAAGCATAGAAGTTTAAAAACGCGCGAAGTTTAATATGTATGTGCAAGCCGAGGCAAAGCCGCTCCCGTCTAAAAAACGTAAATTTGAAAAGCCGAAAATATTAGCCAAACGTGCCGGCTTGGGTAAATTTTAAAATTCGGCCGAAATTTAAAGTTCGCGATTAATCTCCCGTCAAATTTTATTAATTTTTTATTTTAACATCAGTAAAATACAGCTTAAGAAATCGGGTCGATTTTACCTTTTCAAAGGACACTTCATGAATTTTTCAAATTCAAAATGGTTTATCGTTTCAGGTGCGGCGCTCGGTGCTTTAGGCGCGCTACTTGTGTATTTCGGCAACCCCGGCAACATGGGCGTTTGCGCGGCTTGCTTTTTACGCGATACGGCGGGAGCGCTCGGCTTTCACCGCGCAGGAGTCGTGCAGTACGTGCGCCCGGAGATCATCGGGCTCATTTTGGGCGGCTTCTTAGCTAGCGTGCTTTGGACGAAGGAGTTTAGCGCGACCACGGGCTCGTCGCCTTTCGTGCGCTTTTTTCTAGGATTTTTCGCGATGATCGGCTGCCTCGTGTTTTTGGGCTGCCCGTGGAGAGCGTTTTTGCGTCTTGGCGGCGGCGATATGACGGCGGTTGCTGGAGTCGTCGGTATTTTTGCGGGCGTGTGCGCGGGCGTATTTTTCAAAAAGCTTGGCTACGGCCTCACGCACGAGACTAAAACCCAGGCCGCGATAGGCGTTTTGCCGACGGTTATGGGTATTTTGCTGCTTGCGTCGCTGGCTCTTGGACTGAAGCTTGGCGAAAACGGCGCGCTTTTTAGCTCCGCAAAAGGCCCGGGCTCCATGCATGCTCCTGTCCTGATCTCGCTTGGTTTTAGCATCGTCGTGGGCGCGCTAATGCACAAAAGCAAATTTTGTAGCGTCGGGGCGTTTGGTAGGCTTTTCAAAAAGGATTTCTCGATGTTTACGGGGATCATCAGCATCGTGGTCTTTGCTAGCATCGTAAATTTAGCTCTCGGACAGTATAAATTCGGCTTTGAAGGCCAGCCTATCGCGCACAACGACGTGCTTTGGAATTTCCTTAGCATGACGCTAGCAGGGCTTTGCTTTAGCCTGAGCGAAGGCTGCCCGGGCAAACATCTCGTGCAAATGGGCACAGGCAATCTAAGCTCGGTAATCTTCGTCATCGGTATGGCGGCGGGCGCGGCGGTAGCGCATAACTTCTTGCTTGCCAGCTCTCCGAGCGCCATAACGGCGGCGGCTCCGTGGGCGGTGGCGATGGGGTTTGTTTTTGCGGTTTATGTGGGATTTTTTCACAAAAAAGCCGCTTGATTTCTCATAAACGACGGATTTTAGAATAGTTTTTCTATACCCGCTTGGGTTACGGACGACGAGTCTGCGCCCTTGCGGGTAAGAAAAAATTATTTAAACTACGCCTATTCTGTCTTGAATATTTGTCGTATATCTTAACTAAATTTGTAAATTTGACATTTTCGCGGTGCGGGTCTGGGCGAGCGAAAGACGAAATGTTGAATTTTAAAATTTGATTTATATAAAAAGCGAGCTGGAATTTGCAAAATTTTGATAGCGATCGGGAGTAAAAGCGGGCTAAAACGTCATGGTCTAGCCCGCAAGAAATAAAGCTTTTATCTAAAAAGCTGTCAAATTTGCTCGGCGCGTATATTAAAGCCGAGCCGAGTAAATTTAGCCTAAAAGTCCGGCGCCTTTGATCGCTTGGCTGCGCTCTTTTGCATAGATGCGCTCGCCTCCTATGACGTCGTATTTCCAGATCGGCGCGTTAGCCTTAAAGTCCTCTACAAACTCGTTTATCAGCCGCAAGGCGACCTTTCTTTGCGGGCTTACCACGCCTGCGACGTAGGAGCTCTCGTGCACCGGCACGTCGCCTCGCGAATGCGCAAAAAGCACGTATGCGCCCAGATCCTTCGCCTTTTGCTCCCAGCCCGCTAGCCATTTGCGCAGGATCGGCTCGTAGATGTCAAAGCTAAGCGCGCTTATGCCGCCTTCCTCGCGCACGATGCCCGTAAACGTGATGAGAGCGCCGCAGTTTTTGTCCTTAAACTCGTCGTACCAGGCGTTTGTGATCGCCTTGGCGTCTAGGCTTCCTTCAAAAATCTGCATATTAACCTCCGCAAACCGGCGGTAAAATGGAAATTTTATCCCCGTCTTTTAGCGGCGCGTCAAGAGAGCTTGCGATCTCGTCGTTTACGGCGACGGCGCAGATTTTTAGCCACTCGCCGAGCTGCGCGTATTCGCCCAGTTTTTCTTTTACTTCGCTTAAATTTGCCGCTTCTAGCTTTAAATTATGCATCTTTATCGGGCCTAAAAACTCGATTTCTACCATAAATTCGCCTTTGAAATTAAATTTTTTTCTTGATTTTACTTAAAAAAATATTTAGATATACTTACGCCAAATTTTTAACGAAAGAGCCGTAATGAACGAAATATTAAGCAAAATAAAAACGCCCGCCTACGTCTGCGAAGAGGCCAAGGTGCGCAAAAATCTTGAAATTCTAAAACGCGTCAAGGATGAAAGCGGCGCGAAAGTGCTAGTCGCCCTAAAAGGCTTTGCATTTAGCGGCGTGATGGGGCTTGTCGGCGAATACCTAGACGGCGCGACATGCAGCGGCCTGCACGAGGCTAAATTTGCCGCAAAATACGCTCGAGGCGAGATTCATACGTATTCGCCCGCATTTAAAGACGAGGACATAGATGAGGTGCTAGCGCTCTCAAAGCACGTGGTTTTTAACTCCTTTGCGCAGTGGGCGAAATTTAAGCAAAAAGCCCTAGCCGCGGGCGTTACCTGCGGACTTCGCGTAAATCCGGAGCTCTCCGTCGCGCCGACTGACGCTTATAACCCGTGCGGCAGGTATAGCCGCCTGGGCATCACTCGCGCAAATTTTGACGAAGACGCGCTTGATGGCATCACGGGACTGCATTTTCACGCGCTTTGCGAGGAGAGCGCGCAGAGTCTAGAGACCGTGCTGATGGCGTTTGAGGAGAAATTCGGCGAGTTTATCCTGCGCATGAAGTGGGTAAATTTCGGCGGCGGACATCACGTGACAAAAGAGGGCTACGACGTGGATCTGCTCATAAATTTGATCAAAAACTTCCGCGCAAAATACGGCGTCGAGGTCTACATAGAGCCCGGCGAAGCGGTGGGCTGGCAGACGGGATTTTTAGCCGCTTCGGTGCTTGATTTCGTACAAAACGAAAAAACCATAGCCATCCTAGACGTCTCGGCCGAGGCGCATATGCCAGACACCGTGCTGATGCCCTACCGACCGGCGGTGCGAGGTGAGAGTAAGGGCGGTAAATTTATCTACCGTTTGGGCGGAAATACTTGTCTAGCGGGCGATATCGTGGGGCTTGACGCGGGCGAACCGGAGTATAAATTTGACGCGCCGCTAAGCGTGGGCGATAAGGTGATATTTGAGGATCAGATCCACTACACGATCGTGAAAAATACGACCTTTAACGGCATAAAGCTGCCTGATTTACTGCTTTTAAAAGAAAACGGCGTGCTTGTAACCGTGCGGGAATTCGGCTTTGAAGAGTACGAGAGGCGAAACTAAATTTGACGCCAGGAGCCGTGCCCTTTAGGGTGTAAATTTGGCATTTTGAGGCGCCGTTTTTGGCGATAAATTTAATCAAATTTTGCGGCGATCTTTTATTTGGCTTGCGCCTCGCGTGCGGGCTTGCTAAACCTGCACCTTTTTAGCGCTAAATTTAAAATTTGTATTATCGCTTGCCAAATTTGTCGCAAATTTAATCCCAAACGAAGTTAAATTTAAGATAAATAAAATCTAGCTTATATAAATGAATTAATATAGCGGATTATAAATTTGACCCAGATTTTGATAAAAACGCGCCATAACCGCCCAAAAAAGCGATGTTTCGGCGCTAAGCTTGCATTACGTTATTTTTTGATATAATTTCACGAAAATCCGCGAAAATTTAGCCTTTGGCTGGATGCCGACCACGACGAGCTTTTTAAGGCGGAAAACAAAACCAAAGGGAGATAGCATGACGAGAATTTTTAGTTTGCTTTCGGTTTTCGCCTGTTGGGCCTTCGCTATCGAGGCGAGTCCCAGCACGAACCAGTACCAGAGCAATATCTGGGCTGCTGGTAGAATCGAAAACATTAAGCCTTACGAAGACGGTTTGGGGCCGATTTTCACGTTTATTCAGGGCAACGACTACTTCGCGATAGCGGCTTTGTCGCTTATTTTGGCTGTTATCGGCGCGTTCGTTCTGCACTTTTTGATCATCGGACCGAAACACTTCAGCCACGACGGCAAAAAAGTCTATGCGTTTAATATGATAGAGCGCGTATCTCACGGCGCTGCGGCGATCGCATGGATAGTGCTCATACCGACTGGCGTCATCATGATGTGGGGCGCTGAGCTTGGCGGCGGCGCGTTTGTTAGATTTTGCAAGGACATCCACGGACTGGCTACTATTTTGTTTGCCGTTTCGGTGCCTCCGATGCTGATAGCTTGGACCGTGAGGATGCTGCCCGCGGTTTATGATATCAGATGGATGCTGATCGTCGGCGGATATCTCTCAAAGGTTAAACGTCCCGTACCTGCTGGCAAATTTAATGCCGGTCAAAAGGCGTGGTACTGGGTAGCTATCCCTGGCGGTATCGTGATGATACTAACCGGCGCAGCTATGTTTTTCCTTGACTTTAGAACCCCTGACGTTGCAAGCTGGCTAGGCGTATCTCAGATCGAAGTTTTAAGAGCTTCTGCACTAGTTCATAACGTTCTCGGTATCGTTTGCGCAGTATTTTTCCTAGTACACATCTATATGGCGGCTATCGCGATACACGGCGCTATCTGGTCGATGATAACTGGCTACAAAGAAGAAGAAGAGGTTTACGTACTTCACCACTACTGGTATCAAGAGCTTATCTCTAAAAACAAAATCCCGGTATCTGAATACGAAAAAACTTATCCAAAATTAAAATAATAAAAAAGGAGAAATTTTTCTCCTTTTTACCTCAGAGGCGAGCCTGCAAGCCTCTTTTTTATACGAAATTTAAAATCTTTTAGATAAAATTCCCACTAGACTTCAGGTTGAAGAGTAATAAATTTAAGGAAAAATCATGCAAATCGATTGTAGAAATTTAGCTTGCCCTGAGCCGGTCATCAGAACTAAAAACGCGCTTGAAGGCTTAAAAAACGGCGAAAAGCTTGAGATTTTAGTAAATTCCATCGCTCCTAAAGAAAATATCAGCCGCTTTTTAAAAAACCAAAACGTCGAATTTAGCGTTGAGCAAAACGGCGCCGAGACAAAAATCACCGCCGTTAAAGGCGAATCCAAACTTGAGCTAACGAATTTTGACGAATTTGTCTGTGAAATCACGCCAAAAACCAAAAAAACGGTCGTTTATTTAAACGAAGAATACGCCGGAAGCGGCGACGTGGGCGTTAGCTTGCTGGCTAAATTTCTAGGCGCGCTTTTGCAGGTGGAAAAACCGGAGTACGTCATTTGCGTAAATAACGCCGTCAAAATGACGACGAACCGCGCTCATCCTAGCTTTAAACCGCTTAAAGATTTAGAAGCTGCGGGCGTCAAAATTTTAAGTTGCGGCAGCTGCCTAGAGGCGTATAAACTCGTAAGCGACCTAAGCGTCGGCGAGATGTCAAACGCCTACGAAGTCATGCAAATTTTAACTACGCACGAGCAAATCAAACTATGATTTACAACGACAAACGTCTCACGAAATTCGTCCGAGCGGCGGGTTGAGCAGCCAAGCTTGACCCGTCGGGTCTAAACAAAACTATCGGCGATTTAAATTTAGCTCACCCAAATTTGCTCTCAAACATCGGCACAAACGAGGACGCGAGCGTCTTTAAGATCACGGACGACATTGCGCTCGTGCAGACGCTTGACTTTATCACGCCGGTGGCGGACGATCCGTTTATATTCGGTCAGATAGCGGCTGCAAACAGCCTAAGCGACGTGTTTGCGATGGGCGGCAAGGTGCTAAACGCGCTAAATATCGTCGGTTTTGACAGTTGTAACCTAAACGGCGAAATTTTGGGCGAAATTTTGCGCGGCGGACAGGATAAAGTCGCCGAGTGCGGTGGCGTGATCGTGGGCGGACACACGATAGAGACGCAGCAGATGTATTACGGCCTTAGCGTCACGGGCGTCGTTTCGCCAAACTCCTTTTGGTCAAACAACGCCGCGCGAGAGGGCGATGCGCTCATACTTACAAAGCCGTTAGGAACGGGCATTTTAAGCACGGCGATCAAGGCTGATTTGCTAAATTTGACCCAAATCGAGCAGGCCGTCGAGACGATGCGGCAGCTAAATTTCTATGCCGTGGATGTGCTAAAAGGCGTAAACGTAACGGCGGCGACCGACGTTACGGGGTTTGGATTTTTAGGACATTTAAGCGAAATGCTAAATGATAAAATCAGCTTTGAAATTTACCCTGATAACATGCCCGTGATAGCAGCCGCGCGCGAGTTTGCCGATATGGGCATCATCCCCGAGGGTAGCTACAAAAACCGCGAATTTGCGTCCAAATTCGTTAGCGGCGACGCTGATATCTTGCTTTACGACGCGCAGACTTCGGGCGGACTTTTGCTAGCCGTGCCGCAAAGCGAGGCAAATTTGGCTCTATCTCGTCTAAAAGAGGCTGGTTACGAGAGCTCGGCGGTCGTCGGCGTAGCTAAAAAACGCGGCGAATACGGCATAAATTTACGCTAGGCGGCTTTAAATTTAAGCTTGCGAGCTTGGCGTAAATTTGACGGTCGTAAATTTGGTCAAATTTGAGATGGTTTAAAATCATCCGAAACGGCGGTCAAAAACAGCAAGCCTAATCAAATTTATTTGCTAAAATCACTAAGCCGCCAAGTTCTCTAAATGTAAATTTAGTCAAATTTGAGGCGTTAAAATCCGAAAAGCCAAAATTCTTAAAAATAAAATTTAGTAAAATCTTGCAAAATAAAATCATAAATTTACAGCTAAGCTCGCCCTTAAAATTTGCAAATTTTACTATTTTATCGCGAGTTAAACTCGTCAAATTTCTAAAAATATCTCCCCAAATTTTAGAGCAATCTGCAATGTATTATCAAAAATATCTCAAGATTTAAGCAAGAATATAAAAGAATTAAATTAAAATCACAATCTAATATTAGTGAAATAAAGGAGACAAAATGGAATTTTTATCGTTTCTCTTTCTGGCTATAGCCGTTTTTATAGCTTGGAAAAAGCCTGAAAAAGAGGGCTTAGCGTTTGGCGCATTTGCCGTGGGGACGGCGATTTGCTTTATCATGTTTTTCATCGCCAGCTGGACGTCCCTGCTGCCTTACGCGGCGTACTAGGAGGGGCGGATGAGTTTTTTTAACGAGAAAAATTTCGACTTCGTCATGGCCACCGCGGTCTTGCTCGTGCTTGCTATCCCAGTCGGTATCGCGAACATTTATCTTGGTTACTTCATCGGCGAGGGCCCTTGCACGCTTTGCTGGTGGGAGCGCATCGGTATGGTCGTGGTCGGCGTCGCTGGTATCTTGATACTGCGCTACGGCCTAAAGGCGCGCTACATAGCTGCCGTGCTTTTTGGTGCTGCGTACGGCATTTTCATGACGCTTAGGCATGCGAGCTTTAGTTTATATAGAGACGTAGGTATGGGCTTTGGCGGCGATATATTCGGTGCGCATACTTATACTTGGGGCATTTTGGTGTACTGGATCGTGGTCGTAGCGATGGGACTTATGATGCTTTTTGCCAAAGATAAGGTCGTCTCGGGCGATATCTCGCGCGCCGATACCAGGGTCAAGCCTCTTAACGCGTATTCAAAATTCGTGATCGCTTTGAGCCTATTTGTCATCCTATCAAATGCCGTTCAGGCGCTCATCTCGGCAGGTATCCCGCCGTATAGCGGCAAGGGCGATCCCGAGCGCATCAGTCTAAACAACACTTGGACCTCGGGAGTTTGGAAAAGGTTTGAAAAGCCGTTTTCATTCACCGGCGCAAACATCGTCGAGGATCCGTTTATAGCGGGCGAGCCAAAAGATATAAGCGTCAAATTTAACTCCGACCCAAGCGCCGGCGCGTTTACGAACGTGAAGCCTGCGCTTAGCGTGAAAAACAGCTTCCCGCTTCCTTTTGAGACAAAGGGAATTTTTGGCAAAGGCGTAACGAGCGGCCTAGCATATAACGCTAAAAACGATACTTTCGGCATCTCCAACACCGAAGGCGGCGTTTATTTTACGGACGCGAATTTTAAAGAGATCGCTCATGCTATCATCGACAAACCAAACGGCCGCAATATCAAAAAGGCCGTCGCATCGACCTTTGTCGGCGATATGCTGGTGACTACCGGCTTTAACAAAACGACATTTGCCGTTAAGCCCGTGGAAAAAGTGGACGCGTATCACGAGTGGAGATATTTTAGAGAGAGCACCGGCGGGCTCGAGTCTGCGTGGAAGTTCGACCGCCCGGCGCTTTTAACGATAAGGGCGAAAAAACAATACGTCCTAACGCTCGCAAAAGACCCGCAAAGCACCTATATGTATATGATCACGGTGCCAAACGAGCGCGCTAAGAATATGATCCTCATCAAAGTCGATAGCAAGGATAAGATGCTAAGCGGCGAAACTATCGTGACATCAGGCCTCGCGCTAAAAGATAAACGCGACCTAAAAGACTACTACGTCACGGCTGGCGACGTCGCGGGCGGTAAATTTTTGGCATACTCCAAAAACTACAACACCTTGCTCGTGATCGACCTTGCGGACGCGAAGGTAGTTGATGCCTACGCTATGCCGCAAATCGGCGATATCTCCGGACTAGCGGTAAAGGGCGGTAGCATCTACGCTCTAGCGCATAAGGACGGCAAAGCAAACGTCGTGGAGCTAAACAACCCTTTGGCACAGTAAATTTAGCCCAAACCAGCGCAAATCCGTCCGCTTTGCGCGGGCGAATTTTGATTGTTTATATTTAAAGTCAGCCTTTTGTGCTGGCTACTAAATTTCTTTTAATTTACCTAACCGCTCTATAATTTCAAAAATTTAACAAAGGAGATATGATGAACTATCTTGAAATTTTAAAATTTCGTCACGCTTGCAAAATTTTTGACGAGAGCAAAAAGATAAGTGCGGGCGAATTTGACTTTATCCTAGAGGCTGGCAGGCTAAGCCCAAGCTCGACTGGCCTTGAGCAGTGGGACTTTTTAGTCGTGCAAAACGAGGAGCTAAGGCAAAAAATCCGCGAATTCTCGTGGAATCAAGTGCAGATCACATCTTGCTCGCATTTGGTGGTCGTCTTAGCAAAGGTCAAAGAGATAAAATTTGGCAGCAGCTATGTTGATAAAATGATCGCTAGACGCGCAGATAAAGAGCCTGAGATGATCGCTGCAAGGCAGAAATTTTATCACGACTTTTTGCTATCAAATTTCAAAAACGACGATGAGCTAACATTTCAGTGGTCGCACGAGCAGTGCATGATAGCTGCGACAAATATGATGAACGCAGCCGCGAGCCTTGGGATTGACAGCTGCCCGATCGAAGGCTTTGACAGGCATGCTTTAAATGAAATTTTAGGGCTTGATGAGAGCGAGCAAAGAGTGGCTATCGTAGTGCCATTTGGCTACCGCGTCAAACCGCAGACTAAAAGATACCGCCGCGAACTAAGCGACGTCGTGAAGTGGATTTACTAAATTTAGTAACTACGTAAATTTAAAATTTAACTCAGTCGGCGCGAGCTAAATGTACTTTTGGCGTCGATCGAGTTTTAAATTTGATTTTTGTTGCTCAAATTTATGCAAATTTATTTGCTAAGGCGACAAATCTACAGTTGTAGTACACACACCGCAGACGACGCGAAGGCGCCAAGCGCGGTTTGTATATACGTTTCTAGCAAATTTGACGATTTTGCGCCAAAGTTTTGCACCAAACCCCCGTTTGACAAGCGGTCGCGCAATCCAGAACGGACATAGTAAAATAGGGGTGGCGCCGAGGATTTGGATAATCGTCTAGGGCAAAAAACGGCCGCGCATATTTCGCGCGATATTTTATTTTATACGAGCGAGCATTTGGCTGCGCTGTACGTTGAAAGTCGGCGTAAACTAGTTGGGGCGTGCCCGTATTTATTTTGCGAACGGCTCGGCAAATTTGCTCAAATTTAAGACGCAAAATTCGGCGAGATTTCAAATTTATAGATTCTACAAATTCCAAATTTTAAGAATTTCCGACCGTGAAAATTTACCGAGCTTGCAAATTTATCCAAACACAAATTCGGCTAAAAATTATCGCTCTGCCCGTTTAGTAGCTTGTCCACTACGTAGACGGCGATCTTTTTAGCGCCGTTCATGCTGATGTGCATACCGTCGTCCTTGCGTAGCGGCTTTTTGTCGGCGCCTTCTTTTAGATACTTGCCGTTATCGCAGATCGCGCCGCTGATGTCGATGTAGCGCGCGCCGTATTTTTGCGCGGCGTCCTTGTAGATCAGGTTTAGCGCCTTCATTTTTTTGTCGAATTTCTCGCTCTTCATGCACGGTACTCCCAGCCACACGACCTGCGCGCCGTGCTGCCCTGCGATCTCGTAGATCTCGGCGATCCTGCCCTCATAGGCCTCGCGCCACGCGTCGGTGCCAAAGTCCAGCGCCTGCTCGTCAAACGTGTAGCTATAAGCGTCGTTCGCGCCAAAAAGCGCGAATATCAGCAAATTTTGCGGGCGATTTTCTAAGCTTGCTAGCGCCGTCTTTAGCTCCTCACTCCAGTCGTAAAATTTCTTATTGGTTAGTCCCGTGCTAGCTTTTGCCATATTTTTGATTGAGATTTTGCTCGTTTTTAGCGCGTTTTCAAAGCCCCAGCCAAAGCCTTGCATTATGGAGTCGCCTATCAAGATGACGCCCAAATTTTCGTTTAGCTCGATATCAAAAAACGCGGATTTGTTCGTTTTGCTCGGAGCGCTCGGCGTTAAATTTGAGGCTAGCGAGCCGTTTTTATCTAAATTTGAAACGGTTTTAGTAGGCGTTTGAACGCTTTGAGCCGTTAAATTTGCTTCTTTTACCGCGCCGATACTAGGCGTTAAATTTTGCGCATTTTGGGCGTTTAAATTTGACGTTTCGGCTTGCGATACGGTTAAATTTTGCTCCGTTTTAGCGCTCGTTGCGGTCTGTTTTTTATCGCCCGAAAAAATACCCGTAAATTTATCAATAGCCGATTTTGCGCTTTGTAAGCCGTCCTCGGCGATGTTTATAAATTTATCGCTCAGCGCCATCGCGCGCTCGTCCGTGATGAAAAAATCCTTTTGATATTTGGCTTCGTAGTAGTTTGACAGCGGTCGCAAAAATAGCGCAATCAGTGTAAAAAACGCGAGAAATACCCCAAAAAACGCTCTCATTAAAATCCTTGATATATAAAATTAGGCATACCAGACGGCATCAAAAAGTAAATAATTATCCCAAAAATCGCTAAAAAAACGGCTGAAAAAATAACGTTTATATTCTCAAAAAATTTAACCAAAATCGGATAAACGTCAAGCGCGGCGTATAAAAATACAAAAGCAAAAACGCCCGCAAACAGCGCGCAAATCGCAAGAAGCTCGCCGCCCGAGTTTCTAAAAATCGCCCCGATATAGCGCACCGCCCCCTCAAAATCCATCGTGAAAAAGACCCAAACCATACTCACGAAAATAAACGTAAAATATCGTCCAAGTATGGCCGAATTTGGCCATTTGCGCTCGTCGGTTAAGTTTAAAAACACGACGCCAAGGCCGTGGATGAGCCCCCAGAGTAAAAAGCTAAGTCCCGCACCGTGCCAGACGCCCGAGATCGCAAAGACTAGCATCACGTTTAGCTGCGTCTGCGCCTGCGTGCCGCGACTGCCTCCCAGCGGGAAATAGACGCACTCTTTAAAAAAATTCATAAGGCTGATGTGCCAATTTTGCCAGAAAATTTTTAAATTTCGCGCCGTAAAAGGACGGTTGAAGTTTTGTGGCAAAACAAAACCGCACATGAGTCCTAGCGCCGTCACGAAGTCCACGTAGCCGCTAAAATCGGCGTAAAGCAGCACGCTGTAGCCAAAAAGCGCGCCTAGAAGCTGCGAGGCGGGTAGGGTGGGTGCGGCAAAAACGGGATTAACTATCTCGAAAAGATGGTTTGCGACGATGAGTTTTTTAAAAAGCGCGGAGCACAAAAGCGCGAATATGACGGGGCTAGCGCGAAAAACCTTGGGTGAATTTAGCGTCTCGAAAAAGGGCTTTGGTCGTAAAATCGGACCCGAAATAATCGCAGCAAAAAAGCTAAGAAAAATCAGCGTATCAATGTAGCCGGGCGCCTCTAGTTCGCCGTCTCGCACGGCCTTTAGCAACAAGATGCTCATAAACGAATAAAACGAAATGCCAAGCGGCAAAATGATGGTTTCTAGTCTCATGACGCCGAATTTGATCGTAAAATACCCGCCGTATTTAAAAAACGCAAGCGCGCAAAGCACGAAAATAACGCCCGCAGCAAACGGAATCGCGGAGTCTTTGCTCTGAGCCGCCCTCACAAAAAGAAAAACCGCGGTACTAAAGATAAAATTTATGATTAAAAATTTAAGCCCGAACGATGCTAAAAACAGATAAGAAAAAGCGAGTAAAACGGCTTTTTGCAGGTGCGGGCGAGTGTTTAAAAAGTAATAAATCGGCCAAAAAATAAAAAAGCACAAGCCAAATTCTATGGAAAAAAGATTCATATCCCGCCTAAATTTTTGCGTAATTATATAAAAAAATTATTTTGGGTTAGGTTAAATTTACGTTTGACGGGAATTTAAAATTTGACTTGCGGTTTTGCTTGGACGGGTTTTAAATTCGGCGTCAAATTTGGGGCTTAAATCTGAGTTCAAACGGCTCAAATTCGCGTCCAAATTTGAGCCCTAAATCTCTCGCCCTCTTGCGTAAAATCAGCCAAATTTAAAGCCGCTCTATCGTCGCTAGCACGTTTGCCGCGTCGTTTGCGGGCTCGGCTACGTCGTTAAATCTTTTTACGACTTCGCCGTTTTTGATGATCAGCGTTTGGCGGCGGTAAAATTTCTTGCCGTCGTTCGTGGTAAAAGTTTGCAAATTTAGCGGTGATTCTAGTTCGAAGTTTTCGTCGCTTAAAAAGATAAAATTCGCACCTACGCTTTGTTTAAACTCATTCATCTTTTCTACGCTTTGGGAGCCGATGGCTATTAGCGTAAAGCCTGCGGATTCTAGCTTTGCAAGGTTTTCTTGGTAGGCTTTGCACTGAAGCGTGCAGCCGGTTAATCCCTTTAAATCCTTTAAATTTTCCGGTAAAAACTTCCCGCTCTCGCCCATTTTGGGATAGGTAAAAACGATGCAGTTTTTGCCGTCCGTTAGCTCGCTAAATTTGACCGGATTTGCGTTTATGTCTTTCATTGCGTCCTCTTTGCGTGTGAATTGTTGAAAAAATAGACTAAAAATAGCACCGCAAAGCTTATAAACAGCATAATCGCCGAATAAACGTGCGCCTTTGTATAATCCATGAGCTCGACGGCCTCGTAGATAGCGATGCTAGCGACCTTAGTTTTGTCCCCCACGCTGCCGCCTATCATCAGCACGACGCCAAACTCGCCCAAGGTATGCGCAAAACTCACTATGAGCGCGGTTAGAAGCGATGGTTTGATGTTTGGCAGAGCGACTCTAAAAAGCGTCTCCCATTTGCCTTTGCCCAGCGAGTAGCTCGCCTCAAAAAGGCTCTTCGGTAGGCTAGCAAATCCCGCCTGAAGCGGCTGAAACATAAAAGGCAGCGAGTAAATACAGCTAGCGATGATGAGGCCTGAAAAGTTAAAAACCAAGCGGATATCAAAGGTTTCCTCGAAAAATTTGCCCAAAAAGTTGTAAGGTGAGAGAAAAACAAGCAGGTAAAATCCAAGCACCGAAGGAGGTAGCACGAGAGGCAGCGAGATCACGGCCTCGAGCACGGGTTTAAATTTAAAACTCGCTCGGCTAAGCCAAAACGCAACCGGCAGCATGAGAAAAAACAGGATCGCAGTCGAAATAAAAGCAAGCTTTAGCGAGAGGTAAAAGGGCGTAAAATCGATATTCATTTTGGCTCGCTTTGCGCGTAAATCTCGGCGTTTCGCTCGTCAAATTTGCCTGATTTCGCACCGTAAAATTCGTTGTTTTCGCTACCGTTTTTTTGTAAATTTAGCCCAAACGCCTTGGCGCTTATCGACGCTTCGTCGCCCGGTTTTAAATTTGCGGCTTCCGCGGCGCTTAGCGCTACTTCGCAAAGCTGCTGACCTACGGAGACGACGGCTACGTAGATGGCGTCGCGTTTTGAGATTTCTAAAATTTTTGCCGGCAGGCTAAATTTCTGCGAGCCTCTGTGCCTCAAAAATATCTCGCCCGGGCCGCCTTCTTGCGCTATTTTGCCGTTTTCGAGCACGAAGACTTTGGACGCGAGTTTGTAGATCTCCGCGACGTCGTGGCTAACCAAAATCGTCGTCATATCAAACTCGGCGTGCACCTTAGCAAGGTAGTCTTGCAGCTTTTCGCGCATGGCGTTATCAAGCGCGGAGAGCGGCTCGTCGAGGAGTAAAATTTCTGGCTTTCGCATGAGAGCGCGGGCTAGGGCGGCGCGCTGCTTTTGACCGCCGGAGAGCTGCGAGATAGCGGCGTTTTCTAGCGAGCTCATCTCGACAAGACCCAGCAGTTTGCGGGCTAAATTTACGTCGTTATTTGCAAAAAGCAGGTTTTTCATCACGTTCATATTCGGAAAAAGCGCGTAGTCTTGAAATAAAAACCCGATATTTCGGCTTTGGGGCGGTGTTAAGTTTTTGCCGTCAAATAGCGTCCGTCCGCCTGCTTTTATCGTTCCGCTATCAGGCGTTTCAAAGCCCGCGATTAGGCGCAAAAGCGTCGTTTTGCCGCTACCGCTTTTGCCGTAGAGAGCGACGAATTCGCCCTTTTTTACGTTCAAATTTACGTCTAAATCAAATTTTCCGTTCGCGCCGTTTAGGCTTTTTATGCAGTTTAGTTCTATCATGCGATGCAGAGCGAGGTTGCCTTGACGTAGGCGTAAATTTGATCGCCGAGCGCTAAATTTAGCCGCTTTAGCGATGCCGTGGAGATGATGCTTTCAAACTCAAACTCGCCCGCGTTTAGATGCAGCGAGCTTGTGATTTGTCCTTTTTGGATGTCTGAAATTCGCGCTTTTATCTCGTTTGAAACAGAGCAGTTTAAAAGCGGGGAAGTAGCGACGAAGACGTCCGAGCTTTTAAAGCTTAGTCGAACCTCGTCGCCGATTTTTAAATTTTGCAGATTTTCCAAGGATAGCATTTTTAGGCTCAAATTTTCGGCGCTAAACTCAAAAACACTAACGCCGTCATTTTGCTCTATCGCCGAAATTTTAGCCTTTATCATTTAGATGTTGTATCCGAATTTTCTAAAGATTTCCTTCGCGCGGTCGCTTCTGATGAAGTCGTAGAAAGCTTTTGCTTCAGGATTGTTTTCGCCGTGTTTTAGGATAACCATGCCTTGGTCGATCGGAGTGTAAAGCGCAGGATCGATGAGGATAAAGTTTTTACCCTCTTTGTACTCGGCCATTTTTTTATCATGCATTGCAGAAGCCGCGATAAATCCGACGTCAGCAGCGCTTAGAGCTTGGCTTAGAGCTTCGCCGATAGATTTTGCTAGGATGACGTTTTTCTCGACTTTATCATAGATGCCCGCTTTTTTTAGAGCTTCGATGCTAGCCTTACCGTACGGAGCGGTTTCAGGATTTGCGATCGCAATGGCTTTTAGGCCTTCTACCGCGTTTATGCCCTTAGCTAGATCGATATCTCTGATCGTAAATAGAGCAAGCGCGCCCTGGGCGTATACTACGGGCTGGGTTACGGCAAATTTGGTGTCGTATAGATCCTGGACGAATTTCATATTTGCAGCCATGAAAACGTCGGCAGGAGCGCCGTTTTTGACCTGGGTAGATAGCGCGCCGCTAGCTCCTAGAGTGACGGTTACTTTGGTATCGGGGTTTGATTTAGCAAACTCCGCTTTTAGCTCGTCAAACGCGTAAGTGACGTTTGCTGCGGCAAATACGTTGATCTCACCCGCGTTTAGATGAAAAGCCGCGAGAGCCGCGACGACTAACGAAAAAAATGTTTTTTTCATTTTTATACTCCTATTATGATTTGACTTGCTTTGATTATAGCGGTGAGCTCGTCGCCCACGCCGATGCGCATTTGCATCGCGCTTTCTTTGGTGATGATAGAGGTTATCGTCTGATGATTGCTGATTTCTAGTACGATTTCGGCGTTTACGGAGCCGATTTTAGCCTCGATAACGCGTCCTTTTAGTAAATTTGCCGCGCTTAGTTTTAGATTTTCCTCTTTTGCGAGCATTACGCTTGGGGCTTTAAAGATAAATACAACCTTTTTGCCGACTTTTAAATTTAGATTTTTTTCAGACTCGACCGTGACGTTAGCACGTAAAATTTCGCCGTTTGAGAGTTTGGCGCTGATTTGCGAATTTACCGCGCCCGTTTTTACGTCCGTGATCTCGCAGCTTAGTTGATTTCGCGCGCTTAGACTCATGCTCATGCGCTGTAAATTTAAAATTTCGTTCGTATCGACGTTTATATTTGAACAAACTTTTTCTAAAAATATCTTTTGGCTCTCTAGCATCGCGTCGTATAGCGCGATCATCTTTTTGCCGTATGGCGTGAGCTCCGAGCCGCTGTTTTTCTTGTTGCCTTCGGCTCTTGCGATTAGCGTTCGTCCGAGCGGTTATTTAGCGCGTCCAGGCTATCCCATGCGTTTTTGTACGAGATGCCGACGTACTCGGCGGCTTTGGTTATGCTTTTGGTGTGTTCTACGGCCTTTAAAAGCTCTATATGTTTAGCCAACACCGATACGCCGCTATCTAAAAATAGCTCTAAACTAACGTCTGCTTTCATGAAAATCCCCCAAATTCTATCAATATAAAAAAATAATTTGCTAGAAAGTATATTTAAATATATATGAAAAATAACTTAAAGAAACTTCGTAATACCTGGCATTTTGAAATTTATAAATTTAAAAGCTACATTGAGATAAAATCTCAGGTTACTGCCTTTGCAGACTTGAAATTCGGAGATTTGATGAGAAAATTTTTACTCTCTTTTTTGCTTTTTTTTAGTTGCGTTTTTGCTGAACAAACGCAAGAAAAGAGCGAATTTGACGACGAATTTACCCAGCCTAGCGAGATTTTCGATCCGCTTAGCGGCTATAATAGAATGATGACGGGGTTTAACGATTTTATGTACGTAAACGCCATCCACCCCGCGATAAAAGGCTATAACTACATAGTGCCCGAGGCCGCAAGAACCGCTGCTGGAAACTTTTTTGACAACCTTTTATATCCCGTTCGCTTCGTAAATAATCTCTTGCAGTTTAAATTTAGCGAGGCTGGGGAGGAGACGCTGAGATTTTTGGCAAATACGATTATCGGTTTTGGCGGGCTAACCGACGGCGCGAAATACTACAATCTGCAACGCCACGACGAGGACTTCGGTCAGACGCTAGGCTACTGGGGCGTAGGTAGCGGATTTCACGTGGTGCTGCCGTTTATCGGACCGTCAAATTTACGCGATATCGTCGGTCTAGTCGGCGATTATTATCTCGATCCTATCAGTTACGTAAAGCCTGCGCTAGACTCCTTTGCTATAAAAACATTCCGTCAGGGCAATCTTTTGTCCTTACACCCAGACGCTTACGACAAGCTTAAAAAAGACGCGATCGACCTGTATCCGTTTCTACGAGATGCCTACGAACAGCGCCGCAACCACTTAATAAAGGAATAAAATGAAATTTTTAAAAATCATCCTACTTGCGCTTTTTAGCGCGGTTAGCCTCTTTGCGATCAGCGAGGAGCAGATAAAACCTACGATGCAAAAAACGACGCAAGACGCCATCGAAGTGCTAAAAAACGCAAATTTGAGCAAAGACGAGAAAATAAGTAAAATTTTCGCCGTTTTTGATCCGTATTTCGACTACGAGCAGATGTCAAAGATCGCTCTAAACAAGCGCTACAATAACCTAAGCGCCGATCAAAAGGTCAAATTTAACAAAGCTTTTGAAGAGAGATTAAAGTCAAGCTACGTCGATAAGCTTTTAAGCTACAAAAACCAAACTATAAATTTTAAAGACGTAACAAAACCGAACGAAAATCGCTACTTTCTAAACGCAGATTTAGTCGGTGAGGACGGCAAAAACTACGGCTTTACGTACAAATTTTATAACGCCAAAGAGCGCGGCTGGCTCATCTACGACGTCGAAATTTTAGGCGTTAGCATTATCCAGACCTACCGCAGCCAGTTTGACAGCCTTATGGAAAACGAGAGTTTTGAAAATTTGCTTAGCAAGCTAAACTCCGTCCAAGCTCCGCAATAAGGCGCTGATGAAGCGGATTTTTAAATTTATCGTCAACTTTCCAAAAATCGTTATCGCGGGCGTGCTAGCCGCGACGCTATTTTTTGGATATTTTAGCGGCAAGCTCGAGGTGGACGCGTCTACCGAGACGCTGCTACTTGAAAACGATAAAGATCTAGCCGTCTTTAGAGACGTTTTTAAACGCTACGTTAGCCCAAACTACCTAGTCATCGCATACACGCCAAAAGACGATCTGCTCGCGCCCTCTACGCTTGAAAAGATAGAAAATTTAAGCCGCGAACTTGAAAAGAACGAGCTTGTTTCAAACGTCATTTCGGTACTGAACATCCCGCTGCTTCAAAGCGGAACTAACGATCTTGGCGAGTTGGTTAAGCACGTACCAAGCCTTATCGATGCCGATATAAACAAAACCTTGGTGCGACGCGAGTTCGCGGATAGTCCGCTATATACGAACAACCTCGTTAGTCGCGATCTAAAAACTACGGCAATCGTGCTAAATTTAAAGACCGACGAAAAGTATCAAAGCATACTAAACGAGCGAAACGCTCTGCTAAACGCCAAGCTTGACGGCAACATCACAAGCGAGCAAAAACAGCGTCTAAGCGCCGTAAATGCGCAGTTTAAGGCTCACCGCGACGAAGCGCGTATAAAAGAGCACGCAGCGATCGAGCAGATCCGCGAGACGATAGCGAAATTCGGCGGAGGCGAGAGTCTGTTTTTAGGCGGGGCAAATATGATCGCCGATGATATGGTGAGCTTCGTGCGCTCGGATCTTGCGACCTACGGCATCAGCGTGACGTTGCTTTTGATCTTTTGTCTTTGGCTGTTTTTTAGACAGATTCGCCACATCGTTATGCCGATTTTTATCTGCGTGATTAGCGTTATTTGGGCGAGCGGACTGTTTGGGTTTTTCGGTTGGGAGATCACGGTGATTAGCTCAAACTACATCGCCCTTCAGCTCATCATCACCATCTCCGTCGTCATTCACCTGATCGTGAGCTACCGCGAGTTTTGCATCACAAAGCCGCATCTTAGCAACCGTCAGCTAGTCTATCTCACGCTGCGCGATAAGGCCAGTCCGTCGTTTTTTGCGATATTTACGACCGTTATCGGCTTTTTGTCGCTTGCGCTTTCCGATATCAAGCCTATCATAATGCTAGGCATCATGATGAGCGCGTCGATCTCTATCTCGCTAGCGCTCGCGTTTTTGCTATTTGGCTCCGCGATGGCGCTGATGCCAAAGCTCGCTCCCGTTAGGACGTTTGAGGATAAATTTAGCTTTACCAAGCACTGCGCCACGTTTGCGCTAAATCATAGCCGCGCCGTTTATGCCATTAGCCTTGCGGTGCTTATTTTCGGGCTTTACGGCATCTCAAAGCTAAAAGTCGAAAACAGCTTTATAAGCTATTTTAAAGATACGACCGAAATCCACAAAGGCATGCAGGTGATCGATACGAAGCTGGGCGGCACGGTGCCGGTCGATATATTGATCAAATTTAACAAGCCTAAATTTGAGCAAAGCGCGGCCAAAAACGAGCCTAAAGACGAATTTGACGACGAATTTGCCGCTAGCGCGAACGAGGATAAGTATTGGTTTAATCAGCATAAAATCGACGTCGCGAAAAAGGTGCATAACTATCTAGAAAATAAGCGCTTCGTCGGGCACGCCAGCAGCCTAAACACCGTCGTAAAGATCGTCGAGCGCATCACGCAAAAGCCCGCCGACGGCCTCATGCTCTCGATCCTATACGAACAGATCCCGCAAAAATACAAAGACATCATCCTAAGCCCATACGTAAGCATAAAAGATAACGAGCTTCGATTTACCGCGCGAACTCTTGATAGCGACGACGCGCTACGCAGGGACGAGTTTTTGCGCGAGCTTAGAACCGATATCGCAAATTTGATCGCAAACGACAACGCTAGCGTGCAAGTTAGCGGCGCGATGGTGCTTTATAACAATCTCCTTCAAAGCCTCATCGCCTCGCAGGTGGATTCTTTTGGTTTCGTGATCTTGTCGCTTTTTATCGTTTTTTGCATTATTTTTAAAAGCATTAAGCTTGCCGCCATCGCCATCACGTCAAATTTGATCCCGCTTTGCGCGGTATTTGGCGTCATGGGCGTGATGGGTATCCCGCTTGATATCATGAGCATTACGATAGCGGCTATCAGCATAGGCATCGGCGTGGACGACATCATCCACTACATCCACCGCCTAAAAATCGAGCTTCGTGGCAAAAACGTCGCCGAGTCGATCAAGGCCTCGCACGCAAGCATCGGCTACGCGATGTACTACACCTCGTTTGCGATCATCCTGGGCTTTAGCATAATGGTGACTAGCAACTTTATCCCGACGATATATTTCGGACTTTTGACCGATCTTGTTATGATAATGATGTTGCTGGGAGCGCTGGTGCTGCTGCCGACGCTAATCAAAACCTTTTACCGGCCTAGAATTCCCCGCTGATTCCCCGTAAACGACGGATTTCTAATAATTTTTGGCTAGGGTGCTCAATCATGTATTTTATATACACTCATATCGCACCCGCCAAAAATTATTAAAACTACGCCTATTCCGTCTGGAATATTTGTCTTGCGTTTTGCTAAATTTGTAAATTTGACTGCATAAATTTAAAACGTACTGCATAGGCCTGAGTGCTTCAAATTTAACTCAAATTTGAAGGAGAAAACTACTCTTTCATGACCTTAAGAAAAGAGTAAACGTCTCTCACGCCGTCGATGTGCTTGGCGTACCAGATCGCGTGTTTTTCCTGCTCGATATCGGTGATGATGCCCGTAAATACGACGTTGCATTGCACTACGCTTACTCTCACGCTTGTGCCGCTGATTATGCTATCTTTAAAAAAGCTGTTTTTTAGTTTTAGCATTATGGCGAGGTTGCTTTCGCATTCGCCGCCGTCGCTAGGAAAGCGAATATAAGTGTAAATTTTACTCACGCCGTCGGTGTTTTTAGCTAAGTCTACGAGCTTGGTTTTATGCTCGGCGTCAGGCACCACGCCGATGAGATACACGTCGCCGTAAAAGCTCTCGACATCCACGTTTAGGTTGCTAAGCCCGCTTGAGGCTAAAATTTTAGTCTGGATTTTCGTTTTTATAAATTTATCTTTCGTTATCGAATAGATACCGCGCTCGTCTTTGCTGATCTGGTAGGCGTCGTAGACGTTTATGCCCGTTAGCGGCGTCACCGTCGTAAAGAGCTCGAGGCAACCGCCAAGGAAAAAAATCGGCGAGAAAATGATAAGGTTTTTTAAAAAAAATCGCGCAAATAGCTTTTTCATCGCCGACCTATAAAATTTTCTCCAAATACTATAGAAATCAAACTAAAATTTATATAAAATTAGCTATAATCGCGCTCATCATCCAACGACGCGGAGGATAAAGCGATCTGGTGGCGCTCGCGGACTTCAAATCCGATGGCGGGGCGGTTGACCGCTTCGCGGGGAGTTCGATTCTCTCATCCTCTCGCCAAACTTCTACGTTTATTATCTTAAAACAAGCAAAATTCAGCTACAATAAGCCGTTTATATTAAATTAATTTAAGGTTTTTCTTTTGGCTAATTCATCCGCCTCTAAATTTCCTCTCGCACGCGCCGTTTTAGGCAGGGTATACGTGGTGCTTTTTGCTACCGCCGTATTTCTGATATGCGCTGCTAGCTTTGGGTTAAATTTAAAATTTGAAGGCGTAAAAGAGGATATTTACGCTGCGAATTCTAACTTTAAAATTTTCCTCAAAGAGCGCGCCTCAATCATAAATAACGAGCTAAGGCTCATCGAAATCTACATCGACGCGCCCGAATTTGACGCAAACGTTATTTTCGACTTTGCTGTAAAAAATAATAATGAATACATGGCCTTTTTCGTCGTAAACGAACGCGGCGAGATAGAGTTTGTCAGCGATGAAAATTTGCGCGATACGTACTCCGCCTTTTTCCTATCAAAGCCTTGGGAAAACGAGCCTGAGGATAAAATTTTAAGATCAGAGTTTATGTTTGACAAAAGCGACGTACCGACGAGACTCGTCGCAAAAAAGATGAAAAACGGCAAAATGGTGGTTACGCTCATACGCTTTACGGCGATTTACGAGGAGTTTGCGCGCGGATACGAGAGGATCGGCGTAAATTCGTTCGCGATAGACAAAAGCGGTAGAATCGTATTTCACCAAAACCCCGAGCTAGTTTTAGAGCGCAAAAACATCTTTGATCTTTACGACGTGGACGTTGATTATCTAGACAGCGACGAAGTAAAATTTGCAAATTTAGGCTCGCTAAATAGCGAGATTTATTATATCCAAAGAGTTCCCGGGATCGGTTTGGCCGTGGTTTCAAGCTATTCTATGGGTAAATTCGTAAAAGAAAATTTAATATTTTTACTAATCTGCGTCGCATTTTTGGCCGCGGGCGCTATTTTTACGATTCGTTACGTCAAATTCGTCAAAAACTCCGTCATAAAGCCCGTTTTATCTATCAAAAATTTAGTCGCAAAAGCCGGCGACGGCGAGGAGATCAAGACCTACGCAAAATTCGGCTCGGTAGAGGAATTTGATCAAATCTCGGACGAGATCGTCAAATTTTACAGAGATTTCGGCGAGAAAAAGGCGAAATTTGAGGAGTACTCGCGCAAATTCGGATTTTTGTTTGAAAAGGGACCTTTTGTCTTACTCTTAATTGACGCAAAAAGCGGCAAGATCGTCGAAGCAAGCGCGAGGGCGTGCGAGTTTTACGGATTTAGTGAGGAGGCTATAAAAAGCAAAAATTTAGCCGAGCTAAACGCGTCAAATTTGACCGATATGAAAACGCTACAAGAAGACGAAGGCGAAATTTACGAAACGAACCATTTTGTCGCGGGCGGCGAGATAAAACAGGTGCGCATCTACAAGCAAAACTACGAGCTATCTAATGGCGAAAAGATCGGCTTTTGCGTCGTAAAAGACATTACGAAGAGCAATACTCTAAAGAAAAACGCGCAAAAACAAAGCGAGATAGACGCCCATTCACCGCTGTTTAGCGTAGTTTGGAAGGACCGCTTTATAGGCGATATATCAAGCGTTTCGGACAATATCGAGCGCGCGCTGGGATACAAAAAAAGCGAAATATTTTCAAAAGAATTTGAGTTTAAAAACATCATCCATCCAGACGACCGAGATAGGCTTGCGAACGAATTTAATATCAAATTTAGTCTATTTAACGCGGCTTCGCTCAAAAAAGAGAACGAGTCGCTACAGTCTTGCAGGCTGATAAGGAAAAATCTAGAGGTCATAAACTGCAGCGTATTTATCAAATTTATCTCAAAAGACGGCAGAACCGTGGACGAGGTGATCGGGTACTTCATAGAGAGCAAGCTGGCAGCAAATTTGACCGCAAAAACCGGCATGGAGATAGCGCGACTAAACGATAGCAAAGAGTACGCGTATAAAAATACCATTTTAAGTCTATTTGCAAACGCGCAAGAAGCCGTCGCCGTAGTCGGGCTAGACGGAGTATTTTTAGACGCTAACGAAGCCTTTTGCAAGATGAGCGGCTACTCCAAAGAAGAAGCCATCGGCAAGCCGTCGAATTTACTAAAATCAGGCGTGCACAACGCTAAATTTTACGAGCACATGTGGCAAAGTTTGCTAACGAAGGGCTTTTACAGCAGAGAAATTTACAACAAGCGCAAAAACGGCGAAATTTATCTCGAGCAGCTTGACATCGCGACCGTTTATAGCGGCTCAAAGCCTAGCTACTTCGTGGCGGCGTTTCACGAGCTGCCGTGGAGAGAGCCGGAGGCGAACACTGACGAATCAAAAGCAAAGGAGCAAGAGTGAGCGAATTTGACGCAAACGTTTACGAGCACGAGATACCGAGCGGCACGAGGCTGTATTTCGGGCAAAGCGCGAAAATAAAAAGAAAGATCGAGCGTGCGGCGAGCGAAATTTTGGAAAAAAACGGATTTCACGAGATCGTGACGCCTTTTTTCTCGTATCATCAGCATCTA
The DNA here is from genome assembly GCF_900699785.1 of Campylobacter showae. Lineage (NCBI taxonomy): Bacteria > Pseudomonadati > Campylobacterota > Epsilonproteobacteria > Campylobacterales > Campylobacteraceae > Campylobacter > Campylobacter showae. The sequence goes on from NZ_LR535679.1 coordinate 1,527,918, forward strand.
AGCGTGCAACCCACGGCTCTGGTGCGCTTTAGTGATCATGAAAATCACCAAATCAGCCTGCGTGCCGATAGCACCGTGGATGTCGTGCGTATCGTGCTTAGACGCCTAAAAGACACCGAGCCTAAACGCTGGTTTTATATCCAGCCCGTTTTTAAGTACCCCAGCGCCGAAATTTATCAAATCGGCGCCGAGCTAATCGGCGAGAGCGATCTGGCTACTAGCGTCAAGATCGCAAAGGAGCTTTTTGAGTCGTTTGATCTCGCGCCCGTGCTACAAATCAGCCACATCGCGATCCCGCAGATCGTGTGTAGGCTCTTAAATTTACCCATTTCGATATTTGAGCACGGCGAGATCGAAAAAATCCTAAATCAAAACGAGGAGTGGCTAAAAAGGCTAGCCTTCGTAAATACGGTTGCGGACATCGACGAGATTTTGCCGCTAGTGCCGAACGAGATAAAAACCGCGCTGCTTGAGATAAAAAAGCTAGCCCAAGCGGTAAAATATGAAAATTTAAGAATTGTTCCGTTATATTATTCAAAGATGAGGTATTACGACAAGCTATTTTTTAGATTTTTAGACGGCAATGCCGTGCTAAGCGGCGGCGGCAACTACGAGATAGAAGGCATCAAAAGCAGCGGATTTGGCGTATATACCGACGCGTTAATCGAAAATTTAGATCAAAAGGAGAGAGTATGAGCAAGGCTGACGTGATAGTGGGCGTGCAGTGGGGAGACGAAGGTAAGGGCAAGATCGTAGATCTGCTAAGCGGCGGCTATGATATGGTGTGCAGATGTCAAGGCGGGCACAACGCGGGCCACACGATCGTCGTAGAGGGCAAGAAAATCGCATTGCATCAGGTTCCCTCAGGCATACTTCATAAAAATATAATCAACATCATCGGTAACGGCGTCGTGCTCTGCCCGGCCGAGATAATCGAAGAGCTAAAGCAGTTCGGAGATGTCTCGGGGCGGCTATTTATCAGCGACAAGGCGCATTTAAATTTACCTTATCACGCGCAAATCGACCAAGCCAAAGAAAAGGCCAAAGGCGCACACGCTATCGGCACGACTGGCAAGGGTATAGGGCCTGCGTATAGCGACAAAATCAGCCGCAGCGGACACCGCGTAGGAGAGCTAAAAAACCCCGAAAAGCTTTGCGACGCGATTTTGGCCGATTTTGCGGCAAATAAAGCGTTTTTAGACGTTTTAGGCGTCAAAGCGCCTGCGCGCGAGGAGCTTTTGGGCGAACTAAAGAGCTACGAGGCGGCGCTGGCTAAATTTATAGTAGATACCACACACATGGTTTGGGAAGCCATAGACGCGGATAAGAAAATTTTGCTTGAGGGCGCGCAGGGCACACTGCTAGACATCGATCACGGCACGTATCCTTTTGTAACCAGCTCAAACACCGTAACAGCAGGCAGCTGCAGCGGTATCGGACTAAGCCCTAAAAACGTCGGCGAGGTAATCGGCATCATCAAAGCCTATACGACTAGAGTCGGTAACGGCGCTTTCCCGACCGAGGATATGGGCGAAGACGGCGAAAAGATACGCGATATCGGACGCGAATACGGCGCTACGACGGGCAGGCCGCGCCGCACGGGTTGGTTTGACGCAGTCGGCGTGAGATATGCAGCGAGGCTTGACGGCGTGGATAAATTTGCGTTGATGAAGCTTGACGTTTTAGACGGCTTTAAAAAGGTAAAAATTTGCAAAGCCTACGAGAAAAACGGCAAGATAATCGAGTATTTCCCAAGCGATTTGGAGGGCGTAAAGCCGGTCTACGAGGAGCTTGACGGCTGGGATAAGGTAGAAGGGGCGCGTAAATTTGACGATCTGCCCGCAAATGCAAAGGCCTTTATCAAACGCATCGAGGAGATCACGGGCGTAAAGGTCGGCATAGTATCTACTAGCCCGGAGCGCGAAGACACGATAGTTCGATAAGATGAAAAGCAAATTTACGCAAATCGTAAATATAAAAAAGCGAAATTTAGACAAAATCGAGCTAAATTTGGCAAGAACCAGAAACGAAGCGGCGATGATAGAGGGCTTCATAGCGCAGGCCGCCGAGCAAATTTCAAAATTTGAAATGCCCTCAAGCGGCTCTGCGGCCGATCTACGCGGTTCGCTAGAGCTTTTGGGCGCTATGCGGCGAGAAAAAAATCTGCTAACCGAGCGGCTAGAGCTAACGAAAAAAAGCATCGCGCACCTCGAGCGGCAGTACAAGGCGGCCAATCTAGAGTACGAAAAGATGAAATACCTGCAAACCCAGGACTTTAGCGCGCAAATAGAAAAGATAAAAAAGGCCGAAGCGGCGGCTCTGGACGAGTTTGCGACGATGAATTTTACTAGGCAAAAAGAGGCGAAGGCTTGAAAAAATTTTTGATTTTACTAACTTTAAATTTATGTGTTTGGGGAGCAAGCGACGCAAATGTTCAAAGCCCGGCGCAAAGCGGCTTTAAGATCCCGGTGGACTGCGTTTCGATATTTGAAACCAGAAAAGACGAGCTAAAAAGAGAGCTTGTCAAAATAGACGAAGCAAGGCAGGCTTTGGAGGCTTTTAGAGCGAGTTCGGCGGCGCTTTTTGAGGAGCGAAACGCCAAGCTAGCCGTCAAAGAGGCCGAGATAAACGCAACTCTAGCCCGCGCGCAAGAGGAAAAAAAGCAAACCGAGCAGCTGCTAAAGAAAAACGAGGAAATCGTAAAAGAGCTAAAAGCGATGACTAGCGACAAGGTCGGCGAGACCTACGGCAAGATGAAAGATCAAGCCGCCGCCGACGTGCTAAGCGCGATGGATAGGGCGGATGCGGCTAGTATCATGTACTCGCTAAGCCCTAAAAAAATCTCCGCGATAATGGCTAAAATGGAGCCTACCGCAGCGTCTGAAATCACGCTTTTAATCAAGCAAGGCCCGCCGTTTATAAAGGCTGAGAAAAACGTAACGCAAGAAGTCTCTCCGACTTCGCCCGACGGTCCGGCGGGTAATCTGCTAAATTTATAAATTTGGGCTATAGCGCTCTAAATTTAGCTTGGCTTGCGTCTAAATTTGAGCTCAAATTTGCGCGGGTAATGCAAAAGCTAAATTTAGCCTTTGGCGGTCAAATTTGACTCCAAAGGCTAAATTTTATTGCCGTCAAATTTAACGCTAAAGCTCAAATTTAACTAGCGCCCAGTCTCAAAAGCATTTTTATCCGCGCCTCAAATTTTGCTTCAAATTTTACCAAAAACAAACGCTTGCCAAAACAAAAATGCCGTGAGATTTTAGGTATTTCTTACCAAATTTTGGTTAAAATCAAGCCCAAAAAGAGAGGTAAAAATGCGTATAAAACTCCCACACACACCCTACATCGCGCACAAAATCGCTATTGATTTATTAAAGTCCGGATTCGTAAATTTAACGCGCGGAGTAGAGCCCGTAGCGGCATGCGCGAAAGAAATTTTAGATAACGATTTACAAAAAGAAAAAGCTCTTGAAGAGCGCGTAAACGAGGTGCTCGCCGAGAACGAAGACGATATGGAGAGCATGCAAGTCGATAGAAAAAATATGTTTTGGCTCGTAAAAAAGAAACTCGCCAAAGAGTACGGCGTGATACTTACGTACGAAGACCGCTTTAGCAACGTCGCCCACCTCGTGCTTGAAAGCGCTTGGAAAAAGGGACTCATCGACTACACGGTCTCCGAAAACCGTATCAAAAACATCATCTACGGCTCGATCGAAGACTATCTAAAAACGTATGAAATTTTACAAGACGTGGTCATCGACAAGATCGACGGCTACAAGCGCAAACTGATCCCGGGCACCGAGGAGTACGACATCGTATTTGAGCGGCTGTACGAGGACGAGCTAAGAAAACGAGGCATGCTGTGAGAGCTTATATCTACCTTGAAAACGGCGTTTTTTTGCAGGCTAAGGCCTTTGGCGCGAGCGGTACGGCTAGCGGCGAAATGGTCTTTAATACAAGCCTAACCGGCTATCAAGAGATTATGAGCGATCCTAGCTATGCGGGGCAGTTTATCGTCTTTACGATGCCCGAGATCGGTATAGTAGGCGTAAACGAAGACGATATGGAGAGCGCCAAAATCCACGCTAGCGGCGTTTTGATGAGGGATTTTAACTCTACCGCGTCAAATTTCCGCTCACAAAAAAGCTTGGAAGAATTTTTCAAAGAGCAAGGTAAATTCGGCGTTTACGACATCGACACGAGATTTTTAACCAAGATGCTACGCGATAACGGTGCGTTACATGCAGTGATCTCGACTGAAATTTCAGACGAAAAAGAGCTAAAAAAACTGCTCGAAAACTCGCCTAGAATCTCGGAGATAAACTACGTCGCAAAGGTGAGCACGGAGCAAATTTACGTTCACGAAAACGGCGCCTGGGATCACGTGAGCAAAGCCTACTCTGCGCTAAAATCAAACGGCAAAAAGATCGCCGTCATCGACTACGGCGTGAAGCGAAACATCCTAAACGAGCTTTGCGAAATGGGCCTTGAGACGCAAATTTATCCGCACGACGTGCAAGCAGACGAGCTCATCGCCAAATTTAACAAAGGCGAGATAAACGGCGTGTTTCTCTCAAACGGCCCTGGCGAACCAAAAGCTCTAAAAAACGAGATCGCACAGATAAAAAAACTGATCGAGGCGAGGGTGCCGATTTTTGGCATTTGCCTAGGCCATCAGCTGCTTAGCAATGCATTCGGCTTTGAAACGTACAAGCTAAAATTCGGTCAGCACGGCGCAAATCACCCGGTTTTAAATTTGCAAACCAAAGCAGTCGAGATAACGGCGCAAAACCACAACTACAACGTTCCCGAGGAGATCGCGCAGGTCGCCCATATCACGCATAGAAATCTTTTCGACGGCACGATCGAGGGCGTGAGATACAAGGATTATCCGGTATTTTCGGTGCAGCATCACCCCGAGGCTAGCGGCGGGCCGAGCGAGAGCAAGTATATCTTTAAACAATTTTTAGAAATTTTATAGTTGCTAGTCGCGGTCGAATTTGAGCAAATTTTAGAGCTAAATTTGCGGATCAAATTTGGCTCCATCGCGGCTAAAATTTACAAATGAAATCTATCGGTCAAATTTAATGAGCGACGCGGAGTTTGTTTCGATTTTGAGCGTCGCGGCGCTTAGCTCAGTGGGCCACTGCGCGGGTATGTGCGGCGGTTTTGCTATCGTGCTCGCGCGGTTTTTGAGCGGCAAAGGTAAATTTTTTAGCGCAGCGATGATAGCGGGATATAACCTGGCTAGAATTTGCGCTTATATGCTGCTTGGCTTTATTTTCGGGTCGTTTGGCGGCGTATTTACGCTATCTCTTGCGGCGCGAGGCTACTTGTTTTTTACCGTCGGCGTTTTTACGGCGGTTTTGGGCGCGGCGCTCATTAGGCGCGGGACGCTACTTAATTTTATCGAGAAAAACGCATTTTTATCCAAAATTTTAAACGAAAAAATGAAAGCCGCGATCGCCAAAAATAGCGTGCTTGGGTTTTTAACGCTCGGATTTTTAAACGGACTGCTGCCGTGCGGGGTAGTTTATTATTTTTTAGCTTTGGCCTTAGCTAGCGGCAGCGGCGCAAAGGGCGTAGCCATCGCCGCGACTTTCGGCGCGGTTAGCTTTTTTGCGATGAGCTTTTACGCGCTGGTTTTAAAGGTCGTGAGCGAAAAATTTAAAAAATACGCGCTAAATTTAAGCGGGGCGGCAATAATAATTTACGGAATTTACCTGGCTTTTATAGGATTTACGGCGAGCAATGGATAACATCAAAGCAAGATTCAGGCAGTATCAAGAGGCTATCGAGGCTAGTAATATCGTCTCAAAGACCGATACTAACGGCACTATCACCTTCGTAAACGACGAGTTTTGTAAGATGTCGGGCTTTACGCGCGAGGAGCTAATCGGTGCAAATCACAACATCGTGCGACATCCTGAAGTGCCAAAGGACGTTTACGCGCGGCTTTGGGAGACGATTTTAGCCAAAAAAGTGCACAAAGGCACGATAAGAAACCGTACCAAAGACGGCCGCGACGTCTATCTAAACACGACTATCATCCCGATTTTAAATTTAAGCGGCGAGATCGAGGAATTTCTTGCGATCAGGTACGACGTGACGGACGTGATAAATCTCAACAACGAGCTTGAAAAGACGAAAAAAGAGCTGTTAAATTTAAATGAAAATCTCGAAAACAGGGTCGCCGAGCAGACGGCAGAGCTCGTAAATTTAAACCAAAATCTAGAAAATTTGGTAAAGGCCGAGATCAAGAAAAACGAGGAAAAGACCAAAATGCTCTTTTTGCAGTCGCGTCTAGCCTCGATGGGCGAGATGATCGCAAACATCGCTCACCAGTGGCGTCAGCCGCTAAACGAGCTTAGTATTACGCTTTTTAAACTAAAAGAGGGCGTCAAGACAAACGAGAAATTCGAGGCCGGCTACGAGCACGCAAAGCGCGTGATAAAGGGCATGTCGCAAACGATCGAGGATTTTAGAAACTTTTTTAGCGTCGAGCGCGAGAGGGAGGCTTTCTTGCCCTCGGCTGCGGTAGAAAACGCGCTAAAGATGGTGCAGGGAACCTACGAAAAAGAGGGCATAGACGTAAATTTGGAGCTAAAAAGCGAGGGGCAAATTTACGGTTTTGAGTCGCAGCTTTGTCAGGCCGTGATTATCCTGCTTTCTAACGCCAAAGATGCGCTGGCAAATAAAAAAAGCGATAAAAAAGTAACGCTAACGTTAGAAACAAAGGATAAATTTGCTATCATAAGAGTAACGGATAATGCAGGAGGCATAAAAGAGGAGATAATGGACAAGATTTTTGAGCCTTATTTTACCACCAAGCACCCGAGCGTAGGCACCGGTATCGGCCTATATATGCTAAAAAGCATAGCTAAAAATCACGGCGGAAGCGCCGGCGCTAAAAACGTAAAATTTGGAGCGGAATTTGAGATAAAACTGCCGCTAAAGGATGGAAAATGAAAAATTTTAAAGAGCTAACGCTACTGCTAGTCGAGGACGAGGATAGCATAAGGGAGTCGATGCAAGAGGTTTTCGGCGGCGTATTTCAAAAGGTTATTTCGGCCTCAAACGGCGACGAAGGTCTTAAGAAATTTAAAAAATTTAGCCCCGATATCGTAATAGCCGACATCATGATGCCTATCATGGACGGACTTGAGATGTCAAGGCAGATAAAAGAGTTCTCAAAAAACACGCCAGTAGTGATCCTAAGCGCATATAGCGAAAAGGAAAAGCTGCTAAAAGCTATCGACGTGGGTATCGATAAATACGTGATCAAGCCTATCGACATGGACGAGCTTTTCGTCGTGCTGGAGCAGATCGTAAAAACCAAAATCATAGGTGCCGATATCATCGAGATTTCTGGCGGATATTCGTTTAATCAAACCAAAAAAGTGCTCGTAAAAAACGGCGTCGAGATCGCGCTAACCAAAAAAGAGCTGGCCTTTATCTCGCTTTTAGTTAAGCGCATAGGTACGCTCGTTTTAACCGAGGAGATCAGAAACGTGGTGTGGTTTGGCGAAAAGGTAAACGATCCGGCCGTTAGAACATTTATCAAGCGAATACGCGATAAAGTGGGCGCCGGTCTCATCAAAAATTCGCCGGGTCTGGGTTATAAAATCGAGCTGAAAAAGTAAAATTTAAAGTAGCGTAAATTTAAAACGATTAAGCGATTTTGCGCTTAAATTTTAGTAAAATAACATTTTCGTAATAAAATAAACAAAGGAGGATATCGATGCGACTAGACAGGGCGCTAAGCTACGACTACACGGTCGCCAAGTATTTTATGTTCGCGACGATACTGTTTGGGATAGTCGGCATGGGCATAGGCGTGCTGATAGCCTTTCAGATGGCATATCCCGATCTAAACTATCTCGCGGGCGAATACGGCACCTTTAGCCGCCTAAGACCGCTGCACACGGCGGGCGTGATATTCGGATTCATGCTTTCGGGCGTATTTGCGACGTGGTACTACATCGGACAGAGGGTTTTGAAGGTCTCGATGAGCGAGTCGCCGTTTTTGATGACGGTGGGCAAGCTACACTTTTGGATATATATGCTGGTTATGGCAGGCGGCGTGTTTAGCCTACTTGCGGGCGTTAGCACGTCAAAAGAATACGCCGAGCTAGAGTGGCCGCTAGATATCGGCGTGGTCGTGCTTTGGGTACTTTGGGGCGTTAGTATATTCGGCCTTATCGGTATCCGCCGCGAGAGGACGCTTTATATTTCGGTTTGGTATTTTATCGCGACGTTTCTGGGTATCGCGATGCTTTATTTGTTTAACAACATGGCCGTGCCGACTAAGTTGGTTTCCGGCTACGGCAACTGGTGGCACTCGGTCTCGATGTATGCCGGAGCTAACGACGCGCTAGTGCAGTGGTGGTACGGGCATAACGCCGTGGCGTTTGTGTTTACCGTGCCGATAATCGCTCAAATTTACTATTTCCTTCCTAAAGAGAGCGGTCAGCCGATATTTTCTTACAAGCTTTCGATTTTCTCGTTTTGGAGTCTCATGTTTCTTTACCTTTGGGCGGGCGGACACCATCTGATCTACTCTGCGGTGCCTGATTGGATGCAGACGATGGGCTCGGTCTTTTCGGTGGTTTTGATACTGCCGTCTTGGGGTTCGGCGATAAATATGCTTCTAACGATGCGCGGCGAGTGGCAGCAGCTTAGAGAAAATCCTCTTATCAAATTTATGATTTTAGGCTCGACGTTTTATATGTTTTCTACTCTTGAAGGGCCGATTTTAGCGATAAAGTCCGTAAATGCTCTAGCCCACTTTACCGACTGGGTGCCGGGTCACGTGCACGACGGTACGCTAGGCTGGGTCGGCTTTATGACGATGGCGGCGCTTTATCACATGACGCCTCGCGTATTTAAACGCGAAATTTACTCAAAATCCTTGATGGAAACCCAGTTTTGGATACAGACTATCGGCATAGTGCTTTACTTTTCCTCGATGTGGATCGCGGGCATCACTCAGGGTATGATGTGGCGCGCGACGGACGAATACGGAAATTTAGCCTACTCGTTTATCGATACGGTGATAAATATCGTGCCGTACTACTGGATCAGAGCCGTAGGCGGACTACTCTATCTGCTTGGATTTTTTATATTTGTTTATAATATCTACAAGAGTTTTGGCGCCAAAGCGCTCGTAAAAGAGCCGCTAAGCGCGAGTCCTGCGGGCGTAAAGGAGGTTGCTAATGTTTAGTTGGTTAGAAAAAAATCCCTTCTTTTTCGCGGTTATGGTTTTTATATTTATCGCCTATGCGGGCGTGATCGAGATTTTGCCTGATTTTGCCAACAGAGCTAGGCCGCTTGAGGGCACCAAGCCGCCGACGGTTTTACAGCTTGCGGGCAAACACGTGTATATGAAAGATAGCTGTAACGCCTGCCATACGCAGCAAATTCGCCCTTTTAAGGCCGAGACCGATAGATACGGCATGTATTCGCTTAGCGGCGAGTATGCGTTTGACCGCCCGCATCTTTGGGGGTCAAAGAGAACCGGCCCCGACCTTTGGCGCGTGGGTAACTACCGCACCACTGACTGGCACGAAAATCATATGAAAGAGCCGACCTCCGTGGTGCCGGGCTCTATAATGCCTGCTTACAAGCATCACTTTAGCAACAACGCCGATATCGAGACGGCATACGGCGAGGCGGTAACGACGAAAAAGGTATTTGGCGTACCGTACGACGTAGAGGGTATGCCAAGACTAGGCACCTACGAGGAGGCTCAAGCAGCGGTCAAAGAAGAAGCCGCCGCTATAGTTGAGGAGATGAAGGACGAGGAGGTCAAAAAGGCCTTTGAGCGCGGAGAGATCCGCGAGATAGTGGCGCTCATCGCCTATCTAAATAGCTTAAAATAGGCAAATTTATGGATGCGCAGACTCTAAGAGATATCCAAGGATACGGAGCTTTTATCTTTCTAGCCGTGTGCGCCGCGCTTCTTTACGGATACTATTTTCATCTTTATAGATCCGAAAAGAGCGGCAGGCGAAACTACGAAAGATACTCCGACCTCGCCCTAAAAGACGGTATCGACGAGGAAATTTTAGAGTCTGCGTCCATAGAGCAAAACGCTAAAAAGGAAAAATAATGCAATGGTTTAATTTAGAAGATAACGTAAATTTACTGGGGCTTATCGGAGCTATTGCTATCGTTTTAGCCACGGTTTTCGTCGTGAGTCGCTTGGTCGGGCAGATGAAGGTAGCAAAACCTAAGGCCCAGCTAAGCGAGCATAGCTGGGACGGCATAGGCGAGTACAAAAATCCCGTACCGCTGGGCTGGGCGATAGTTTACGCGATATGCATCGTCTGGGCCTTGTGGTATATGATCGCCGGCTATCCGGTAAACTCCTACTCGCAAATCGGCGAATACAACGAAGAAGTCGCCGCCGCAAACGCTAAATTTGAAAAACGCTTCGCAAACGTGGACGCCAAGACGCTTCACGCTATGGGCGAGAGCCTATTTTTAGTGCAGTGTTCCTCCTGCCACGGTATAACCGGCGACGGTATAAACGGCAAGGCGGCAGACCTCTCCAAGTGGGGTAGCGAAGAGGGGATATTTGATACGATAATAAACGGCTCAAAAGGCCTTGAGTACCCGATGGGCGAGATGCCTGCGGGTATGGCTGACGAGGAGGGCGCAAAGGCGATCGCGGCCTACATAGCTAAAGAAATTTCGGGCATAAAAAAGACTAAAAACGAAAATTTGGTAGAAACGGGCAAGGAGCTTTTTGCTACCTGCGCGGCGTGCCACGGCGAGGACGGCAAAGGCATGGAGGGCAACTCTCCCGATCTATCTAAATACGGCACGGCCGAGTTTGTCGAGGACGTATTGCAGCGCGGGAAAAAGGGCGCTATCGGTACGATGCCTAAATTTAGCGACGGCAGGCTAAACGCCTTGCAGCAAAAAGCCGTCGGCGAGTACGTCATCTCGCTTTCTAAAGGAGAATAAATGGAAAACACGAATCGAAACGTTTTCGGCCTCCACGGCGCGACGGGGTTGCTCATCGCGACCGGGCTGCTGCTAGCGATCCTAGCGACGCTCACGTACTACGCGATCAAGCTCCAGCAAGAAGTCGCGCAAAAGCCATACACGCTAAACGCCTCCGAGCTAAAGATGAAGAGCGCGGATAACGCCAAGCAAGTGCGCGTGAAGGAGTAATCATGCAAGCGGTTTTAGAAAAAATTATCGTCGCCGGCCTCATCGCGACCGCCATTATCGCGGCGTGGGCGGTGCTAACGCCAAATCACCTTTTTGTGGGATGAAATTTGATAAATCAAAGAGCGCAGACCTTGTCGCTCTTTTTCAAATTTTACGCTTAAATCCTAGCGGCTCGCTTTGTATTTTGCGCGAAAATACGCGACTTGGCCGATGAAAATTATAAATTACGCTCGCTCAAATTTAACTATCCTTTGTCATTTTCTCGCGCTCAAATTTGCAAATTTGACCCGCGTCTTTTTTATCTTTTTGCTTTTTATTTTTTACGGTGCGGCGACTTTGCAGGGCTCAAATTTGCCCCGCGAGATAGTTTTAGTAAATCAAAGCATCCTAAGCCCGGCCGTAAGCGAGAAAATCGCGGTTTTAGGTGAGGAGCTAGCGAGTAAAAGCGGCGTGTTTGCAGGGGTCGCGGTTTATGAGAGCTTGGATGGCAAAACGCTAAAAGAAGCCGCCGCGCAGTTAAATTTAACCCCGCCTTACGCACTTTTGATGCTTGCTAAAGCGGGGCATAAGGTGGAAATTTTTGCCGACTCCGAGACGCTTAAGCTTTTTGATAAAGAGAAAATTTTAAGCCCGTATCCAAGCTCCGGCTCTATTTTGCCGATACTAGCGTCCAAAAACGGCAAAGATATCTTTAACGCCGCCGTGCTAAACGGCTACGCGGATCTTGCCGAACAGATCGCCGCGAGCAAGGGCGTGAGCTTGCAAAACGCTATCGGCAGCCAAAACCGCCTGACGCTAGATGCGTTTAGGATTTTTATCTACGGCTCTATCGCTCTCGTCGTTTGCGTCGCCGCGTTTAGAAAATTTAGGAGGAAAAATGGCTAAAAACTACTGGCCTCACGCTATCGTTATCTCGCTTATTTTGATAGTCGCCTCCTGCGTAGCGACCATCATTCTGGCCGTCAAAAACCCCGTGGAGATGGACGAGTTTTACTTCGAGCGCTACCAAAACGTCGATGAAAATATAAACGAGATCGAGGCTAGCCAGCGCAGATTTGACGCCAGATACGCTCTTAAATTTGAGCCCGAATTTGACGGGCTAAACGGGTATTTTAAGATCGCCGCCATGCCAAAAAACGGCTCGGTAGTGTCAAATTTTACGCACGAGATTTTACTAACTAGACCCGCGACGAACGAGCAAAATCAAAATTTAAACGCCAAATTCGATGGGCAAATTTTAAAAACGCAGCCCGTAACTCTCCCCAAAAAAGGCAAATGGCAAATTTTGCTAAAAATATCCGACGCAAACGACACGGGCTTTTATAAATTTAGCTTCGAAGCGCGCTAGTTTTCTTTGATTTTCAGCCGCTCTGGGTTATTATTGCGCCAAAAAACAAAGAGCCTCTATGCAAAATTTAGACAAACTTTATATCTTTACCAACTCGCGAAAGATCCGCGAATTTAACGCGAAATTTCAAAACGAACTCGTGCCAAAGGCCATGACGATAGCGCAGTTTGAGCAAAAAGCCGTGCTGGTGCCTGGGCGCTTTGAGGCGGACGAGGCGTACGCGCTGGTGCTGATGCAGCGAGCCTGCGCTAGCGTGAGAGAGGCCTCCGAGCGGCTGCGTATCCCGTCCGAGTTTTTTGCTTTTTTGAAAAACAACGACTATCTTTTTAGCTTTTTTAAGGAGCTCGCCATCAGCAAAAAGAGCGTGGCGGATCTGAAATTTAGCGATATTTACGCCGATTACGAGGAGCATCTGGGTATCCTCGAGGCGGTGCTTGCGCGATATAAGGAGCTACTCGCGGCCGAAAATCTATACGACGGCATCGCGCTACCTGAAATTTACCGGCTAAACGGCGGGTTTGTGAGGGAATTTCGCGAGATTTATCTTGAGGTGGACGGCTTTTTGAGTGAATTTGAATGGGAGCTATTTGGCGAGATCGCAAAGCTAACGACGCTAAAAATCATCTTTCAAACCAGTAAATTTAACAAAAAACTGTTCCTAAAACTAGCCGAAATTTCGGGCATTGACGCGAGCGAGTTTAGTCTATACGGCGAATTTGAGCTAAATTTGAGCTTGCGCGAGCTAAAAAAAACGGGCGCCGTGCGCAAAAATCCGCTCGTTTTAAAAAGAAGCTTTAGCGCTAGAAGCTTGCAGGCGGCCTACGCGATGGCAAAGGCTAGCGAGTTTGTCGCAGGTGGCATCAAGCCCGAAAACATCGCCGTTATCTTGCCCGATGAGAGCTTTGCCGAGATCTTGCGCCTGCATGACCGCGGTAAGATGTTTAACTTTGCGATGGGCGAGAGCTTCACGCGAACGCGATTTTTTCAAATTTTAAAGTGCGTAGTAACCGCGATAAACGACAAAATCCGCGTAAATTTGAGCGAGGATAACTACGCGAATTTTAACGAATTCGAGTTTAATCTGCACGAGCTGGGCGCTGGCCCCGAGCTATTTGCTAAATTTAAAAACGGTTTTGAAGCGCCTTGCTCGTTTGAGGATTTTAGGGCGCTTATGGAGGAGATTTTGGCGCTTGAGAGCGACCCAGCCGCTGCGCAAAAAGCGCGCGAGGAGCTATTTTACGCACAGAGTTTAGTGCGATATTTTAGCTTTACGCTGCGTCAAATTTGTGAGATATTTTTGATAAAGCTAGCGCGCTTAAGGCTTGATCACGTAGGCGGCGGCAAGATCGGCGTGATGGGCGTTTTGGAGAGTCGCGGACTTAAATTTGAGGGCGTCATAGTGCTTGATTTTAACGACGATTTGGTGCCAAAGCGCAGCGTAAACGAGATGTTTTTAAGCTCGCGCGTGCGCCAAAAGGCGGGGCTCATCGGCTACGTAGACCGCGAAAATTTGCAGAGATTTTACTACGAGAGCCTAATCGGCGGCGCGAAAAAAGTGGCGATATGCTACGCGGCAAACGAGGAGAAAATCGCATCGAGATTTCTCGGCGAATTTAACGCCGTGGAGGATGCGAGATTTAGCGACGAGAGCTATGCGGCGCTGTTTAACGGCGAATTTGACGGTGAGATAAACACGCATCTTGACGAAAAGAACGAGGTTAAGTCGGGACAAGCAAAAACCGCCAAAGAGCGGAGTTTGTTTGAATTTGACGCGCAGGGTGAGCTAGATTCTGGCGTAAATTCTACCGATAAATTTGACGAAAACGCCGCGCAAAACGAAACGCCGAGCGAAAATCCGCAAGCGCTAAATTTTATAAAATTTACTCGAAAAACGCCCGCAAAACCTAAAATTTTCGAGCAAGACATCATCGTCAAGCACGATTTTTTCGCTATCCCGCTCTCTTTTAGCAGGCTAAACACCTATTTGCAGTGCCCGCGGCGGTATTATTACAGATATATCCTGGGCGTAAAGCCGCCCGTGATGCCGCAAACCGCGTCCGCGGCGGACTTGGGTAACTCGCTACACAGGGCGCTTTTTGAGTATTATTCTAAATTCGATCGATTTGACCTCGCTAAATTTGAAACGGTGCTAAGAGAGCTAAACACGCCGCCGTTAGAGCGCGAGATAACGATGATAAAGATGGAAAAATTTAAGGCCGTAGAGGACGCGAGATATGAGGCGGGATGGCGCGTGCAGGGGCTCGAAAAAGAGCTTGATAGCGTGTTTGCAGGCGTGCGCATAACCGGCAAAATCGACCGCATAGACGTGTGCGGCGGCGAGCTAGCGGTGATTGACTATAAAAGCGGGAAATTTGACGCCAAATCCTTGCAACTGCCCTTTTACGAGGCGCTCGTTGGTAGGCCTTGCGAGGGGTATTTTTACGATCTTAAAGATAATATGAACTTGGTGGCCGGCGAGGCTAGCACGGAGGCGCTTGCAGAGGCGATCGAGCAGCTAAAATCCATAAACGACACGCCGATAAATTTCGGGGAGGCAAAGGGCGCGATGAGCGAATACGAAGACTATAAAATTTTAGTGAAAGGCGAGCTATGAAGCCGTTTTTGGCCCTCGAGGCGAGTGCGGGCAGCGGCAAGACCTTTGCGCTTAGCGTGCGTTTTATCGCGATTTTGCTATCAGGCGCCGACGCGCGCGAGATCATGGCGCTGACCTTCACCAAAAAGGCCGCTAATGAGATGAAAGAGCGCATCGTGCAGACCTTTTTGCGGCTCGAGGAAAAGGGCGCGGAGCTAGCCGAGCTAGAGCAAATTTTGGGCGTGGGCAGGGATGAAATTTTAGCTATGCGCGACGCGCGGGCGACGCATTTTTTAGAAAGCGATCTAAAAATCGGCACGTTTGACTCGTTTTTTGTGGGCATCTTGCGCAGCTTTTGCTTAAATTTGGGGTTAAGCGCGGATTTTGAAGTGAGCGAAAATTTAAACGAGCTACAGCGGGGCGAGTTTGTAGCGAGCGTGAGCAAGGATATGCGGCTACTAAAAGTGCTTGCGAATTTGATAGCGACGGCCGAGCGCAGTCAGAGTACCTTTTTTGAGAGCTTGGAGATGTTTTACGAAAATTTCGGCGAGCTTAAAAGCAGCGAAAATGCGGCGTTTCCAAACGAAAGCGGCGTTGCAGAAGCGCTAAAAAATATGCGCGAATACGTCCTAGCTAGAGGCGGCGGCAAAGACGCGCAAAGCGCCGTAAAAGATGGCAGTCCGAGCGAAATATTGGCTCGCTCGTTTATGTCGCGCTCGAGCCTTGATTATCGTACGTTTTCTAAAATTTATACGCCGGAGCTTGACGGGATGTTTTTTGAGTTAAAAGCACGGCTAAAGCGCTATTTTGATGCGCTGGAGGAGTATAAAATCGCCGAGCTGGCTAGATTTTTAAAAATCTATAAAGAGTGCAAAATCTCGCTAAATAAAAGGCTAAATTCGCTCGCCTTTAGCGATGTGACGCGCCTAGTTTACGAGCTTTTAAGGGGTGGCGAGACGGACGCGCAGATGCTTTATTTTAGGCTCGACGGGCGCATAAATCACCTGCTCATCGACGAGTTTCAAGACACCAACGTCGCGCAGTACGAGATCATGCGTCCGCTCATCGAAGAAATCGTCGCCGGATACGGACAAAACGGGCTTGGCAGCTTTTTTTACGTCGGCGACGTAAAGCAGAGTATTTACCGTTTTCGCGGCGGCAAAAGGGAGCTTTTCGGCAAGCTGATGCGAGATTTTCCGCAGATCAAAGCGCAAAATTTGGAGGTAAATTACCGCAGTAAAAAGGCGCTGGTTAGATTTACGAACGCCGTGTTTGCGGACAAGATCGAAAATTTTAAACCGCAAAGAACGCCACAAAAAGAGGGCGAGCGGGTAAATTTGGTAGGGCAGATGCCGTACTTTGAGGCACAGGAGGACGATCTTGGCTTCGTGCGGGTAAGTAGCGGCGATGATGTGGCGTTAGAGGCGGTACAGCAGGTTAAATTTCTCCTGCAAAAAGGGGTTTGCGAGGACGATATCACCGTGCTTTGCTGGAAAAACGACGATATAAATAAAATCTCAAATTTACTGAGCGAGGCGGGCGTAAAAAGCGTGAGCGAGGGCGTGACGGCGCTGCTAGCAAGCAAAAATGCGCGCGCAGTAGCGGAATACGCTAAATTTTGTCTATTCGGCGAGAGAATTTACAAGCTAAATACCGAGGCGATCCTGGACGTAAACGCCGTAAAACTAAGCGTAAATCCGCAAAAATCGGCGCTTGAAAGCCTGCACTATCTAGCGGGCAGACTCGGCGTAGATATGAGCGACGCGGACGTTTTGCGACTACTTGAGCTAGCGCAGCCGTATTCAAATTTGACCGAGTTTGTCTACAATCTTGATAGATTTGAAGCTAAAGCGAGCGCAAAAAGCGGCGAGGGCGTGAAAATCATGACCGTGCACAAGTCAAAGGGGCTGGAGTTTGAAAACGTGATCGTGTGCGATAAAATGGGCGCCGGACGGCATGACGGGTCAAATTTCATCGCAGAATATGACGCGGATACGGGCTCCTGGCAGGTGCGACACAACGTCAAAAAGCAGTGCATCGACGAGGATTTTGCAAAGCTAAAAGAAAAAGCGGCGCGGCTCGAGCGCGAAGAGGATATGAACAAGCTCTACGTCGCGCTAACGCGGGCGATTGGCGGGCTAATCATCGTTAAAAAAACGGGCGCAAACGGCAGAAATCCGAGCTTTTTTGAGGCGTATGAGAGTAACGGCGAGGTTATAGAGTATCTTGATTTGATTGATTTTAGCTTCGGCGAGCCTACGCCTAGCAAGGCACGAAATTTGACGTCAGCGAGCAAATTTGAACCTATAGAGCTAGTTCAAATTTCAAAGCAAATCGTAGACGAAACGCCAAAATCCGAGAGCAAAAATCAAAAGGCGATTTATCTTGGTTTGGCGCTACACTATCTGCTCGAGATGGCGGAAAAATTCGACGAGAGTTCGCTAAAAACGGCGCAAATTTCGATGCGAAACGCTTTTCATAAATTTTTGGACGAGGGCGAGTTGGATGAAATTTACGCGCGCGGGCTAAATTTGATAAACGAGCCTAAATTTAAGCAAATGACGCAAGCAAAAAGGGTGTTTAAAGAGCAGCCTTTGCGCTTTGAGGGCATGCTAAAGCAACTTGATCTGCTCTGTTTGGACGAAACCCAAATCTGCGTGATCGACTATAAAACGAGCGATAAAAATATAGATGAAAATATCGCGCAGGTTGAGGAGTACAAAAAAATACTGGCTCAAATTTATCCGAATTTGAGCGTGAGAGCGGCGATATTTTACGCTTTGCGGGACCAAATTCGAAGCATTGATATTTAAATATAGCTTAAATTAAGCTACTTGTAAGGTGCATTTGAATACAATCACGACTTAAAATTATCTAAAGGGTAAGAAATGACGAAAATAACAAAACCAAACGAAGTGGAGCGCGAGTGGATCGTGCTTGACGCGGCAGGCAAGCGTTTTGGTAGATTGCTAACCGAGGTAGCTACGCTGCTTCGCGGTAAGCATAAACCAAATTTCACTCCGAATGTCGATTGCGGCGATTACGTTATCATAATCAACGCTTCTAAAGCCGAATTTACGGGCAACAATAAAGCTGAGCAAAAGCTTTATCACCGCCATTCAGGGTATTTCGGTAGCACGAAGAGCGAGAAATTCGGCGAGCTTTTAGCTGACAAACCTGAAAAACTGTTCAAGCTAGCCGTTCGCGGAATGCTTCCAAAAACAAAACTCGGCAGAGAGATGATAAAAAAACTAAAAGTTTACGCCGGCAGCGAGCATCCGCATACGGCTCAAATAGCTAAAAAAGAAGGAAAATAATCATGGCGAAAGTTTATGCAACCGGTAAAAGAAAAACTGCCGTAGCAAAAGTCTGGCTAAAACCGGGCAGCGGTAAAATTTTAGTAAACGGACTTGATCTAAACACTTGGCTGGGCGGACACGAGGCTATTAAGCTAAAAGTAGTTCAGCCTTTGCTTTTAACAAAACAAGAGAGTTCCGTAGACGTAACCGCAACGACTCTAGGCGGCGGATACTCTGCTCAGGCTGATGCGCTAAGGCACGGCATTTCAAGAGCATTGGCTCTATTTGACGCCGACTTTAGAGCAACACTAAAACCAAAAGGCCTACTAACTCGCGACTCACGCGTCGTTGAGCGTAAGAAATTCGGTAGAAGAAAAGCTAGAAGAAGCCCGCAATTCTCTAAACGCTAATAGTTTTTGGGGTAGCGCGAATTTAAGGTGCATTGATATTTGCGGTTGGTTTTTTGTAAACTCGCAAATATCAAATGTTTAAACGAAATTTATAATTTTTGTGTTATCATTGAAACATACATTTCACTTGAAAGGATTTTCTATGAAAAAGATTGCTATTGCTTTAGTTGCTGCTACAGCTCTTTTTGCTGCTGATTCAGCTTACAAATATGAATTAACTCCAACCATCGGCGGAGTTCATCCTGAGGGTAACCTTGGAATGAACGATCAAGCTGCTATCGGTTTAAGACTTGGTAGAAACCTTGAGAATTTCTTCATCAACCAAGTAGAGCTAGGTTTTAGCCATGCAGATAAGGTTAGAGAGTACGGCGTAAAAGGCAAAGCTACTAGATATTTCGTAAATGCCATCAAAGATTTCGGTATCACTGACAATCTTTCACTTTATGGATTACTAGGTGCTGGATATGAGGATGTTTCAAAAAGATTCGTTAAAAATGACGACGGCGGCTTCGGTCAATACGGTCTTGGTTTAAGATACCAAATCACCGACAACTTTGCGTTGCGTGCTGAAGCTGTTGATGCTATCAAATTTAACCACGGAGATCACAATCTATTCTATACTCTAGGTTTTGCAGTAGGTTTTGCTCCTAAAAACGCTCCTGTAGTTGCAGAAGCTCCAAAAGTTGAGCCTGCTCCTGCTCCTGTTAGCCTTGACGATGACAATGACGGCGTTTTAAACGATGTCGATCAATGCCCAAATACACCGGCAGGCGTAGTGGTTGACGAGACTGGATGCGAGAAGGTTATCGTTCTTAGAGATATCGGCGTAAACTTCGCATTCGATAGCTACAAAATAACTCCAAAATATCTTGAGGAGATCAAAAAAGTAGCTAACTTTATGGGTGAAAATCCAGGTTACCGCGTAGTTCTAAGCGGACATACAGATAGCGTAGGCGCTGAGGCTTACAACCAAAAACTATCTGAAAAAAGAGCAAACGCAGTTGCTAAAGCTCTTGAAGAGCTTGGCGTAAGCGCAGACAAGATCACATCTATCGGATATGGCGAGCTTAAACCTATCGCTTCAAACAAAACAAAAGAAGGACGCGCTGAAAATAGACGCGTTGAAGCTAGATTTAACAAATAATTAGCCTAGCTTAATTAATGCATGGACGAGATTAAATTCGAACTTATTTGGTCGTTAATCTCGTCCTATTCTTTAAAAATTTTAGGCTCTATCACCATATTGCTTATCGGCAAATGGCTAGTAGCTAAAATCTCAAATCTTATATCAAAATTAATCATTTCCTCTCGACTTGACGAAACTCTTTCGAATTTTTTGCTAAATATCATCAAAACGCTTCTTATGGCTTTCGTAATCATAGCTGCGATTGCAAATTTGGGCGTCGAGACGTCTATGTTCGTTGCTGCGCTAGGTGCCATCGGTCTTGCTATCGGTATGGCGTTTAAGGATACTTTTTCAAACATCGGCGCAGGATTTTTGATAATATTTTTTAGGCCGTTTAAACTCAAAGACCACATCGAAGTCGCAGGCGTGCAAGGCGCGGTCAAAGAAATCAATATGTTTAGCACTGTTTTGCGTACGACCGATCACAAAACCATCATTATCCCAAACGGACGTATCATAAGTAGCAATATAATAAACTTCTCAAAAGAGGGCACTAGGCGGGTTGAGCTCGTATTCTCCATAGATTATAAAGACGATTTAAAGCTTGCAAAAGAGATTATTTTAAACCTAGCTGACAAAAACAAAAAGATCCTAAAAGAGCCAAAGCCATTCGTCGGCGTCGGAAGTTTGGGTGAAAATAGCGTAAATTTGACCGCTAGATTTTGGTGCGCGAGCAGTGATTTTTCGGATGTGCAGTTTGCTATTCTAGAAAGCGTCAAGCTCGCATTTGACGCTAAAGGCATCTCTATACCGTCGCCGTAGCTTAGCATCCGCTATCAAGACAAAAGACAAGACTAGCAAATTTAATCACTCGGTTTTCTTGTATATTTTATACTTATTTGCTTGTATGGTTGATAGGTTAAATTTAACCTGCAATTCCGTGCTGTTAAATTTGTGTAAAAGTATATAACTATCATAAATTTTGCCTGCAATATTTTAAACAGTATCCTTACATAAAAGTTAAATTTGACATCATGGTATTTTAAGAAAACCGTAATTTCAGTACCTAGCCTACAATAAGGTAAAACGAAATAAAAACCCATAATGATTAAAATTTGAAATTTTGAAAAGCCGACTTAAGGCAAATTTTAAAATACAAAAAGTAAAATCAAAGTTTATTAAATTGTAAATTTGACGCGAAAATGCCGTCAAATTTGCTATATCACAATCAAAAAAACGAAAGAAGCAAGATGAAAAAAACCATACTTTTTGACCTAGACGGTACGCTTATCGACTCGACGCCTGCGATCCTTGATGGATTTGGCGCGGCGTTTCGTGCTCACGGCGAGCCTGATCCAAAGCCCGAAGCGGTCAAGGCTCTAGTCGGCCATCCTCTTGACGTCATGTTTGCCGGACTTGGCGCGCCGACGCAGCTAATGCCTGATTATATCGCCGCGTATAAGGCACGTTATGAGCAGATTTTTTTGGAGCAAACATCGTTGCTTGATGGCGCGGCGGGCGCGTTGGCGCTTGCTAGCGAGGTTGCGGACGTGGGCGTCGTGACGACGAAAACGTCGAAATTTTCGGTCATTTTGCTTGAGCACTTGGGCGTTATGAGATTTATCAAAACCGTGATCGGCAGAGACGACGTCGTAAATCCGAAGCCCGACCCTGAGCCCATAAATAGGGCTCTTGAGCGCCTAGGCAACACAAGCGCGCAAGATAAGGCGAACGCCTTTATGATCGGCGATACGACGATGGATCTGGAGGCAGCGAAGCGTGCGGGCATCGCTGGCGTCGGGCTAGTTTGCGGCTATGGCAATGAGGCTGATTTGCGCGGGCACTCAAATTTGATCTTTAAAAACGCATTCGAGGCGGTTAAATTTATAGCGGGTAGATGAGGCTGGGCTGATAATTTAGAATTTTAGCATCGATCAAAACCTATAGTTAGCTCGCTAAACGGCTATTTTTAGTGTTTGTTTGAGTTGTTAAATTTAATAATTTATAAAACGCAGCGACAAGCATAACGAGTTAAATTTAAATCAACTTTGTCGCAAGGACCAGGGCAAAAAGGCAAATTTGACCTGCCGATGCGCTCCCTTTTTTCAAGGGACTCAATCGCATTGTTTGCATTAAGATAAACGCCGTCAAAATCCGTATCCAAGACTTTAAACGACTCATCACTCAGGTAGGCGTAAAGCACAACTAGGCGTTCGTGACCGAGATAGCTCGTATGTAGCCGATAGCGGCTCATTTTTCTGCTAAGCCGTCTTTAACAATAACCTCAATCCTGTTTTGAGCGATGATGATAAAACCGTATCGCGAGATAGCAATGACGAAGCAACGTATCTTCTTGCGCTAACCTATCGTAAATTTTGCTTCGTTCGTGATTTTTCATTCGCTGCGGCATAAAAGCATAAGACGAAAATCGCGGCTAACGCAGATAAAATTTTATACATAGCTTCTTCGTTTTTAAAATTTATAGTTTAAACTTGAGCGATTTTTAAAATCGGCCGCCAAAACAAATTTAGGGCTTTAGATTATTAAATTTAGGCTTTTTTGAAAATGTAAAAGCGGTGGATTAATGATAGATTTTGGAATTTAGCTCTATAATAAAAGATTTTTAAAAAACATAAGAAAATTTAAGGCGGAAAAATGGCTAAAATAATGAAAACTATGGACGGAAACGAGGCTGCGGCGCACGCGGCTTACGCATTTACTGAGGTTGCGGGTATCTACCCGATCACTCCTAGCTCGCCGATGGCCGATTACACCGATATGTGGGCGGCTCAGGGCAAGAAAAATCTATTCGGTATGCCCGTTAAGGTAGTCGAAATGCAAAGCGAGGGCGGGGCTGCGGGCACCGTGCACGGCTCGCTGCAAGTAGGCGCGCTAACTACGACATACACGGCTTCGCAAGGACTTTTGCTAAAAATCCCGAATATGTACAAAATCGCAGGCCAGCTACTACCAGGCGTCATCCACGTGAGCGCGCGCTCTATCGCGGCTCAGGCGCTTTCAATCTTTGGCGATCATCAGGACATCTACGCCTGTCGCCAGACGGGCTTTGCTATGCTGGCAAGCGGCTCCGTACAGGAAGTCATGGATATTGCGGGCGTCGCGCATCTAGCGGCGATCAAGGGTCGCGTACCGTTTTTACACTTTTTCGACGGATTTCGCACGAGCCACGAAATACAAAAGGTCGAGGTGCTTGACTACGCGCACTTTGATAGACTTCTTGACCGCGAGGCGCTACAAAAATTTAGAGACGAGGCGCTAAGTCCAGAAAACCCGAAAACTCGCGGCACGGCTCAAAACGACGACATCTACTTCCAGACGCGCGAGCTAGCTAACCGCTACTACGACGCCGTGCCTGATATCGTGGCCGAGTATCTAAAAGAAATTTCAAAAATCACGGGACGCGACTATCGTCCGTTTAATTATTACGGCGATCCGCACGCTACGCGCATCGTGGTCGCGATGGGTTCGGTAACGCAAACTCTCGAAGAGGTAGTCGATCACCTGCGCGCAAAGGGCGAAAAAGTAGGCGTGCTAAAGGTGCATCTATACCGTCCGTTTAGCCTAAAATACCTCTTTGACGTGATGCCTGAGACGGTAGAAAAGATCGCCGTGCTAGACCGCACGAAAGAGCCGGGGAGCCTCGGCGAGCCGCTATATCTGGATGTCAAGGCAGCGTTTTACGGACGCAAAAATCAGCCCGTGATCGTAGGCGGCCGCTACGGTCTAAGCTCAAAAGACGTCGATCCTGCGCAAATGCTAGCCGTCTTTGAAAATCTAAATTTAGAGGGGCCTAAAAACGGCTTTACCGTCGGTATCGAAGATGACGTGACCTTCACCTCGCTAAAAGTCGGCGAGAAAATTTCGCTAAGCGACGCAAGCGTGAAAGAGTGCCTATTTTACGGCCTTGGCGCGGACGGTACCGTGGGAGCGAATAAAAACTCCATCAAAATCATCGGCGATAAAACCGAGCTTTACGCGCAGGCGTATTTTGCCTACGATAGCAAAAAATCAGGCGGCTATACGCGCTCGCACCTGCGCTTCGGTAAAAACCCGATCCGCTCGACCTACCTCGTCTCAAATCCGCACTTCGTAGCCTGCTCGGTCGCGGCGTATCTTGAAATTTACGACGTCATAGACGGCATCCGCGAGGGCGGGACGTTCCTGCTAAACTCGATCTGGGACGCCGAGCAGACGGTCGCTAAACTGCCGAATAAAGTAAAGAAAATTTTGGCCGAGAAAAGAGTAAATTTCTACATCATCAACGCCACTAAGCTAGCTCGCGAGATCGGGCTAAAAAACCGCACGAACACCATCATGCAGTCGGCGTTTTTTAAACTTGCAGACATCATCCCGTTTGCCGACGCGCAAAAATACATGAAAGAGTACGCGCACAAAGCCTACGCCAAAAAGGGCGAAGCGATCGTAGAGATGAACTACAAGGCTATCGATATGGGCGCGGACGGGCTGGTTAAGGTCGCGGTTGATCCTAGCTGGGCAAATTTGACGGATGAAGCGAGCGCGGAGGAAAAATACGTCGGCGACGAATTTATAGAAAAAATCGTCAAGCCTATCAACGCCGCCAGGGGCGATAGCCTGCCCGTTTCGGCGTTTGTTGGCTTTGAAGACGGACACTTTAAATCAGGCACGACGCAATACGAAAAACGCGGCATCGGCGTAATGGTGCCTAAGTGGATCGAGAGCAACTGCATCCAGTGCAACCAGTGCGCCTTCGTCTGCCCGCACGCGGTCATCAGACCGTTTCTCATCGACGAAAACGAGCTCGCCGCCGCGCCGCAAACCGTGCAAGATCACGTCCTAGACGCCAAGGGCAAAGAGGTAAAAGGACTAAAATACAAAATCCAAGTAAGCCCTCTAGACTGCACGGGCTGCGAGCTGTGCGCTCAAAACTGCCCGAGCAAGGAAAAATCGCTCATCATGGTGCCTCTAGCAGAGGAGATGGAGAAAAACGAGCAGGAAAATGCGGATTATTTATTTAAAAAAGTAACCTACAAAGACGATCTGATGAGCAAAGAAAGCGTCAAGGGCGTGGGCTTTGCGCAGCCGCTATTTGAGTTTCATGGCGCATGCCCAGGTTGCGGCGAGACGCCTTATATCGGGCTTGTGACGAGACTATTTGGCGACCGTATGATAGTGGCAAACGCCACCGGATGTAGCTCGATCTACGGCGGTAGCGCGCCTTCGACGCCTTATACGACGAACAAAGAGGGCAAGGGCGTAGCGTGGGCGAACTCGCTGTTTGAGGATAACGCGGAGTTTGGTATGGGTATGAACGTCGCTGTAGAGACGCTGCGCCACCGCATCGAGGATGTGATGCTGCGCACTAAAGACGCCGCGCCAAATGCTCTAGCCGCGCTATACTCCGACTGGATCGCGCACAAAAACGACGGCGAAAAAACGACGCAAATCGCTAAAATTTTGACCCCTCTTTTGGAGCAAAATTTAAGCGTCCCGGGCGTAAAAGAAATTTTAGAGCTAAAAAGATACCTCGTCAAAAAATCCCAGTGGATCATCGGCGGCGACGGCTGGGCGTACGACATCGGCTTTGGCGGGCTTGATCACGTGCTAGCTAGCGGCGAGAACGTAAATGTGCTCGTGCTAGATACCGAAGTCTACTCAAACACCGGCGGTCAAAGCTCAAAATCAAGCCGTGCGGGCTCGATAGCGCAGTTTACGGCTAGCGGCAAGCCGATGCAGAAAAAAGATCTGGGCTACATCGCGATGACCTATGGAAATATCTTCGTCGCGCAGATCAACTCAAATGCGAGCCAAGCAAACACGATAAAAGCTATCGCCGCAGCCGAGGCCTACGATGGACCTAGCCTCGTGATCGCGTATTCGCCGTGCATCGCGCACGGTATCAAGGGCGGCTTGGCGCTCTCGGGCGATCAGGGCGAGCTAGCGACCAAATGCGGCTACTGGCCGACCTACGTCTACGATCCGCGCCTAATCAAAGAGGGCAAGAATCCGCTCAAAATGACTTCAAAAGATCCTGATTGGTCGCTTTACGAGGAGTTTTTGCTAAACGAGGTTCGCTACAACTCGCTTAAAAAAACTAACCCGCAGCACGCCGACGAGCTGCTGGCTAAAAACAAGGTCGACGCGCAAAGACGCTACCGCCAGCTAAAACGCCTAAGCTTGGCTGACTTTAGCGATGAGGTCGAGTCTAGCGCGGAAGCTCAGGCTAACGAAAGCGCCGAGTAGGGCGCAAATTTCTCTCGCTCAAATTTGACGGGCGATGGAAAATATCTGTAAATTTAGCCGCTCGTTTGGGCGGTTAAATTTGCTTTCAAATTTGAAAATTTTAAATTTAACGCGGCAAATTTAAAAGGTGCAAAATGAGCCAAACCCATCCTTTTAAACCGATTTTTGATAAAAACTCTAAAATTTTAATCCTCGGTTCCTTCCCTTCCGTAGTTTCTCGTAAATTTGGCTTTTACTACGCAAATCCGCAAAATCGTTTCTGGCGGGTGCTGGCTGGGATTTTAAACGCTCCGTTACCAGAAAGCACGGATGAAAAGATAAATTTTCTGCTCGCTCACCGCATCGCTATCTACGACGCTGCGATCTCGTGCGAGATAAAGGGCTCGAGCGATGCCAAAATGACCGCCATCGCACCCGTAAATTTAGAGCCGATTTTTGGCGGCGCGCGCATAGCGCAGGTATTCGCAAATGGCGGCAAGGCTTATGAAATTTGTAAAAAATATTTAGAAGACGAGATTTTAAAAGCGACCAAAAATGCGGTGACAAAGCTACCATCGACCAGCCCTGCAAATGCTAAATTTAGTATAGATAAACTTGCGAGCGAATGGTCGGTGATAGCTGAGGCTTTAAAGTAGGTCAAAAACTCAAAACAGCTTCGTCTTTCGTCTCTATGCTATTAATCTTTTAGTAAAATTTACCTTCTTGAGTGACTTAACTAACTATGCCGTTTTTTAAAAATAAAAAAACTATTTTTATATTGACATTGGTTATTATTTTGATATAATTGCACCACTGACTTAAATTTTTCAGTGGTTCAAGTATTTTTAATACTTGTATTATTTTATAAATTTAAATGAACAAAATCAGTTTTGATTACTAAATTTGCTAAAGCAATAGCAAAATTTAGTTATGTAGAAATTTAAAAATATTTTTGTGGCATATATTAGAAACATAAAAAATAGACATCTTAATCTAAAAGGATAGGTAATGAACAAGCATTTATTTGCACTTTTGGCTTTGGCGGCATTTAGCAGCCACTCTTTGGCTCACGAGTTTTGGCTGTTTGGAAGCAGCAAAGACGTAACTAGCGTTGAGATCGGCTATGCGGACGATTTTCCGACTGTTGAAAAGATCCCGGATAACAGGATTGCCCTATTTGAAGCCCCGTACGTCATAGCCAAAAACGGCGAAAAGCTTAGCCTAAAACAAAGCGGCGAAAACTACCACTACGAAAGAGGCAAGCTTGAAGACGGCTCTTACCTTATAGCTGGCGAGTACAAGCCTACGTTTTGGACAAAAGCTAGCGATGGCACATGGCATATGGGCAAAACCAAAGAGGATATCAAAGACGCCAAATACTGCAAAAAAGCAAGCATGAGCGCAAAAGGCGTCATAAACAAAAACGCGAAGGACAACTCCGTAACAAAGCCTTCCAATCAGCGTTTAGAGATAGTTCCGCTTGAAAATCCGGCAAATTTCAAAGTTGGCGTACCGTTTAAAGTTAAAATTCTATTTGAAGGCAAACCGCTAGAAAGCGCTACGCTTAATGGAACATTTGACGGCTTTTTGAAAGAAAAAAGTGCATTTCACGGCGAAACTGAGCCAGACGGCACGATAGAGGTGCTAGCTCTTAAACCTGGAAAGTGGCTACTACAAGTGGTGCATAAAATGCCGTTTACCGACTCAAAAATTTGCGATGACGAGACGATCGCAGCAACTCTTGCGTTTGAGCTAAAATAGATCAAATTTGCAAGATCGCATCTTAAATTTATTAAAGGGCGTAGCAAGATGCGCCCTACTATTTTGCATTTTAAACTAAATTTTCCCGGTAAATTTTATAAAATCGTTGTTACGATAAAAGAACTTCTAAAGCGATAAACTCAAAACAAGCAGTTAAATTTATCGGTAAATTTATTTTTCACTACGCAACTCCGCAAACACGCTGGCGAAATCGTGCGAGATAAAGGGCTCGAGCGATGCCAAAATGACCGCCGTCGCGCCTGCAAATTTAGAGCTGATTTTTAGCGGCACGTGCATCGTGCAAGTATTTTCAAACGGCGGCAAGGCGCACGAAATTTGCGAAAAATACCTAAAAAATCAAATTTTAAACGCAACGGGTAAAGAGCCCGCCAAGCTACCCTCTACTAGCCCGGCGAATGCAAATTTTAGCTTTGAAAGGCTCATGCAAGAGTGGACGATCATCGCGGAAGCACTAAAAGACGGTTAAATTTGGCAAGAGCCCTTAAATTTAACTCATCCAAAATAAAAATAATCGCGCCTTCATCTTAAATTTAGCTTTAAATTTTAAAATTACCCAAATCAAACAAAACAGAAAAAACCATGAAAATCCTAAAATTTCTATTTTTACTTCCGCTTCTAGCGATCGGTGCGCAGGCACTGGAGCCAAAAATCGTAATGAAGCCCGAAGCGAGCCTAAAAAACGGGCTTTACTACGTAAAAGGCAAGCTCTACGACGGCACGCTAAAGATGCTTCGATACAGCGTCGAGGACCTATATGACGTAAATGCGATGGGCATGGTCTATCCGAGGCTAAAACCTCTGCCGCCCACGCTCATACGCGAGATAGATGTGCAGGGCGGCACGGCGGTGCGATATCGAGACTATTTTGACGGTAGGGACAAACCCTCAAACGAATACCCCCTAAAAAACGGCGTCCGCGAGGGCACGGCAAAGCACTACCACGCAGATAGCGGCGCGCTGATGGGCGAGAGCGAATACAAAAATGACGTCCGTGACGGGCGCTACCGCCGCTACTACTTTGACGAGGGCGGCGCGTTAAAGCAGGAGGGCTTTTTCAAGGCGGACAGGCGAGAGGGCGTATTTACCGACTATTACGTTAGCGGCGAGGTTAGCGCACGCAGCCCATACGTCGGCGGGCTACGAAACGGCGAGGATATCGACTACTACAAAAGCGGCAAAATCCGCGGCGTGCGAACCTACAAAGAGGGTAAGCGAGAAGGCGCGGAAAAATGGTACTACGAAAGCGGCGCCTTGGAGGAGACGGGCGAATACAAAAACGACCGTAAAAACGGCGCTTGGAAGCGATTTTACGAAAACGGCAAAACGCGCGTGGTAGAAAATTACAAAGACGGCGAAAAGGACGGCGTAGCGCGCGAATACTACCCAAGCGGCAAGCTACGAGGCGAATACGAGTACAAAGACGGCCGCCAAACGGGCGCGGGGTTGGACTACTACGAGAGCGGGGCGCCGGCGGCAAAAGTAATGTTTAAAGACGGGCGCTATCACGGGCTGTACGAGGAGTATCACGAAAACGGCAAGCTAAAAGCCAGAGTGATGTTTGAGGACGGGCTGGAGGTCGGCGAGGCGCGCCACTACTACGCAAACGGAAAACTAGAGGCCGAGGGGGAGTTTGAGCGAGGCAGGCTCATCCGCGCCAAAAAATACGATGAAGCGGGTAAGCTAATCAGCGACAAGTCCGATAAAAACGGACTTCCGCGGGATTGAGCTTGGATAAATTTAAATTTAAGTGGAGCCAAATTTGATCTATACGGCTTAAATTCGGCGCTTTGGTAAAATTTGGCTTTATAGCTTTTTTAAATTTTAAGCACATACAAGACGTTAAATTTGATCTTAAACACGCCGCATTAGTCTAAAATTTTAATAAAAATCAAAGTTACATAAAATAATAGTAGTCTAAAAAAATTAAAAAATAATTTTTATTTTAGCTTAATATATCAATATTTGTAGTAAAATTTGCTCTGGATTTAATACACAAAAACACTAAAAAGGAGCAAAATATGGCTGCTACAGGTATTATTATCGGCACGGTAGTGCTGTTTATCGTGGGCTGGGCGATAGTGCGGGGTAAGTACGCGCCGCTCGTGCTTTTTCTTTCGGGCGTTTTTATGTTGATTTGCTCGGTCGCGCTAGGCACGGGGAATTTTATGCCTAAACAGGCCGTAGCGACGGGCAACGCCTACCTAAATATCATCGAGTTTATACGATATATGTTCTCAAACAGATTTGCAAATTTAGGCCTTATCATCATGTTTATGGTGGGTTTTGCGAGCTATATGACGCATATCGGCGCGAACCACGCTTTCGTTTCTATCGCTACGAAGCGCTTTGCTAGGATCAAAAACCCATACGTCATGGTATTCGTCGCATTTGCGGTGGCTAAGCTCATCAGTATGGTCATCACTAGCGCGGTAGGCCTTGGCGTGCTGTGTCTTGCACTGCTAGGGCCCGTACTCATCTCGCTTGGACTAAACAAGCTCACCGTAGGCTCGATCTGCGCGATGTCGGGAGCCGCCTCGATGGTGCTCATCGGCGCATCGACTGCTGCTGCGGCGAAGGCTACGCAGCTTAGTATCCTTGACTATGTTTTCGTCTATAAGATCCCTGCTGCGCTTCCGACCTCGATCGTGATGGGTATCGCGCTCGTTTTTTGGAACAGATATCTGGATAAAAAAGAGGGCTGGGTGTGCAGCGAGCACGTGGGCGAAGTAATGGAATTTGACGGCGCAGTGCAAAATCCGCAGACCGCCGCGCCTAAAATTTACGCGATACTGCCGTTTTTGCCGATGATTTTAGTGGTCGTATTTTCGCAGTACTGCATCGCCTCTATCAAGCTTGATATCTCGGCTATCATCATCCTATCAGTCGTCATCGCGATGCTTTTTGAGGCGGTCAGGCATAGGTTTAAATTTGACCCGATTGCCGAGGGAGTCAAGGTATTTTTCCAAGCGATGGGCAAGAGCCTAAGCGGCGTCGTGATCCTTATCATCGCAGCGGGCGTATTTGCAGAAGGCTTTAAGGCTCTAGGCATGCTCGATAGTATCGTTAAGCTCGCAAATTCGCTTGGCTTTGGCGGCTTTGGCATGTCGGTGCTTTTCGTCGTCATCACGACGCTTGTTACGATCATCTCCGGCTCAAACGGCGCAAGCTTCTACCCGCTCATCGAGATGGTACCGCATATCGCGGCTAAGCTAAACGTGAGCTCCGTGATGCTCGTGCTGCCGATGCATCAGGCCTCGACTATCGCTCGCCCTCTCTCACCCGTCGCAGGCGTGGTCGTCGCGATAGCGGGCATGCTAAAGTGCAGTCCGCTCGATATCGTCAAACGCTGCAGCGTGCCGGCGGTCTTGGGCCTGCTTAGCCACCATATTTTCGTATTTTTACTCTCGTTGTGAGGCGTAAAATGGAGCTTCCTAGATGGACGTTTGAGGACGCGTACGGCGACTTTGACGATGCGAGATTTACGGATGCACTCTCAAATTTGGACGAAATTTTAGGCGAGATAGAGGGGCTGCTGGGCTCTAGCGGCGGGCTAAATTTGCTGATAAACGCATACGAGCGCGGCTTTGAGGAGGCAAACTCCTTGCTCGCATTTTGCCGCTGCAAATCAAGCGACGACGCCAAAGACGAGCGAGCAGGTGCGGCCGAGGCGAAAATCAGGGAGAAATTTTTGCGTCTTGAGCGGACGAAAGAGATCATTTTTGAAAAGATGGATGCGCTAGATCCCTCCGATACCGCGCGCCAAACGCAGGAGTTTGCGCGGATAAAATTTCTTTACGATGAGCGAAAAAGTAGCTGGCGGGCAAAATTTGACGCAAAGGAGCGTAAAATTTACGAGGATACGGCGGCTAGCAGTTTCGCTCCGCTTTACGGCGTATTTAGACATCTAAACAACCTCATCGCCGTGCAGGCTACCGATAAAAAGGGCGTAAAAAGCGTCTATAATCTCTCAAAATGCGTGGGCGTTTTAAAGGGCTCGCCAGATACCGCGCTGCGAAAGAGCGTGTTTGAGGGGCTAGCGGATCATTACGGTAAGCACGCGAGCTTGTACGCCGACGTTTTAAATTTGCTTCAGGGCTTTAGGCTGAGCGAATTTAGGGCGGCGGGGACGGATATCCTCACGCCTAGCCTGCAGCAAAACAAGATCAGCGAGCAGGCCGTAACGGCGATGTTTGCGGCGCTAGATCGCAGATCAGACAAGATCAGAGAGTGCGTGAGCCTGCGCGCGAAGTACTTCCCGCAGGGTAAAATTTACGCCCGCGATCTGCTCGCGCCGTCTCCTTTTACTAGCGCGGAGGAGATCTCCTACGAGCGGGCGATAGAGACGATCTGCGAGGCTCTGGGCGAGGTTGGCGAGGAGATACCAGAATTTATCAAAATGATGCTGCAGAAGTGCTGGATCGAGGCACAGGTGCGCGAAAACAAAGCAGGCGGCGCGTTTTATACGAGGTTTGATAAATTTCGTCAGCCGCGAGTATTTTCTAGCTATATGGGCACGCAGGCGCATATGATCCAGCAAGCGCACGAACTCGGACATGCGTGGCACTACTGGATCATGCGCGATTTGCCCGCGCTGCAAACGCAGTTTCCGATGACGCTAGCCGAGGCTGCTAGCACCTTTAATGAAGCCGTACTGCGAAACTATCTGCGAAAAAATAGCTCGGATAAAAATTTGCTCTTTGACATCTTGTGGCAGGAGCTAAAATCTGCGGCAAATTTCATGCTACACATCGGCGTGCGGTTTGATTTTGAGATCGCCTTTTTAAAGGCTAGGCTAAAGGGCGCGGTCGGCGCTGCGCAGATAGAGGAGCTCATGCAAAAGGCGTGGCGTGGACGCTACGGCGATACGACGCAGGACGCGGAGGGCTTTTTGCCATACTTTAAGCTACATTTTTACAAAACCGATCAATACATCTACAACTACCCCTACACTGTCGGCTACCTGCTCTCGCAGTTTTTGCTGGGCGAGTTTAGGCGCGCGGGCGATAAATTTATCGGCGCGTACAAGGCGTTTTTGCGCGAGTGCGGCGTGATGAGCGTTGAAGCTTTGCTACAAAAGCACTTCGGCAAGGACGCGCGAACGCTGGAGTTTTGGCTCGAGTGCGTCGATAATGCGCTAATTTATGCTGACGAGTTTAAGCGGCTCGAAAAGCAGATGGAGCTTGATAAGGCGGCAAAATCGGACGGGTAAAATTGAACCCAAATTTGATTTATTTTCTACCAAATTTAAGAGCAAAAACGTCGAGCTTTTTGCTCTTGTCGTCTATTCGTCAAATTTGAGCGCCGTTTCTTGATTCTAAAAGATAAATGAGTAAGTCAAATTTAAAATTTCCTCACAAAATTTGACATGCGTTACAAATTTGCACTTAACTGATAACAACTATCATAACTAAGCTATTTTTTAGCTAATCTATTTTATAATAATCACAATCAAATAAACAGGAGCCAGAAATGTCAGTTTTAGTTATCGGAGCCGACGAAATAACGCCTATAAAAGCAGTCCTAAAAGACCTCGGCGCGGAAGCGATCGAACACTGGGACGCGCGCAACGAAAACCGCGTAAATCGCAAACCGATCCCGCAAGATACCGAGTGCGTCGTGATGCTAACCAGTTTTTTAAACCACAACACGATGAAAACGATAAAAAACCAAGCTAAAAAGCGCAATATCCCGATCGTTTGCGCCAAAAGAAGCGTCAGCTGCGTGTTTAGCGAGTATTGCAAAGTCTTTGGGCTAGATAAGGAATTTGGATGCTGCAAGGTAAAAGACTAATAGATGAAATTCGGCTTTTTATCAGGTATTGGAGAAATAACTCCAAGTATTTTTTCAGGGCTTGATGCGGTAAATAAAGCCCGAATTTTTATAAATTTATACAACTGTTGCGCAGGTCGCGAGCTAAAAATTCCTCTTATTTATGCGTATTCGGGCTTAAATTTGGAGGAAATTTTTTTAAAGCGCATAGAGGATCTATGCGAGTTTAAAAATCCTAGCCGAAGTAAAATTTCAAGCTTTTGTATCGCCTCAAACGCCGTCATCTGCGCCTATAAAACGGGCAAATTCGACGCCGTTCCGCCGCTAGCCGTCTCCCCCAAACACCCGGCCGCCAAGCTAATCCTCATGCTAAAATCCCAAAACGGAATATGTTTTGACGCGGACATAATGTTTTCTCAGTTTGTTTATGATAAAATACGCGCCAAACATTTTGATAAAAACGTTTATTTTCAAGACGGGATTATCTTTGCCGAGCAGGGCGGGCGCAAGCTTTTTGGCGTTATGCCGTGCTTTAAAGAGATAACCAAAGAGCGGTTTCATCTGGCTAACTGCGAGATCGCTAGAGGCTTTGAGGCGCTTAGCGGCGGAGAGTTTGACAGGATGTTTATCGTAGCTCCGAGAAATGCGAATTTCTCGCGCTACATCGAGGTCAGACGGGAGTGCGGACGCGGCGGATCGCTGCGACTGGTGCCCTACACGATAAGTCATCATATTTTTTAAAGGAAATTTAAATGATAGGTATCATTTTTGGAAGCAGTATGGGAAATACTGAGGAGGCGGCGAGCTTTTTAGCCGAGAATTTGGGGCTAGAAAACGAGCTTTTAAACGTAGCAAACTGCGACGCGGCTAAGCTAAACGGCTTTGACAAGCTGATTTTGGGCGTTTCGACCTGGGGTACGGGCGACCTTCAAGACGACTGGGACGCGTTTGATTTCGGCGGATTAAAGCTTAGCGGCAAGACGGTTGCGATATTTGGCACGGGCGATGCGGAGAGCTACGCGGATAGCTTTTGCGGCGCGATGGGCAAGCTTTACGATGAGGTCGTAAAAGCCGGCGCAAACGTCGTGGGTGCAGTGTCCGTGGACGGATATAAATTTGACGAATCAGAAGCCGTAAGAGACGGTAAATTCGTCGGTCTGCCGCTTGATGCCGATAACGAAAGCGAAAAAACCGAGCCTAGAATCAGCGCTTGGATAGAGCAGATTAAACCTCATTTTGCTTAAAATTTAATACTTCTAGTCGGGCTTTTTGCCCGATTTTTCTTTCAAATTTAACTCTTTTTTATATCAAATTTGACTTTGCCGCGCTACGGTATTAAGGCGATTTTGGCGCACGGTAGTTACGCAAATTTTATCAAGACCGCTTCATGGCTAGCCGAGCAAATGCGGGCTTTTAATCAACTCAAATTTGAGCTAAAATTTAGTAAATTTAGCTAAAATCACGCCGAATTTATGTTAAAAATAAGGAGAAAATATGCCTCTACTAGATAGTTTTTGCGTCGATCACGTGAGGATGAACGCGCCGGGCGTGCGTCTGGCAAAGACGATGAAAACGCCAAAAGGCGACGATATAAGCGTGTTTGATTTGCGTTTTTGCAAACCGAACGAAGAAATCTTGCCCGAAAAAGGCATCCACACGCTAGAGCATCTGTTTGCGGGCTTTATGCGAGATCACCTAAATGGCAAGGGCGCCGAAATCATCGACATCTCGCCGATGGGCTGCAGAACGGGCTTTTATATGAGCGTGATCGGCGTGCCGAGCGAGGAGGCGGTCAAGGCCGCATGGACGGCGTCGATGAAGGATATCCTGGGCGTCAAAAATCAAGAAGACATCCCCGAGCTTAACAAATATCAGTGCGGCACGTACAAGATGCATTCGCTTGACGAGGCGCACTCGATCGCAAGCAAAATTTTAGAGCGCGGACTAATCACGATAGATAACGAAGAGATCGCGCTAGACGTCGCTGCGATGGGGCTTAAAAAGCACTAATCGCTCGTTAAATTTAGCCGCCGTTTGCGCGGCTTTTACTCTTGCGGCAAATTTGAGCAAAGCTCAAATTCGGCCCGGTTTGCCGCGCTATTACTTCAAATTTTACTCTTTTAATATACAAAACCCGCTTCGTAATAAAATATAGCGATATAATTTTAAGCCGTAAATTTATAAAATTACATTAATAATTTTTCTTAAGGAAGTGCGATGAAAAATTTTAAATTCGTTTTGATCGCTGCCTGTGCGGCTGCGATAAGCTTAAATGCCGAGGTTTTAACAAAGACGACCGACATATCGCTAGACGGTAAAAAGGTCGGCAAGATCGAGGTTTTAACACCGGTCGAGGTCGTCTCCAAAGACGGCGCAAAGGCTAAAATCAAGGTAAATGGCGCCGTTTCGGCAAACTACCTGGCTCAGATACAGCGAAGCGTCAAAAATGCCGAGATTTTCACGGTTTTTGATGCCGAAAGCGAGGCGAATTTTAAGAAAATAAAAGAGGTCGAGGACGACTACGGCGAGCTTTGGTATGAGGTCGAGGGCACGTACGAAGTCGCCGCAGACGCGCTAGGTAGCGACGCAAACGCGCTATACAAACAGGCTCAGCAAAAATACGAAGAGACCTGCTCGGCATGCCACCGCTTGCACGAGCCAAACAGCTTTACGGCGGCTCAGTGGCCGGCAAATTTGCAGTCGATGATCGATACGAACTACGTCTCACTAGAGGAGACGGAGCTAAAT
Source organism: Campylobacter showae (assembly GCF_900699785.1). Lineage (NCBI taxonomy): Bacteria > Pseudomonadati > Campylobacterota > Epsilonproteobacteria > Campylobacterales > Campylobacteraceae > Campylobacter > Campylobacter showae. Next base: position 1,564,396 of record NZ_LR535679.1, read on the forward strand.
TTGATCGTTAAATACCTACAGCATAACGCAAAAACCGTAGAATAGGGATTTAGTCCGACTAGCGCCTAGCTAAATTTGCTCGTCGCTTGAAGCGTAAAATTTAGCGACGTTTGTTCTTTAAATTTGGATTTTATGTTTTACGGCGGCAAATTTAACGCTACCGGCTTAAATTTGCTGCGTCTTGCTCGCTAAACAACCACATTGCAAAAACAAGCGAGCGCCGCTAATAAAATATGGGTTTTAAAAGTAAATAACGGAAAACGAGTTGCCAAATCGCCGATCGCAAGTATCGGCGATTTGGCTTTGCTTGGGTCTGCGACTTCGCGACTGCAAGCGCAAGGTGCGGGGGCTTGCTCCTGCGAGAATTAAATAAGGGAGAAACCGATGAAAAGACGAGATTTCATCAAATTTTCGGCCTTGGCGGCTACGGCTGCGCAGGCTAGTAGGATAGAGGGCGTCAAACAGACGATTTTTGATAACAAAAAAGTGTTCGGCGCAAACAGATTCGGTCCGTTTTGGGCAAATTTGAACTCATCGCAGATCGTTTCTGTTAGCGATTTTGAGGGCGATAAATTTCCAAATACGATGAACTATAGTTTGCCTGATTCCGTGCAGAACGAAAACCGCGTGCTCTATCCGATGGTGCGCAAAAGCTACCTAAAAGCAAAAGGCGCGGCAAAGAGCGAACTGCGCGGTAAAGACGAGTTCGTGCGCGTTAGCTGGGACGTCGCGCTTGATCTAGCTGCAAAGGCTCTAAAAGAAAACTTCGACAAATACGGTGCCGAGGCGATCTACGGCGAGTGCTACTGGTGGGGCGGCAGCGGTAAGGTCAGCTGGGGTCGTACGGTCGCGCACAGGATGCTAAAAGTGCTTGGCGGCTACGTGGAAGAAAGCGGCGACTACTCGACCGGAGCGGGTCTAGTCATCATGCCTCACGTGCTAGGCGGTAGCGCGGTTTACGACGCGCCGACGAAGTGGAAAGCTATCGTCAAAAACGCTAAAAACGTGGTATTTTGGGGCACGGATCCTATCGTAACCAACCAAATCTCATCAGTCCCTCCGACTCACGACGGCTACGTAGGTATGCAGGAGCTTAAAAAATCGGGTATCAAAACCTATAGCGTAAACGTCATGATAAACGACACCGCGCGCTACTACGGCAGCGAAAACGTCATCGTGCGCCCAAATACCGACACCGCGCTCATCATCGGTATGTGCCATTATCTGTTTACGAACAACCTCTACGACGAGGAATTTATCAAAAAATACACGGTCGGATTTAATAAATTTAAAGACTACTTCCTCGGCACGCAGGACAAGGTCGTAAAAGATATCGAGTGGGCGAGCAAAATTTGCGGCGTACCTGCGGGCACGATAGCGCAGTTTGCGACGCGTCTAGCCAAAGAGCCTACGACCGTGCTGATCGGCCGCGCGCTACAAAGAGCCGACCACGGAGAGCAGCCTTTCTGGGCGCTAGTGGTGCTAAACGCGATGCTAGGACACGTGGGTAAAGAGGGGCTTGGGTTTGAGTTTAGCCTAGGATACGGCTCTGCGGGCGCTACGGACAAGATTGCTCCGGTGCTAAAAGGCCTAAGCACGCGTATCGACGAGAAGTACGAAAACGTAGACGGCGCGCCGTGGAAAACGACTAAAAACATCACTATCCCGTCCTCTCGCAGCATCGAGGCGCTAGAGCATCCGGGCAAAGAGATCGACTACGACGGCACTAAGATCAAGCTGCCACACATGAGAGTGGCATACATGGCCTCTGGCTCGATGTTTACGCGCCATCAGGACGTAAACAACATCGTAAAGCAGTGGCGTAAATTTGACACCGTTATCACAGCCGAGCCGTACTGGACTAGCACCGCAAAATTTAGCGACATCGTGCTACCGGTAGCTATCGAGGTCGAGAGAAACGACATCAACCAAACGGGCGCTACGGGCGAATACATCGTGGCTTATAGGCCGGCGATAGAGCCGATGGGCGAGAGCAAGAGCGACTTTTGGATCTGCGAGCAAATTTGCAAACGCTGGGGTAGAGGCGAGGTATTTAGCGAGGGCAAGGACGAGCTAGGCTGGATGAAGGAATTTTACGCCGACGCGGCCGAGCAGGCCAAGGGGCTAAATTTGAGCATGCCTAGCTTTGAGGAATTTTACGAAAAAGGCTACGTGAGGTTTGAAAAAGACAACACGGAAACCGAGCTTTATACGCGCCTAGCTGCCTTCCGCGAAAATCCTGCCAAAAACCGACTAGGCACTCCGTCGGGTAAGATAGAGATCTACTCGCCGACGATCGCAAAGATGAACTACGCCGACTGCCCGCCGATGCCTACGTGGATAGAGCCGAAAGAGTGGCTAGGCAACGCGACGAAAAAATACCCGCTACACGTCGTTAGCCCGCACTCTCGCTACCGCCTGCACAGCCAGCTAAACAACTCTATCATCAGAAATTTCGCCGAAGTTAGCGGCAGAGAGCCGGTGCTAATAAATCCAAAAGACGCCAAAGAGCGCGGCCTAGCCACGGGCGACGTTGCGCGCGTATTTAACGACCGCGGCGAGATACTAGCGGGCGTGCTAGTTACCGACATCGTGCCTGAGCGCGTCGTAGCTATCTGCGAGGGCGCATGGTATGATCCTGAAAAATGGGGCGAAAAGAGCCTCTGCCAGCACGGCTGCGTAAACGTGCTAACATTTGATAAAGGCACGTCAAGTCTCGCGCAAAGCAACTCGGCTCACACCGTGCTAGCGCAGATTGAGAGATTTAAGGGGGAGATTAGGCCGATAACGGCGTTTTCAAAACCAAAAATCCTGCAATCTTTGTAGCGCGTCGTCTCGCGGGCATCTTTGCTTGATCTCGTAAAATTTTCGCTCCGCAGGCTATATGCCTAGCGCACGCTCAAATTTTATTTCAAAACAAGCAAATCTGCTCCGCGATACTTCCGCTTACGTTTTTTGGGCGGCGCGTCGTCTCGTCTTGTATTTTTGCGCTCAAATTTGCAATCAGCCGATTTCAACAAACATTGCTTTTTGCTGAAATTTTGCGCTTCTAGCGAAAACATATGCGCCGAAAATTTCAGGCGATACGAAGGCGAGCCTAAATTTTCGTGCTGACGAAGTCAGGCGCCGCATCCGTTTGAGCGGGAGCGTAAAATTTGAACGTAAAATTTATCTCTCGGTTAAGCCCATTTTCTTTCGTATCCGTCAAATTTGAAGAAATTTTAACCGCTCTTGCCGCGCTTGAGGCCCCTTGCTCGCTTGAGGCGATCGCGCCGATTGCTGATTTAAACAACGAATTTTACCGCGAGCTGGCGGACGACTACGCGCGGGAAGATGAAGCGCGCGAGGAGCCCGAATATAAATATTTCAGCGTTTTCATCGAGGATCTGGGCGCAGATAAGACAAAAACGCTCGTGTTTTTAAAGAAATTTTTTGAGGACGAGAGCTTTGCGGCGACTAAAGAGAGGGCGCGAAATTTGCCGCTTTGCCTTTTTAGCGGCATAGAGGACTCGGCGCTGCTGCTGCAAGACAAACTCGCCTCGCTCGGAGTTAAATTTAACGCCCGCGAGATATCTTTTAGCGAATTTATCGCGCGTCAAGGCTAATTTATTTAAATTTTGCTATCATACGCCGCATTTTTTAAAAAGGATAAACATGAAAAAATCACTGCTTTTCGTCGCGCTTTGCGCTTTTGCCGGACAGCTTGCGGCTGCTGAGATGCCTGCTGCTTGCGAGGAGTACAAAAAGGTTTCTTACGATTTCATCGATTCGATGGCAAAACAAGCGGAGGCTCAGGGCAAAAAGGACTTTGACGCTGCCGCAACGAAAAAAGAGTTTGAGGCCGACTACGCGAGCATAAAAAAGATGAGCAAAGAGGAGCAAGAATCTACGTGCAACCAAGGCATAGCCGAGGTAAAAGAGCTTGAAAATATGCTAAAAATGATGGGATCGATAAAGTAAATTTAAGTCGCTTTGGCTTATTTACGCTCCCAAAATCCGCGTTTAAAAGTCAAATTTGAGCGCGGATTTTTAAATTTACTCAAATTTACAAAACCGTCACTCAGGCACGCAAATTTCGCCGCGCCGCATCGCTTTTAACGTGCAAAAGCCCACGATACCTATAAAAACGCATAAGATAGCAAAACCCGTCGCTCCCGCAAATAAGAAAAATTTGATCCCGTTAAACTCGAACGCTCGTAAAAACGCTATGCTAGCCGCAGCCGTCGGAAAGGTAAACGCCCACCACGAGAGGAAAAATTTAAGCCGCAAAAAGCTTTTAAACATAAAAAGGATGAGAAGCGCGAAAAATAGCGTGACGTAGAGCATGATCTTCGCCGTCGCGTCAAAACCGCCGGTGAGCTTGACGTAGTCCAAAAACGCCATCGCAGGCGGCGCGATCACGATAAAAAGCGTCGGGATAAATTTCTGCGGCATCTGGTCGTGAAATATGATGCGGTAAAACAAAACCGCAAAAAGCACGGGCCAAAAAAATATCCCGATCGCAAAATAATACCACGCAAGCTCGCTCGCGGCGGGCGCTGCTAGCGGGACGAAGAGGTTGCCCACGATCGGGATAAACCACGCGGGGTTTGAGTGCGCGATCTGGACGTTATTTTTGATCCAAAAGGAGACGACGTGCAGCGTGATAAAGGTCTGAAACGCTACGCCCACGCAAAAAAGCGCATCGTAAACTGGCGCGAAGTCCCGCCAGAGTGAGGCGACTAGCAGCGTGCCGATCGAAAATGCGGCGAAAAAATTTACGCGCACCGGGTGGAAAAACTCCGCCTTGCAAGCCCCTGGGTATCTGATCAGCTTTGCCGCGTAACAAGCGCAGATGAGCGCGTATGCTAGACTCGCCGCGCCGCGTAAAATCTCAAAAACCGCGCCTGAGATATCAAAGATCAAATTTAACCGCTCGTATGCGAGAGCTAGCCCGCCAAGCCCCATAACTACGGTGTAAAACATGATCGGAAAGTGCTGTAGCCAGCTTGATTTTTCGTCCTGCGTTTTCATATTTTTCCTCGTTTTTTCTAAATTTTAGCCGAATTTTAGCGCAATTTCGGTGAGTTAGTCACGAAATAAATCAATGCTTAAAATATTTTGTAGCTAAATTTTATCACCGTGCTTTTACGTAAAAGAAAATATAATTGAACAAAACCGAATTTAACCAAGGAGCGCATATGTCTGGAGACGAGCTAAAAGATACGATAAGGCGGCGGTTTACGTCTAAATTTACGCTTAGTGCGCAGGATGAAGAGGCGGTGCTAAAAAGCGCGACGTTAAGAAGCTTTAAAAAAGGCGAGAGGATATACCTAAAAGACGGCTGCCTTGGTTACGCGATCATCATAAGCGGGCGTGCGCACGGGCTGGTTAGCACGAGTAATTTTAAAGAGATCACCGTCTTTAACCTGCAAGACGGCGATAGCTGCATGCTGTGTGGCTTTTGTTCGCTAGGAGCGCTACAAGCGGAGATAAATTTACAAATCGAAGATGACGTGCGGATGATTTTGATACCAAGAGAGATCTTTAAGAGTCTACGCGAAAACTATCCGCAGGTGGCAAATCACGCGCTAGAGCTCATGGCGACGCGATTTAGCTCGGCGATAACCGCTATGGATCAGACGCTGTTTTTGCCTCTAGCTCGGAGAATAATAAATTTCCTCGAGCAAAACGGCGCGAAAAACGGGCTAAAGATCACGCACGAACAGATCGCAAACGACATCGCCAGCGCGCGAGAAGCAGTATCAAGAGCGCTAAAAGAGATGCAGAAAAAGGGGCTCGTCGAGCTAAAACGCGGAGTCGTGACGTTAAGGTGACTTTGTTACATATTTAAATTTTAAAATGCGCTATGATTTGACAATAACTTCTAAAAGGAGCTTTTATGCAAAGCATCGACAGAAGAGGCGTCTTGAAAATTTTAGGCGCGGCGGGGTTAGCGGCGGCGGGAGTCGCAGGGGCTAGCAAGCTAAATGCTGGAGAAAATGCGGACATCCGCGCAAATATCCTAATAATCGGTGGCGGTCTAGGCGGCATCAGCCTAGCGGCGAAACTACGACGAGATATGCCAAATGCCGAAATAACCATCCTTGATAAGGACGAGTACTTCTACTATCAGCCCGGCTTTACGCTCATCGCAGCCGGTCACTATCTGCCCGAAGACATAACCTACGAAAAATCAAATTTGATCCCGGACGGCGTAAAATGGATAAAGCAAAATGCCGTATCCATTGGTCCAGCGGCAAATTCCGTCAAGCTAGAGGACGGGTCAAATTTAAGCTACGACTACCTCGTGATAGCTAGCGGAGCGGAGTATGAGTTTGAGAGCGTAAAAGGGCTTAGCGCCGACGATATCGGTAGCGACAACGTGACTTCTATCTATACGATCCCAGGCGCCGTTGCTATGTCCGGCATAATGAAAAAAGTCGGCAAAGAAGGCGGCAAGATAGTCTTTAGCGACAACAAAACACCGATGAAGTGCTCGGGCGCAAATAAAAAAGTAACGTTGCTAACCGAAGATATGGCGCGAAATTTAGGCAACAGAGACAAGCTTGATATCTCGATATACTCGGGTGCGCGCACGGTATTTTCCGCTCCGATTTATGCTAAAATGATAGAAGGGATGCTGGAGGAGCGAGACGTGAAGTATTTTACCTCGCATCAGCTGGTTGAGGTGGATAAAAGTACCAATATAGCGGTATTTGAGCACGCTATGCCGTACCGCGAAAACGGCGAAAATAAACTCGCTAAAGAGCTAGTCGAAGTAAAATTTAACTACCTACACCTAGTGCCTCGCATGAAGGCTTCTAAAATCTACGCCGATGCAGGGCTAAGCGTAGAAAAGGGCGATGTGGCGGGCAACTGGATTAGCCTCACGCGCGAGACGCTACAACACTCGAAATTTAAAAATATATTTGCTATCGGCGACGTTTGCGGATTTCCCGCCGGTAAAACCGGAGCTAGTATACGCAAGATGTATCCAGTGCTGGCGCAAAATCTAGCCGACGTCATAAAAGGACGCGAACCGAGTGCTAGATACGGCGGCTACACCGCGTGCCCGCTGCTAACGAAATTCGGCAAAGCGGTGATGGTGGAGTTTAACTGGACGGGCAAGCCCGAGCCTACGATAGCGTGCATGGGCGCGACTCGCGAGAGCTACCTAAACTGGGCGATGAAGCTATATATGATGAAGCCGATGGTCATGCAAGGCATGATAAGAGGTCTAGCATAAAGGAGAGAAAATGCAAAACGTCGGGATTTTAGATAAAACTATCCGCCTAGTGATCGCTGCGGTTTGGATATACGCATTTGGGTTCGTCTGCGAGTGCTGGCTGTGGCTGGTCGGACTCGTGCCGCTACTGACGGCTGTTTACGGTTATTGTCCTCTTTATAAATTTTTTGGTATAAATACGTGTAAAAAATGCAAAAACAAAGAGAGGAAAACGCAATGCTAAGTAAAAAAACTAGGATAATAAGAGCGCTGATTGGGCTAGCGATAATGATCGTGGGAGCGGTGTTTAGCAGCTGGTGGGGGCTGGTTGGGCTCGTGCCGTTTATCGTGGGCGTCACGGGATTTTGCCCCGCTTGCTACTTTTTAAACCGCTGTTCGCTAAAGCATTAAATTTAGCCGAATTTGCTAGTGCGGACTCAAATTTAATCTCCAAATTTGAGTCCGCGCTTTATTTTTGGATAAATGCAAATTTAGGTTTTATAAACCGCACTCTTTACGGCGCAAATTTAGCCGTCCGCACCGTCAAATTTAACTCCCACCCGCTCATTTTTAACGCGATATGCATCAAATTTAAGCTAAAATACGCCAAATTTTTAAAAGGATAAACGTGAACGATTTTAAAAGATTAAACGAGCTAGTAGCGGCCGGTAAAGACGAGCTAAACGCGATGTATCGGCAGCTAGATAACCCTAGCGAGGTCGTGCAAAATATGCTAAAAATCGCCGGTTTTAAGGGGCAAAAGAGTGAAAAGGTCGCGGTTTTGCGCCGCATAGTCGATCTAAAGGTTGAGCCGCTAGAAAATGAGCTAAAAAAACAAGGACGCGAGGAGGCCGAGATAGGGCGCATAAAAGACGAAGCTTTTGAGCTCGTGCGCGAGTTTTACGAGGCGTGCTTTGAAAAGCTTTTGGCGCGGATAAAAGAGGAAAAAATAATAGACGATTTTTACCTAGCGCTACTTAGCGGCATGCACGGCGCGGGGCTAGCGATGAACGCGTGGCAAAGCGCGTGGGACAGGCAAATCCTGCAAACTACGAATAAAGAATTTGAAGCTAAATTTGCAAGCATGGCCGATGCGATCAAATTTATCGACGAAAACGGCCTCTATCAAAAAGACGGCGACGAAAAGGGCGAGCGAAGCTACGGCGCGGTCCTAAAAAACGGCGAAAAATACGCCTTTGCGCCGTATGCAGCGGCCTTTGAAAACGAAGTAAAACGCGTGGCGGACGCGCTGGATGAGCTAATCAAAAATCTAAAAATGCTAGCTCTAAACGACGAGCAAAGAGCTTACGTGAGGTATTTTGAAAAGCTGAAGGCGGCGTTTTGCGAACAAGAAAACGACCGCGCGATCCCCGCGTGGCAGGATGCCGAGCGTGCGTGGATGAATGTAAAGGGCCCGCTACAGCCCGGCCATCCGCTCGAGTACTACGAGGATGCCTACACGCACGCCGTCGCGCTCGAGTGGGACGTGAGACTAGCGGGAGCCAGCGACTTTGACGAGGAGGAGTTTAAAAAGGGCGTCATCCGCGCCTACGAGCAAATTTGCCGCGAGTGCGGGATAGAGGACGCCCTGCTCGCGCGCCAAGTGACGCAAAACGTCGCTAGAACGCAGACATACATCAGCGTGCCGATGATCTACTACGGCGCCGAGCTAAACGGGCTTTTCTCCGCACAGGTCGTGCCAAACGACGAGACCGTGAGCAAGGAGCGCGGCAAAAAGATATTCGCCTTCGTGGAGCACGTTTACGAGAGCGCCAAGGCGCGGCCGTTTATGAAGCTTAGCGGGGAGATTTTTTCGCGCGAGTTTTTGGACTACGGGCGCGAAATTTTATTTAAAAAGCCGCAAATTTGGAAAAAAACCTACGAGATCTCCACGATCGGCCACGAGTTTGGGCACATACTTTTCGTCGGCACCGACACGGAAAAGGCGATGAACGCGGACGGCGAGTTTAAATTTATCGAGGAGTACAAGGCGACTACTGGCGGGCTCGTAAATTTCTTTATCGGCGGCGACGCGAGCTACGAGATGAGCGTATTTCACGAGCTGATCGCCCGTGCGGTCGGACTTATCGCGTGGCGCGAGGTCGATGAGGTGCGCGCGTACTACTGCGAGGGGCTCATCCATCTTAGCTTGCTGTTTGACTCGGGCGCGCTTAGCTTTGCGGACAGCGCTTTGGTCGTCAAATTTGACCGCGAACACTATGCTAAATTTAAAGAAATTTGCCTCGCAAACTACAAAAATTTGGCGCTTCACTACGCAAGGCGCGCTCCGGCGGGCGAGTTTTTGGCGAAATTTTGCGATAAAGAGGGTAAAAGCTATCTGCCTAAACACGCGCAGGCAAGGGCCTTTGTAGAGCATTACTACGCCCGCTACAAGGCTATCGGAAACGAACTTGACGAGAGCGGCGAATGGGAAAAATGGCAAGCGGGAGAGAGATAGGGCGCGTCCTTAGCGTCAAATTTTACCTTGGCTTGCGGCGAGTTTGGTTATAAATTTACCTTTTGCGGGCCAGACCCGTACCTTTTGGGCGCTAAATTTGCGCTGTAAAGACGCGGGTTTTTCGAGTCAAATTTAAACCACGGCTTGACGCAAGATAAGCCAAACGCGGCGGATTGTCGCTAAATTTGCAAAATTAAATAAAAATAGAAAGGATAAAAATGGAAAAAACATTAGAAGGCATGGGCGAACCGCGCATGAAGCAGGTCGCCTTGCCAAAAGACACCAACTCCGCTGGCAACATTTTTGGCGGCTGGATACTAAGCCAGATCGACCTTGCGGGCGCTCAGGCCGCGCGCGAAGTAGCTCCGGAGCGCGTCGTGACAATCTCGATGCAAGAGATTATATTTAAACAACCCGTTTTCGTCGGCGACGTCGTGAGCTGCTACGCCAAGATAACGGACGTGGGCAACACCTCAATCAAAACCAAGATCGAAGTCACGGCGCAGCGGCTAAATGCGGCGGGCTTTCGCGAGTGCATACACGTGACATCCGCGATCGCGACCTACGTGAGCGTGACCAAAGACGGCGCAAAAAAACCGATCGATCTGGAGCTAAAAAAAGCGCACGGGTTTTGATCCGTTCGGCTTGAGGGTCTGGAGCAAGCTGGCTCGCCAGGCTCTTTAATAACGCGTCAAATTTGACTCGGTTTTGCGGACGGCTAGCAAACGAGTCAAATTTGACTAAATTTACGCGGCTTGCTCGCGAAATAAAATTTTGTTTTGCCTAGTCGGCGGTCAAATTTGACCGACCGAAACTCACTCTAAATTTACCGCACTCCAAAATAATTCAAAATAAATTTAACGCCAAAACGCTCGCGCTATCAGAAACGACTCAAATTTAATCTTGCAAATTTAACCGTTTTTACTCTCCTTAAGCCTCACGGAGGGATCAAATTTGATTAAGCGTGGAAGTAGAATTTTAAGTTACGTTAATACAATAACTAATTCTAATCTTAATAAAATCTCTCAATACGCCTTTATAAGTAACTAAAATGATACGCTAGAAAATGCGATTATACAGCTATTACGGCTTTGTTTACAGATATACAATATAAATTAAATCTTAAATTTAGAAACTGATTTACGATATTAAGAGAATTTATTATCTTTTAAGGACAAATATGCGAATATTTCATATCTAATAAATGTGCAAATTTTGCACATCGGAAAAGGAGAAAAAATGGCAAAGACCGGTAAAGTCATATGCCCGTACTGCGGCACGGGCTGTCAGGTCGAGCTTCACGTCGAAAACAACGTGATAAGAAGCGCGCTTGGAGTGCAGGATAACCCCGTAAATCAGGGCAATCTGTGCCTAAAGGGCTTTTACGGCTGGGACTACGTGGGGGCTCCTGATAGACTAACAAAACCGCTAATTCGCAAAAAAGACGGCGTATTTAGCAAGGACGGAGATTTTGAAGAGGCTAGCTGGGACGAAGCGCTCGATCTAGTCGTCTCAAAGATGAAAGAAGTAAAGGAAAAATACGGTCCGGACGCGCTAGTAGGCAACTACTCGGCTCGCTGTACGCTAGAGGACAACTACGTCGCGCAAAAGGTAATGCGCGCCGTAATCGGCACAAATAACGTCGACCACTGCGCTAGAATTTGACACGCTCCGACTGTGGCAGGTCTTGCCAAAACAATCGGTAACGGAGCGGCGACAAACAGCTTCACGGAGATCGGACCTTATAGTAATTGTATATTAATGATCGGCTCAAACCCCGAAAACGGCCACCCGATCGCGGCTATGCACATACAGCGCGCGCTAAACCGCGGCGCTAAGCTCATCGTGGTAGACCCGATAAAAACGGAATTTGCTAGCCGAGCGGACGTGCATTTGCAGTTAGCGCCCGAGCATAACATCGCGGTTATAAACTCACTCATTTACGTTATTTTCGAGGAAAATTTGGTCAACTGGGACTTTGTAAACGAATGCACTAAGGGCGTGGAATACGTACGCGAAGCGGTCAAGGACTATTCGCCTGAAGCCATCGCTAGCTATACCAACCTAAACCCGCAGGACGTGAGAAAAGCGGCCCGTATGTACGCGACTATCAGACCTGCGGTCATCACGCACGGCATGGGCGTCACGCACTTTAACCACGGCGTAGGCGCGGTTTGCGATATCTCAAATTTATTTCTTTTAACCGGAAATATCTGCGAGCTAGGAAGCGGCGACCTACCGATACGCGGTCAAGAAAACGTTCAAGGCTGCTGCGATATGGGCGTGTTGCCGAATATTTTTCCAAATTTGGGCTCGGTAACCGATCCAAAACAGCGCGAGTGGTTCGAGCAGGTTTGGCATCTAGAACCAGGCTCTTTAAATGGCAAAATCGGCATCCATAAAACCGAAGTGCCAAACGCCATCCTTGACGGCAGAGTGCACTTTTTCTGGACGATGGGCGAAAACCCGGTTATGACCGATCCAAACACCAACCACTTCCTAAAAGCGATTTCAAAAGTCGATATGTACGTGGTTCAGGATATCTTTTTAACCGAAACGTCGCGTAAAGCAGACGTCGTTTTGCCGGGCGTGGCAAGTAGCGAAAAAGAAGGCCTCTACGCCAACGCAGAGCGCCGCGTACAGCACAACGAGCACGTCATCACGCCTCCGGGAGACGCCAGACAAGACTGGTGGATCATCTGCGAGATCGCGCGAAGGCTCGGAGCGACCGAGGGATTTAACTTTAACTCGCCTGAAGAAATTTGGGAAGAGGTACGCAAGTGTGACCCTAGAAGATACGGCGGTATGAGCTACTACCGCATCAAAAAGCACCACGGCTTGCACTGGCCGTGCCCTGACGAAAACAGCATGGGTGGGCAGAGCCTATATCTAGATAAAAAATTCTTTACGCCCGACGGCAAAGGTAAATTTATCCCTTGCTTGCACGTAAAGAGTGTTGCAGATATCGAGCCTGCCAAAGCCGAGTTTGCTAAACGCGTAAATTTACCGCCTGAGTACGAAGTGATGGCCGGTAGCGTGGACGAGCCGACCGATGCCGAGTATCCGATACAGCTGCTAACTACGCGTAAAGTCTATCAGTACGCCGGCGGCGTCATGACCAGGCGCTCAAAAGCTATCGAAGAGGGCGGAGATAGCATCGGACCGATCGCGGAGATGAACCCTGCGTTAGCCGAGCGCTACGGTATTAAGCAAGGAGACTTCATCAAAGCATGGAGCAGATACGGCTACATCGTCATCAAAGCTGACGTCACGGGCATCGTCCCAGACGGCGTCATACAGATGACCTACCACTACTGGGAGAGCTGCTGCAACGAGCTAACGAGCAACGGCTGGGACTTCATCAGTAAGACTCCGACCTTTAAGGCCGCCATCCAGATCCAAAGGATAGAGGAGGAGGAATTTTTGCGTATTCGGGAGCTAAAACGCATCAAATTCCAAACCAACAAGGTCATCTACGACGACTATCACCACGAGTAATTTTTTAGCCTCGCTTGCTAAACTGCGGGCGGGGCTTTTTAAATTTATCTTTTAAATTCGCTTCTTGATTAAATTTTAAAAATATATCTTGTTTTAATATGCTTTTCTGTAATATTCCACAAATTTTAATATGCATTTTTGCAATATTATAAATTTATACTTCACAAGGAGCAAAAGATGAAAAAATTTCTCACAACGCTGCTTTTAAGCGCTATCGTCGCGCTAGGAGCCGAGGTCAAAACCATCACCGATATGACGGGCAACGAGGTCAAAATCCCGGCCAAAACGCAAAAGATAGCCGCGCTCTGGCACGCAAACAACCAAGTGATTTTGGTGCTAGGTGGCGCGGATAAGATCGTAACTACGACCGATCAGATCAAGAAAAATAAGTGGTTTGCTAAAATTTACCCTCGCATCGCAGAGGTGCCGGCCGCGCTAAACGGCAACGACATCCAGATCGAGGAGCTTGTTAAACTAGCGCCGGACGTAGTCGTCGTGTCAAATAAAAATTTCCAAGAAAACCTTACTAAAAACGGCTTTAGCGCGGCGAATTTGATATTTCGCGACTACGACGATATGAAAAAAAGCGTGCTGCTAACGGCCCAGATCATCGGCGGCGACGCGGCTAGCAAGGCAAAAGAACTAAACGAAAATCTAGATGCCAACATCGCGCTAGTTACCGAGCGCACGAGCAAACTAAAGGACGCTGCGCGCCCTAAAGTGCTACACATCGTAGGCGGCGCAAACCTGCTAAAAATCGACGGTACCAAAACGATCATCGACACGTGGGTGAAATACGCGGGCGGTAAAAACGCGGTGCAAAAAGAGGGCAGCATGATAGAAATCACGGCTGAAGAGATCGTGGCCGCAGATCCCGATATCATCATCGTTGGCGGCGCGGACAATCAAAAAGCGGTTGAGAAAATTTACGCTGATCCCGTATTTGCAGGGCTAAAAGCGGTCAAAAATAAAAAAGTCTACGGCAACCCAAAAGGCGTGTTTAGCTGGGATAGATACGGCGCGGAGTCGGCCTTACAAATTTTATGGGCGGCTACTATCATCCAGCCGGAGCTCTTTAAAGACGTCGACGTAAAGGCCCAAACTAAGGCGTTTTATAAGAAATTTATGAACTACGACCTTAGCGACGCGGAATTTGACTACATCCTAAAAGGACTAAATCCGGACGGCAGCAAATAATCAAATTTGAGCGGATTTGCGGGTAAATCCCGCAAAATCAAAAGGAAGCAAAGATGAAAAAAGGGACGCTTGCATTTGGCGCGGCTTGCCTTTGCGCGGCACTTAGCGCGCAGGCGGTCGATCTAAAATTTGATCCGGATAAATTTGAAACTCGCTCTATAAAATTAGGCGAAAAAGAGGTCAAATTTAGAGCCTACGAGGGGATAGTTTACGTAGCAAACCCCGTGGATAGCGAGTATCAGAGGTTAAATTTTTACGTCCCGGCGCAGTATTTTGAGGGCGGCAAAGACAAAAACAGTAAAAATGTGACGGGCAAATTTGACGCGGCAAGCGTTCCGATCTTTTTGCCAAACTCCATCGGCGGATATATGCCGGGCAAGCCTTTTACGCCCGCCCTTGATAAAAACGGCAAGCCAAACGCGGTGCTAGCGGCGCTTGAGCGCGGTTACGTCGTCGCTGCGCCTGGAGCTAGAGGCAGGACGCTCAAGGATGCAAACGGTAAATTTAGCGGCAAAGCGCCCGCCGCCATCGTCGATCTAAAGGCCGCCGTGCGGTATCTCAAATTTAACGACGCAGCGATGGCCGGCGACGCGAACAAAATCGTATCAAACGGCACGAGCGCGGGCGGAGCGATGTCGGCGCTGCTTGGCGTCTCGGCGGACGCGCCCGAGTTTGAGCCCTACCTGGCCGCACTGGGAGCCGCAAAGGCTAGCGACGAGATCTACGCCGTCTCCGCCTACTGCCCGGTTACGAACCTAGAAAACGCCGACGCGGCCTACGAGTGGATGTTCGGCGCGCAGACGAAATACGAGAAAATGGACTTTAGTACGCTTGACGCGGCTGGGTTTAACGACCGAAGCGGCAAGCCAAAAACCGTCTCCGGCGAGCTAACCGCAGAGCGAAAAGAGCTCTCCGCTGCGCTAAAATCGGCCTTCCCAGCTTACGTAAATTCACTAAATTTAAAGGACGCCAAAGGTCGCGCGCTCACGCTTGAGCCTAGCGGCGAAGGAAGCTTTAAAGAGTACGTCAAAAAGACGCTAGCAGACTCTTTCGCGGCTGCGAAAAGTCGGGAGAAAAGCCTGCTAAAGCCCGAGTTTTTCACGCTTGAAACACAGGGCTGCACGCTCGGATATGATTTTAAATTTGAAGACTTTGTTCTATCTATGCCTCGCGCTAAAGCTACGCCGGCATTTGACGGGTTAGAGCTACAAAATCCCGAAAACGACTTTTTCGGCGATGCGGACGCGGCGGCGAAGCACTTTACCGAATTTAGCGCAAAACGCGGCACAGGCGAGAGCGCCGATGCTAAAATCATAAAAATGGTAAACGCGATGAGCTATCTGGGCAATAAAAACGCGGCTAAATTTTACCGCATCAGGCACGGCGCAGCCGACTCTGACACGGCTCTAGCCGTACCGCTTATCTTGGCGTTAGGGCTACAAAATGCGGGCAAAGCGGTTGATTTTGCGGTGCCTTGGGGGCAAGGTCACGGCGGCGACTATGATCTGGACGAACTTTTTAGGTGGATAGACCGCGTCGTAAAATAGCTGAAATTTGATGCGGCGGAAGCTTGCTTTCAAATTTGGCTCGACGAAAATTTGCGGAAACGTTAGATTTAAATTTGATAACGCAGCAAGGGGTGCCTAGCTCAAATTTATCGTTAGCGCTAAGCCTTAAACGCAAAACGGCGGGTAAATTTGACCCAAGCGGCATAAATTCGGCGCTCGGCGCAAGGGTTATCTAGGTCGTAGAAAACCGCCTTTTTGCTCGCTGTTTTAGCAGCGATCGCAAATAAGAAACAAAAGCTTCGCTCGCCAAGTTAGCGACAAGGCAAATTTAGCCCTTTCGCAAGCGATTTTCACGCGGCGCTACCGCGGACGCAGATTTTATTTTAGGAGAAAGATGAAAAATATTAGTTTTAAATTTATGCTGATTTTGCTGGCCGCGCTAACCGTAGTTTGCGGCGTAGTCGCGCTTGGCGTCGGCAGGTTTTACGTAGCGCCAGGCGACGTGCTTAGCGTGATCGGCGGCTTTTTTGGAGTACCGACGGACGCCGCGGCAAATATCCAAAACGTGGTCGAGAACATCCGCATACCGCGCATCATCGCAGCCGTCCTCGTCGGAGCCGCGCTTAGCATCAGCGGAGCGGCATATCAGGGCGTCTTTCGCAACCAGCTAGTTAGTCCCGATCTGCTAGGCGTTTCGGCCGGAGCTTGCGTCGGAGCAGCGCTTGCGATCATGTTTGATTTATCGCTTTTTTGGGTGCAGGCGTTAGCCTTCGTCTGCGGGCTTGCAGCCGTAGGTATGACGCTATCCATACCGCGTCTGATGGGGCGCTCTAGCACGCTGATGCTGGTGCTTTCGGGCATCATCGTTAGCGGTCTGATGGCTTCTGTTATCGGCTTTTTAAAGTACGTCGCCGACCCCGAGACCAAGCTACCCGACATCGTTTACTGGCAGCTAGGCAGTCTAGCTAAGATCGATGCGGGCAATCTTAAATTTATCGCGCCCGTGATGATAGCCTGCGCGGTACTGCTCGTAGCGATGAGCTGGAGGATAAATTTGCTCTCGCTAGGCGACGAGAGCGCGGCGAGACTGGGCGTAAATGTAGCGCTTGAGCGCGGCGTCATCATCGTTTGCGCGACGCTGCTAACGGCATGCAGCGTCTGCGTGAGCGGTATCGTGGCGTGGGTAGGGCTACTGATGCCCCACCTAGCGCGCATGCTAGTTGGCGCAAACAACGCCCGCAGCCTGCCTGCGAGCATATTTATGGGCGCGATATTTTTGCTATTCGTTGATACCCTAGCGCGCACGATCAGCGTTAGCGAAGTGCCTCTGGGCGTACTTACGGGCTTTATCGGCACGATATTTTTCGTCTGGGTACTCTGGCGAAATAAAAAGGTTGCGTGATGCTTGAGGTTAAAAATCTAAATTTTGCCTACCCAAACGGCGCGGGTAGGCTAGAAAACGTAAATTTACGCGTCGGCAAGGGCGAGATACTAACGATACTGGGGCGAAACGGCGCAGGAAAATCTACCATGCTAAGCCTAATCAGCGGTACGCAGGCGCCTCACTCGGGCGAAGTTTGGCTAGGCGGCAAAAATAGCGCCGAGCTTAGCAACAAAGAGCGCGCCAAAATCATGGCCTACGTCGCTCAAAGCGAGATCTGCGAGTACGACTACACGGGGCTTGAGTTCATCACGATGGGGCGAGCGGCGCATCTGGGTATCTTTGCGCGGCCTAGCCAGGAGGATACGGCGATAGCGAAGGAATTTACCGCAAAGCTTGAGATCACGCACCTTGAGGATAAATATATCACTCAGATGAGCGGCGGGCAAAAGCAGATGTGTTCGATCGCCCGCGCGATGGCTGCAAAGCCCGAGATCATCGTATTTGACGAGCCGACCTCGGCGCTGGACTTTGGAAATCAGTATAAATTCCTACGCACCGTTAAGCAGCTAAAAGAGCAAGGCTACACCATCGTGCTAACGACTCACAATCCCGATTTTGCCGTACTTTTGGGCGGCTACGTGGCGTTAGTTAAGGGCGGAGGCGAGGTGGCTTTCGGCACGGTGGACGAGATCATAGAAAGCGAGCATCTAAGCAAGCTTTACGGGCTAAATTTGAGCGTAGAGTACATCGAGCAAGTAACTAGAAAGTGCTGCCTGACGCATCCGCTGTGACTGCGGCGCGCGAGAAGCGGCGTAAATTTGCGCTACGCAAAATCAAAAAGAACGCGGGCAGGGATACGCGGCACGGCGGATAAATTTGTCGCAGGCGCAAGGCGTGCGTACCCGCCTTGCAAATTTGACTACTCCCGCTCGCCTTGTCGTTTGGTAAAATTCGCTCTCAAATTTAGCTCAAATTTGAGGCTTATAAAATTTGACCGAGCCTTAGCGCGTTTTAGTCGGCGCGACTCTGTAAATTTGACGGCTTCGGGTTTGCGCCTTTAGTAAATTCGGCATTAAATTTAAGGCTCGCAAATTTAGGCGGCTTTTATTTTTCCCCGCGTTGCGCGCCGGAAATGATTAAAATTTGCTTCGTTAAAGCAGTCTTGCTAAAGCGAAGCAAAATCCCTCCAAAAAAGCTCGTTTGCAAAAGCTCAGTAAAACGAGCCTTCAAGGTAAATTTACACATACCCCTGATCTATCATCGCATCGGCTACTTTTCTAAAGCCCGCGATATTTGAGCCAAGTACCAGATTTCCCTCATCGCCAAACTCCTTGCTCGTCTCGTAACTAAGCTCAAAGATGTGATTCATGATGCCGTGCAGTCTATGATCGACCTTTTCAAAGCTCCACGCGGTCATGCCGGCGTTTTGCATCATCTCAAGGCCTGACGTGCCCACGCCGCCCGCGTTTGCCGCCTTTGCCGGAGCGAAGTAGAAATCCTTTTGCGCGAGCATGAAATTTATCGCATCAAGCGTGCTTGGCATGTTCGCGCCCTCGGCCACGAAGCGGCAGCCGTTAGCGTAGAGCGTCTTTATGTCGGCTAGGTGCAGTTCGTTTTGCGTCGCGCACGGAAACGCTCCGTCGCACGGCACGTCCCACACGCCGTTTCTGCCCTCTTTATATTCGCTTACGCTTACGTATTTTGCGTTCGGTCTAAATTTGACGTATTCGCTAAGGCGCGCGCGTTTTACTTCTTTTAGCTCTTTAAGTACGGCTAGATCGATGCCCTCTGCGTCGTAAACGTATCCGTTTGAATCAGAAACCGTTATAGGCAGCGCGCCTACTTGATAGAGCTTTTCTACCGTGTATATGGCGACGTTTCCGCTACCGCTTATGCTGCACTTTTTACCCTCTAGTCCAAGGCCCGCTTTTTGCAGCATATTTTGCGTAAAATAAACTAACCCGTATCCGGTCGCCTCCGTGCGCGCTAGGCTGCCGCCCCAGTTTAGCCCCTTGCCCGTTAGTATGCCGTCAAATCTGCCGGTTAGCTTTTTATAC
Organism: Campylobacter showae; assembly: GCF_900699785.1. Lineage (NCBI taxonomy): Bacteria > Pseudomonadati > Campylobacterota > Epsilonproteobacteria > Campylobacterales > Campylobacteraceae > Campylobacter > Campylobacter showae. Next base: position 1,583,705 of record NZ_LR535679.1, read on the forward strand.
TGCCCAAACATATAGCCGATCTCGCGCGCGCCAACGCCGATGTCGCCTGCGGGCACGTCCACGGTGTTGCCGATGTGGCGGTATAGCTCGCTCATAAACGCTTGACAAAAGCGCATTATCTCGCCCTCGCTCTTACCTTTTGGATCAAAGGTGCTGCCGCCTTTTGCGCCGCCGATATTTACGCCAGTTAGCGAGTTTTTAAAAATTTGTTCAAATCCTAGAAATTTTAGCACGCCAAGATCCACGCTAGGATGGAGCCTTAGACCGCCCTTGTATGGGCCGACGGCTGAGTTAAACTGCACGCGGTAGCCGTTATTTACCTGCGGTCTGCCGTCGTCATCCGTGTATGTGACGCGAAATATCACTGTACGCTCTGGTATCACGATACGTTCTAGGATCGCGTGTTTTTGGTACTTGCTCTCTTTTTTTATAAGCGGCTCGAGGCTGTTTAGCACCTCGGTCGCAGCCTGGACAAAGACGCCTTGACCCGGATTGGTCCTTTTTATCCACTCCATCGTTTTTTCGATGTACTCGCTCATCTTCACTCCTATTCGTCAAATTTTTGTAGTTGAATATTAACTCTCCTAGAAAAAATTTTTATTTAAATTTATTTTTATATTTTTATTTTAGGCGATAAGTGTTACGTATCGAAACTAAATTTATAAAACGTAACTTTTTGATAAATTTGTTATAGTTTTGTTTGGGCTTTTGACGGATATTTTAGTCGGCTTTGGCGGGACTATGTTAAATTTAGGATATTTAAATTTATAGAGGCGCATTTTTGCCGTTTTGGTTTTTGCGCATTTTGGCGAGATCTCGTCAAATTTGAAATTTAGCAGGCAAATTTGCGGCTAATCTCATCAAATTTTACTCGCTTAAATTTTAAATTTACGCCTGCGCGAGCTTAAATTTAAACTCGGATCGCACGCGCTTTTATTATCAATGACTAACTTTACGAGGTATATACAAAGCGGGAGTAAATTTGGGCGGGTTAAAATAGTAAAAAAATCAAATTTTAGCCCAAAGCGGGCTAAAATTTGATTACATATCCTCTTTGATTTCGTCGTTGCTGCGAACTACTAGGCCAGAGCCGTGGATGACGCTAGGGATGCACGCCGTGCAGATATCGACCTCTTCGCCGTTTTTGTGAGCGCGGACGAATACGGCGTTTTCGTTTTCCGTGCTTTTTTGTCCGCAGACGTTGCAAACTACGATATTTTCGGTTCTCATTTGACTTCCTTCGTAAAAAATTCGGGCGTATTTTATTTAGTTTTTCGCCGATTTGAAATGATTTACGTCAAGCGCGAAGTCTCGCGTAAAAAGAAAAAATGCGAAAAATAAATAACGAAAAAAACCTGCAAGAAAAGCCCGAAAATAGGCACCAAACATAGTAGGTAAAAGCATAGCGCGGCGGCTTTAAATTTATATCCGCCGTAGTCCAGCAAGTAAAGCTCGAATTTGTGCCGCGAGAGGGCGTTTGGCGCGACGTCGATGAAAAGTAGCGAATAATAAAAGTAAAAAAATGCCGGGTGCAGGGCGAGGAAATTTAGCGCGGGCACGGCTAAAATCGGCACGCAAATAAGCGCAATCAGGATAAATTTGAGTAAAATTTTGCCCATAAGAGCCGTTTGGCGGGCTAGGCCGACGTTTGCCAGCTGCGCCTCGTCCACGCGGTAGTGCCTGCGGTTTACCTCTCGCGCGATCGTAGGAGTTAAAAAACCGGCGACCGCAAGCGCGCAAAAAATTGAGAGCATGACGACTAGATAGGCGCCGACGGCGTAAAATATCGCGCCGATGAGCCACTTTGTGATGCCTAGGCTAAGGATTTTAGCTACCATCGGATACTCGGCTAGCGCGCCTGCCTCACCAGATACGGCGGCGTTTAGCGCCTCGTATAGCTCGCGGCCGCCCAGCATCGCAATAGCCGCGATAATAAGCGCGGAAAAAACGAGCGGCAGGATAGAGAGCGCGATAAATTTGGCCGTGAAAAGGTCCTTTAGCGAAAGGCGTAAAATATCAGCGAACAACGAATCTCCATTTGTTTAAATTTATAGCCGTCATGCGGCGAAAGGGCATATAGGCTCAGCTTGTGTCAAATTTGACCACTTTAAATTTGGTCGCAAATTTAGCTAAATTTATTCAAATTTGCCCCATTTTTTACTCGGCAAAGCAAACATTGGCGGTCGCCTTGGCAACTACGCGAGAGCTTGCAAGCAGCGCAAATTTTACCGATTAAAGGGCGGCGCTTTAGCTAGCGCAGCCAAACCGTGCTCAAATTTAAATGCCAGCCCGCATAAGCCGCGTCAAGCCAAATCGTAAAAATTTAGCAGGCTCGCGCCGCAAATTTTATTTTACCGCCTTATACTCGGCCTCTAGCGCGGCGTAGATTTCGTCCACGCTTTTTAGTCCGCGAGCGAGGATCTCGTTCATCACGGCGTTATCCTCCTTGCCGTTCCAGACCTTTTTATACGCGCCCTCTTTGTAGCCGTGGTCTTGGCGGAAGCGATTTAGGACGTTTTTACCGACGTAGCACTCGTAAAGCGAGCTTAAATTTACTCCGCATTTTAGGCTCATCGAGAAGTAAATTTTAAGCAGGTCAAAGAGCGAATACTCAAAGCCCGAGCACTTATTTATGAGCATTTCGACGTCGTTTATGATCTCGTAGATGTTCTCTTCGGCGACGTTAAACGGCTCGCGGCAAAACGCCTCAAAGCCGCTGCTAGCGCAGATGTCGCTTGAGAGCTTTGCAATATCGCCAAGGTTATTTAGCTTGTACTGCTCGAGCATCAAACTCATCAAAAAGTGCCAGATATCCACGACCTCAACGCGCAGATTGTCTTCATTAGTCGGCGCGTTTATGCTCTTCCAGTGTTTCCAGGCAAAGCTGTCTATGAGCTCGGCGCACTCCATATATATGCAGCGTTTCCAGCTGATGAGTTTGCCGTTTTTGTTTATACCGTTTTCCCAGCCGATGCCGTTTGTATCGTCGTTTAGGCTCTGCTGGAGATTTAGCATTTGGGTGATTTTTTCATTCGCGTTCATAAATTTTCCTATTTTTAAAATTTATGAATTATAGCGAAATTTTTAAACCGCGAACTAAACGTAAAATTTAAAGCTATCCAGCTGAGAAATGAGCTCGTCAAAGAGCTTTTTGGAGTTTTGCAGCAGTCTATCGCCCGCTTTATTTTGCTCCATCAGCCTATCAAAAAGCTTTAGTGTGCCGTCCGCGATAAAATTTTTATGATTTGCGTCTTTTACCTCGGGAAGCTCTTTGCGAAGCGAGTTTGCGAGATTTGTAACGCGCGAAAATATAGGATCTTCGCCCTCTTTGACGTTTTTCATAAATTTATCTATGCTAGGCGCTATCTTTTCTAGAGCGGCTGCCAGCTCCTCTTTATCGCGAGCGTCCAGCCCGTCGCCTTTATAGGAGAAACTATAGCCGTACTCGTGCGTGAGGGTGAGCGCGGATGCCGATGCGCCAGCTGTTTTGGCGCTAGCGTAGTCTATGGTTTTGTTGTCGTACATTTTTAGATTTATCTCGTCGCCGCTGCTGGTTTTAAAGCTAAAATCAAAGCTGTTTAGGCTCGCGCTTTGGTAGTTTTGTAGTTTCATGATTTTTGCCGTCCTTTTGGCTTTATATCGGCTAAATTTCTTTTTTCTTAATACCCCTTGCGCTAAAATCACTCAAAAAAGGATGAAAATGTGCTGTTTTGCCGCGCGCGTATTTTTGCTCATTAGCGCGACCGTTTTGAGCTTTATTTTGCATGGATTTTTCCCGCAAATTCCCGTCGTCGCGTTTTATTTTTTGCTGGCAAATTTGATCTCGCTTACGATATTTTCGCTATTTTTTGCGGACAAGCTGCCAAGCTTCGTTAAGCCCGCGGCGGTGCACTATTTTAGCTTTATCGGCGGCTTTGCGGTGGGGCTTGTGACGGCTTTGCTTAGGCGCGAAAAAGCGGGGGCTAAATTTGTCAGAACCGAGCTTTTTATCTTTGCTTTTTGGCTGATTTTAGCTTGCTTTATTGCGCTAAATTTTAGCTGGCTGTCGGCAAATTTGACTCAAATTTTTAGCGCTTAAGGCGGATGAAATGGATGAGAAAATTTTAAAATTTATCCGCAAAATGCACCTGCTTAGCCTTGCGGTTTTAGATGACGGCAAGCCATACTGCGCAAGCTGCTTTTACGCCTTTGACGAGGCAAATTTGTCTTTTATTGTGGCGGGCGGCGAGGAGAGCGCTCACGTGAAGGCGTTTTTGGCAGAGCCGGGCGTTGCCGGTACGGTTGCGCTTGATACCAAAATAGTCGGCAAGATAGAGGGCGTGCAGTTTCGCGCTCTAGCCGCTCCCGCGACCGCGCAGCAAAGCAAAATTTACTTCGCTCGCTTTCCTTACTCTTTGGCGATGAATCCGAGCCTTTATAGTTTGAGTCTAGGCTGGGTTAAATTTACGCATAATGCGCTGGGGTTTGGGGGGAAAATAATCTGGCAAAGAGATTGATTTTCTTTTAGCGGCTTGTCTCGCGAGCGCTTTTCCGAGATTTCGCAAAATTTTCGCTCCGCAGGCTACATGCCTAGCGCACGCTCAATTTTGCTTCAAAACTCGAAAAATCATCTCGCGATACTTCGCCTTTATTGCTTTACTTCCAAATTTACAGTCAAATTTGTAAATTTCAGCTTCAAATTTGAATATAAAGAGTCAAGGGGAAGTATTTTTGTCATAGACGAGGCGGATGAGCAAGGGCAAAGGAGCGTATATGTAATACGTGACTGCAGCCCGCAGCGAGATCCAACGAAGTATATGGCAAAAAGACAAGCCGCCAAAATTGCTTAATTAAAGATATCTAGTTTTTTATCGTATTCTTTTGTTACTACTCCAAAAAACCCAAGCAACGAACTAAAAACATTATCGTGCGAGACGGCGTCGTCTTTTTGCGCGCGCAGGCGAGCTAGCGTCGCTTCATCGTTCGTGTACGCCATCATCGGGATGCGCTTTTGCGTTTCGGGCGCGATGGCGTAGGGCATGCCGTGCAGGTAGATGCCGTTTTCGCCTAGGCTTTCGCCGTGATCGGAGAAGTACCAAACTGCGCTTTTATCGCCGCCCGCATCCTTGACCGCCTTTATCACCTCGTCAATAAAAAAATCCGTAAAAAGCAGCGTGTTGTCGTAGGTATTTACGATGCTATCGCTATCGCAGGAGCTAAGCTCGCTCGTGTCGCAAGTCGGAGTAAATTTGCGAAATTCGCTCGGATAGCGGGCGTGATATGCAGGGCCGTGCGAGCCTTGCAGGTGTAGGACGATGATCTCGTTTTGCGCGAGATTTTCGAGGCGTTTTTTGAGGGAGGGCAGCATATTCGTATCATATCCGGCGTCAAAATACTCGACGTCGCCGGCGTCCAAGCGGCCGCAAACGCCCTTACATTTGCCCGAGTTGTTGCCTAGCCACACGACCTTGACGCCGACGCGTTTTAAGATATCAAGCGCGTTTTCGCTAAACTCTTTACTGCTGTATTCGCTCCTTGTCGATTTTGAAAACAAGCACGGCAGCGAGACCGCCGTCGCCGTTCCGCACGAGCGAGCGTCGCTGAAATAGACCAAATTTGGCTCGTTTTTCGTGTAAAAATTCGTATCGTTTTTGGCGTAGCCGCCGAGCGAGTAGTTTTTCGCGCGCGCCGTTTCGCCGACGATTAGCACCATCAGTCGCCGCTTGTCGCTTGGCCTCATCGTAGCGTCCGTGCCGATTTGTTTAAATTCGGGCTTGAAAAACTCGAGTTTTATATATTTTTGAGCCGAATATATCGGATAAAACGGCAGGTTGTAGGCTCTGATGAAGCTGTTTTCTCGAAAAAACGGGATAATGGACTTAGTCTGCGAAAAAAATAGCCCCGCCGCTAGCGCAAAAAAACCTATAAACGTTAAAAATTTGATCTTTATATGCCGTTTGGCTCCGCCGTACTCGATCCTGGTAAACGCGACCAAAAGGCAGGGCAAAACGCCCAGAAATAGCATATAGCAAACGAGTTTTGGATTTAAAAAGCTTAACGCTTCGCCCGCGTCCGTTTGCGCGACGTTTCTTATCATTTCGCTATCGATTATGATACCATAGCTTTGCATGAAGTAGCTGCTGCCGCACGTGATCGCAATCGCAGCGATACTAACGAGCTTAGCTAAATACGGTAAAAAAACGAGCGAAAATAGCGCGCAAAGTAGCGAAAAATAGATGATCGGCAGACTCGCGGCCATCAGCGCGTCCGCGTCAAAACTAAGCTTTGAATAGGCGAATTTAAATAATCCGAAATTTAGCGCGGCGATAAAAACGGCGTTTAAAAGCGTAAATTTAAACCAAGAAATACGTAGCTTCATAGCTTTCCTAATATTGATAATAAGAGTGGAACTTTATCCAAAAAAAGCTTAAAGTTTTAGTCGTTCGGCGTAAAATTCGAGTTTCCAGGTTTAGCTTTCGGGCGCAAATTTGATAGTCGCTCGGCTGTCAAATTTACTCGCCAAAGGCAAGCGTAAAAATCGTCCATGCCCAAGTTATCACAGCCGTACCGATAGAAAGACAAACGGCGGCTGAGGCGCAGTCTTTGGCGATTTTAGCCATCGGATGAAAGCTCGGCGAGACAAGGTCCACTACCGCTTCGATTGCGGTATTTAGGCACTCGCAGACTAAAACGAGTCCGAAAACGGCGATCAGTAGGGCGTGCTGTGCGACGGAAACAGGTAAAAACAGCGAAACTAGCGCGAGCGGAACGATTATGCAAAGCTCAAAGCGAAACGCCGCCTCGTTTTTTAGCATCGCGGCAAGCCCCTCGAATGCAAATTTGGAGTTTTTGAAAAAGTTGTATTTTGGTTTCATATTTTGCCTTTAAATTTGCGCAATGATAGCGTAAATTTGCTTTATAAGGCGCTTTTGCGGACGGCAAGGTTATTTAAGTGTAGCCAAATTTACCGCTCAAATTTGATAAAACTCGGTCTGTGCAAATTTACCCATCAGAAATCTTTGAAGTCCTATAAAGCAGCGCAAACGCCGCCGCACCGATAACCGCAAAGCTCGCAACCATCGGCAGTAGCGTGCCATCAAACAGTTGCCCTGTCGCGACCCCGATAGGAAGCGAGATAAGGGTCGAAGCCGAGCCGATCAGCGCGGCCGCCATGCCCGCGATCTTACCCATCGGTTCCATCGCCATCGCGTTTAGGTTGCCAAAAAGTATGCTCACGCAAAAAAAGCTACTCATGCAAAACGCCATAAAAGCCCACAGCGGCGGCACTCCGTCAAACGCGATGACGACCGGCAAAAACGCGACCGCGATAACGCAAAACGTCCCCATAGCGCGCATGCTGAGGTAGCGCATGCCGTAGATCATCACGAGCTTTGCGTTTACCATCGACGCGGCGCCTAGAGCTAGGGCATTTATCGCAAAGTAGATAGGAAACTCCTCACCCAGCTTGTAACTCACTTCAAAAATCTGCTGAGCGGTGCTGATATAGCTCAAAAACATACCGAAAATCAGCCCCAAAACGATGGTGTAGCCTGCGGTGCGCCTATTTTTCACGACCTGCGCGGCTTCGCGTTTTATCAAATTTAGGCTAAATTTATTGCGATTTTGCGCGGGTAGAGTCTCGCTCTGGCGCAGTCCAAACCACGCTAGGCACGCAAGCCCCATGAAAGTAAGCATCAAAAATATGCTGCGCCAATTATAAATTTTAAAGATAAAGCCGCCGATGATCGGGGCGAGTGCCGGTACAATGATAAAAACGGCTGCGATAAAGCTCATCACGCGAGCCATCGCGCGTCCTTCGTAAAGATCGCGTATGAGCGCCATCGCGATGATCCTAGGGCCCGCAGCGCCTAGTCCCTGGAAAAATCTGCTCGCTAAAAGCGCGGTAAAATCGCTCGTAACGACCGAAATAAAGGAGCTTGCCGTAAATATCGCAAGCGCTAGCAGCACGGCGTTTCGTCGCCCGATAAAGTCGCTAAGCGGCCCGTAAAATATCTGTCCTACGGCAAAGCCCGCAAACATCGAGGAGATGACGAGTTGGGTTTGATTTATCTGCGTCACGCCAAGATCTAGACCTATCTGCATGAGCGCAGGCAGCATCGCGTCGGTGCTCATAGCTCCAAGCGATGTTAGAAGCGCCATAAGCGCGATAAATTCTACGAAAGGTAATGTTTTGGGGATAAATTTCATATTATTTTCCGCGGTTTTAAATTTAAATGATTGTATAAAAAAACTGCTTAAATTTAAAAAACGGGGATTTTGTGATATTTACGTGATATTTCTTTTATTTGCTTAAATAAAAGCGCGCAAAATACGAAAAGCAAATTTGCCGAATGCTTTAAATTTGACTTTTTGGTCGGTTTGCATCGCTAATAAGAGCAAATTTATCTGATTTAATATCGGCAAAATCGTATTTATATAAATTTACGAATTTTAGCCGAAAATATCAAAATCGCGGCATAATATACGATTAGGCATTTGGTATGCGATTGAAATTTGATTTCAAAATTTATGCCTAGATGATAAAATATTTCTAAATTTTTAGTTTATAAACGGTGTAATATTAATATTTTTTTAAAAAGAAAGTATTATAATTCCGTCTCAGAAAGACACAAGATTAAGGCGTCTTTATCTGCATGATAAAGGCTTGTAATAATAAACTCGAATTTCGGCGAAATTTGAGTTTAAACAAAGGATACCAAATGAACGAAAATTTATCCAGAAGAAGGTTTTTGCAAGGAGCCTGTATCGGCGTCGGAGCTTTGACGCTTAGCGGCTGCGACGACAAAAAGCCTGATAAAAAAGCTTCTAAAAAAGAGGCTTTTAGCGGTAAGGCTAACGGGTTTCCTTCTTGCGATATTCTCATCATCGGCTCGGGCGGCGCCGGACTGCGCGCAGCGGTTGCCGCTAGAAAAGCCGCCCCGGAACTTAGCGTCATCGTAGCTACTAAAATGATGCCCTCAAGAAACGCCACCTGTATGGCCGAGGGCGGTATAAACGGCGTGACTAATTTTTCTGACGGCGACTCGTATAAGCTGCATGCCTACGACACGGTTAAAGGCGGCGCATATCTAGTAGATCAGGACGCTGCGATCAAATTTTGTGAGCTAGCGGGTAAAGCGATAGCCGAGATGGACTATATCGGCACGCTATTTTCCAGAAATCCAAGCGGCGGCGTAGATGCTAAAAAAGGCGACATACCGGGCGGCGTAGCGCAAAGGATGATGGGCGGCGCCTCAAAGCGCAGATGTAATTATTCGGCGGATAAAACCGGTCACATAGTTATGCATGCCTGCTTTGATGAAGCGGTTAGCAACGACGTTAAATTTCTAATGGACTACGAGTTGCTAGATATCGGCGTAGAGGACGGCAAATGCGAGGGCGTAGTGCTACGCAATCTCCAAACCGGAGATATCACTCCCGTGCTTTGCAAGGCTCTCGTGGTGGCTACGGGCGGATATACGAGGATATTTTACAACAGAACCTCGGTGCCATATATCGCCACTGGCGACGGCGTAGCGGCTGCGGTGCGAGCGGGACTTGGGTTTGAAGACCCTGAGATGATACAGTTTCACCCGACCGGCGTGGCAAACGGCGGTACTCTCATCACGGAGGCGGCTCGCGGCGAGGGCGGATATCTGCTAAACAACAAGGGCGAGAGATTTATGAAAAACTACCACGAGAAGATGGAGCTAGCTCCTCGCGATGTCGTGGCTCGCGCTATCGAGACCGAGATCCGCGAGGGGCGCGGCTACGGCGAGGGGCTGGGCTCATACGTACTCATCGACGTTAGGCATCTAGGCAAAGAAACCATAATGAAAAAACTGCCTAAAATCAGACACACCGCGCTGCTTTTTGAAAATTTAGACCTAGTAGAGCATCCTGTTCCGATCAGGCCTACCGCGCACTACTCGATGGGCGGCATAGAGGTGGATAAATTTGACGATATGAGTACGAAGATACCCGGCCTTTACGTGGGCGGCGAGGCGTCGTGCGTCTCTATCCACGGAGCTAATCGTCTCGGAGGAAATTCGCTCTCTGATGCGGTGGTAACGGGTCAGCTAGCCGGTAATGGAGCTAGCGCGTATGCCAAAACGGCTAGTTTCGGTAGCGGCAAAAACACCGAAGAGCTGGCTAAAAAATGGCGCGAGAAATTTAAAAAGGTCGCAAACGGCAAAGGCGAAGCAAACGAAATGTACCTCCTGCGCGAGGAGCTAGGTAAACAAAACTGGGACAATATGGGTATCTTTAGAACCCAAGACAAGCTAGACGCCCTAGAAAAAGCGCTAGAGGATATACAGGCTCGCTACGATAAGCTAAGCGTACCAAACGCAAATCCGGTTATGAATACGGCGTTTACCGACTACGTGGAGCTGGGAAATTTGATCCTGCTATCTCGCTGCGCCTGTTTGGCCGCGCGCAAAAGACTGGAGAGTAGAGGCGCTCACACCAGGGAGGATTACCCTAAACGAGACGACGTAAATTTCTTAAAACATAGCATCGTGACGCTAAACGACGGCAAGCTAGAGCTTGGTTATAAAAACGTCGTAGTCACGGAATTCTCGCTTGACGGAAGGAAACCGCAATGAAAATAATTATCGACAGATACGACGGTACGCAACACTACAAACAAGCCTACGTCGTGGATAAAAAGGATATAGAGGGCAAGACTTTGCTATCGCTTTTGCTATTTATCAAGCAAAATTTGGACGCGACGCTAAATTTCACCGCATCTTGCCGATCGGCTATCTGCGGCGCTTGCGGCGTGAGAGTAAACGGACACTCGGTGCTAGCTTGCGACGAAAAAATGGAAGAGTTGCTAGCGACATACGATAATCCCGAGGTCATAACGATCTCCCCGCTAGCAAATTTTAGAGTGATCTCCGATCTCGTCGTAGACTGGGAGCCTTCTATCGAAAATTTAAGAAAAATCCGCCCGACCTTTATCCCTAAGGATGAGTTTTCTGCCGAAAAAGGCTGTAAACAAACGCAGGCCGAGTACGACAAAATCCAAAAGCAGTGGGACTGCATCCTATGCGGATGCTGCGCGTCGGAGTGTAGCAAACTAACTGCCGATAGCAGCGACTATATGGAGCCTTTCGTTTTCACTCACGCGCACAGAGCGACGTTTGACTCTAGGGGTAAAGACCCGATGCTGCATGCCAAGGCCGCGGTTTTAGGCGGTCTGTGGAACTGCGTGCACTGCCAAGAGTGCGCCGACCGCTGCCCTAAAGGTATCAGCGCAGCCGACGATATAGCCGCGCTTAGAGTCTTTACGCAAAAACAAGGCATAAATACCGGCGAAGGCCCGGATCACGCTAACGCCTTCCTTACCGACCTAGTCGAGGGCTCGGGCAGGCTAAATGAAATTTTACTCGCCCTTAGAAGCGAAGGCGCCATGGCCGTAAGTAAAACCGATATAGCGCTAAAACTGATGGGTGCGGGCAAGATGAATCCTTTGCATATATTCGGCGAAGAGGACATCGAGGGCCATAAAGAGTTGGTAGAAATGATAAAAGCCGCGCGCGCCGCCGCGGATAAGGAGTAAAAGATGAGCGCACAAAACGAATTTGCTTTTTCCCGGGATGCGTCCTAAGTCAAGCGGCAAAAGAATCTAAAATCTCGCTGGAAGCCATCGCACCGATACTGGGCATCAAACTACACGAGATCAAAGGCTGGAGCTGCTGCGGCGCCACGCAAGCTCAAGACGTCGATCCTATCGCTACTCTGGTAGCTAACGCTAGAAATTTGGCTCTGGCTGAAGGCATGAATATGCCCGTGCTAACTACGTGCAGCACTTGCTTCCTTACGCTAACGAGAGCCAAAACGGCGCTTGACCGCGGTCAAAAAGATAGGATAAATACCTTCCTAGCTAAGGGCAACATGCAGTATCAAGGCACCACGGAGGTTACTAGTCTGCTTTGGGTGCTTTATCAAAACGTAGAAACTCTAAGGGCTAAGGTCGTTAAGCCGCTTTCAAATTTAAAGGTCGCGCTATTTTACGGTTGTCATAGCTTGCGTCCCGAAAAAGCCATCGGAAACCGCGAAAGCTCGGTAAATCCAAAAAGCTTTGAAACCGTCGTAGAGGCTCTTGGCGCTAAAATAGTACCGTTTGAAAAAAGACTTGACTGCTGCGGTTTTCACGCGAGCTATCCGGCCGTAAAATCGGTGCAAAAAATGTCCAGCCAAATAGTAAATAACGCAGACGAAAACGACGCGGACTGCATCGTTACGCCGTGCCCGCTCTGCCAAATGCAGCTTGATATCTATCAGGAGCGTTATCAAGACGCGCAAAACTCTGGCGCTAGAGTGCCTATCATCCACCTCTCGCAGCTAGTGGGCCTCGCGCTAGGACTTAGCAAAGAACAACTTGGCTTTGAGCACAATATCGTAAACACTAATAGCGTCAAAGTAGGCTAAATTTGATGATTTTGGCGAGTAAAGCGGCCTTTGGTCCGTATTTTGCTCGCCTTAAACTACTTAAATTTGACGAGACGATATCTTTCCTAACTTTTAATTCGTAAAATTTACTTCAATTTTGTTAGCTAAGGCGAAGTGCGTTTTTACGTTACTGGCTACTTAAATTTGCTTGCCTTGGAGTAGCAAAATTTGCACTTATTTAAAAACGAAGCATGGACCCAAATTTGAGATTAAATTTAGCTCTATATTTAAAATTAAATATATGTTGTGTATTTGATCAATGCATTTTTGTGATGTAAAAAGAAGATGGTGGTTGGAGGCAGAATCGAACTACTAAGTATTTCTTAAGATTTATTTTGATCTATAAAGCCGTAAAATACGCTACTCTAAGTTTTATATAAGTTTATTATAATTGCTAAAAATGTCTAAATAGATGGCACCCAATATGGCACCCATTTAAAAATTAAAGATCTGCGTGTTTTATTTCTACATGCAGATTTTAAATCTGTATGTTTATCTTTTTGGATTAATATATTTTAAGTTATATATTGTTTGTTTTTATAAATTTATGACAATTAAAATAAAGGTTGTATCTAGTAGCGTGGTAATAGTGTAAACTTTAAGGTGCCGACTTGTGTTCTGCAACAACTTGATATTAATCATAAAGCAAAACAAGATCGGCTGGATAGCAAATGTAGGAATTTGCGCAACGAATTTGATGCCGATATCTCAATGATCAAAAAGATAGTATAAGTCAAAAGGGTTTAGATTGCCATTGTGGATATAGTATTGGATGTAAATGTATATAGTCATTTACAATAATACACGCTTTTATTTAAAAAACAATCTTGCCTGTATCTTATTACATACATTTTTATGATATAATTGTATTGTATTACATAATAAAGGGATAAACTATGCTAGATCAACTTTTCTTAAAGAGCAACGACCTTATAAGGTTAAACAATCATAAATTTAAAAGATATTTTATAGACTCCAAGGATTTATCTCATAGACTTATCGTTATCCTGGGACAAAGAGGAATAGGTAAAACAACTACATTGGCTCAGCTAGCTAGTAAGAATAAAGATAGTCTTTACCTAAGCCTAGATGACATAGAGATATCAAATGATATAACCTCGATCATAAGAGAGTTTGTGTTAAATGGCGGAAAACATCTATATCTAGATGAAATTCATAAGAGTAAAGATATATCTGCTGTATTAAAATTTGCCTATGATAACTTTAAAGAGTTAAATATAGTAGCTACTGGTTCATCTGCTCTTGAAGTGCTAAAAAGCTCTCATGATCTAAGCAGAAGAGCGATAGTATATAAGATGAGTGGAATGAGTTTTAGGGAGTATCTAGGGCTAAGTTATGGTATAAATTTAGAAGCAGTTGAGCTTACAAATTTACTTGCAAACCATCAGGAAATAGCTGTTAATATCAATAACGTCTTAAAGCAAAAAGATCTAGCAGTTATTAAACTTTTTAGAGAGTATCTAAAGGTGGGTTACTACCCATACTATAACGATATGCCAAATGATACTGTCTTTTATCAGACTCTAAGACAAAGTATAGAAGCCATGATAGATAGCGATCTTTTAAGTATATATCCAAATTTAAACGGCAACACAGCAAGAAAGCTAAAGATCTTAACTCATGCCATAAGCACAAACGTCCCATACCAGCCAAACTACTCAAACCTAAAATCGCTTGTTGATATAAGAGATGATAGGACGCTAAAAGAGTATCTTGCTATGCTTGATAGTGCTGGGCTTATAAGGCTTTTAATGAAAAACGAGCTAGCTATAAAAAATATGGATAAGGCAGATAAAATTTACCTTGAAAATACAAATTTAATGTATATAAACAGCCCTGATATAGGAAATGTGAGAGAGACGTTTTTTGCCAATCAGCTTGGAAATATCACTGAAATTTACTCGGGCAAAGCCGGAGATTTTATAGTAGGCGAATTTGTCTTTGAAATAGGCGGAGCAAAAAAGAGCTTTGAGCAGATTAAGGATATGCCAAATTCATTTATAGCGGCAGATGATATTGAAGTAGGGGTTGGAAATAAAATTCCACTTTGGCTGTTTGGGTTTTTGTATTAATTCTAAATTTAAAAGAAACAACCTTGCAAATTTATATAAATTATAGTATTATATACCTAAATATTTAAGGATAAGATACTATGTACATCAAACGAGCCATAAGCGACGAAATAAAAGAGTATATGAAAAGCTTTCTAGTGCTTTTGATAAGCGGGGCTAGACAAGTCGGTAAATCAACCCTTGCTTTAAATTTAGATATACCAAATTACGTAACGCTTGACGACATAAACATATATGAATCCGCAAGAAACGATCCCAAAGGCTTTATAGAGCATTGCGATAAGCCCATAATAATAGATGAGATACAAAGAGTACCGATACTACTTGTTGCCATTAAGGAATTTGTAGATAAAAACAGAACAAACGGTCAGTTTATATTAACCGGCTCTGCAAATTTAAAGGGCTTTAATGATATCTCAGACTCTCTTGCCGGCAGGATAGGCATAGTAGAGCTTTACCCGCTTTCTCAAAAAGAGTTAAGCCAAAGTGATGAAAATTTGATAGATATTTTAAGTGGCGATATAAGCCATCTTTCGCTAAAGAAGTATGATAATGAGGGCTTATCTGAAAAGATTATAAATGGTGGTTATCCGGAGATCACAAAGATAAGCTCTGAAAAATCAAAATATCTCTGGTTTAGCTCATATATAAGAACATATATAGAATCAGACGCCAAAGAGATAGGCAACATCAGAAATATGGATAAATTTATCACTATGTACCGCCTATGTATGCTAAGAAGTGGCAACATCTTTAACAAAAATGAGCTATGCCTAGAGTCTGGGCTTGATAATAAGACCTTTGATAGCTATTTTAGTGTGCTTGAACATACCTATCAGATCCAAAAGCTTCAGCCGTATTTTAACAACGCTCTAAAAAGACTTATAAAAACTCCTAAAATTTTTGCAACTGACACCGGAGTGCTATCGCATCTTCTTCAAATTTCTTCAGCGCAAGATCTTGCAAATTCTCCTTATAAAGGTGCCATATATGAGACATTTGTATTTGATGAGCTACTAAAGGCAAATACAAGTAGCAAAAAAAGAGCAAACATATACTACTACAGAACTAGTGACCAAAAAGAGATAGACTTTATCCTTGAGATATCAGGTAAGCTCATAGCCATAGAGGTCAAATCCTCAAAAACTATCAGCAAAGATGACTTTAAACACATCTACCACTTAAAAGAAAATTTGCAAAATAAATTTGACAAAGGCGTAGTCCTTTATGCTGGAGATACAGCTGTAAAGCTAGATGAAGATATGTTTGCCTTGCCGTTTGGATTTATGGGGTGAGAGATGGCTATAGTAAAGAGTGATTATAAAAAAGTAGATACTGGGCTTTTTATCAACAAACTAAAGCCAAATGTCTTTTTATTAAGAAAAGTTATAGGAAGCAAGTATTTTACAAAAGTGCTTACGCTAGATACTCGTAGCGGATGGGGCAAGAGAGAATACAAAAATGAAGCCAAAAAAGAGCTTGTAAAGTGGTTAGATGGCGTAAGTAAGCAGTTAAAGGGGCTGAAATTTAAAGATACTACCAAGGTTAATGATTTGTTTGAGCTGTGGAAAGGCAAAAAGGGTATCGGCAAAAAGTCGGTAGCTAGCGATATAGCATTCTATGAGACATATTTGCAAGACAGTATCGGCAAAGAGATCGTAGTAGACGTCATAGCTGCCCAAATAGACGATATTATCCATAATCTAATGCACGATGGAAAATTTAATAAAACAATAGGAAAAGTGCAGATATTATCAAAGCGTACAGCATATGATAATACAAGGCGAATTTTAGGCGAGATGTTTGACGTAGCGCTTCGCAATCAGCTAATAGCGGTAAATCCTTGCGCTCTGCTAACTAAAATAGCTAAAACGACTAGAAAAACGATAGTAAAAGATGCGGTCGGTAAATTTTACAAGCTAAAAACGGCTATTTTGGAGCTCTATAAGGACGATCCGTTTTGGAGAGGATTTTTCTTGTTTTGTTTGTATGGTAGACGAAAAGGAGAAGTTGTTGGTTTAAAATGGGAAAACATCGACTTGGAAAACGACGTATATTACTTAATAGATACAAAAAACGGAAACGACTATAAAAAGCCGCTTCCTTTGCTCGTAAAAGAAGCCATAACGCAAATACCGACCGATAGATGCGGCCTAGTATTTGCAAGTCCAAAAACCGGCGAGTCTATTAAAAATACGGATAGACAAAAGATGAAACTCGATAAATTCGTTGGTTTTGATGATTTTAAGTTACACGGCACTAGGCATATAAGCGGTTCGGCGCTTGAAGAGCTTGGCGCAAATAGCGATATAATCAAAGATCATCTGACCCACAAACGTGACGGCGTGACGTATAAAAATTACGTAACTTACGATACATATATAAATAGCTGTAAGGCTCTTGAGATGTTGGAGGGTATAGATGGATAAAAAGATTATAATAGATGGAGCTGTTTTTACCAGTAATCGGCGTAGGGCTATTGACCTTATAAGAATTAACATGACCATGGAAATTTGTGAAGCAAGTTTTGATGGAATCAAATTCTTAAATGCTGCTTTTTATACAAGAGAGATAATAGAATGTTCTAGGCCTGCGCTTATTGATTTCTTTGAGAATTACTACTTTATAGACGATAGTAACTATGTTGAAAATAAAGCATTGGTCAGGATGACGGATTATTTTAAGGATTTTGATGGCGACACAATAGAATATAGCAAGAAACTAAAAAGAGAAAAGGAGCTTATGGGCAAAAAGGGATTCTTTGCCGACACGATACGCAATACTATTGCAATGAAAAATTATTATGAAGATGATTTGGAAGAACTATCTAAAAATCTATTCTTTTATATTTTAACAAAAACCAATGATATTTTATATGATACCAGTAAAGACTACAAAAAATTTGTAGATTCTATATTAAATTTGCAAGAATACGGAATTTGTACAGAAATAGACAAAAAGTATTTGAGTAGGACATATAATAAATACAAGAAACTCGTAAATAAAAATTTATCACAAATAAATAGCTTTCGAAACATGAAACTGGACACAAAAATTTCTAGAAATACTTTTCTCGTAAGCATAGATGAGAGCATAAAGCATACATTGGATAGTTATGAAAATTTTAATCCTATAATAGCTTTTTAAAAAATTACAAATTTTCTATTTTTATTAATCGTTTTTGTAACTTTTCTGCCGATATTTTTTATATTATCATCCCAAAAATATAAGGAGTATTTTATGAATGATAATATTATAAAACGTTGGTTGAGCCCAAAAGATGTTGCGGAAGAATATGGGATAGCCGTAAATACCCAGGCGCAATATCGTATGAGGGGGATAATCCCGCATGTGAAGATAAATAGAATAATAAGATATGATAGATACAAGCTGGATCAGTGGTTTGAAAAACATACCGTTGAAAGCAAGGAGGTGCTATTGTGAATCATAGAAAGTTTCCCCATAAAGTATCTGTTCGCCTTAGTGACAGCGAAAAAGAAAAACTTGAGCTTAATGCATCTTTGGCTGGCATTAAGGCATCTGCCTATATTAGACATGTTATATCAAATGCCAAGCCTCTTGTCCATAAATTCGATAAAACAATGGTGATTCAGGTAGCAAAAATAGGCAATAACCTAAATCAAATCGCAAAGCATGTAAATATAGGCAAGGCCATAGATAGTGTTGTTTTAAGGTAAATAATTGATGTCAATAAAAAATTGGACGACCTAATATCGCAAAAGCTAATCCAAGAAGTTAAACATGTTGGTAAAATTCTTTAAAACTAAAAACGGCGGTAGTATCGCTGGCATCAACTATCTTCTAAACCATCGAATAAAAGATAAAACGGCATTTGTTTTAAAAGGTAGCGAGCGGTTACTAGGCAGATAGTATCTAATATGACTAAAAAACAAAAGCTCTGTATGGGCTGTCTAAGCTTTGAAGAAACTGACATTGATTTAGATACCAAACGAAAGATCATAGACGAATTTGAAACGCTATTGCTTGGAGGATACAAAGAGAGATTCAATGTCCTTTGGGTGCAGCATGTGGACAAGGCTCGGCTTGAGTTAAATTTCGCTATCCCTAAAATCGATATAGAAAGTAGCATGGCCTTCAATCCATATTACGACAAGGTAGATAGGCCGCTAATCGATACCTGGCAAAACTACGTAAATTTAAAATTCGGGTTTACCGATCCAAAAGACCCAGCTAAAGCTCATATGCTTCAGGGCTCAAGAAAAGAGATTGGTGTTATCAAAGACTACATCGAGTTAGAAAAAATACTGACCGAGAAATTTATAAATCAAGAGTTCTCTTGTAGAGACGATATTCTAAAAGCCTTGAGAGATAGTAACATAGAGGTATCTAGAGTCGGTAAAGATTATATAAGCATAAAGCTACCAAATACCAAAAAAGCAAAAAGATTCAAGAGGGATATGTTTAGTGAGGATTTTAGAGACTTTGAGAGCTTGGACAAACTCAGAAGCAAGGCTGAAGCGAGAGCTACAGAATTTGCAAATACAAGAAATGCAAAACGGGATATCAAAGAAGAACGAAGAGTTGATGCATTCCCAGATAGAAATTGCCGGACTGATGGATTTAGCAAAAACGGAACTTCCAAAGAGATTCAAGGAGGAGAGGGCGGAGCTGAAACAAAACTATCACCTCGAGATCAAGAACTTGAAAGACTCACAAGAGAGCTCAATAGGCAAATACAAAAGCGAAATAAATGGCTTGAAATACAGGTTGGCAGAGTGCCGAAGCGAAGCAGATACTTTCAAAATACTATCGGCGATCTTGACGATAGCAACGATCTTGGTATCGATATACGCATGGAGGCTATATCTACAAAAGAATGATCTAGTGCAAGTAAATCGGCAGATGAAGATGTATATAAAGCAGAATATAGATGGCGAGCAATAAATCATAAGCACACTATTTTTAATGAAAGGATATTTGACAATGACTTTATTAGAGCAAACATTATTGGTTCAATTAGAAGAAAAAGAGAAGCAAGAGCAAGATTGGATAGTATTATTAAAACGACTATTGATGGAATACGACTCGTTAAACAGCGAGTTAGTCAAATTACAAACGCAATTAACAAACCATACAAGTTCTTTGTTTCAAGAATTAGAAAATTTACGAACGCAGCTAGCGAGCTTGCAAAAAGAATCCAAAAATCAGACTTTTTTACAAGAGAAATACCGAATGCAACTAGAGAATTTGAAGAAGTCGCTAGAAGATATGTATTAAGCCGTATACCCGAAGATATAAAGATAGACGTAAATAAGATAAAAAGGAGAGAGATTAAAGATATCTGGGGCGGTGGCGATATGGGAATGAGTTAATTTGTACAAATCTAAACTTCATCTGGCACAAGATAATTGCTCCTATAAAATTTTTGTCATATACTATGACACTCTATCTTGCGACTCCGATGGATTATAGCCTATCATCTTGATTTTAGCAAGATGTTTTGTTCTTTCAAAGCATTCCATAGGAGTCATGCTTTGGCAATTCTTTCCTTGATGTATTCTTTCCATGTTGTAATGTTCTAGCCATTTATCTAAATCATCTTGTAGCTCCTCTAGGGTATTATATATCTTGGCTCTAAAAGCGACTGCATAGAATTCTTGTTGTATGGTTTTATGAAATCTCTAGCAAATGCCATTTGTTTGCGGGGATTTTGCTTTCGTAAAAGTATGGTCTATCTCTTCTATGGCAAGTTATAGCTCATACTCGTAATGTTCCCTCGTTCCTTTATATTCGCTTCCCCTATCCGTAAGTATTCTAAGAAGCCTTACATTGTTTAAATCATAAAAAGGTATAACTCTATCATTTAATAAGTCAGCAGCAACAAGGGCATTTTTTCTATCGTACAATTTGCAAATCGCAACCTTAGCAATATGTATCAATATATGTTTGTTGATAAATCTTTCCTATGCCTTTTACGGTCCCCACAAAGTAAGTGTCTTGACTTCCAAGATAGCCCGGAAATAAAGTCTGCATTCACCGTGCGCTATCTTTTCTTTTTTTGCACTCTCCAGGGCCCTGACTTGCTCTTGCGTTAATATGAAGTTTTCTTTTCCTCTAGCAGCTTAAGTCCTGGTTTCATGGTTTGAAGATTATGCCTAAGCCAGATATTTCTAACCCCTCCGGTGGGGGGGGGGGGGGGGAATAAAAATACATCTCTTTTTAAGCTCATTACTAGCTCTTAGTTGCCCATAGGCGGGAAAGTCTATAGCAAACGAAATTACCGCATCCTTAATCTCTTCGGCTATCCTGTTTTTAAAATTTGGCTCTACTTACTTCTTGTAGACCTTCTTCTCCATATTCGTCATAATCTTTTTTGGATCTATCTTGTGCTTAGCTTTACTTTGTTTGCTACTGATGGGACGCACTCTCTTTGAGAAAACTATCTCTGCTATAGCCAAATACTTTACAAGCTCTTGAAACGCTTCCCAGCTCTTGAGCTAGATTTAATAACCACAACTTATTTTTTATGATCTTTTGTTGATTATACAAGTTTATGAATGCTCTCCTGATGTATTTGGGAGAAATTGGGCTATATGTTATAAAATGTCAGATTAAGTATTGACTAATACAATTTTACACTCCTTAAAATCCGAGTCCAATCCTAAACCCTATATGTACCTTATTTGTTTCAAAGTATTTTGGTTTATAAATTGGCTTTGAAAACAACAGGTCATAGTTTAGATTTGTGCCTAGCGGCTCAAATGAGCCTTTTATACCTATGCCAGCACCTGCGAGTTTATTTGAGTTATAGCTTTGTGAGGTAGTATCATATACGGCTCCGCCATCAAGTGCAAAATATAAAGTATGATTACTTACATAGTTATACGATAGCGTATTTCTTAGATATATGCCTTTTTGCCCCACTAGGCTCATTCGTCCATCAAATCCTCTGATGCTGTAAATCCCACCAATGCTTAGTCTATCTTGCAGTGTTAGTTTGGATGTATTGTATTGGGCATGAAGATGGGCGTCGTATGTTATATTATTATTCAGTCTGCTTTTGTATCCAAGATCAAGTAACCAAATTTTCATCCTGCTTGTACCCTCGCCAATACTTTGCTCTGGAGCCGGCTGTGCCCCCAGCATACCGGTGCCCCTTTTGTATGAGAGTGAGCCGTATAATTGAGAACTATTTATATTGAGCTGCGATTTTACGCCCAGTTCATACCCGGCCGTTACTCTTCTTTGATTTGTAAGTTCAAACTCTTCTATATAGTTTTGACTATTTCTTTTAAAGAAATTTATAAATGCAGTTGATTTTAGGTTTTGATCCCTATAAAAAAGGTAATGAAGCCCTAGGTTTTGTACTCTTGAAACCCCGCTATATTTATATAAGTTGTTTGCTCCAGCTATTATTTGATCGTAGCTATAACGCGAATTTGTATAGTTAACAGCATACGGTCCAAAAGGGACAGAAAAATTTATATAGTGATTATGTGAGCCTCCTTTTTTGTTTTCATTATTTAACCTTGTCTCCTCTTTATTAAATACCGCCTTACCTACGCTTATGGCATAGCTTTCATTAAAGCCAAGAAGATTAAATGCACTAAGTGCAGCACTTGTTTGGTATCTGCCAGTCTCTTTGCTGCCGGCATTGTCTAACCCTAGAAATAGGGACAGCGGCAAAGCTCTAGATTTTCTAGTAATAATTATATCTGTGGAGTTTATAGCTTTTGATGGAGCCAGGGAAACGTCAACCTCGCCAAGAGTGGCATTCGAGATATTTTCTAATGCTTGTTCTATGTTTCTAATGTTTAGTGTTTTATTGTGGTCTATTTCTCCAAATGCGCTAAATAGCATGGCTCTATGTCTTTGGTTATTATCATTATTGATGGAGATACTATTTATGGTGCCTAAATTTAGTTCAAATTCAAGTCTTCTTGATTTTAGATTAACTGACTTTATGTTAGCGGTTGTTGTTATATATCCAGCTGAGATGATTTTATTATTAAAGCTTGAGATAATAGCATTTATGCTGTTTTCTCCTAGACACATACCGCCTTTAAATCCAAGATCACTCAAGGTAGATCTAAGATAGTTTTGAAATTTGTAGCCCCCGCTAGAGTCTTTGTCGTCAAGGGCAATGTAATCTATCTCAAAACAAGGCGACTCGTTTAGATCTAGTTGGGGTATTTTGGTATCATTATCACTCCATTGTTCTAGTTTTATATCGCTATGTTTACTTAGGCTTTGAGCCTGTTTTATTATATTTTGTTCATTTACGCTCTCGCGCTGATTTATGTTTGGCTCATTGACTCCAAAAAGACAAACGCAGATAGTTGACAGCAGTAGCATAATTTTCAATGATTTATTTTTATAAGCGTAAAACAAACTTAGCCTTTGTAAATTTTTAAAAGAGGTATTTTATTTACTTATTCTTTAAAATATCATTTAAAAATATCGGCATTTTAAA
The DNA here is from genome assembly GCF_900699785.1 of Campylobacter showae. Taxonomy (NCBI): domain Bacteria; kingdom Pseudomonadati; phylum Campylobacterota; class Epsilonproteobacteria; order Campylobacterales; family Campylobacteraceae; genus Campylobacter; species Campylobacter showae. The sequence continues at coordinate 1,606,691 of NZ_LR535679.1, forward strand.
ATAATATTGTATTGTAACACGATAATAAAATATTATTTCATCACATGTTCTGCTGCAAGATCTTTCAAAATTTGATTTTTACTTTTGTCTTGTTCTTTTTATTTTTAAAACTTGTCTTGTCATCAAAGAAGCATGTCTCAGTATGGTACATCGGCTGATTTTTCGATTTTGAGCATTGCTTGTGCCTTTTTGGTATAAAATATGATAGTTACAAATTATTTAAAAAGTTAATTAAATATGAAGTAACCTGTTGTTATAATTTGGTTACTAAGTTACCAAAAGGATCCCCGTTTATGCCTACTGCTAAGCAAGCCATCTCTTTTATAGTAAGCCTCTCTCTGCTTGTTGTTAATTCATTCGCCGGCATCATCTCCGACCCCGCTGCTGCCAAATCCAATCAGCCAGCCATTATAAAGGCGCCCAATGAGGCAACCGTAGTAAATATAACTACCCCCAACAATAAAGGCATCTCATTTAATGAATATAAGCAATTTAATACGACTAATTCCGGCACAGTTCTAAATAATTCAGCAAACGGTGCCAATACCCAAATAGCCGGCTTCGTAAATGCAAATCCTTTTTTGAATGGCGGCAGCGCTAGCTTAATAATAAATCAGGTAAATTCAAATAGCCCATCTTTGCTAAAAGGAAATTTAGAGATAGCTGGAGCCGGAGCTGATCTGCTAATAGCTAATCCTAGCGGTATAAGCATAAATGGTCTAAATGTAATAAATGCTAACTCATCTAGCTTTGCCGCTTCTAAAGTTATTCTCAATAATGATGGTAGCTTAAAAGAGCTAAATCTAAATCCCTATCTAAATGGCGACATGCAAAGTAAAATAGAAATAGTGGGAAATGGATTAAACGATAAAAATAGTAATTACACAAATATCATAGCAAATACTATAAGCGTAGCTTCAAATATCCACTCTGGTGAGTTAAATCTAATATCTGCTAACGGTAAGGTACTAACCAGTGGCTCGGGGAAATTTAGCGTCCCCTTATCCGCTAATATTAATTCTGCCACATCATCTACTAAAGTGATATCGATCGATAGTACAAACCTAGGTGGCATGTATGCCAATAAAATAAGCATCATAGCCACTAGCGACGGTGTTGGCGTCAATAATGCCGGTATCATAAAAGCTAATAATATAAGAATAAATGCGAATGGGGATATATTAAATAGCGGCATTATAAAAGCCGATAGTGATATAAACTTGATCTCTAGCAACTCTATATCTAATAAAGATAAAGCTAGTATCATAAGTGGTTCTAATGTAAATATTTCATCTGGTAAAACTATAAATAACATAGATGGGTCAAGTATAGTGTCGGCCAATAATCTTAAACTAAATGCAAAAGAAATAAATAACGCATCTAGCGACATCTTGGCTTCCGGTATAGATATTGAGGCTAATAAATTAAACAACTACTCGCTAAATAACCTAGAAACAAATAAAGAAAACTTTAGTGGCAATATTGATCTGGGATGTTGTGGAGAAAGGGCGTTTAAACTCAGTAGCGATATAAAAAAGATAAAAGACGAGATAAAAGCTAAGTGGAAACTTGAAGCAAAGAGCTACACCGATGATGAGTTGGAAGCAGAGTTGTTTGATAAAGTAGTGTCAGATGACGTTACCGCTTACGCTCTAAATTTGCACAAAAATAGTTATCTGCACGGAACAAGCTCATATCCATATGTATCGCTCAGTCTCGATGAGGGTTCAAATTCTATAATAATTACTACCTCGCATGTAAAAAATTATGAGAAAACCAGAAAGCTTTACTATAATATAGATAAAGAGTATATCACTGATGGTAGTAGGGCTAAGTTTGTACCCTCCAATATTTATGCAAATAGCAATATAAATATCAATGCCGATACTATTACAAACGATAAGAGCAGGATCTATGCCGGTAATGATATAAAAGCAAATGCTAAAGAGCTAAATAATATAGGCTTTGATCTAAATAGAGATGTAAGTAGCCATCTGAGATATGAGTGGAAGCAAGAAGAGTGGAAAGGTAAAATAGGAAAAATAACCGGTAAAAAACACTGGGTTACCAAGGGTGGAGATAGTGCTTATATATCTAAAAATTATAAAGAAAATGGCTATCCTGCTGTATTTACGTCTAATAATAACTTTTATGCAAGCCTTACAAATTTAAATAATGGCAATATAGACGATCTTGCCAATAAAACAATAGATATACCCCTATTTAAGCCAAGCAAAATTTCCCCTATATCATTTTATCCTACAAATACTGGCTTTTTATATAGTATTAATGGAGGACCTATGGCTTACACAATAGGTAGATTTGATACATTTTACAAAGATATAAACTCTCTTATCCAAGCTGGCTTTGAAAGAAACAAGAGCTATAATCAAAGGCCTAGCTCACTAATACTGGCCAAGAATAAAATTTCTATAGATGCCGGCGGAAATATATATAATAGTGCAGCTTTAATAGCAAGTAGTATAAATCTAAATGCAAACTCCATAACAAATAAAGATGCGCTTTTAATATCTAGCGGCGATACTAATATAAATGCGGATACCAAACTTGCCATTTCCTCAAGTACTATAGTTTCAGATATTATAAATCTAAATGCAAACGATATAAGCATAGATCAAACTAGCTCTGAATATAAAAACTCACACCAAGAAGGTAATACTCTAGGAGCAAGCTCAAACTTAGAGGCTGGTAGCGATATCAGTCTAAAATCCAATAATATATTCATAAGTGGCGCAAGCTTAAAAGCCGGCGGTGATATAAATCTAAATGCCAATAACAATATAGATATAAAAGCCAGCAAAGAAGAGTATATTTTTGATTTAAAAGGAAAGGATACCGTCTTTAAGGGAGGAGTTGTATATAACACCGGCTCAAAATTAAAAGCCAACAATATAAATGCTAATGCCAAAGATATAAATTTGATAGCAGCAAATCTAGATGCTAGTAGCGATATAAATATAAATGCGCAAGACAATATAAATATACAAAGTATAAACGATAGAACGGATCTAGAGGCCACAATAACCACTAAAGGCTTTTTATCTAAAAAGCAAACTAATGCTAAAAATATAAAAGAAGGGGTGATATATTCAAATTTAAGGGCGGCCAATATAAATTTAGTATCCAAAGAGGATACTGGAATATCAGGCTCAAACCTATTAGCTAATGATATAAAAATATATGCAAATAATATCAATATAAATCCTGTCGCATATGAGAGTTTAGAATACTCTCAAACTAATAAGAAAGGCTTTGGCGGCTTTAAAAGATCTCTTGATATTCACTCTTTAGCCAAACTAAGCTTGGCTGGCTCATCGCTAACAACAACTAGCGGTAATATAAGCTTAAATGCAAATAATGATATCTCTATCGTCTCTTCAAACGTAAATTCTGCATCAATCCTAAATTTAAGCGCTCCTAATACCATCTCTATAATAGCAGCCAAGGAGCAAAGTAAAGAGGTAAGTATACATAAAAGTTCTAAATTTAATCCGCTAGGCACTCTTGCTAATTCGGGTGCTATTGGAACTGGTAGCGGCGAGATCTATACTGTAAATTACAATGAGCAAGGCAGTCTTGATGGATTATCAAAGCTTTCAAACATATCAGCTAAAGATAATATAAATTTGAATACATCTGACGCAACTATCACAGCAAATTTAAGTTCGGACAAAAACATAGATATAAAAGCAAATTCAACTTCTATTCTAAACGCTACTAATACTCATGAAAATTATAGTATATCTAATAGTAAGAGTATAAGCATATCCAAACTGCAAGATATATTAAAAGAGAGTAAACCTAAAAGTATAAGCGAACTTAAAAAAGATACTAGCGTAAAGCTAAGAGTGGCGGATGCTAAATATAAAAAGGCCACCAATAACGCCTCTTCTTTAAAATCTATTAGCTCTACTCTTAATGCTGATAATATAAGCATAGAGACCAATGAAGATATAAGCATAACCGGATCTGACCTAAACGCCAAAGAGGATATTAGCATAATAAGTAAAAACGGCAACATCTATATCTCAAATAGCACAGATACCCTTGATACTACTTCAGCCTTAAAGCAAGCAGAAGCTGCGCTATCTTTAACCGTCCAAAACGAATATGCCCAAGTAGCGCCAGCCGCCATTGCTTTAGCAGAGGCTATAAAACAGTTAAAAAATGTCAAAAAAGAGTATGATGAGTATAAAAAGCAAAAATCAAATTTATCATCCAAACTAAGCGAACTCAAACAAAGGTATAAAAACAAAGAAGTAGGCGTTGATGCTTCTGATATAGAAGATCTAACTGATATACTAGATAATATAAAAGACGAAGAAAAATACTATATAACCAACATAGCTCTTGCTACTACAAACGTAGCCTCTAAAACAACAGCCCTAGTATCTCAAGCTGCAGCTGCCGCTTCAAGCTCAGTAACATACGGCTTTAGCGCAGGAGTAGCAGCCGACGTAAGCGGCACTCAAACAAATAGTAAGACCAAACAAACCGTCTCTACTCCATCAAATTTAACCGCTTCTAATATAAGGCTAACGACTAATAAAGACAAAGACGCTAGTACAAACATAACCGGATCAAACCTATTGGCTAGCAATAATATAGATATAAACACTAAAGATCTAAATATAAACTCTAGTAAAGATACATTTGAATTAGACGAGAAGAGTAAGGCTATTAGCGGAAGCGTTAAATTTACCATGTACGGAGGCGGTGGCGGAAGTGCCGGGCTTAACTACTTTACTAGCAGTAGCGATACTGAAAGTCTAAAAAACAACAATTCTCATCTTTACTCATCTAAAGATATGAATATAAATACAGCTAATGACACAACTATCAAGGGAGCAAATTTAAGAGCCGATGGAACGCTAAATTTAAAAGTAGGAAATAATCTAGTCTTAGAGAGCGTAAGAGATAAATATACCTCTAGCCAAAAAGGCTTTGGCATATCAGGCGGAATCGGTCTCAGCGGTAACACCAAAGCAGAGAGCAACGGCATAAAGACGACAGGGCTATTTGATAAAAACCATTTCGTAGATACTAGCAGCGTAAAGACGTCTAGTACCAATGCAAATTTCTCTAGATCAAGATCAAATACTATAACTAAACAAACCATCCTCTCATCCATAACGGCTAATAACCTAAACGTAGAGGTAAGAAATAATACTCATCTAAAAGGATCACTACTAGCAGCAGGAGAGTATGATAAAGACAATACCTTTATAGACAATCACAACCTAAATTTAAAAACAAATACCCTAAGCTATGATAACCTATCAAACATAAGCTATACCAAAGGAACAAACTTTAGTATAGGGGCTAACTATGCATTTAAAGATACTAAAACAGACAATCAAGCCAGGGCCGACAACAAAGATCTAAATTCTAAGATTACATCGGCCTCCTATTCAAACCAAAGAAATCTAAGCTATACCCTATCTAAAAACCTAGCGACTCTAGGCAGTGGCAACATAGAGATAGCAGATAAAGAAAACTCTGATGATATAGATAGGCTAAATAGAGATACTACCAAACTAACAAAAGATCTAGTAAATACTAGCGTAAGCTCAAATGTGGATGCTAGTATGGATTTAAGGGTGCTAACTAAGAGTGGGCAAAAGGAGATAGTAAAAGAGTATAAAGACTTAAATAAAAATATGAATATAATAGCCTCTACATTACCTGACAAAAATAGTGATAATGTTATCGCAAAAGTATTTGGCAATATATTTGAAGGATTTAATTATATAAGTCTTGGCATAATGCCATCAAAAGAAAATAGGGGCGGAATTTTAGCTAATATACCAGTTTTAACAGGTGTTTTCGATAATTCTAACAGACAATACTTGGTGGTTAATAAAGAAAGTGATAAATACTCTGAAAAAGATTTTGAAAAAATTCAAGATAGTAAATTTTTTAAATCTTTTAGTGATGCCGATAAAGAGAGATTTAAAGATCAACAAGACTTATACATATCAAAAAATCCATATGAAATTACCAAAAAAACAGCAACCTTTCAAAATTTTACAAATGGTATAATGAATAATGAAGCAGAAGCTATAAAAAATGGTCTTCAACAAACTGGATTCTGGAATACTAAGAATAGAAAAGTAGAGCTTACCGTTAATTATAATCCATCTTATGGTTTTTTGGGTGATTTGTTAGAATCTGCAGTAGATAAATTTGGTGGAACAACAGGAATGGCTAAGCAAACTGGCAATTTTTACAATGATGTAGTTGGCGCTAGAGGCGATAAAGGGAGTAACTTTGCAAACCATTCACAGGCTAACGGTTTAGCAAAAAGCGGTATAAAATGGAAGGTAAACAATGGTGGATTTAATGTCAATAATGGTAAACATACTATTGTATCCTTTGGCTCACCAATAAGTCGTGAAGAAATGTCAAAAACTATTGACCTTGCAAATAGCAAGACAGGAATCGAGCAATTTGTATATTCTGGCTCATATACTAAAAAGGGTGATTTTGTCGGAGAGGCGCTTGGTGGCAATAGTGAAGATAATAAAGATGCTAGTTTGACCGATAGGTTAAACATCTTAAACGCTATAAAATTATTTACAGATGATTCCCCACATAGTGAATATATATGCCAAGATTACATAAACAATAAAGGAGATGCTGTAGTAAAATGCGGATACCAATAATTTTATTCTTAATAGTTTTTATGGCAGGATGTAGTTTTGATAATACATATAAAAGTGATTTCTATGATCGTGACTATATAAGTATGGATGCAAACACTACGCTTTATAGCTCAAATAAAACATTTTCAGTAAAGACGCCGATAAATAGAGGTATTTTATTTGAGGGTTTAGACAAATATGATGATTTTACAGTGTTGCAGCGCCGTATCATCGGAGAGATAGTTGAGATATTTTATCTTGAAATAGATAATATAGATACATTCGATGGAGAAAAGTATCTTGATTTGGAAAATATAAATTCTTTTGAGCTAAATACTAATAATCCAAATATAAAATATAAAAATGAAACATTTGGACAGTATTATGATAGGGCTTTTGTCAATATCATAGATGGTATAAAATGCAGAAGCTTTCCTAAAGAACTAAACAAAAAATATAATCATCAAAACAAGGGTGATGGCATAATTCAGACACAAGAGTATGAGACATATTGCAGCTTTTATGGTGCCAATGGTGCGCCAAAGGTGCTTCGTATAAGATCTGAATATAGCTTTAACTTGTCGAGTGAGGCATTTAAAAAAAGCACCCTTTCGGAAAAAGAAATGTTAAATAAAATAACAAGACAATTTAGGCAAGATGCGGAAGAAATTTTTTCGAATATAAAAATCAATATGGATAGACAAAAGATGCGTCAGTATGGGTTATTATTTAATACAAAATCAAAGAAGATAAAATGGAAATAAAAAAATTAATCATGTTTGCTTTGTTGGCACTTGTTTTTACAGCTTGCGCTGAAAAAGAATATATATGCCAAGACCATGAAAAAGATGGTGCAGTATGTGGTTATAGACCATAAGTATCCATGAATACAATACTTAAGGTTGTTTAAACTTAGGAAAGGCTTAGCAAATCCGTATTTGCATAGAAAACTGTATGAAAAATCTACTACTGATGTAGCATTAACTGAAGCTCTATCGTCAAATCTTATTGCAGATAAAAATATAAATCTAAATGCAAACGAAGAGATAGGCATCACTGGATCAAATTTAAGTGCCAATAATCTAATAGATATAAACACTAAAGATCTAAATATAAACTCTAGTAAAGATACATTTGAATTAGACGAGAAGAGTAAGGCTATTAGCGGAAGCGTTAAATTTACCATGTACGGAGGCGGTGGCGGAAGTGCCGGGCTTAACTACTTTACTAGCAGTAGCGATACTGAAAGTCTAAAAAACAACAATTCTCATCTTTACTCATCTAAAGATATGAATATAAATACAGCTAATGACACAACTATCAAGGGAGCAAATTTAAGAGCCGATGGAACGCTAAATTTAAAAGTAGGAAATAATCTAGTCTTAGAGAGCGTAAGAGATAAATATACCTCTAGCCAAAAAGGCTTTGGCATATCAGGCGGAATCGGTCTCAGCGGTAACACCAAAGCAGAGAGCAACGGCATAAAGACGACAGGGCTATTTGATAAAAACCATTTCGTAGATACTAGCAGCGTAAAGACGTCTAGTACCAATGCAAATTTCTCTAGATCAAGATCAAATACTATAACTAAACAAACCATCCTCTCATCCATAACGGCTAATAACCTAAACGTAGAGGTAAGAAATAATACTCATCTAAAAGGATCACTACTAGCAGCAGGAGAGTATGATAAAGACAATACCTTTATAGACAATCACAACCTAAATTTAAAAACAAATACCCTAAGCTATGATAACCTATCAAACATAAGCTATACCAAAGGAACAAACTTTAGTATAGGGGCTAACTATGCATTTAAAGATACTAAAACAGACAATCAAGCCAGGGCCGACAACAAAGATCTAAATTCTAAGATTACATCGGCCTCCTATTCAAACCAAAGAAATCTAAGCTATACCCTATCTAAAAACCTAGCGACTCTAGGCAGTGGCAACATAGAGATAGCAGATAAAGAAAACTCTGATGATATAGATAGGCTAAATAGAGATACTACCAAACTAACAAAAGATCTAGTAAATACTAGCGTAAGCTCAAATGTGGATGCTAGTATGGATGCTAGGGCATTTAGTAAAGAGGGTAGTAAGGAGATAAAGGATGAGTATAATACGGCCACTGCTATAACTAAAGCACTAAATACCATTATAGAAACAGGTGAGTTTAATTTTAACAGTGAAGTAAAAGAAAATGTTGCACAGTATGAAGCTGGCAAACTATTAGGCAAGGAGCTTGCTCAAAAACTAATAGATGGTAGTGTTGCCATAGAAGAAAAAGAGGCCTTAGTAAATAAATTTATAGAGCTATTTGCAAGTAGAGCAGGTCTTGACCTAGACGGCATATCTTTAAGAATAATTGATGATAAATTTGCAAAAGGAAAGGACGATGAAAAATTTCTTGGGCATTTCAATAGTGGATCAATAATACTAAATTTAGCTCACATTAAAAATGTTGATCAGTTTGTGAGTACTCTAGGACATGAGTTAAAACATGCCATAGACTATAAAGCGGGTAAATTTATACCAGGGGATAGCAAGCAAGATAGATATGCAAAACTAAAAGAAGATAGCTTTAGCGACTATCTAAGTAAAGCTCTAAAATTACAAGATAGTGGCATCAATGCCAAAAATGCAGCAATAAACTATATTAAAAATCAAAGTAGCTTAAATACCTTACTCTTAAATTCTTATATGTTTAACGACTTAGATAAGAGTAAGGGGGATAATAGTCCATTATTATTAGCAGGAGTAGTGGTCGAAAAGACTATCGAAATAGCCCCACTTATTTTTGGCAGCTGGCTTGTTTATAATAATGCAAGCAAGGATAAAGATAGTAGTCATGAATTTTTCCCTAGTGATGAAATTTCGACCTTACCAGGAACTATTTTCCCAAAACAAGAGTCAAATAAAAACGACAATATCCTCACTATGCCGCAAGCAGAGTAATATGATAAAATAACAAATGGCGGTGTAAATACAGATAATCCTTTTAATGAACCTTATATCGGTGGAGTTCAAGGGAAAGAGCAGAATTTTAAAGATAATGTTATTTATGCGAGCAATAACAAAAATAGAATTTCTACAACAAGAGAAGAAGCTTTAAAGCAGGCTGAAGAAAAAGGCGTAAAAAAATTAGGTGTTACTCAAAGTGGTAGAAAAATTTATATCAATGAAACCACCGGTGATTTATTCAGTCTTGATGAATTGCATAATACGTGGGAGCACATTGATAATAAAGGAAGGCATTTGGGGGAAGTTAGTTCAGATTTTGAAAGGCTACTTGATAGTGCAGATAAAACTGGAAAGCACAATGTAGATAAAAAAGAGTTACAAAAACTTTTAAATCAAAAACTAAAATAGGATATATTTATGAGGTTAAATAAAAATATAACCGAAAGATTAAATTTGCTAAAAGAAGCAGTAGGTTTTTTACCAGATGAAAAAATTTTACCTACTTACTTAAAAATAGCAAATATATATACAAAAGAATGTAGATATGTATCAGCTATAAAATTTTATAAAAAAGGGCTACAAATTTCTAAAAGGTTATTTGGAATAAATAATGTAGAAGTAGCAAATTTTTATAACGACATAGGATATGCGTTCTTGCTAAAAAAGGATTTTGAAAATTCTATAAAAAATTTTCAAAAATCTCTCGCAACAAGAATTAAAGTCTTAGGAGAAATTCACCAAGATACCGCAATATCATATTATAATTTAGGTGTTGTCTTTTTAGAAAAAGAAGACTATATAAAGGCTTTTGAGTTTAACAGTAAAGCACTTGAAATTTATTTAAGGATATATGGGGATAGTAGCACTAGTGTGGCAAAGTGTTATGCAAATATTGCAGCTATTTGTGAAGTAGCAGATGAGTATAAATTAGCAATAAAAAATTATAAAAAGGCCTATAAGATCAGCAAAAAGTTATTGGGAAATAAAGATCCTATGACAAATTTTTATTTTAAAAAGATAAGTGATATTAGTAAGATAGTGCAAATTTAACTTTGGTTTTAGTGACTGCTTAAAAAAGCTTTAAATTCAGTATGGGTAAAAGACTTATTGCATAAAGATCACTGGGAAGTATATAAGGATAAAAAATCATACGAAAAGGGTAAACGTTCATTTGATGTTTGGGAAGATGGTAGATTTAAGGGTAAAAAATGAAAACAGATAGTATATGTGAGCAATATTCAAAAGAAAAAATAAAAATAAATACTTGGCTAGAAGATGATGTCTTTTTTATACAAGGAGATACAAAAAGTTTAATGTTTTTATCTGACTTAATTAAAGCACAGGCAATGGAATTGAAAAATGACAATATTTGTATTGGTCCAAATTTAGCAGGAAATAAATTTTTTTCTAAAAAAGCAAAATTTGGAATTTTAATACATAATACAGATAGTGCAAAATGAAAAGTATTCTAATAGTATAATGTTTATTTTGCTGAAAAAGATAAAAAGTTATCAAATGGAGAAATAAGTAAATTAAAAAAGAATGGTATAGATCCGCACGATTTAAAGCCACATTCTGATTATGATTTGTATAAAGACAAAAAAGCAATATTTTTGTCAAACTTAAAAACGGAAAAGGTCAAGGCGAACCAACCAGCTATAATATAAATGACTTTTAAGGAATTTGTAATGGGAAAAAATGAAATATTTGTCATCTTAATGGCAACTTCCGATAACAAAATTGATATTAAGCAATTTGATAATATTAAGGTTGCAAAAATATGGAAAAAAGGAGACAAGAAGCTCCCGAATAATAATGTATTAAGGTATAAAAATTTTGGTTTGAAAATAGAGCAAAAATATCAAAATAAGCATTATATTCAAGAAATATTAAATGATTTTTTTGCATAGAAGATGTTAAAAAATTTGTCAAAACAAATTTAAGCAAAGAATTATTGATAGTAATATATAGTTGGAATATGCTACCGGCTATAATTTATGATAGCAGATTTTTAAAATTTCTCGGAGATAATGACATAAAATTGTCGCACGATATATATAATTTATAGTTGTAGGTTTTTATGAAGATAAATCAAAAATTAAAATAATGGATTAAAATGTCAAACGAAATGTTTTTATTATATCACTCTTATGAATACGGCGAACAAAATAAGCACGAAGTCAAAAAATTCTTGACATATACCCATCTTTAAAAAATGCATCAGAAGCAGTAAATAGGTATATTTTATAATATGGATTGGTTACAATGCCACAAGAGGATAAATTTAAATATACAAATAGCAAAATCAACCTATGCTAAATTTATCATCAAAAGCTCAAAAAAGCCTATAGTCGTCAAAAAGAAACAGACAACCTAGATAAAGCAAGCCTTATAAAATTTAACCTAAAGCTGTAGTTTGGGTACCCATTACCAAATCAAGCTCTAAATTTATTTAAAAGAGTGTGCTGCACTGAAAGTCAAATTTGACGAAAACGCAGCTAAAAGGGTTTCATGCTTAAACTCTCTATCGCCGAGAGACTTTGCTAGTGTTAGAAGACAAGCTAAGTTTTAGGCTCATAAAAAACAGCGAAGACTTTTGCTAAAGACTTGAACTTGAAGTAGTATTAAAATATGAAGAAAAGAGTGCAAAGATAGGGTTTTGGGGATTTATCCCTAACGAGGTGTTTTTGTCTTACTTGTCAGACAAAAAGTATCCTCGCCCAGTAAGAAATATTTTGAATGCTGTCGTTTTGCTGGTCATATCCCTAGAATAAAAGTTTAAGACTTGTATAAGAATTATACATTTGTCTAATTTGGGTTAAGTGGCTACTGTTAAAAATATTAAGGATTTCAGGTTGTTCGATTTTTATAAAAATATTTTTTATATATTCTAGATCATATCATCTGCTTTGACTGTATGGCTATGGTTTTAAAAATAGAAAAATTACTAACATATGGCACCCAAGATGGTACCTAGCCAAACCTTAAAGCTTCAAAATATCTATAAAATCGGGATTTATAAAGAAATGGTGGTTAGAGGCAGAATCGAACTGCCGACACGCAGATTTTCAGTCTGCTGCTCTACCGACTGAGCTATCCAACCACGCTGTTAAAAAGAAATGTGATTTTAGCCACTTGATACTTAAATTTTGGTTAAAGGTGCAAAATTTAGCGCATTTTTAAAATATGAAATTTATTTTAAAGGCAACTGCTTAAATTTAACAGAGTTTACGACGCATATATCGCGTCAAATTTGCAAATTTAAGATCGCTTTTTTAAATTCATCCCCGCGCTCTACGTAGCTGCTAAACTGATCGAGGCTCGCCGCAGCAGGGCTTAAAAGTGCTATCTCGTCCAAATTTTCACCATTTGCGCTAGCCTTAGCAGCTCCGTCAAATTTAAAACGTTTATCTATCTCGCCGACTGCGACGTTTAAAAGCTCGCATTTTACGGCCGGGATTTTAAACTCGCCCCCAAGCTTCATCAGCTTGTCAGTATTTGAGCCGATAGCGTAAATTTGCACCTTGGCGCCGCGCAAGGCTTCAAAAAGCGGCCGCATATCTACGCCCTTATCGTCGCCGCCTAAAATCAAATGCAAAAATTTGCCCTCATATCGCTTAACGGCTTGGATGCTCGCGTCGATGTTAGTCGCCTTCGTGTCGTTGACCCACGTCCTGCCGCGCGCATCGCGAAACTCCTCGAGCTTGTTGCTCTCGATGATAAACTCGTTTAACAGCTCTACGTCGCACCTGTCAAGCAAAATTTTCTGGATAGCAAGCGCTAAAAGAGCGTCCGTTAAAAACGGCGTTTTAAAGGCTATATCGCTTAAATTTACGCCGCAAAACCGGGCCAAATCAGCCTCGTTTTCGTAGCTTATCACCTTCGCTTTTGTCGGCATCCCGGCGTAAATTTTGGGTAGGATCGCGACCGTGTTTTCGCCCATCATGGCTAGCGGTTTTAGCTTGGCGCGCTCATACTCGGCAAAGTCGCCGTGCCAGCTGAGGTGATCGGGCGTAATAGGCAAAAGCGCGTAGATGCCGGGCGTGGCAATGTTCGTGTAGTGCATCGTAAAGGAGCTGGTCTCGAGCACCCAAATTTTAGCACTTGGATCTAGGTCTGCGAGCGGAACTCCGACGTTGCCGCCCATTACCGAGCCGTAGCGCGCAAGCAGGTGCTGCGTCATCTTTGTCGTCGTGGTTTTGCCGTTTGTGCCGCTGATCCAGACGGTAAACGGCATTTTGTCGCCGTAAATTTTGTAAAAATAGTCGTATTCGCTGATGAGATTTAGCGCGTTTTTAACTAGCTCGTGGCTCGGAGGAAAGCCAGGGCTTGGGATCTCGAGGCCGCTTTTTTCGGGCACGAAAAGGTTTGGCGACAGTAGGGTGTTGCCCCATTCGTCGCTTGAGATCTCGCTAAATTTATCGTCGTAGATGTCCCAGTCGCCGTCTTTTGCGAAGTTTTTCGCGATCGCGCGGGTCGTGCCGCCGTAGCCAAATAGCGATTTTCTCATTTTCTCCCCTTTGCTCGTAAAATTTGCATTATATTATCGGCGGCTAGCTCGGCTATTTCGCCGTTTGTTCAGTTCAAATTTACCTGATTTTGAGTGCGGTCATGGCGATCAAATTTGCCAAAACGGCGATGAGCCAAAATCTCACGATGATCTTATTTTCTACCCAGCCTTTTATTTCAAAATGATGATGTATCGGCGCCATGAGAAAAATTCTCTTTTTAAAAATTTTAAAGCTTCCGACCTGTAAAATCACGCTCAGGGTCTCCATCACGAACACGAATCCGATGATAATGAGCAGGATTTCGTTTTTCGTCATCACGCCCATGAGGCCGATATATGCGCCTACGCTGAGGCTTCCGCTATCGCCCATGAAAACTTCGGCCGGATGGCAGTTAAACCACAAAAATCCCATCAGAGAGCCGATCAGTGCGGCAGCCACGACGACAGTTTCGCCCACGCCCGCGATCTTTGGTAAAAGCAGATACGAGCTAAAGACCGCGTGTCCGCAGATGTAGGCGAACACGCCCAGAGTCAGCAGCGAAAACACCGCAGGCACGGTAGCTAGCCCGTCTAGGCCGTCGGTTAAATTTACCGCATTTGAGGCTGCGACGATGACGAGCGTCCAAAACGCGACCGCAAAAACGCCAAGATCAAGCACGGGAAATTTGTAAAACGGTAGATAAAATTTGCTCCCCAGCTCGCCCTGTAAATACAGTATCGTCGAAACGGCAAAGGCGATCAAAATTTGCGCCGCGAGTTTGGCTCTAGGGCTTAGTCCGTCGTGGTTTTTGCCGCCTGAGATTTTGCGATAGTCGTCTTTAAACCCAAGCACCGTAAAGCCCGCAAGACAGATAAGCGAGGCGAAGACGAAAACGTTATCAAGGCGCGCACAGATCACGCTCGCGACAAGCGCCGCTCTGATAAAAACCAGCCCGCCCATCGTCGGCGTTTTGGCCTTTTTTTGGTGCGTTTGCGGAGCCAGCTCGTAGATGGGCTGGGCGGCGTTTTTGGCCTTTGCCCACGCGATAAATTTAGGCAGCGCCCAAACTGTCAAGCAAAATGCGATGAAAAACGAAAAGCCCGCGCGAACGGTGATGTATTGAAAGATATTAAAATTTAAGAATTCATAAATATAGTAAAACATAAAGACCTTTATTTTAAAAAAAACTAATTTTAGTATAATGCCGTTAAAAAATATCTAAATTTAAGGCAAAAATTTAAAAATGGCGCAAAAAACTATTTTGGTGATAACCGACGGCATCGGATACAATGAAAGTAGCGAATTTAACGCATTTGCGGCGGCAAAAAAGCCCACATACGACTGGTTGTTTAAAAACGTCCCAAACGCGCTCATAAAAACTTCGGGCCTAGCAGTGGGCCTACCCGACGGACAGATGGGAAACAGCGAGGTCGGGCACATGTGTATCGGCAGCGGGCGGGTTTTATATCAAAATTTGGTAAAAATTTCGCTCGGTTTTGAAAACGGCTCGCTAGCTAAAAGCGAAAAACTTTTAAATTTGTTTAAAACCTGCAAACGCGTCCACGTCGTCGGGCTTTACTCAGACGGCGGCGTGCACTCGCACATGAGCCACTTTGATGCGATGTGCTCTCTTGCGGTCGCAAACGGTTGCGAAGCATGCGCCCACGCGATAACCGACGGCCGCGATGTGGGTCCAAAAAGCGGGCTGGCTTTCATAAAATCACTGCAAGAAAAGGCGCAAAGCGGGGGCTTTAAGCTAGCTAGCGTTAGCGGTAGATTTTACGCGATGGACCGCGACAAGCGCTGGGAGCGCGTAAAAACGGCCTACGACGCGATGACGCGAGGAGAAAACGGACAAATCGTATCGCCGCTAGAATACGTCATGCAAAGCTACGAGGTGGGCGTGACGGACGAGTTTATCGTGCCGGCTAGTTTTGGCGGGTTTGAGGGTATCGGCGAAAACGACGGCGTGATATTTATAAACTTTAGAAACGACCGCGTGCGCGAGATCGCGGCGGCTTTGGGCGATGAAAATTTTAGCGAATTCGCGCGCCCGTTCGTCGTCAAAAATCTACTCACGATGACCGAATACGACGCAAATTTCGCCTTTCCCGTATTATTTGAAAACGAAAAGCTAAAAAATACCCTTGCCGAGGTCGTCGCAAACGCGGGCCTAACGCAGCTGCACACCGCTGAGACCGAGAAATACGCTCACGTGACGTTTTTCTTTAACGGCGGCGTCGAGGAGCTCGCCCAAAACGAGACGCGCGTGCTGGTGCCAAGCCCCAAGGTCAAAACCTACGACGAAAAGCCCGAAATGAGCGTGCAGGCCGTGTGCGAAGCGGTGCTAAAAGGCATGGATGACGGACAAGACTTTATCGTGGTAAATTTCGCAAACGGCGATATGGTCGGACACACGGGCGAATTTGACGCGGCGGTAAAGGCGGTAGAAGCCGTGGATACGGCACTGGGACGCATCGTGGCAAAGGCCAAGGAGAAAAACTACGCGCTAATTATCACGAGCGACCACGGCAACTGCGAGCAGATGAAAGACGCGCAGGGTAATTTGCTAACCAACCACACGACTTTTGACGTATTTTGCTTCGTGATGGGTGAGGGCGTAAAGGCTGTAAAAGCGGGCGGCCTAAACAATATAGCCGCGAGCGTTTTGGCGCTGATGGGCATCGAAAAACCGACCGAGATGGACGAGGCGCTGTTTTAAATTTAACCCATTTTTGAAGCTTAGTTTTATATCAACGACCCGCCGAGGGTTAAATTTAAAGCGAACTCGCGCTTTATTCGGCGGGTCAAATTTTGAATCTAAATTTGAACTTCGCCGCGTCCTAAGCGCCGCCGTAAAACTGCTAAAATCTACATAAATTTCATCTTTTCAGCATCCCAAAATTTCATTTTCGCTAAAATCGCCCTAATAAATTTAAGGGAAATTCAATGGAAAATTCAAGTCAAAAAAATTTCAAAATCGAGCATAAAAAGGTCCATTTCATCGGTATAGGCGGTATCGGCATCTCGGCGATCGCGCGCTTTTTGCACGAAAAAGGCTTCATCATCAGCGGTAGCGACATCAAAGAAAGCCCGACCACGCGCGAGCTGGCCGCGCAGGGCATCGACGTCATCACGCCGCACAGCAAGGCCGCGATCAAGGATCAGGACTTCGTCATCTACTCGGCCGCGATAAAACCCGATAACGTCGAACTCGTTGAAGCGCGAAGTAAAGGGCTAAAGTGCCTATCGCGCAAAGAGGCTCTGCCGATGGTGCTTGAGGGCAAGCGCGTGTTTTCGGTAGCGGGTGCACACGGCAAAAGCACGACCTCGGCGATGCTCTCTAGCCTCGTGGAGGGCTCGGTTATAATCGGCGCTATCAGTAAGCAGTTTGGCTCAAATATGAAATACGAGCCCTGCGACAACGTCATTTTCGAGGCTGACGAAAGTGATAGCAGTTTTCTTAACTCAAACCCGTATCTAGCCGTTGTGACCAACGCCGAGCCCGAGCACATGGAGCATTACGGCTATGATTTGGAGAAATTTCACGCGGCGTATCGCGGCTTTTTGGAGCGAGCCAAGGTGCGCGTGATAAACGCCGAGGACGAGTTTTTGGGTACGCTAAAGCTTGATGCCGTGCGCCTTTATCCGAGCGTCGATATCACCGAGCTTAGTATGATCGTGCGCGATTTCGTGCCTTATACCGCGTTTAATCTAAAAAATTTAGGCAAATTTGAAGTGCTTGGTATGGGCGAGCACATCGCCGTGGACGCGTCGCTAGCCATACTTGCGGCGCTAAACGAAACTTCTCTAGCGCAAATCAGGCAAAATTTGCTAAATTTTAAAGGTATCAAAAAGCGCTTCGATATCCTAACCGCCAGTAGAAAATTCGTACTTATCGACGACTACGCGCACCATCCGACCGAGATCAAGGCTACTTTGCAATCGGTCTTTGAGTACGCCAAACTACTAGGCATCACAAAGATCACGGCGATCTTTCAGCCGCATAGGTTTACGCGCCTAAGCGCAAATTTACAGGCCTTTAAGGAGTGTTTTGAGGGCATAGACGAGCTAGTTATCCTGCCCGTTTACGCCGCGGGCGAGGCGTCCATAGATATAAATTTAAAAGAGGAGTTTAAGCGCTACAATCCCGTGATGACGCAAAAAGTCGCGCGCGAGGGCGAGAGCATCGTCTTTACGGACGAGTTTGGCGTTAAAAACTTGCTTGATGACGGGCTAGTTATAGGATTTGGCGCGGGCGACATCACCTATCAGCTAAGAGGCGACGCATGAGGGTCATAATCGTACTTTTAGGCGTGCTTGCAGCGATCGCGATATTTAGCGTGAGCGACGAGAAGCTAAGCAAAAAGGCGAAATTTATCATCACTTTTTCGGCGATTTTTATCGCGGCGGCGCTATATTTTTACGAGAGCGCCCTGCAAAGCGAGCAAAGCCAGAGGCTAGAGCTAGTCGCGCTTTTTAATCAAGGCAAAACCCTAAAATGCGGAAATTTTGACGTAAATAACACTAAATTTAACTATGAGTTCGGCACGTCATCCTTCGTCGCAAAACGCGCGGCAAAGGAGCTAAACAGCGTCAAGATCGCGCTTGAGGGCTGCGAATTTAAAGGCGAATAATTGCGTAATTTTAAAGATAATAAAAATTTAACTCAAGGCGGCGCATGGGAAGCAAGCGGGCGCGAAAATAGCGTCTCGCGCGAGCAAAGAAACGGCGACGTTTCGGACGCTACGGCGCACCGCGAGCAAAAAGAATTTACAAATGCGGAAGGCTTTGAGCGGCTTATAAAAATTTTAGATTTGCAAGGCTATATGGAGCGGTTTAACTCCTTTTTAGCGCGCCCTAAGCCGCTTTTTATGGCGGGCGACAGTAGGCTGCACTACGAGAAAATTTTAGAACTCTCGCAAAAGCAGTTTGACCCGCCCGCACCGGCTCAAAATCTAGACGACGCGCTCATGCGCCTTAGCAAACAAGCCACGCTGCACGTGAGCGAGATTTTTGAATTTGCTAAGATAATTAGCTACTTTACCTACCTAAAAACGCTCAAATTTGAAGGTAAACTAGGCGAGTGGCTCGCTAAAATAGAAATCCCGCAGCCCATGCTAAAGCTCGCAAATTCATTTGACAAAAACGGCGAGCTAAAAGACGAAGTAGACGAGCGTCTAAGCGGTATCAGAGACGCGTTTAGCGCAAAAAGAGCGCAAATAGATGCCGATCTACGCCGCCTCATCTACTCAAAAAGCGTCGCGCCCTATCTCGTCGATACGCAGGTGCACTACATCAGCTCGGTCGAGGCGCTGCTCGTGCGAGGCGGGTTTAACCACGTGCTAAAGGGCACGGTTGTGGCTAGAAGCTCGGGCGGCTACTTCTACGTCGCGCCCGAAAACATCCAAAAACTCAAAAAAGAGCAAAGCGAGCTGCTAGATAAAAAAGAGGAAATCGTCTATGAACACTGCAAAATTTTTAGCTCCGCGATGCACAAGGGCCTCCTGTTTTTAAAATTTATAAACGGCGCGTTTGATGTATTTGACGCCTACTGCGCGCGGGTTTTTACGGCTAAAAGCGCGGATTTTGAGTTCGTGCTGCCAAGCGGCGGGTCAAATTTAAAGCTAGCAAATTTCGCCCATCCCGCGCTAAAAAATCCAAAAAGCATCAGTATCGACTTTAGCAAAAAGGTGCTACTGATCACGGGCGTAAACGCAGGCGGTAAATCAATGCTGTTAAAATCGCTGATAGCCGCGGCGTTTCTAGCTAAATACCTGCTGCCGATGCGCATAAACGCGCAAAATTCGCAGATCGGAAATTTTAAAGAATTTGACGCCATCATCGAGGACCCGCAAAACGTGAAAAACGACATCTCGACCTTTGCCGGGCGCATGGTGCATTTTTCCAAGCTTTTTACGAAGAAAAATCTGCTCATCGGAGTCGATGAGATCGAGCTAGGAACGGATTTTGAGGAGGCGGCGAGTCTATACGGCGTGATGATCGAGCGGCTGATGGGTCAGGATATCAAGATGATCATCACCACCCACCACAAGCGCCTTGCTATGCTGTTAGCCAAAAATCCCGAAGTCGAGCTTGTGGCGGCGCTTTACGACGAGGAAAACTCGCGGCCTAAATTTGAGTTTTTAAAAGGCACGATCGGCAAATCATACGCCTTTGAGACCGCGGCTAGATACGGCATCGCGGCAAATTTGGTCGCGCAGGCGAAAAAGATCTACGGCGAAGACAAAGAAAATCTAAATGAAATCATCACAAAGACGTTAAATTTAGAGGTGCAGCTCAAAGAAAAACTCGAAAGCGCCGAGAAAAAAGAGCAAAAGCTAGACTCGCTAATCGAAAATTTAAAAGAGCAAAAAGAGCGAGCCGAGGCCGAGCAGCACGAGGTTATAACGCGGCTGGAGCGGGAGTATTTCAAGGCGATAAACGAAGCTAGGCGAGCGATAAATCTAGACGATACCAAAGAAAAACAGCGCGCCCTAAACCGCGCAAACGAGGCCAAACGCGCCGTGCAAAAACCAGAAATCTCCGCCGCACCCGAGCTAAAAGTCGGCGACCGCGTCAAATACGGCAAGATCAAAGGCGTCGTGACAAGTTTCGGTAAAAACGATGCCTTGATACAAACCGACAACGTGAGTATGCGCGTACCGATAAAACAGCTAAAAATCAGCGGCGAAACGCCGGTTCCGCCGAAAAAATCAGGCATAAATCTAAGCGTGCAAAAGCCGCAAAACGCTAGCGTCACGCTCGATCTACACGGCCTGCGCGCGGACGAAGCGGTGCAAAAACTGGATAAATTTATCTCAGATAGCCTAGTGATGGGCTTTGACGAGGTGCAGGTGTATCACGGTATCGGCACGGGCAAGCTCGCCTACGCGGTCAAAAACTTCTTGCGCGAACATCCGAGCGTGAAGGAGTTTTTTGACGCGCCGGCGGGGCAGGGGGGATTTGGAGCGCAGATAGTAAGGCTGTAAATTTGCCTTGCTGCGGCTTGTCTCGCGAGCGCTTTTCCGAGATTTCGCAAAATTTTCGCTCCGTAGGCTATATGCCTAGCGCACGCTCAATTTTGCTTCTTCTGCTTGCAGCTGCGAGCTTGCGAAGCAGAAAACTCGAAAAATCATCTCGCGATACTTCGCCTTATCGTTTTACGCTCAAATTTGAAGTCAAATTTAGCTAAAATTTCAAATTTGAGTCGCCGAGACCTACACCTTTAAGATGCTAAATTTGATTTGGTTGAATTAACCTTATGAACTAAACTTTTTATGCAAGTAAATTTTTGTTAAGGGGGAAGGGGCTTGAATTACGAAGTCGCTCCCTTCCCCCTTAACGATCCCCCAACCCCTACGACGTGAGATGTTGCTGCACTTCGTGCAGGTTTAAATTTGCATTTTAAAGGCATGGGTCTCGGCGAGTAAAATTCTAAATTCCCAAGTCAAATTTGCGTGTTCCGTTAAAAATTAAATCCGCCTTTCTCATTAAATTTAGCAACCTCAAAATCTCTCAAATTTAGGTAAAATCCAAAATACAAAAATCAAAAAGGATGAAGGTGAACGCGTTTTTGCAGGGGCTTCTGCTGGGTTTTAGCGCGGCGGTACCGCTGGGGCCCGTAAACGTGATGATAATGAGCGCTGCGGTAAGATCGTTTTGGTCGGCGTTTGCTATCGGGCTCGGCGCCATGAGCGCGGATACGGCGTATCTGCTACTTTTGTCGTTTGGCTTGCTTGAGTATTTGCAGGGCGAAACGGTAGAAAAAATCATCGGGATTTTTGGATTTTGCTACCTGGCCTACACCTCCTACGTCATCTTTAAAAATGCCAATAGGCCTGTAACGGTGGACGTTCGTGGCGCAGAGGTCAAATTTAGCAAAAACTACGCAAAGGGCCTTTTCGTCACGCTTGCAAATCCGTACACCGTCGGATTTTGGCTAAGCGTGGCCGGCTTTGCCAAAAGCTTTGAAAACGCGGGCGCGGTCGTGGCGGGGCTAGTCGCGGCTATATTTATCTGGATCGTTTCTATGCCGTTTGCTGTGCATAAAAGCGCCAAATTTATCTCGCAAAACGTCGCAAAATGGCTAAACTACGTCTGTGCGGTCATTTTGCTGGGGTTTGCTTTCTTTTTACTTTATAAATTATTTTTATAAATTAGAGTTTTTATAATTAACTTAAGTAAATAATGATAAAATGGCAACAAATTTTTAGAGAAGTTTAATGCAAAATTTTGATATTAAAAAATCGATGACGCAGTTCATCGTCCTGCCGATTGCGGTGCTCGTGATCTGCTCGTTTCTGGTAATATCTTTTATATTTTATAATAAATTTCAGGACTCGACTAACTACCCGTCAAACGTAACCGTTAACGAGAAGGCCGAGGCCTTTATGAATATAATTCAAATCATATATAAAAACATAGCAAAAGGCGATATAAAGGAGTTTCAGCGCTACTCTGAGGCTACTAAGGCGGTGCCGTCTTGGATATTTAAACAAGCGGGCGAAAAAGGCGAACTCCTAGTCCTAGCTAGCTCGCAGCATCCAAATTTGATAGGCGAAGTTTTGCCGTATAAATTTTGCGAGATGGACGGCAAAGCTCACGTAAATTTGAAACAAAGCGGCGTATATAAGCGCATAAATCTCATACAGGACAACAAGGCCGAGGTTTGCTATTTTAAGAAAATAGGCGACGTGATTCTTGGCTACAATATGATTCACAACGTCAAAATTTCAGGCTTTGACGATCCGCTTTTTGGGCAGTGGTTTTTCGTAAATATGAAAAACACGCTCATCGCGACGGGCATTATGATATTTATTTGTATTTTTCAGTATTTTTTATTTTATAGAGGCATCCGAGATAATCAAATTTCGCTAGTAAAAAGCAACGAAAAGCTCCTAGAAAAAAATGCCGAAATGCAAAAGCGCCTTTATATCGACGATCTTACCGGCTTGCCAAACAAAGTAGCCCTCGAGCGCGACACGGCGGATATGAAAAATCCTAAAGTCATCGTCATGGATATCGATGAATTTAGAAAGATGAATAACTATTTCGGCGCTTCAGTTTGCGATCAAATTTTGATAAAAATGACGGAAGTTTCGAAAAAATTTGCCGAGGATAACGGCATGACCGTTTACCGCGTCGGACCCGATCAGTTCGCGCTGGTCGAGGATGCAGAGCTCTTTATCGACAGATACGAGGACCTAGCAAACGAGCTTTTAGATAACATCAAAGGCCTAGTCATCGACGTGATAGCCGAGGACGGCGAACAAAGCGAGATCGAGATCCACTGTACGGTGGGCTTTGCGCTAGATGAATCAGACACGCTTAAAAAGGCGATGACGGCGCTTGAGTTTGCTAAGCAAAGCGGCAAGGATTATTTTTGCTACTTTAAAAACATCGACGATACGCCGCAATACGCCGAGCAGATCACTCGCTCAAATATGATACGAAACGCCATCATAAACGATAAGATCGTGCCGTTTTATCAGCCGATATTTAATAAAGAAAAGCGAATCGTAAAGTATGAAACTTTAATCCGCATCCAAAACAGTAACGAAATCATCTCTCCAAGCGTCTTTTTGGAGGTTTCAAAGCGCATCAAACGCTACACCGATATCGAAAAAATGCTGATCGAAAAAAGCTTTAAGCTAATCGCCGAGAGGCCTGACGCGATGATCTCGATAAATTTATCCGGACGCGATATGACCGACGGCGACGTGAGCGTGTTTATCATCGAGAAAATGAACAAATATAAAGTCGCCGGACGCGTGATATTTGAGATCTTGGAAGATGAAAATATCGAAAACATCGAGCGCATCGGAGTATTTATCGACCGCGTGCGCAGGATGGGCGCAAAGATCGCTATAGACGACTTTGGCTCGGGATACAGCAACTTCTCGTATATCCTAAAACTAAAGCCAGACTATATCAAAATCGACGGCTCCATCATCAAAAATATCGACACGAACGAGGACTCCCGCGTGATAACGGGCGCTATCATCGCATTTGCCAAGAAGCTTGATATCACGGTGATCGCCGAATTCGTCCGCTCAAAAGAGGTCTATGATACTTGCGTGGAGCTTGGCGTGGACGAGTTTCAGGGCTTTTATCTGGGCGAACCTAGCGATAGCCTGCGCTAAACCGGGCTTTGGAGTTTATTAAATTTAATTCTTACAAATAGTCGTAAATGCGGAGCGGCTTAAATTTAATCTCTAAATTTGGCGAGGAATTTGAGCTGCTGGCAGCGAACTTAATTTATCTCAATGCACTTGTTTTGCAAATTTGACTCAGAACAAAATTAGCCCACTTGGCGAATTTAAGCACCCTTAATGATACTAGCGAACGGGAAAGATAGCGGCGGCGTTGGCGGTGCATTTGAAGTATTTAAATTTATGTTGTGCTATGTTCTTATCTAATCTAGCATTCGCTCGTCTGCAATAAAATAGCGGGCGCAACTCAATAAATTACGCGCTAGTCTCAAATTTTGCTCAATTTACGGAGCGGTATAAGTCGTGGCAATAAATTTTGTGATCGGCGTAAGTCGGCAAGCCTCGCACCAAACAAGGCACGAGCCATGTTTATAGCACAAAGCTCGTTTAATATATGGCGTAAGTAGAATTTAGTTTAAATTTGCGCCTTGATCTTTTCGTAGAGCGATAAAATTTCGTCTTTTTTAATGATAAAGCTATTTTTGTTTGCGATAAGGTGCGCAGAGCTATGCATGATGGTCTCGGCGACTCTTAGCCCGTTTTGCTTCATCGTCGTGCCCGTTTCCACGACGTCCACGATAGCGTCGGCTAGCCCGACCAGCGGTGCTAGCTCGATCGAGCCGTATAGTTTGATGATCTTTAGCGCGGTGGCCTTTGCGGCGAAATAGTTGCGCGAGATGTGCGGCATTTTGGTGGCGATCTTTAGCTCGGGAGCGTTTAAATTTAGCTCCTCGCCCTCTTTGATACCCACGCAGACGCGGCATTTGCCGATCTTTAGATCAAGTAGGCGCACGACGTCTGGACGGTGCTCATCGAGTACGTCAAGGCCCACCACGCCGATATCCGCAGCGCCGTTCACGACGTAGGTTGGGATGTCTTGGTTGCGAACCATTAGAAATTTAAAATCGCCCTCGCTCATCAGCAGTTTTCTGTCTTCAAACTCAAACGAGCTTTGAAAAATTTTCCTAAAAATCGCGAGAGTTTCGTCAGCGATGCGGCCTTTTGGCAAAGCAACCGTTAGCATAAAATATCCTTTTTTTGTTCGATTAGTTTTTGCATCCCGCGAAATACGAGCATGCGGTCGTAGATACTAGTGGCAAAAAATCGCGATAAAAATTCGCCGTCGCCTCCCGTGAAGTAGATTTTCGAGCCGTTTGCCATGTTTTCTATGAGAAGCAGGATCGGCTTGATGACGCCGTAGCTCACCGCGTCGGTCGTTTTTTGCGGGAGCGCGTCGAGGTCGATCTGCGAATTTAGCGAGATTTTTAGTCTCGGCGAGATGGCTTCGTAAGTCTTTAAAACGTGCGATATACCAGGCATGATCGCGCCGCCAAGATGCATCGAGTTCATCATCACGTCCATCGTTATGGCGCTGCCGGCGTCGATGATGAGGCCGTTTTTTACCGCGTAGCAGCTAGCGATACGGTCGATACCTAGGCCGTTGTAGATAGTATCCAGCTCAAAATACGGCTCCAAATTTACGAATTTTGGCAAATTTTGTAGCCTTTTAGTCACTTCGTCGTTTACGCTGATAAAATAAATCTTCTCGTCGCTTTTAAAATCTTTAAAATTTTCTAGCTTGATTTTGGTGATTTTGCCGTTTTCAAAGAAGGTGGCGTTAGTGTTGCCTACGTCACATAGAGTCATGTTTGTAGCCGTTTTCTTTCATCAAATTTGCGGTTTTTGAGCAGATATCAGAGCTGTAAAAAATAGCTTTTTTCTTAAAATTTACGCCTGTTTGCTCGGCGATTTTGCCAGCTATTTCATCAATAGCTTCAAGTTCTTTGCTTAAAAATCTAGCCTTTGCGCTGCGGAAAAATAAAAGCGTATAAAATCCCTTCATATCGACGCCCGTAAGTGCGACAAGGGTCTTTTTTTTAGTAAATTTATCAAGCTCCACCCAGCTTATATTTTTTAAGATAATCTTTTTGGCTTCCAGAACTTGATAAATTTCTTGCTTCGTCATTTAAGCTCTAAGCTGTAATCGTCGTAGTAAAATTCTTTCGCGCCGGCAAAAATTTGGCTCTCGACCTCGTCTGAAAGCTCGTAAATTTTGGCATTTTCAAGCGCTAAATCGGTCTTGATGAGGTAGCCTGTTTTTTCCATTATATAAAGCGAGCCGTTGTAAACGGTAGCGCTTGAAAAGATGGCGAATTTAAATTCCACATCTTTTATTTTTTGTAAATTTAGGTCGCTAAGCACGATTTTGCCGTCTTTTAGTAGGATATATACGTATTCGCCGTTTATGACGATATCTTTTATCTCGCCGTTATAGTAAACCGTTTTTTCTGGATTTATCGAGACGATACGCTTGCCTGTGGCAGCTATCATCGTGTCGTTTACGACGTTTAGAGATATAATGTTGTTAAAAAACTGTTCGCTGCTCACGACGACGTCGCGTAAAATTCGGCCTTGGTTTTTATCTACTATCATGATCTTGCCGTCAAGCGTAGGGAAGATGACGAGCGAGCTCATGAAAAACGGCGCCGCGACACGGGAGTCTTGCGCGTAAACGCTTGAGCTCTCAAACTCGAGCAAAGTATCGTTTGTCGCGATGTCGATGAGGTATATGACGTTACCCGCGCTTAAAAGGGCTAGCTTGTCACCCTCAAGCGCTGCTGAAACGATGGCTTCGTTAAATTTTTTCTGAAATAAAATCTCGTTCGAGCCGCTTGCGACAATCAAATTTCCGTCCAAATCGGAGCTAATAAATTTACCGTCGGCGGAATTTAGCAATGTTGCGCCCTTTGGTAGCTTTATCTCGGGCGAGAGTAGGCCGTTTTTGGTTATCGCCATGCCGTTTTTTAGCACCGCTCCGTTTAGGCTTGCCGTCGCGATGCTAGCCGGTAGTCTATTTTCTGAAATTTTTTCATTTTGTACATCGGTCGGCTCGAAATACTGCCTTTTCGTGCTGCATCCACCAAGTACTGCGATGCAAAGCGCGGCCGTTAAAATAGCTTGAAATTTTCTCATTTTGCGTTTCCTTGATAGTGTTCTAAATTTTTGACGATGGATTGTAGCTGTGAATTTAACGGAACCTTTTTAAATTCGTTTTTTGCTTCGTCGATTTTATTTTCTTTCATTAGCTCGTAGCCTCTGATAACGGCTTTGTATGAGCTTAAAATTTGACCGCTAGGCTCGTTTATCTGGGACTTTACGATATCTTTTAAAAGGGGGTCGATCTGCTCGTTGGCAAGAGATTTTAGCGCATTCGTGTCATTGTTGTCAACGGCTCTTTTAAACTCGTAAAGCGCGTAAAGCGAGGCGTCTTTTTGCTTTAGCTCGGCTTTTGCCTGCTCGTCTTTTGGATTTAGTATTAGTTTTGCGTAAGCGGCGTTTGCGGCTCTAAATTCTTTTTCTTTTAATGCGCCGTTTATATAGTATCCCGCCGCGCCGATCACGCCCAAAACGACTGCGCCGATGATAATTTTTTTATATTTTTTAAAAAATCTTTCGCTTTTTATTATGTTTTCTAAAAATTGTTCCTGAGTATTTAACTCTTCCTTTATAGAATCAATATCATCTTTGATAGCCAAGTTTTTTCCTTAAATTTTAGTTATTGAAAGTTCGTAATTGTAGCATAATAAATATAAAACAGCATAAAAATCAAGGCAATTTGTGTTATAATGCGGGAAAATTTAAAAATTTGGCGAGGTTTTATGCAGATAGATGATACGTTATTAACCAAACTTGAAAAGCTTAGTTCGCTCAAAGTCGAAAGCGACAAGCGAAGGGAAATAGAAGGTCAGCTCAGTGAAATTTTGAGCTTCGCGGGAATACTAGATGAGCTTGATCTAAGCGCTTCTAGGGCGGTAGTAAGCTCTAGAGAGGGCGGAACTCCGCTAAGAGAAGACGTAAGTGTGAGCTCGGACGTGATAGAAACGATACTAAAAAACGCTCCGATGAGCAGCGGGCACTTCTTCGTCGTACCAAAAATCATAGAGTAGAAAAATGGAAGAAATAGAAAAATTTAACACCAGCCTTGAAATACTGCTAAAAACCGTCGTCCATAACAAAGCCAGTGACTTGCACATCGTGTCAAGAAGCGAACCGCAAATCAGAATAGACGGCACATTAAGACCTCTAGAGCTCGGAGTTTTGAGCGGACACGACATACAAGATATCTGCTATGCGCTCATAACCGACGTACAAAAAAGCGAACTGGAAGAAAACAGAGAGCTTGACTTTGCGATAGAGCTTCCCGGCGTCGGACGCTTCAGAGGCAACTACTACTACACGATGAACGGCGATTTGGCTGCCGCATTTCGTATCATCCCGACCGAGATCCCTTCGCTAGACGATCTTAAAGCGCCTAATATCTTTAAAGAAGTCGTAAAGCGCGAAAAAGGAATGATACTAGTTACCGGCCCGACGGGTAGCGGTAAATCTACTACGCTTGCGGCTATGCTAAACGAGATAAATTTGACCGAAAGAAAGCACATAATCACGATCGAAGATCCTGTGGAGTTCGTGCATACGAATAAAAAATCTCTTTTCTCTCACAGAAATATCGGTACCGATACGCAGTCTTATGCTAGAGCGCTTAAATTTGCCCTCCGTGAAGACCCAGATATCATCCTGGTGGGTGAGATGAGAGATAGGGAGACGATATCGACCGCGATCACGGCTGCAGAGACGGGACACCTCGTATTTGCGACCTTGCACACAAACTCGGCCATCCAGACCATCAACCGTATCATAGATAGCTTTGAGGGCGGCGAGCAGCTTCAAGTGCGAAATATGCTTTCCGTTTCGCTAACTGCGGTTATCTCTCAAGCCTTGCTTCCAAAGATCGGCAGCGGACGACTCGCGGTTCATGAAATTTTGATAAACAACGCCGCTATCGCAAACCTTATCCGCGAAAATAAGGTGCATCAAATTTACTCTCAAATGCAGCTAAATCAGCAAATGACCGGCATGACTACTCAAACGCAAGCTCTCATGAAGGCTATCAGAGCAAATCAGATAACTAAAGAGATGGCGATGAGATACTCTACGAGCCAGCAAGAGCTGGGCGGATTGTTGGGTATGTAATGGATTTTGTTACATTATTTGACGTAGTCGTCGTTTCGCTTGTTTTGATACTAGGCATAAAAGGCGTAATAAGCGGACTAATAAAGGAAATTTTCGGCCTTATCGGCCTTATCGGCGGTATCGTCGTAGCTAGTAGATTCGGCGCTAGGGTCGGCACTCTAATAAGCGATAATATCTATAAGATAGAGGGCGATTCTGTTCTGTTTTTCGCCGGATTTTTGGCGACGCTTATCGTGTTTTGGGTACTTTGCCTAGGTATCGGCGCCTTTTTATCAAAGCTAATAGGACTAAGCGGACTTGGATTTTTAGATAAACTGGGCGGATTTATTATCGGAAGCGCTAAAATTTTCCTAGTTTTTGCGGTTTTGATAGTGACCATTTCAAACATTCAAGTATTAAATAATAAAATCGAGCCGTATTTTAGAGGAAGTAAACTGTATCCGATCTTGCTGGATACGGGCAAATGGATAATGAACGTGGATGTAAAAGGCATAGCAAGCGGCGTAGGAAATATCGAGACGCCGTTTGACGCCTCTATGCAGGAGCAAAGGCCAAATTTAGAGATAAATTCGACGATTAAGGAGTACAAATGATGATTGAGAATTTAGAATACGACGCGCTTCTTGAGAAATTTAAAAAAATTTTGAGAGATAACGGGCTAAAATACACGCAACAGCGAGAAGTTCTACTAAAGACGCTCTACAACAACGACGAGCACTTCACTCCGGAGAGACTTTATTTTTTCATTAAAGAGACCTATCCTGACTTAAACGTCGGCATCGCGACCGTTTATAGGACGCTAAATTTGCTCGAAGAAGCCGAGATGGTAACTTCTATCAGCTTTGGCTCGCAAGGTAAAAAATTCGAGCTCGCAACCAAGCCTCACCACGATCACATGATATGCCGCAGATGCGGAACTATCATCGAATTTGAAGACGTAACCATAGAAAAAAGACAAGCAAATATCGCAAAAGAGCACGGTTTTAAGCTAACCGGACACATGATGCAGCTTTACGGAGTGTGCAAAGAGTGCAATGCCAAAGAGGCAAAGGGCGGCAAGTGATATTTGAAAATCAACTGGAGATCCAGAGGCTAGAGACTGCAAACGAGCTAAGAGATGCAGGTATAAATCCATATCCGCACTTTTTGCGCCGCGATATGGATATAACTAAATTTAGGCTCAAATTTAAACACATTATAGACACCGAAGAAAAGAGCGCCGAAGGGCAGCTAGTAAGCCTCGCCGGACGCGTTAAGCTCATCAGAGATGCGGGCAAGGCGATATTTGCCAACATCGAGGACGAGGACGGCAATCTTCAAATTTACTTTAGTAATAAGACACTTGATCCCGATTGGTTTAAGGTCGTAAAGAAAAATATCGAAGTAGGCGACATCATATATGTGCGCGGATATGCTTTCGTCACGCGAACGGGCGAATTTTCTATGCACGTTAGCGAACTAACTTTAGCGTCAAAGGCCATTTCGCCGCTTCCGGAGAAATTTCACGGGCTAACGGATATCGAGACTAGATACCGCCAGAGATACCTCGATATGATAATGAATCCCGAGGTTAGGGCTGATTTTAAGCGCCGCTCGGTTATCGTTAGCACGATCCGCAGATTTTTCGAGGATAAGGGCTTTTTAGAGGTCGAGACTCCTATGATGCACCCGATCCCCGGCGGAGCTAACGCTAAGCCTTTCGTTACGTTTCACAACGCGCTTGGCGTGGAGAGATTTTTGCGCATCGCGCCCGAGCTTTATCTAAAGCGTCTCATCGTGGGCGGTTTTGACGCGGTTTACGAGATGAATAGAAATTTCCGCAACGAGGGTATGGATCTAACGCATAATCCTGAATTTACAAGCATCGAGTTTTACTGGGCGTGGCACACTTATCACGATTTGATGGGGCTAACCGAGGAGTTATTTAACGTGCTTCTCGATAAACTCGATATGCCAAAAATCATCGAATTTGACGGTATGCAGATCGATTTTAGCAAGCCGTTTAAACGCATAAGCTACAAAAAAGCGCTCGTAGAAATCGGTGGGCTAGATGAAGCAATCATTGGCGATAAGGATAAAATTTTAGCCAAGCTCAAAGCGGACGGTTTTGAGGCAAACGCTAAACTTGATTTGGGGCATTTGCAGGCCGAACTTTTCGACAACTACGTAGAGAGCAAGCTAACCGATCCGACGTTTATTATCGACTATCCGATTTCTATTAGCCCACTTTCTCGCAGAAGCGATGCAAACCCCGATATAGCCGAGAGATTTGAGCTATTTATCGCAGGACGCGAGCTAGCTAACGGCTTTAACGAGCTAAACGACCCGATCGATCAATACGGCCGTTTCGCTTCGCAGATCGAAGCCAAAAACGCCGGCGACGACGAAGCTCACGAGATGGACGAGGACTATGTGAGGGCTCTTGGCTACGCGATGCCTCCGACTGCCGGGCAGGGTATCGGCATAGATAGGCTCGTGATGCTACTGACCAATAAAAAATCCATCCGTGACGTGGTGCTTTTCCCTGCGATGAGACCGCAAAAAAACGAAACCAAGGAGAATTAATGAGTTTGCAAAGTTACGATAAAGAAATTTTTGATTTAGTAAATTTAGAACTAAAACGCCAATGCGACCACCTCGAGATGATTGCGAGCGAAAATTTTACCTATCCTGAAGTGATGGAGGTAATGGGCTCGGTTCTAACTAATAAATACGCGGAAGGCTATCCCGGCAAACGCTACTACGGCGGCTGCGAATACGTCGATCAGATCGAGCAGCTAGCGATCGATCGCTGCAAAGAGCTTTTTGGTTGCGAATTTGCAAACGTACAGCCAAACTCGGGCTCGCAGGCGAACCAGGGCGTTTACGGCGCGCTTTTAAATCCTGGCGATAAAATTTTAGGCATGGATCTAAGCCACGGTGGACACCTAACTCACGGCGCAAAAGTAAGCAGCTCGGGTAAAATTTATCAGAGCTTTTTCTACGGCGTAGAGCTTGACGGACGCATAAACTACGACAAAGTGATGGAAATCGCGCAAATCGTAAAGCCAAAGATGATCGTGTGCGGCGCTAGCGCATATACGCGCGAGATCGAATTTAAGAAATTCCGCGAGATCGCCGACGCCGTAGGCGCTATACTCTTTGCAGACGTAGCGCACATCGCCGGTCTAGTCGTAGCCGGCGAGCATCAGAGTCCGTTCCCGCACTGCGACGTGGTAAGCTCGACTACTCACAAGACGCTTCGCGGACCTCGCGGCGGTATCATCATGACAAATAACGAGGAGTACGCCAAAAAGATAAATTCATCCATCTTCCCGGGCATCCAGGGCGGACCGCTAGTTCACGTCATCGCGGCAAAGGCGGTAGGCTTTAAACACAACCTAAGTCCGGAGTGGAAAATTTACGCCAAGCAAGTCAAAGCAAACATCAAAAAACTAGCCGAAATTTTAGTAAAACGCGGCTTTGATCTAGTTAGCGGCGGTACCGATAACCATCTAGTTTTAATGAGCTTTTTAAATCGCGATTTTAGCGGTAAAGACGCCGATATTGCTCTTGGAAATGCGGGTATAACGGTAAATAAAAATACGGTCCCTGGCGAAACTAGAAGCCCGTTCGTTACGAGCGGTATCCGCATCGGAAGCCCGGCTCTTACGGCTCGCGGCATGAAAGAAGCGGAATTTGAGATCATTGCAAATAAAATCGCCGACGTACTAAGCGATATCAATAACGCCGAGCTTCAAAGCAGGGTAAAAGCCGAGCTAAAAGAGCTTGCGAGCAAATTTATCATCTACGATAGGGCGACTTATTGATGCAGAGCATAGACACCGCGCTAATCAAAATGAACACGAGCCACTACTGGATCAAGCGCGATAATATCGTAAGCAAGATCGAGTATAAGGGTCGGACATTTTTTAATAAATTCGAGCTCATAAACGAGCCTCTAAGCTATCAGGTGACAAAAGATCACGACGAGGGCAAGATTACCGTCGCGCACTCGCTGATACTGCCGGGCGACAAGGTCGAAAATATCGTCTTTGACTACAACGGCAGGATGCCTGAGCGCTTTTGGCACCGAGCTCAGCTTTTGTTCCGCGAGGAGGGGTTTATAAATTTTACCGCCTACGAGAGCAAGACGCCGGGACACTTGCACCTTTACGTGCACAAGGGCCACACGACGCTAAACGAGGGCTATCAGATCGCAAATAAGCTATCTATGCTGCTTAGTTCGCGTTTGGTTAAAGAGTGGAGAGTGTTTCCGACGATGGAAATGCCGAAAGAATTTAACATCTTGACGTTGCCGTATAAGGTCTATCAAAAAGAGCGCGGCGCAAGCTGGTCAAAACATATGTAAGGAGTAAAAATGGAGTATAACGAGCTAAGAGACATCATGCTTGATAACAACGAGGATAAAAAGAGCAAAAACGTTAAGAGGATCCTCATCCTCGTCGCCGTTTTCGTCATTATCTTTTTAGCTGTTCTCATCGTGATGAAATTTTTAAATTCGCCGGAGACTAACGATCAAGTCGCGCAAACCGACTCTAGGCTGGTTTTACCGCCTGAGCCAGACAATACGCGAAGCATCCCGCAGCAAGTGAGCGTACCTGCCACTCCGCCTAGCGAGCCTGCACCGCAAGTAGCGCAAACTAACGTCCCTCCAGTCGCTCCGCCTCCTCCGTCCGAGCCTCAGG
Source organism: Campylobacter showae (assembly GCF_900699785.1). Taxonomy (NCBI): domain Bacteria; kingdom Pseudomonadati; phylum Campylobacterota; class Epsilonproteobacteria; order Campylobacterales; family Campylobacteraceae; genus Campylobacter; species Campylobacter showae. The sequence goes on from NZ_LR535679.1 coordinate 1,640,748, forward strand.
CGCAGCAGCCAAATCCTGCTTTTGAGCAGGTGCCTATAGTGCCTGAAAACAAAGGTCAAGATAGCTTTGAAGATATGGTAAAAGCGCTCAAGGAAAAAGAGGATAAAAGACAGCAAGATACAGGCGCGGCAGCTCCTGCGCCGACCGAGCCTTCTACTATACAGGGCGCTTTAAAGCAAAATGATACGCCAAACGCTCAGCCAGGCGAACCAAAAGCCGAGCCTAAGCAGCACGTAAACGTAGTAAAGCAAAAAGAGCCTAAACAAGAAAAAGCTGCAAAACAGCCTAAAAACGATGCCGCTAAAGAAAAACAAGCAAAACAAAAGCCGGCTAAACAAGCTCCTGCAGCTAGCGGCGGCGAGGCTCACAGCGGTAGCTACATACAGGTTTTTGCGGTCAAGCACTTTAATGAAAAAGCGCCGGAGCTTGGCAAGCTAAAAGCCGCAGGATACGCGTATAAGCTATATAGGACGAACGTAAACGGTAGCGAGATTATCAAAGTGCTAGTCGGTCCTTATAGCGGCGAGCAGCTAAAAAGCGAGCTTGCTAAAATCAAGCAAAGCGCGGCTCCAAACGCCTTTATCGTAAATATAAAATGATGATTTTTGCCGTTTTCGGCAACCCTATCTCTCACTCCGTTTCGCCGAGGCTACACAACTTAGCCCTCGGCGAGCTGGGTCTATCTTGCGAAGCCCTATATACTCGCTACGAGCTCTCAGACGGCTCGCGACTCATCTCTAAATTTAAAGAACTAAAACTAAGCGGCGCAAACGTAACCGTACCTCACAAAGAAGCTGCGCTCGCACAGTGCGACGTTGCGGACGAAACTGCTGCTAAAATCGGCTCCGTAAACACTCTAGTATCTCGCGGCGATAAAATTTACGGATACAATACCGATGCGCCGGGATTTTTACGAGCGATAGAAGATTTTGGACAGATAAACTCAGCTCTTGTTTTAGGCGCTGGCGGGACGGCTAGGGCGGTCGCCTACGCGCTAAAGAGCCGCGGCGTGCGAGTTTGCGTGCTAAATAGAAGCGAGGAGAGACTAGCTAATTTTGCCGAATTTGAAAAATTTAGCTGGGCGAATTTTGGCAAATTTAATGGCGGCAAATTTGATCTCGTCGTAAATACGACTTCGGCTGGGCTAAAAGACGAAAATTTGCCCGCGCCGATTGAGATTTTACGTCCGATTTTTGATGAAGCTAAATTTGCCTTCGACGTGATTTACGGCAAGAAAACGCCATTTTTAAATTTAGCCGCCGCTAGCGGACTCGCGCATAAAGACGGCTCGGAGATGCTGCTTTTTCAGGCGGTAAAGGCGTTAAATTTATTTTTCGAGGGCTCGCTTGACGAGGCCAAAATCGAAGCCTCGATGCGAAAAGCCCTTTATTTATCGGCTTCTTCTAGATAATAATCTATCTGAGCTTTTCTTAAAATTCTGATCAAGTCAGAGCTGCCCGCCACTCCAGTCGGATATCCGGCCGTCATGATGTAGCTTTTGTCGTCTTTTATATAGCCTTTTTGGACTGCGGCTTTGATCGATTTGGCCATCAGCGTATGCAGTCTTTCTTCCTTTTCTATCACGAATGCCGCGGTGATGCCCCAGCAAAGAGTCAGCCTGTACGCGGCCTGTTCGTTGTGCGTTATGGCGATGATATCTATATCCGTGCGGTATCTGGCTAGTTTTGCCGCCGAGCCGCCCGATGAGGTTAGCGCGATGATGCCGTCTACTTTTAGCGCAGAGGCGAGCCTAGCTGTACTAGATGCCATCATATCCGTATCGTCGTAGCGGTCGAAATCAAATTTGTTAAAAGGATAAATTTGCTGCGTTTGGATTATTGTATTGCTCATCGCTTCCACGACGGCGACCGGGTTTATGCCGACCGCGCTTTCTTCGCTTAGCATGACTACGTCGGTGCCGTCTAGTACGGCGTTTGCTACGTCGCTGATCTCGGCTCTAGTTGCCGTTTCGTGCTCAGCCATGCTTAGCATCATCTGCGTAGCGGTGATGACGGGTTTAACAGCTTCGTTTGCTTTTTTGATGATGAGCTTTTGGATCGTCGGTACCTTATAGTACGGCACCTCGATACCCAGATCTCCGCGAGCGACCATCACGCCGTCGCTAACCTCGATGATCTCGTCGATGTTTTCCACGGCGTCAAATTTTTCTATTTTGGCGTAAATTTGAGCTTTAGAACCAAAGCCCTTTAGGATTTCTCTGGCTTTTCTTATGTCGTTTGCGTTTTGCACGAAAGAGATTGCGACGAAATGCACGCCATTTTTGGCGCCGAATTCCAAATCTTTTAAATCTTTAGGCGTGATAACTTCGATATTAAGCTTGGTATTTGGGAAATTTACGCCCTTGTTCGAGCGGAGTATCCCGTCGTTTTCCACTACGGCTTCTACTTTTTGAGCGCTTGCGTTTATGATTTTGGCACGGATCTGCCCGTCGCATAGATATATGTACTCGCCCGTTTTTAGTGCGGCTAAAATTTGAGGCTGGTTTATGCAAAGCTTATAGCGGTTTTCGTCTATTTGCTCGCCGAGTATTTCTTCTTTTACGAAGATTAGAGTATCGCCGATTTTTAGTTTAAATTCGCTTCTGTCTAGCTTGCCGACTCTTATTTTAGGGCCGCAGATATCCTGAAATATACCTATTTTGCGCCCGAGCTTCGCCTCTACTTGCCTGATTTTATCGATATTTGATTTGTGGTATTCGTGCGTGCCGTGGCTGAAATTTAGCCTAAAAGCATTAACTCCGGCCAAAACTAATTGCTCCATAACCTCTATGGATTCGCTGGCCGGTCCGACCGTGGCTAGGATTTTGGTTTTTTTATTCATGGATGCCCCTTTTTTGCGCAATTTTACCAAATTTTTAAAAAAAATAAGTATAATCGGCCAATTTATTTCAAGGAGCAAAAATGAAAAAGTTTTTAGCGGTTTTGGCTGCTTTTGGCTTAGCGCTAAGCGCGAACGCAGCGGACAAAACCTATAAACTAAAGCTAGCTAGCACCTGGGAGAGTACGACTCCGGTTTTGGGTGACGCGGCGAAAGAATTTAAACGCGCGGTCGAGACGCTATCTGACGGCAGGTTAGAGGTGAGGATAGACTATCCGTCTAAGCACAAGGCACCGTTTGGTATCCTAGACTTCGTTAAGGGCGGTCAGTACGATATCGGCTACACTGCGTCTTATTATTACAAGGGCAAGGACGCAAACACTATGTTTTTCACCGCCGTGCCTTTTGGTATGACTGCAGGCGAACTACGCGCATGGTATGAATTTGGCGGCGGCAAGCAGCTAGAGGAAAAAGTTTACGATAAATACAACATCAAAGTCTTTAACGCGGGCGACACGGGCACGCAAATGGGCGGTTGGTTTAAAAAAGAGATCAAAAGCGTAGAGGATCTAAAAGGTCTAAAGATCAGAATTCCTGGCTTTGGCGGCGAGGTTATGGCGCGCGTGGGAGCTACGATAAATACGATCCCGACCGGCGAGCTATATATGGCGCTAGAGATGGGCACGATCGACTCGGTCGAGTGGGTGAGCCCTGCGTTTGATATGGGTCTTGGCTTCCATAAAATCGCCAAATACTACTACACAGGCTGGCAAGAGCCGAGCGGTCAGACTCAGTTTTTTGTAAATAAAAAGACCTACGAGAAGCTACCTGCTGACCTTCAGGCCGTGATCGAGGCTGCGGCTAATCAAGTAGCTAGCATGCTAAATACGCGCTCGTTCTTTGATAACGCCGAATACTGGGCGAAGATGAAAGCCGAGTATCCTGATATCGAGGTTCGCTCGTTCCCGCAGGACGTTATGGACGCGCTTAGAAAAGCAAGCGACGAAATCCTAGACGAAGAGGCGGCGAAAGATCCGCTGTTTAAGGAGATATTGGACTCTCAAAGAGCGTTTTTGGCTAAGGCTCGCGAGTGGACGAAAATTTCCGAGTTCTCGTATATCCAAAAAACTACGAAATAACTTCTCGTCGCTCGTTTCGGGCGGCTTAAATTTACGGCCTTCGGGTCGTAAATTTTTAAACTCTCTTTTTATTCCTTTTCGGCTTTAGGGCTGTGCGTTAAATTTGAGTCGTTATATAAATTTGACTGGCTTTGGTGATGGGTTAAATTTAAAGCGGTTTATCGGTTTAAAAATATGTGGGCAAATTTGCTCGCCTAGTCTTAAATTTGGATTTGAGCGAATTTAAAAACGTAGCGTTAAATTTATAAAAATCCTCACGCGCCAGAGTTAAATTTACAGTTCCGTCCTGCTATCAAGCGCTTTCATGAGCGATAGAAGGTCGATGTTTTCGAGATTTACGCCTGTTGGTACTCCTTGGGCTATCTTGCTAAATTTGACTCCCAAATCGCTTAGCTTATCCTCGATAAATACCATCACAGCATCGCTACTAAGCCCCGGCGTTAGCGCGAAAATGATCTCGGTTACGCCGTTTTGTTCTATGATCGTGCGCAGTTTTTCGGTTTGCTCCTGCGTTATCTCCTCGAGCACGAAGTAGCGCCCGCGGTAGATCGCGCTTTGCTCGAAAACTAGGATATCTTTTGGACTTTCGACGACGGCTAGCAGCTCCTTCTCGCGCGTTTCGTCGCTGCAAATGTCGCAAATCTCGTCCTCGCTAAGTCCGCCGCAAATTTGACATTTGCCCGTAAACCTCACTGCGTCCTCGATGCTCTGCGCGAGTTTTAGCCCGCCGAAGCTGTCCTTTAGGCAGACGTGATAGGCGTAGCGCTGGGCGGATTTTTTGCCCACGCCCGGTAGCCGTTCAAAGGCCGCTACGAGCTCGTTAAATTTCTCAAGCCCTTTTTTCAACGCTTTCCTTTGGATCGGTGCAAATTTTAAACGCGTGATAGCCGTCCTCGTATGAGTATTTTAGGCTAAATTTGTGCATGCGGCAGATGTGGTCGATGATATAAAGGCCTAGACCCATGCCGCTGCTTTTGGTGCCCTTTTCGCGGATGAAGGCTTGCATGTAGTACTCGATAGGATTTTGTAGCGGTTGTCCTAGATTTCTCACAACGATGCCGTCTTTGTCGCAGATAACCTGTGCCTTTTTGTCGTCGGCGTATTTTAGGGCGTTATCTATGAGGTTTTTGATCGCGAGCGAAAAGAGCCCGAAATCCACGCGCAGTAATATATCTCGGCGGATATCTACGCCTACTTTTTCTTCAAATTTATCGAGCATCAGCATGTCGCGCGCCTGATCAAGGATGTTTGAAAAGTACGACTCCTGATAGTTTAGCGCGTAGTTTTTGGATAGTAGTTGTTCTATCTTGCCAAACTCGTTTATGAGCATATCTAGGCGCTCAAATATCGCTATTAAGCGGGTTTTGTGCGTAGGGTTTTGCACCATCTCGGAGACTATGCGGCCTTTACCGATCGGCGTTTTTAGCTCGTGCATGATAGTGCGTAAAAACAGCTGCCTAGAGCGCAAAAGCTCCCTAATCTTGCTAGCTGCGGCGTCAAATTCTATCGCGACCTTGGCGATCTCGTCGTCGGAGTCGGGTTTGGCGATATTTACGTCCATATTTCCGGCGCCAAATTTCCTGATATCAGAGCTTAGTTTTTTAAGCGGCATCAGCGACTTCATCACCGAAACGTAAAGCGACACCAAAAGCGCCGTCGTGAGGATAAAACCAACCCAAATCGGATCGTTTATATTTTTTGTATCGTCGCTTTCTAATAAAATTTGAAACGAAGGATTTTTGATCTGCAGGTACAAACTGTCCTGAAAAAGCAGCGACTGAAATAGCCCTAGCTGCGTTTGTTTGGCAAAGACCGTCTTGCCGGTGCTTATGACGTTTGCGACGGTTTTGTCGCTCTTAACGTAGGTTAGTCCGAAATTTCTAAAATAATTAGTCAAATCGCTAGGCGGATTTGACTTTTCGTATGAGGCGATGAGGTAGTTTATCGCGTTTAGCTGCTTGTTTTTTATCTTTTCTAGCGCGTTATCCAGCTGCATGCTCGCAAACGTGTAGAACAAGATACAAACAAGCGAAAACGCCAGCGCGAAAACTACCGAAATCTTCGTGGTTAAGGAGTATCTCATCCTATGAGTTTATAGCCTATTCCGCGTACCGAAAATATATGTTTAGGCGCTTTTGAGCTGTCGCCGATTTTGGTTCTTAGTCTGCCGATGATCACGTCTAGGCTTTTTGAGTCTTTGTCTTTTAGGCTTTTGCAGTTATAAACTAGCTGCTCGCGAGAAACCGAAAAGCTGTGCTGTTTGATAAGATAGCTCAAGATCTCGTACTCGGCCGGCGTTAGTGTTAGGCTTTCGTTGTTGTAGTAGATTTCGTGTCTGCGCTCGTCTATCCTAAATAGCGTATCCACGACCTCTTCTTGCACTTCGTTGGTCTTTTTGTAGCGGCGGATTAGGCTCATGATGCGCGCGTACATTTCCTTTGGATCGTACGGTTTTGGTAGATAGTCGTCCGCGCCTAGCTGTAGGCCCACGACCTTGTCGCTGATGTCGCTGCGAGCAGAGGAGATGATGATAGGGATGTTGTATTTGCTACGGATCTCTTTGCACACCTCTAGGCCGTCCATGCCCGGTAAAGTAAGGTCTAGGATAAGCAGGTCGAAATTTTTCACTCCGGCGCTTAGTCCTAAATAAGGGTCTTCGAAATTTGTTACTTTTATATTAAAATCGCTCAAGTACTCGGATAGGATTTGCGCGAATTCCGGATCGTCTTCAATCATTAAAACATTAATCATTTTAAGCCTTTCAAATAGATTTAACGAAAATGATTATAACCAAAAAATGTTAAATTTTTTTTCCGAATTTACTATCCTCGTTTAAAATTCTCCCCCGCTTTGAATTTTTATAAATAATAAGATAAAATCGCCCTTTAAATTTAAAAATTTTAGGAGATTTTGTGGAAATAGACTACTACGAAATTTTAGAAATCAGCAAAAATAGCGACTCTGAAACCATAAAAAAAGCATTTAGAAAACTAGCGCTAAAGTACCACCCGGACCGCAATCAAGGCGACAAAGAAGCGGAAGAAAATTTTAAAAAGGTAAACGAAGCTTATCAGGTGCTAGGCGATGAAGAAAAGCGCGCGATATACGATAGATACGGCAAGGCCGGGCTTGAGGGCAGAGGCGGCTTTAGCTCTAGCGGATTTAGCGCGGATTTTGATTTGGGCGATATCTTTAACTCGTTTTTCGGCGGCGGATTTGGCCCCGGCGCAAGCAGCCGCAAAAGAAGCAGCGACAAATATCCGCTCGATTTAGAGATAGCTCTTAGGATCAAATTTAACGAAGCGGTGTTCGGCGCCGAAAAAGAGATAGAATTTACGATCAAAAAACCGTGCCAAACCTGCAAAGGCAGCGGCTCGAAAGACGGTAAAACGCACGTATGTCCGCACTGCGAGGGCAGAGGTCGGATATCGCAGCAAAGGGGCTTTATGAGCTTCGTGCAGGAGTGTCCGTACTGTAACGGCACGGGCGAAACGGTCAAGGATAGATGTTCTGATTGCGGCGGTAGCGGCTACAAAGAAGAACGCCAAAGCGTCAAGGTAAATATCCCCGAGGGCATAGACGACGGCATGCGTATGCGCGTGAGCGAAAAGGGCAACGTCTCATCAACCGGCGCCAGAGGCGATCTATACGTGCATATCGAGGTTGAAGCCGACGAGCATTTCGTGCGTCACGAAAGCGACGTTTACATCGAGATTCCGGTATTTTTCACGCAGGCGGTTTTGGGCGAGACGATCACGATCCCGACGCTAAAAGGCACGACCGAGCTAAAACTACCGGTCGGCGCAAAAGACAAGCAGCAGTTCGTATTTGAGGGGCTTGGCATAAAAAACGTAAATAGCAAAAGGTACGGCAGGCTCGTAGCGCAAATCTCCGTAAAAACTCCAAAAGAGCTAACGGACGAGCAGATCTCTCTACTAAATCAGCTGCAAGAAAGCTTCGGTATCAAAGCCGGCAAGGCGAGCTACGACGAGGAAGAGGATGAGGGAATCTTGGACAAGATAAAAGGGTGGTTTAAAGGCGAAGAACCTGGCGACAAAGGTAAGAAAAAAGGCAAAAAGGCTTAAATTTACGTCAAATTTTGCCTTTTAGCAAGCCCGATCTTTCGTAAATTCGCCGAGTCGTTCGGGCTCAAATTTGCGTTTGTTATAAAACGGCGTGTTAAATTCGGCATTGAAAATACAAGATGAATAAATTTATATTTTTAGCTATTTTTGCGGCGGTTTCTTCAAATGCGGCGGGGTGCGATACGAGCGGACTGCAAAAAGGTTGCGACGCGGGCGATTTTGAGAGCTGCGACAACTTAGGCCTTGCCTACATCGGCATCAAGCTTGAGGAGTGCGACCTGGACAAAAACTACAAAAAGGCATTCGCGCTGTTTAAAAAAGCTTGCGACGGGAAGTATGTGCGCGCCTGCGTAAATTTGGGCGTCGCCTACCGCAAAGGCGAGGGCGTCAAGGCCGACGCGCCAAAGGCTGCCGAGCTCTATCAAAAAGCCTGCGATAGCGGGTATTTGCTGGGTTGTGCGAACTTAGGCTCACTTTATGAGCAGGGGCTCGGCGTCAAAAAAGATGCGCAAAAAGCGGGAGAAATCTGGCGCAAATCCTGCGAGGCAAAGGACGGGATGTCGTGCTTTAATCTCGGCGCGCTTTACTACAACGCAATGCTTGGCGAAAAAGACGTAACTAGCGCAAAAAACTATCTGCAAAAGGCGTGCGCTTACGGCTGGAACGACGGCTGCGAAGCGGCGGAAGCGATAGAAAAAGCCGCGAAACGCTAAATTTGCCGAAGCAGGCCTTGGCGGCGGCGCGAAATTTAAATTTGCGCTACCTCTTCGCTCGCGTAAATTTTATTTTAGTGCGCAAATTTGATCGCTTTTTGCGTCAAATTTGACGGGTTGATTTGCGAATAACTACGGCGAAATTTATCCAAGAGCGGGGAGTTAAATTTGCGCTTTCAAATTTAACGAAAACAAATACGTCAAATTTAGCTCAAATTTCAGGGCGGATTTTACAAAATAAGCCCCAAATTTCATCAAATTTCACTCTCTTTTAGTTGCTCGATTTTAGCCGCCACACTCCTATTCGTGACCTTTTCGATCTCCTCGCTCGTTGCGGTCATTATCGCTTCAAAGCTACCGTAAAATTTAACCAGCTTTGCGATGCTGCCAGCCGATACGCCCGCGTCTGCTAGCTTGCTAGCGCCAAGATCTTCTTTGCGCTTGGTTTTTTGATGAAAGGTAATGGCAAATCGGTGCGCCTCGTCGCGAAGTCGCTGGAAAAACTGTAGCCGTCTGTCGCCCGTTGGTAGCGTAAATACGCCGCCTGGAGCGTAAATTTTATCCCTCGCGCCGCCTTTTGCGCGGTGGGCTTTGGCGTCTATTTTTTCTTTTGAGATGGCGAGTATATCGACGTTTGCGCCGCTACTAGCGATGATATTCGTAGCAAGATCCAGCAGCGCCTGACCGCCGTCGATGAGCCACAGATCGGGCGGACTAAGCTTATCAAACCGCAAAGCGCGCTCTGTTAGCATCTGGCGCATCTGATCGTAGTCGTTTGCGTGAGAGAGGTGCATGTGGCGGTAGTGCTCTTTGGCGAAGTTTCCGTGCTCAAAGCGCACCATCGCGCCGACCGCGGCCGCGCCGAACATATGCGAGTTGTCGAAAGTCTCGATGACGTGCGGCGCGCATGCTAGGCCGAAATACTCTTTTAGCTCTTCCAAAAATGCGTCGTCATGGGTTTTTAGGTACTTTTGGATAAAGACCTGCGCGTTTGTTAGCGCCATCTCGCAGATGCGCTTTTTCTCGCCGATTTTAGGCACCGATATGCTAAATTTACGGCCGTGGTGAGCGGTCAATATCTCCTCTACGAGGCCTGCGTCTTCAAAGGCTTCTAGTACGTAAATTTTTGCGCTCACTACTGGCGCGCCTGCTGGGAAGCTCTCTAAAACTATTTGTTTGTACGCATCGTTTAGATCGCCTTGCAAGCTCATTTTGGCGTTCGTGATATTTTGATACACGCCGCTGATCTTGCCGCCGTGCACGCTAAAACGCACCGCGCAAAGCAAATTTTGCTCCGCGCCCACGGCAAAAACCTCAAAATCTTCAAGCTTAGCCAGATCGACCTCGATTTTGACGTCTAGATCCTTGATCGCGTTGATCTTATCGCGCACGAGGGCGGCTTGCTCGTAGTTTTCGTTTTGGGCGTATTTGTTCATCAAATTTACGAGCTTTGGCAGCATAGAAAGCGGATTATTTAGCGCCGCGATCGCGCCCTCTACGACCTTGGCGTAGTCTGCGGGCGAAATTTTGCTGATGAGAGGGGCTTCTGAGTAGCCGATCTGATAAGGCAGATATGCGCCCGTGGCCTTAAGCGCGCTTTTGCTCTGCACGAGTTTAAAGCTCAGCTTAAGCGCATCTAAAAGCTCGCGCGCGCCGCGAAAATACGGCCCGAAATACTTGACGTTTTTGCCTCGGACGATCTTGCGCGTGATCTCAAAGCGCGGGAAATCCTCGTCCAAATTTACGTAGATGTAGGGATAGGTCTTATCGTCGCGCAGCAAGATGTTGTATTTGGGCCGTAGCTGCTTGATGAAAGAGTTTTCCAGTATCAGTGCGTCGGCTTCGCTGGGAGTCACGATATACTCGAGGTGTACGGCTTCGCTGATCATCTTGTGGATGCGCGGGCTAACCTTGGGCGAGGGAGCGAGACTTGGCGTAAATGAAAAGTAGCTTTTGACGCGGTTTTTTAAAACTTTAGCCTTGCCGACGTAAAGAAGCTTGCCCGCCTTGTCGAAATACTGATAAACGCCGGGCTGGGCGGGCAGCGAGCGGATCTCGTCGATTAGCAAATTTTAGCTCCCGTCGGTAAATTTGAGCTTTTGCCGCTTGGGGTTAAATTTGACCAAATTTGATTCATTGCGCCACGCTTGATTCTTTGGCTAAATTTTGCTTGATAGCGAGGCGTATCTTTTCAAATCCCTCGAAAATCCGCTCGCTTTTGGCTAAATTTACGAATTCCCCCTTGGCAGGTTCGGCGTAGGTAAAAATTCGCTTTTTTTCGTACGGATCGGTCGCTTTTTTAAATTTTAAATGCTTTGTCACAAAAAATTTAACGTCCGTTACGCGAGCTAGCCTGCCGTCAAAATTTACGCTAGAATAGATTTTTAATAAGCCTTTTAACATTTTTATACTACTATCGCTTTTTAATTCCTGAAGTCCTAGCGGATGAAACAGGGCAAAAAACAAAACGCCGTTTTTCTCGTAGCAAAAGGCGATGAGCCTGCGATGATTTAGGCTTAAAAGCTGTAAAAATTCCCCGCATTCGCTACGGTTTTTTAATTCTTTATAAAAAGGATTATCAATAATATGTCGAATAATAGTCTTAGCGTCTTTCATAAGGCGATTTTAGCATTTTTTTTGTTAATTTTTATAGCAGGCTGCGGCCACAAGGGCGATCCATTCTACGAAGCGCCGTCCGAGCCCTCAAACAGCAAAACCGAAAAAATAAATAAACTATAAATCAAGGAGAGTAAATGAAGATCGTCGGACTTTTGAGTCTGTTTTTCGCTTTGGCCTTTGGTAGTGGCGACGCTGCGGGCGAGGCTTTAAATTTAACGACTACGTGGGTGGGTATCGCGAGCCTAATTATTTTCGTGGTGGGATATTTTTTCATCGCTACGGAGGAAAATTTTCACATCGACAAGGCTAAACCGGCCATATTTATCGGCACTTTTATGTTCCTACTCATCGGCTTTTATATGCTGGCAAACGGCCTAGACGTGCATTTGCTACAAAATGAGGTAAATCACCTGATTTTAGAGATTTCGCAGATCGTATTTTTCCTCATGGTCGCGATGACCTATATCGAGGCGCTTATCGAGCGAGACGTGTTTAACGCGCTAAAATACAACCTCGTCTCCAAGGGCTATACGTACAAAAGACTCTTTTGGCTAACGGGCGTTTTGGCATTTTTCATCAGTCCCGTCGCCGACAACCTAACTACCGCTCTCATCCTCTCCACGGTACTTTTAACGATAGATAGAAATAATACAAATTTCCTAGTCGCTGGTGCGATAAACATTGTCGTAGCAGCAAACGCAGGCGGCGCGTGGAGTCCGTTTGGCGATATCACGACTCTGATGACGTGGGCTGCGGGTAAGGCTCCGTTTATCGACTTTTTTGCGCTTTTCCCTGCTTCATTTATCGGCTGGCTAGTTACGGCTTTCTTGCTAGCGCGCATAGTGCCTGCGGGCAGTCCGCATTTTGACCCTGCAACAGAGCCGAAAGTAAGCATCAAAAAGGGCGGCAAAGTCGTTATCGGTCTTGGCGCATTTACGATATTTTCGGCAGTTATGATGCACCAGCTTTTTCACCTACCTGCGATGTGGGGCATGATGTTTGGCTTCTCGCTTCTTAGTATCTACACCTACATCTACAAAAAAACTAATAAAAACGAAGAGCCTATGCACGTCTTTCACTATATGTCAAAGATCGAAAACAACACGCTTTTCTTCTTCTTCGGCATCCTTGCAGCCGTCGGCGCGCTGCACTTCGTCGGATTTTTAAACTATGCCGTTTCACTTTATGATAAATTCGGCGCTACGACCGTAAATATCGGCGTCGGCTTCCTATCTGCTATCGTGGATAACGTCCCCGTAATGTCTGCCGTACTAAAAGCAAATCCTATGATGGGCGCGGATGCGGGCGAGAGCTTAAGTCAGTGGTTACTAGTTACCTTGACTGCCGGTATCGGCGGCTCGATGATTAGTTTCGGTTCTGCCGCCGGCGTCGGCGTCATGGGCAAACTAAAGGGCATATACACCTTCGGCGCGCATATGAAATACGCTTGGACCGTGGTTGCCGGCTATATCGTATCGGTCGTGATCTGGTACATACAGTTTGAAATTTTTCATTTATATTTTTAAAGGACGCTCATGAATAACACGATAATAGTTTTGGATTTTGGCTCGCAGTATACCCAGCTCATCGCTAGACGCTTGCGCGAGCAGGGCGTTTATACCGAGATTTTGCCTTTTAACGTCAAGGTCGAGGAGATTAAAGCGAAAAAACCAAAAGGCATAATCCTAAGCGGCGGCCCTGCTAGCGTTTATGCTCCGGATGCGTATTTTTGCGACGAGGGCGTATTTAAGCTAAAGCTGCCGATTTTAGGCATTTGCTACGGCATGCAGCTTTTGGCGCATAAATTCGGCGCCGAGGTCGCTCCGGCTTCTCACAAAGAGTACGGCAAGGCAAGCCTAAACGCTCTAAAATCCCATCCGCTCTTTACCGATACGCCTGAAAAGCAAATCGTCTGGATGAGCCACTCTGACCTCGTAAAAAACCTACCTAACGGCTTTGAGGCGATCGCGACTAGCGAAAATTCGCCTTATTGCGTATTTGGCGACGAAAAGCGCAAATTTTACGCTTTGCAGTTTCATCCGGAGGTGCAGCACAGCGAGTTCGGTACGCAGATCTTAAAAAATTTCGCCAAATATATCTGCGGCTGCGAAAGCACGTGGAATATGGGCAGCTTTGCCAAAACCCAGATTGCTAAAATAAAAGAAACCGTGGGCAACAAAAAAGTCCTTTGTGCCGTTAGCGGAGGCGTGGACAGCTCTGTTACCGCTGCGCTTTTGGCTGCTGCGATACCGCAAAATTTGATCCTGGTTTTCGTCGATAACGGACTACTTAGAACGGGCGAGCGCGAGCAGGTCGAGGCGACTTTTAGAACTAAGCTTGGCGTGGAGCTAGTTAGCATAGATGCGAGTAAAACTTTCCTGGAAAGGCTTGCTGGCGTAACAGATCCAGAGAAAAAGCGCAAGATAATCGGCGAAACTTTTATCGAAATCTTTGAAAAAGAGGCCAAAAAGCACGATAACGTCAAATTTTTAGCCCAAGGTACGCTCTACACCGACATCATCGAAAGCTCGGTCGTAGGCTCGAGCAAGACGATCAAAAGCCACCACAACGTGGGCGGGCTACCTGATTGGATGAGCTTTGAGTTAATCGAGCCTTTAAGAGAGATTTTTAAAGACGAGGTGCGCCAGCTAGGCCTTGAGCTTGGTCTTTCGCGCGAGCTCGTGTTTCGTCACCCGTTCCCCGGTCCGGGCCTTGCGATCCGCATAATGGGCGAGGTAAATACGCCGAGCCTCGAGCTGCTACGCAAAGCCGACGTGATCCTGCGCGACGAGCTAAAATCAAGCGGCTGGTACAACAAAACGTGGCAAGCATTTTGCGTGTTGCTAAACGTGCACTCAGTGGGCGTCATGGGCGATAACCGCACCTACGAAAATGCCGTGTGCATACGCGTAGTGGATGCCAGTGACGGTATGACGGCTAGTTTCTCGCGCTTGCCGTATGATCTGCTAGAAAACGTCTCACGCCGCATAATAAACGAAGTAGACGGCATTAACCGCGTAGTTTACGACATCTCGAGCAAACCGCCTGCAACGATAGAGTGGGAGTAAAATTTAGGCGTTTTGCGCCTAAATTTTATTTTAAAACGACTCAAATTTGACAAAAAGAGATAATCCTTATCAATAAATCGTCCAAAAACTTTAGCTACAATGATGCGTAAATTTACGAAAGGAAGAAAAATGAGTAAAATTTACAATCTAAACGCCGACACGAAAGTGATCGCAAAAAGCGTCGTTAGCAAGAGAATTTTTGATTGCGAGAACGCTCACGTCGACGTGTTTGCCTTTGATGCGGGCGAGGAGCTAGATCACGAGATGCTGTTTTGCGACAGCCTCGCGTGGGTCGTAGAGGGCGGTGCGAGTTTGCACTACGGCGAAAAGCAGATGCGCCTAGGCGACGAACAGGCCTGCCTGATAGAGAAAAAAGTATGGCGAAAACTAGTTTTCAACAAACCGACGAAATACGTCTCAATCGATTTTAAGGAGGACTTAATGATAGATCATTTACCTAAGGCGGCTATTTTTAGCCTAGTAGATGCGGTCGAATACGAAGAGGGCAAAATCGTGAGCAAAACGCTCGTCAAAAACGAAAGCGGCTCGATGTCTCTACTGTCGTTTTCAAAAGACCAACAACTCTCCACTCACGCGGCTCCGGGCGACGCTCTTTTGATCGCGCTTGACGGCGAGATGAAGCTAACCATCGGCGACGAGCATTTTGATATCAAAAAGGGCGACACCATCGTGCTTCCGGGCAAAATCCCGCACGGGCTAAAGATCCCGGAAAAATTTAAAATGTTACTCATCGTAACAAAAGATAAGATGTAGAGTTTCGGGGCGATTGCCCCGACTCGTTTAGGAAATATATGGCAAGATTTATAATAGATGACGAAAACATAAGCGTAGATAATCTAGCAACGCTAAAAAAGCTAGGACAAAAAGATAAAATTTATATCGTAACCAACAATAGACAAAAGCTAAGCATCTCCGTTTTGGCGTGGTTTCTGGCGCGAAAAATCAAAATAAAAATTATACTTTTAGAAAGCGCTCACAAGGACTATGCCGATAAAATAATTACTTTTTTAATGGGCAAACTCTCGCACAAAAAAGACAAATTTTACATCGTCAGCAACGATAAATTTTACGACGACGTGATAGATTTTTTTAATAAACAAGATAAAAACGGCAGCAAATTCCATAAACTCAAATTTGACTTCAACCGCTCGCATACGGCGCAGCTCATCGAAGAAAATCAAGACGAAATCGCGATCTTGATACGAAACTCGGGCAGCCTCAGCGAGCTTCATATGAAATTTATCTCAAAATTCGGCAGCAAAAACGGCGCCGGCGTGTATAACGCGCTAAAAGAGGACGCGAGGAAAATTTACAAAAAACCTCAAATAGAAAGCGCGCAAAAAGGCGAAGTAAAGCGTATCGCTGCGCCAAATTCCGCAAAATCTAGGCCGGCGACGCAAGGCGACGAGCAAAAATTTGACGAGCGAGAAAAATCGAAAACTGAGTCAAATTTAAGCGGCGAGGCTTTGCAGGCTCAAATCGTCCAGGCAAAAGAGCAAAATTTAGAAAATCGCTCGCAAATAGTGCAAAACTTGGAGCCCGAAAAACCGCAGCACTTAGAGAGCGAAAACGGCGTAGCGACAAATAATGAAAATTTACAAGAAACCAAAGCCGTAGAAGCAAATTTGAGCGATGATCCGGGTCCTACCGAGCATCCGAAAGACGCTGAGCAAAATTTGAGCGACAAAGCTTCTAGCGAGGATCTTAAAGCGGAGGGAAAAGGGCAAATTTTATCAAACAAGCGTCCGCCGCAAAAATCAAAGCAAGCTCCCGCGCCGCAAAACGAGGCAAAAAATAAAGCTGGAAATGCGGCAAAACCGCAGCTTCCGATCAAGATAGATGAGGCAAAAAAGCAAGAGATTAGAAAAATCGCGTTCGAGAGTAAAAATTTGGGCGATTTTCACAACGGACTGGTGAAAAAATACGGCGCAGAGGACGCCGGCAAGCTGTATAAAGCGCTAAAACAAAAGGCAAAAGAGTATCTAAGCAGGCGGGGCGTGGCGAAATAAAATTTGCTTTTTGGCTACGGCTTTTAAAATTTGAGAATTTGCGGTAAAATTTGGTCGCGAAATCATAAATTTAAGGGCGAAAATGATCTATCTGGTCGGGTCAAATTTGGAATTTGAGGGCGTAAAGACGCTGGTTTTAAACGAGATCAAATTTAATAAATTTAGCGTAAATTTAGCCGAATTTGACGCGCTAGTTTTGACCTCTAAAAACTCCGTAAACGCGCTAAAATTTAATCAAATTTCGCCCGCTAGTTTGCAAATTTACTCCATCGGCGACGGCACTAGCCGTGCGGCCGGCGAGTTTGGCTTTGCTCAAATTTACACTGCAAAAAACGCTCACGGAAACGACTTTGCCGCCGAGATCGCACCGCTTCTAAAGGGCAAAAAAACATTATTTTTAAGAGCGCGCGAGACGGCTTCGAGCGTGGGCGAAATTTTGTGGGAAAGCGGCGTAAATTTGACGCAAATAATCGCCTACGAAAACGTCTTTAAGCCGCTTGAAAATGAGCAAAAACCGCCCAAAAACTCGGCGATCATTTTTACCGCTCCCTCGGCGGTGCGAAATTTTGTGCGAAATTTCGGCTGGGATGAGAGCTATAAAGCCGTCGCTATCGGGCTTACGACGGCAAAAGAGCTAGAAATTTTTACCTCGCCCGCAGTGAGCGCTCAGCAAAATATAAATTCCTGCGTAAGCCTCGCAAAAACGCTACTTTAAGCTAAAATTTTATATAATAGCCTTGCCTGAGTGATTTGGCAGCGTATTTTTATAGGGTCCAACACATTAGTTTCGGCGAAGATGTGCGGCGACCGTGTGACGCGGCTTCGTTTGAGCGTGCAAGCGCGAGAAGTTGCGACCTAAAGGAACCGCCTATTTGCAAGGTTGGCTTTGAATTTTCGGGCCACTTATATGCGCACCGCTCACTTGGGTTTTTATTTTTGGAGAAATTATGAAAATTTTGATAATCGGAAGCGGCGGGCGCGAGTACTCCATAGCTCTAAAACTTCAAGAATCCCGCAAACACGAGCTTTTCTTTGCTCCGGGCAACGGAGCCACCTCAAAGCTCGGCACTAATCTAAACATCAAAGACTATAATCAGCTCGCAGAATTTGCCGAGACTGAGCAAATAGAACTAACGATTGTCGGTCCAGAAGCGCCGTTAAGCGATGGCGTCGTGGATATCTTTAAGGCGCGAAATTTAAATATTTTCGGACCGAGCAAGGCTGCGGCTAGGCTTGAGGGTAGTAAGGCGTTTATGAAGGACTTTTTGGCTAGAAACGCTATCCGAACGGCGGCCTATCTAAATACCGACGATTACGATTCTGCGGCCAAATTTATCGACTCTCTTGCTGCTCCCGTCGTCGTTAAGGCCGACGGACTGTGCGCTGGCAAAGGCGTGATAATAGCACAAAGCCGCGAGGAAGCAAAGGCCGCGGCTAAGGGTATGCTAAGCGGAGAGAGCTTTGGCGAGGCGGGCAAACGCGTGGTCGTGGAGGAGTTTTTAGACGGATTTGAGCTCAGTTTTTTTGCGATTTGCGACGGCGAAAATTTCGTTAGCTTGCCGGTAGCGCAAGATCATAAGCGCCTAAAAGATAACGACGAAGGACCAAATACCGGCGGCATGGGCGCATACGCTCCTAGTCCGCTAGCAAGCCCCGAGCTAATAAAACAGGTCGAAGAAGAGGTCGTAAAACCGACTCTAAAAGGCATGAAAGCCGAGGGAAATCCTTTCTGCGGCGTGCTTTTTGTGGGGCTTATGGTGGTTAAAGGTATGCCGTACGTGCTTGAGTTTAATGTGCGTTTCGGCGATCCTGAGTGCGAAGTGCTAATGCCGTTAATAGATGGCGATCTGGGTGAAATTTTATTAAACGCGGCAAAAGGCGATCTAAAACCCGTGAAGCTAAAAGACGAATTTGCCGTCGGGGTTGTGATGGCTACTAAAAATTATCCTTTTTCAAGCTCGCCTAGGGCCAAAATCAGCGTAAAAAACGTGCCTGAAAACTCGCACATAGCATTTGCCGGCGTGAGCGAACAGGGCGGCGAGATATATGCCGACGGCGGACGAGTGCTAGTATGCGTGGGACTTGGCAAAAGTATAAAACAAGCGCAACAAAAGGCCTATGAGCTTTGCGAAAACGTAGAATTTGACGGCGCGCAGTACCGAAAAGATATCGCCTGGCAAATGCTAAAAGGGCGCGAATGAGAAGGAGCGTCATCGACAGGCTCGAAAACGAAAATATCACGCTCGCTAGCGTCAGCAAAAGAGCCGTCGCGTGGGGGATAGATAAATTTCTCATCTCGTTTTTGTTTTATGCCGTTTACTACGAGAATTTTGACGGACTAGACTACGAGCAAATCAGTGCGTTAGCTATAGAAATGATACCGCAGATAGTCTTGCTCGAGGTTATTTACCAGACGTTTTTTACGTGGTATTGCGGCGCTAGTATCGGCAAGGTCACGATGAAGATCGTGTGCGTGGATATCGATCTGCTAGATAAACCCAATCTGCTAAATTCTCTCACCCGCTCTTTGGTGCGCATTATCAGCGAAAACGCGTTTTTTCTAGGTTTTGCATGGGCGTTTTCAAATCCATTATTTCAAACGTGGCAAGATAAGGCCGCGAAAACGGTAGTTATAAATGTTTACTAGAATTTTTTTGACGCTTATTTTCGGGGCTTTTAGTTGCTATGCCGTTCAAAATTTCGAGCTTTTAGCCGATGACGTAAAGCGCGACGACGGCGTTGTTACGGCAGATAAAAACGTGCTTGTTTATTCGCAAGATTATTTGATGAGCGCGGATAGAGCCGTTTACGATCAGCAAAAAGAAATTTTGGAGCTTTTCGGTAATGTAAATTTGATAAGAAATAAGGACGAAATCTCGCGCTGCTCGTACGCAAAGATCGATCTGAATAGCAAAGATAGCAACTATGAGACGCTATTTATGATGAACCGCGACATGGAAGTATGGATGCAAAGCGACGAGAGCAACAGTACGTCCGAATTTTACAGAGTAAACGGTGCGGTCGTGTCAAGCTGCAACGTCCAAGACCCGGACTGGAAGATTAAATTTAGCAGCGGTAAACTAAACCGCGAGAGTAAATTTTTACATCTATTTAACCCCGTATTTTACGTCGGAAACGTCCCCGTGTTTTATCTGCCGTATTTTGGCTTTTCCACCGATACGCGCAGACGTACCGGACTTTTGCCGCCGGAGCTTGGCTACGGCAAAAACGACGGATTTTACTACAAACAACCGATCTACATCGCCGAATACGACAGCTGGGACTTGCAGTTTGATCCGCAAATTCGCACTAGACGCGGCACGGGTATCTACGGTACGTTTAGATTTGCCGATTCGCCGTATTCCAGAGGCTCGGTGACGCTAGGCGCATTTAGAGATACCGAGGGCTACCGCCAAAGACAGATCGAGAAAAACTCGCTAAGACTTCCTCTAAAAAATAAAACGCATAAAGGCGCTGAGGTCAAATACGAGCGCGACAGGCTCGTTAAGCACCTAATAAGCGAGGATTTGCAAGAGGGCTTGTGGCTTGATGCTACGGCGCTAAATGATATCGACTATATAAATTTGAAAAAGCGCGGCGCGGGTAGCGACGACAATCCTCTCGTGACGTCAAAGCTAAACTATTTTCTAAGTAGCGATAAGCACTATTTTGGCGCATACGCGAGATATTACGTAAATACCTCAAAAATCGGTAGCCCAAACGAAAACAAAGATACGCTGCAGGAGTATCCAAGCTTTCAGTATCATAAATTTACCGATAGCTTTATTTTGCCTAACGTGCTTTACTCAGTTGATTTAAGCTCGCATAACTACACGAGAAGAATCGGCGTAAAAGCGACGCAGTATGAGTTTAATCTGCCGGTTTCTTTTCACCTACCTTTGGCGGACGATTATCTTAAATTTTCTTACTATCACTATCTATACGCCACTCACGTGGATTATGCAAAAAAAATGTATCGCCCGACCGGAGATGAGGATAGAAGCGCAAACTATATAGAAAACTATCACAAATTCTCGCTTTATACGGATCTAGCTAAAGCTTATGAGAGCTTTTATCATAGCGTGAATTTAGGTGTTGACTACGTCGTAAAAGCCTACAACGAAGGCGACCTGCCCGATAAATACGAAACTGCCGAGGATGACGGCAACGTATACGTCTACGATATGCTCGGACGAAAATACCAAAGCTTTATAAATCCTCAGCATACTAGAGACGAGATTTC
The DNA here is from genome assembly GCF_900699785.1 of Campylobacter showae. Lineage (NCBI taxonomy): Bacteria > Pseudomonadati > Campylobacterota > Epsilonproteobacteria > Campylobacterales > Campylobacteraceae > Campylobacter > Campylobacter showae. The sequence continues at coordinate 1,661,483 of NZ_LR535679.1, forward strand.
AGCCAGAGCGACGCAGTATTTCTTTAACGAAAATGGAAGAAAATTTTTACGACATACGATTTCGCAGGGTTATTATACGAAAGAGAACAAGCGCTCAAATTTGAAAAATATAATCGGCTGGTATCCGCTAGCAAATTTATCTTTTTACAATAGGCTTGAGTATTCGCACGTAAATAAATACTTTGAAAAAGTCCAAAGCGGCGCGAGCTATACTCACGATAAATTCGGCGCTAGCCTCTGGCACACGATGCAAAGAAAAAATGCGCAGGAAAAGCAAAACTATCTACACCTAAACGGTTACGTCGAGCTTCCGCATAACTATAGACTATTTAGCGGTACCCAGTATGACCTCGAGCGCGACTATAACAAGCAGTGGCAGCTAGGCGTCTCTCACCGCAGAAAGTGCTGGAACTACACCTTTGTCTACGAAGAGGAGCTTGAGCCTACGACGACCACGAGCGGAACAGCCGCCAAAAAATCAAGAGGCGTTTACTTCTTTATAAATTTCTATCCGATGGGCGGCGTGCATTACGACTTTTCGGTAGGACAGACGACACAGGGTAGCTGATGGGCAACTACGAAGACTTTATGTTTAAAAATCAGCTCGAAGCAGCCGAAAAGCTACTTGAAATTTTGCCCAAAAAAGAGCTGGTCGCGGGCGAATATCTGATGATATGCAGCTCTATAGACTCGGTTATCATGGTCGATAGCGTGGCTCGCGGACTAAATTTGAGCTACGAGATTTTATTTTGCGAGCGCATCTTTGCTCCGAATAACCCAGAGTGCGAAATCGCGATGGTTAGCGAAAAGGACGACGTGGTGCTAAACGACGAGCTGATTCGGAGCTTTGGCATTAGCTACGACTTCGTTTACGGCGAGGCCGACCGTAAGTACGACGAAAAGATCCTAAAAAACGTCTATAAATTTAGAAAAGGCAATCTCATCGGCGATCTAAAGGATAGAAACATCCTGCTCATCGACGAGGGCTGCGAGACGGGACTCACGGCGCTAACCTGCCTAAAAACGCTTATGCGCGAGAGGGTAAAATCGGTCACCTACGCTACGCCACTCATAGCTACCGACGTCGCCGCAGCTATCGCGCCGCTAGTGGATGAAATTTATGCCGTGCACAAGATCGCAAATTTTATCGAGGTGGATTTTTACTACGAAAACAAAATCGAACCAAAACCCGAAACCGTGCTTTCTATATTAGAGGAGAGTCCGTTTTATATACCATTACAAAAACAAGGAGATGTCAGGGCATGCAGTATTCAATAGAAGTCAATAATCAAGTTGAAATTTACGATATAAACAAGGTTGCCAAACAAGCTAGCGGTGCGGTGCTTTTACGCGTAAAAAATACCGTCGTTTTAGCCACCGTCGCTCGCGAGGACACGCAAGTTAGCGAGGATTTTTTACCGCTAACAGTACAATACATCGAAAAAACGTACGCAGCGGGTAGGATTCCCGGCGGCTACGTAAAAAGAGAAACCAAGCCGGGGGATTTTGAGACGCTAACTTCGCGTATCATCGACCGTTCGCTTCGTCCGCTTTTTCCAAAGGGCTACGCATACCCGACGCAAATCGTCGTTATGGTGCTATCTTGCGATCCCGAGGTTGATTTGCAAGTCGTCGGTCTAAATGCAGCCTCAGTCGCGCTTTATCTTAGCGACATCCCTGTAAATGCGCCTGTTTGCGGCGTGCGCGTGGGATATATAGACAATAAATTCGTGATAAATCCTAGCAACTCCGAGCTAAAAACTTCGGCGCTCGATCTTTACGTGGCTGGCGTTAAAGACGAGCTTTTGATGATCGAGATGAGAAGTATCGCGACGGAAAAAGACGAGATAGTACCTATCGCGCTAGATCCTATGATGGATCCGAATTTAGGCGGCGGCGTGATAGCGATGCAGGACATGAACGAATTTAGCGAAGATCTCATCGTGGAGGCGATCGCGCAGGCCGGTAAAGCCATACTTCGCGCCTCAAACGCTTATGAAGAAGCATTTAGTCAGCATAAAAAAGAAGACGCGCAGCTAGAGCTAAAACCGGAGATTGAAAACGAGAGCGTGGCGGTTTATCTAAACGAATTTTATAAAAACGACGTAAAAGCCGCGATAAATCAGATGGCTAAAAGCGAGCGCGCTAGCGAACTAACTAAAATCGCTAAGCAAATTTTGACCGATGAAGTAGCTCAAAAAGAGGGTTGGGAGGAGGAGGTCGTCTCTAACGTCCTAGCTAAATTTAAGAAAAAAATCGTCCGCGAGCAGATCATAAACGAGGGCGTTCGTGCCGACGGCAGAGGGCTTAAGGAGGTTCGCCCGATCAGCATCGAGACGAATATCCTGCCAAACGCCCACGGTAGCTGCCTCTTTACCCGCGGCCAGACGCAAGCTCTAGTAGTCGCGACCCTAGGCACCGACGGCGACGCGCAGATGTATGATATGCTAACGGAAAAAGGCGCCGTGACGGATAAATTTATGTTTAACTATAACTTCCCGGGCTTTAGCGTCGGCGAGGCTAGCCCGCTAAAGGCTCCGGGCAGACGCGAGCTAGGTCATGGCAATCTCGCTAAACGCGCGCTTGCGCCTAGCATCGACGTAAATTCGCCTTACACGATCAGACTCGTGTCCGAAATTTTAGAAAGTAACGGCTCAAGCTCGATGGCCAGCGTTTGCGGCGGCTCTTTGGCGCTGAGAGCTGCCGGCGTCGATACGCCAAAACTAGTCGCGGGCGTTGCGATGGGACTAATTTTCGAGGGCGAAAAACACGCTGTTCTAACCGACATCATGGGACTAGAGGATCACGACGGCGACATGGACTTTAAAGTTGCTGGTAGCAAAGACGGCATAACCGCGCTTCAGATGGATATAAAACTGGGCGGTATCAGCCTTGACGTGCTAAAAGAGGCGCTTTTGCAGGCGCGTGAGGGTAGGCTGCATATATTAAATTTGATGGAAAAAGCAAACGAAAATATCTCCGTAAACGAAGATATACTGCCTAAACTAGAGCTTTTTAGCGTTGATCCGGGCAAGATCGTTGACATCATCGGACAAGCCGGCAAAACGATAAAAGAGATCATCGAAAAATTTGACGTCGCTATCGATCTCGACCGCGAAAAAGGCGAGGTAAAGATTGCCGGCGCGCAAAAATCAAGCGTAGACGCGGCTAAAGATTATATCATCCAAATCGTCTCAAAAGACGGCGGTAAGGGCTTTGGCGGCAAAAGAGGCGGCAGAGACGGCAAGCCTCACAAAACGCCCGAATTTAATGTCGGAGACGAATTTGAGGGCGAGGTAAAAAGCGTGGTAGAATTTGGTGCCTTTATCGGGCTTCCCGGCGGCGTGGACGGACTTTTGCATATCTCAAAGATCAAAACGCCTCTAAAAGCCGGCGATAAGGTCAAGGTAAAAATCAGCGAGCAAAAAGGGCACAAAATTTCCCTTTCTCTAGCGCAATAAATTTAAAGGAGAACCGATGCAGTATAAAAAAATATTTTTCCCAATCGGCGCGGGCGACGACGTGAAAGAGCGTATCAGAGGGGCTTTGCTGGTCGCTAAGCATTTCAACAGCCACATCGAGATTTTGGCTTGCCAGCTAGATCCAGGCGTCGTTTATAATATGAAAATGACGCTTCGAGGCGGCGTGCTTTATGACGAGTTTTTAAAGGCGGCGAAAGCGGAGCTCGGCGTCGAGCACGAGCGCAACGAGACTATTTTTCATAAACTTTGCGAAGAGCTAGACGTTCAGATCAGCGACGAGCCGATCGAGGGCAAGACGACGGCTAAATTTACCACAAAAAGCGGTAAGCGAAGCGTGGTGGTCGAGCAGGAGTCTAAATTTTGCGATATGGTAGTCGCCGCAGTACCGCTTGACGGTAAGATCACGGGTACGTTTGAGGCGGCGGTGCTAAAAAGCGGTAAAACGGCTATCACGATACCAAGGCGCATAACGAGCTTTAAGGCCGACAATATCCTAGTTAGCTGGAACGGCTCGACGCAAAACTCGCGTGCCGTAAGTAGCTCGATCGAGCTACTAAAAAAAGCTAAAAAGGTGCATTGCATCACTTGCATGCCGCATTCTGGCGACGGTAGCGCAGAGGAAAATCTAAAAAAACTAGAAGAGTACCTAAAACTGCACGGCATACAGGCGACTTACGAGGTCGTGAGCACGACTTCGGTGCCGGGCGAGGCGTTGCTAAGAAGCGCTAAAGAGGGCGGATTTGACCTGATCGTGGCGGGCAGATACGGCGAAAACGGCTTTTTGGAGATATTTTTGAGCGGTACTTCGAGATATTTCCTTAAAAATACGACAATACCGGTCTTTATGTAAGACAAAATTTGGAGCCGAATTTTCAAATTTGACGTTTGGCTCCAATGCAAATTTAAGCGACTGGCTTCTTATAGGAGCTCGGTCGCTTTTTTATTTTAGAATTGACTACAGGCGCTTACCGATTAAATTTGAGATTTTCCTTTTCTCATGCTCTGCTATTATTGTAAATTTAGATATAAATTATAACGTATTAAATTTGTCTTGCAGGGCTGTTACTTTTGACGATTTTTAAAACTTAAATTGTTGATTTGATTTTTGCGGTTATTTAAATTTGTAAACTTTTTAAAGTGGCGGCTACTAAAACATTCTAATAGACTTAAGCTCTTTAATGCATTATGGCAACCGCAAGAGAGCTTGTGTATATTGATCTATTTATGCGTGTTTGCATTTTAGGCTAGCAGATTATTGATGGTTTTAAGAGTTTTTGTTGGGAATTAATAAGAATTATGGTGCGACCTGCGAGATTTGAACTCGCACACCCTTCGGCACTACCACCTCAAAGTAGCGTGTCTACCGTTCCACCAAGGTCGCACGTGGATTAAAAGAACAAAGAGCGGGACGAGCCCGCCCGAGATTACAACATTGGGTTTGCGTAAAGAACGATTAGCGCGATAACTAGTGCGTAGATAACTTGCGCTTCGATCATCGCAAGAGCAACGAACATAGTCGTAGTTAGCTTGCTGCCCACGCCAGGGTTTCTAGCCGTGCCTGAGATTGTCGCAGAGGCGGTATTTCCCATACCGATAGCGCCGCCAAGAGCCGCTAGGCCTAGACCAACTGCTGCTGCAAGAACAGAGTAAGATTTTAGCATTTCGCCGCCGTCCGCAAACGCGAAGCTAGCAAAAGCCATCATTAAGAAAACAACTTTTTTCATAAAGTCTCCTTGTAAATTTAAGCCATTTCGGATCAGACCCCTACTTTGAAGCTTTGATAGCGCATTTTATAAAAATTTAGCTTTGAGTTACTTAAAACAGAAAAAATTTTTCATAAATTTTCCGCTCGTCAAATTTGCTGCCGCGTAGTGCTACAAATTTACAAAAAATTTCAGCGATGTTTCGTTTTTCTACGAATTTATTTAAAAATTAGAATTTTAAAAGCTTTTTTATGCTAGCCTCGCTTCTGAAATTTCAAATACTAAGGTTAAATTTGGCGCAGGATAAATTTTCAAAAATCGGCTTTATCTTAGCCGTCGCGGGCTCTGCGGTGGGGCTTGGAAATGCGTGGAAATTCCCGTATTTAGTCGGTCAAAACGGCGGTTCGGCCTTCGTGCTTTTGTATCTTTTTATGACGTTTTTTATCGGACTTGCGATATTTTTCGGCGAGATAGCTATCGGTAAGCTTTCCGAATCCGACCCCGTAAACGCCTTTAAAAAGCTTGCTCCAAAATACAAAGAAACCTGGAAATTTGCGGGTTTTACGATGATAGGCGCGATCATTATCGCCTCTTTTTACACGGTCATCATCGGATGGATACTAAAATACGCAGTAATGGTAATAACCGAGCTGCCAAAAGACGTCGAGGCTTCGGAGAAAATTTTCGGAAATTTCTACGCTAACGACGCCGCGTCTCAAATTTTTTACTTTACGATCGTGTTTTTCCTCTGTATTTTTATCGTATCAAAGGGCATAAAAAGCGGCATAGAGCGCGTAAACGTCTGGATGATGCCTTCGCTTCTTATCTTGCTTATCATTATGCTTAGCTACTCGTTTACGATGGACGGCTTCGTGCAGTCGGTGAAATTTTTGCTGGTTCCTGATTTTTCAAAACTAGGCGTAAGTAGCATTCTAACCGCGCTTGGACTGGCATTTTTTACGCTGTCTCTAGGTGTCGGCGTCATCATCGTTTACTCTGCGTCGCTGCCCGATAATACCAATCTCGTTAGCTCATCGATCATCATCGTCGTGATAAACGTCGTGATGGGCATTTTGATGGGACTTGTTATCTTTACCTTCGTGTTTGAGTTCGGCGCGACGCCTAGTCAGGGCGTGGGGCTCGTGTTTATCTCGCTGCCTACGCTGTTTGCCAAGCTCGGCACGCTCGGACACGTACTTGCGTTTGCGTTTTTTTCGGCTCTGCTTTTTGCGGGCATTACCTCGGCTATCTCGATGCTAGAGCCGTTTACGCACTATCTTATCCGAGAATTTGGCTTTTCTCGTAAAAAAGCCCTCGCGTTAATCGGCGCTTTCATCTACTGCATGGGCATTTTGTGCATACTTTCAAGCATCGAAGGCGTTAAGGAAAATTTGGTATTTTTCGGCAAGAGCTTTTTTGACTGCCTTGATTTTCTTAGCTCAAACATCATCATGCCTATCGGCGGGATTACGGTGTCGATTTTCGTCGGCTTTGTCATCAAAAAAGACGCGCTTTACATACTTTTTGGGCCGTATATGAGCAGGGCCGTTTTTGAAATTTGGTATTTTATGATTAGATTCGTAGCTCCTATTAGCATCGTCATTATTACCATAAATGCGCTAAGAGGCTAACCGTGGCAAGCGATAAATTTTCTAAAATAGGATTTATATTATCCATCGTGGGTGCTGCGATCGGGCTTGGCAATGCGTGGAAATTTCCATATATGGTCGGCGCAAACGGCGGCTCGGCGTTCGTGCTTTTGTATCTTGTTTTTGCCGTTGCGGTTGGGCTGAGTATATTTTTTGCCGAGATGGCGATGGGCAAAATTTCAAACGCCGATCCAGTTAATGCCTTTCGCTCGCTCGCCCCTAAAAACGGCAAATTTTGGGGGTATGCCGGCGTCATAATGATAACGGGCGTTTTGGTTGCGTCGTTTTATACGGTCATCATCGGCTGGGTTATTAGGTACTCGGTCTTATCTCTTGGCGAACTTCCGCAAAGTATCGCGGTTTCGGGCGAAAATTTCGGCAAATTTATAAGCTCTGATATCTCGGGCCAAATTTTATACTTTAGCATCGCGTTCGCGGCCTATTTTTTCATCCTCTCAAAGGGCATAAAAGGCGGCATCGAGCGCATAAATTTATGGCTTTTGCCGACGCTTTTCTTGCTACTTATTTTTATGCTGATTTACTCGATGCAGATGGGCGGATTTTCGCAGGCGGCGGAGTTTTTGCTAGTGCCTGATTTTTCTAAGATCACGAGCGAGGCGGTGTTTGTAGCTCTGGGGCTTGCGTTTTTTACGATGTGCGTGGGTATCGGAGCGATAGCTACGTATTCGGTGAGCCTGGATGACAAGACCAATCTTTTCACCTCTTCGCTCTACGTCGTGGCGCTAAACATCATCGTTAGTGTCGTCATCGGACTCATCGTTTTTACATTCGTTTTCGAGTACGGCGAGCAGCCTAGCCAGGGCGTGGGACTTGCGTTTATATCGCTGCCTACGCTGTTTGCTAAGCTGGGAGCGATGGGGAATGTTTTAAGCTTTATATTTTTTACCGCGCTTATTTTTGCGGGGCTTACGTCGGCTATCTCGATGGTCGAGCCGCTCGTTTTTTATCTCATAAACGAGTTTAAGATCCCTCGCCTGCGCGCTATCGCGATCGTTGGCGTTTGCGTTTACTGCCTAGGCACGCTTTGCGCGCTTTCAAATATCGCCGAATTTAAAGACGCGCTCACGTTTTTCGGCAAGGGATTTTTTGACGTTTTAGACTATCTTAGCTCAAATATCATGCTACCGCTGGGCGGTATCGTGATCGCGGTATTTGTCGGCTACGCTATGAAAAGACGCAGCCTAGAGGAGCTATTTTTGCCGTATATGGGTAGGGCGGTTTTTGAAATTTGGTATTTTTTACTGCGATTCGTTGCGCCGATTTGCATTTTGGCGATAATGATAAGACAAATTTTGGGGAGTTAAATGGAACGAAATTTAAAAAAAGTAGAGCGATTTTTCGGTAAATTAGGCGACATCGCGGGTTATGCCTGCGTACTCGTGATGTTTTTGATGATCGCGGACGTTTTTTTTAACGTCACGGCGAGATATTTTTTCAAATACGGCAACGTAGGCCTCCAAGAGCTTGAGTGGCACTTTTTTAGCATCATCATCCTGCTTGGCATGAGCTACGCATTAAAAGACGACGCACACGTGCGAGTGGATATATTTTACGAAAAGATGAGCGTAAAAAAAAGAGCGCTTATAAATATGGCGGGCGTTATCCTTTTTATCCTACCGCTTGCGCTTTTGGTCGCGTGGCTGAGCTGGGACTACGTCGTGGAGGCGTACGAGAGCGGCGAGGGTAGCGCAGATCCGGGCGGCTTGCCGTATCGCTGGGTTATCAAGGCCTTTATACCGTTTAGCTTCTGGCTACTTATATTTTTTAGCGTCGGATACTTTATAAAGTGGCTAAACGTCTATCTGGATGCTCGGTCAAATTTAAGCGAGACGGGCAAATTTGACGCAAATTTAAGCAAAACCGCGCAACAAGGAGAGGGAAAATGACCGGCATAGTAATGTTTTTAGCCGCACTTTTTATGCTTGCTATCGGATTTAGCGTCGCATTTACGTTTGGCGCGATAGCCGTTATTTTCGGACTCATCGGCGGTATGGTCGAGAGCTTTGGCGACGGCAACGGCTTTATGGGCGGGCTTGAGATTTTTAAAGAGACCTTTAACTTTATGCCTTACCGCATCTACTCGATAATGGAAAATAAAATCCTCATCGCCGTACCGCTTTTCGTTTTTATGGGTATTATTTTACAAAAGACCAAGCTAGCCGAGAGGTTGCTCGAGAGTATGGCGTTTTTATTCGGCGAGATTCGCGGTGGCGTGGCGATCAGCACCGTGCTAGTGGGCGCGCTACTAGCCGCATCTACGGGCGTTGTGGGCGCTAGCGTCGTAGCTATGGGCGTTATGAGCTTGCCCGTTATGCTAAAGTACAACTACAACAAGGCTCTAGGCTGCGGTACTATCTGCGCTTCTGGTACGCTTGGACAGATCATCCCGCCTTCGATCGTTTTGATTATCCTGGGCGACGTATTTACGGTGCCTGTGGGTGATCTTTTCCGCGAGGCGATATATCCGGGTCTTGCGCTCGTGGGCGCTTATATAGCCTATATCCTCATCGTCTCTTACGTCAAAAAGGACTACGCGCCGCCCGTCGTCGTAGAGAGCGACGTGCCTAAATCAAAGCAAATTTTAAACGCTATCCTTGCAATTTTGCCGCCGTTGGTGCTTGTCGTGCTGGTGCTTGGTTCGATATTCGAAGGCATCGCTACGCCGACGGAGAGTTCGGCGTTTGGCTGCGTGGGCGCGATCTTGCTTTCTGTTTTTTACAGGACTTTTTCGTTTAAAATGCTAAAAGAAGCGCTTGAAGAGAGCGTCAAAACCACGGCCGTCGTCTTTACCATCCTTATCGGCGCGACCGCATTTTCGATGGTGTTTAGCTACATCGGCGGCGACGAGATCGTTGAGGAAGTGATGTCAAATTTGCCGGGCGAAAAATGGGGTTTTATTATCTTAGCTATGATTACGATTTTTGCGCTAGGATTTTTTATAGACTTCGTCGAGATTTCGTATATCGTGCTGCCGATCTTGGCGCCGATTGCCGTAAATTTAGGCATAAATCCGCTATATTTTGCTATCGTTATCGCGATGAACTTACAGACTTCGTTTCTCACGCCTCCGTTTGGCTTTAGTCTCTTTTACCTAAAAGGCGTGGCACCGGCAGAGGTCAAGACCTCTGACATCTACCGCGGCGTGGTGCCTTTTATCGCGATACAAATTTTAGTTCTGATCATCTTTACGATTATCTTGCTAGGCTAAAATTTATCTTTGTAAGGCTATAATCTCTTAAATTCACCCAAAGGAGAGAAAATGAGAGAAATAGCCTTAGTTTCGGCGTTTGCCCTGATCGCGAGCGCCGAAAGCAACCTGATAGAAATCTACAAAAACGCCTCATTTATACATCAAAACTTTAGCAATCAAAAAAGCGAATTTAGCCTAAATTTGCCCGATTTCGTCGAGCTTGAGGATATCGACGTGGCCGCGTCGTGCGAGCTGCTAAGTCTAAATTTAAACGAAGCAAAGCCCGCAGAAAACGAGGCCTACGCTAAATTTAAGCAAAACGAAAAAGAGCTTGAGGAGCTAAACGACAAGCTAAACGCGCTAAACTCCAAAAACGCTTTTTTAAATAATTTTCCGGCTTTTAAAGAGCAAAGCGTCGCAAATTTGGACGCCGACGGCGATAAATTTTACGAAGCGGTGCTAAAAAACCTAGCCCAAATTTCGCAAACCAAAAAGCAAATCGACGAGCTGAAAAAGAAAATGAACGCGGCCGAGGTTAAAAATTTTCAAAAGCTTGATTTGAAATTCGAATGCGACCCAAAACAGGTCAAGATCTCCTATCCCGTGGGCGTTAACGTAAATTTAAAAAATAAAATCCATGCCGACGTCGCAAAAGGCAAGGTCGAAATCTCGCAAAATTTAACCGTGACAAATCCGCTGGGTATAGATTTAAACTCTCTTACTATCGCGCTTTATCCGTTTTACTACTCGTCAAATTTGACGCCCGCTCCGTTTTATCCGCGCTACGAAGGCAAGCCGGCGCCGCGAAATATGATACCGCTGGCGGCCGCGCCGATGATGGAGGCTAGTGCCGATATGGCGCCGCGAAAGGCATACGCAAAGAAAAATAGCGTCAAAGACGTGCAGTCAATCAACGAGCAAAACGCGCTCGCAAACGCGTGGCGCATAGAGGGCGTGAGTCTAAAAGCGGACGAAACGGCGGACTTTGCCTACGACAAGCAGAGTTTGGATGCTAAATTTGACCTCGTCATCGACGGCTACGGCAGCGCAGGCGCGTTCGTTAGAGCCGCGTTTAAGCCTGAGCGAAGCATAGAGGGCGCGCAAAGCGAGTTTAAGATTGACGGTATAAATATCGGCAAAAGATACGTAGGCTACGCCGCCGGCGAGGAGGCAAAGGAGTTTTTCGGCAAAAACGAGCTTGTTAGCGTAAAAAAAGAAGCTAACGGCGAATATACGAAAGAGTCGTTTTTCGGCTCGAAAAACAAGATCTCGCGCGGGTATAAATACAGCATCAAAAACGGCTCTAAACTCGCATGGGACGTGGTTTTAGAGGAGCAAGTGCCCGTCAGCGCGCACGAGAGCGTAAGCGTGAGCGTGAAAAACGATCCGAAAGAAAACGAGATCGGTAAAGACGGCAAAGTAACGTGGAAATTTGCGCTCAAACCAAATGAGAGCAAGGAGATAAATTTCTCCTATGAGCTAACTAAGCCGAGCGAATAAGATTGTAAATTTCTTGTTGCGGCTTGTCTCGCGAGCGCTTTTCCGAGATTTCGCAAAATTTTCGCTCCGCAGGCTATATGCCTAGCGCACGCTCAATTTTGCTTCAAAACTCGAAAAATCATCTCGCGATACTTCGCCTTAACTTTTACTATTCAAATTTGAAGTCAAATTTGCAAATTTAAGCTACCGAGACCTGCGCCTTGAAAATGCAAATTTAAACCTGCGGCGCGAAAGCGTCAAATTTAAACCTGCACGCAGTGCAGCAACCTCTCACGTCGTAGGGGTTGGGGGATCCGTTAAGGGGGAAGGGAGCGACCTCGTAATTCAAGCCCCTTCCCCCTTAATAAAGAAGCAAGACGATTCCAAAGAATTATTTCTGTTTAGAGAAATTTAAACGTATAGCGTCAAATTTAAAAACCAAATTTTTGAGTTTTCAAGATGCTGGTCTCAGCGCGTCAAATTTTATAAATTTAACTCCAAATTTACCAGTCAAATTTAACCTGCAACAGCTAAAAACCAAACTCGGCGTAAAATTCGTTCAGGTAGTCCGAGTAGTATGTGTTGCCGTTTCTAGCGTCAAATTTGCCCGCTATCTCTAGAGCTATCTTGTAGTCGTTCTCTTCGCCAAACGCGCTAACTGCGATGAAAAATCGCAGGTCGTTCAGATCGTCGTTGCTATCGAGTATGGCGTGCGAGTGTTTGCGAGCTAAGCTTAACGCCGTCTCGCGCTCATCCAGCCTAACGGCGATCTCGATTAGCGGCGCGATCTGATTTATGACGCGAGGATTTGACTCGATCGTCGCCGCGGCCTTGGGTAGCAGGGTTTTCGCCTCCTCTATCTTGCCTGTTTTAATCATGCTAAAAAGTATCGGCGTGTAGGTCGTGTGAGGCACTTCGCCGCAGGTTAGCTCGCCCGAGAGTATCGGCGCGGCAAGCTCCAGCGCGGCCTCATGCTCGCCGGCAAAATTTAAATACGCGATCTCATCGCTAGCCTCGCATGCCTCGCAATCATTCATATCGTCTTTGGCGAGCTTTTTCCACAGCTCGTAGTTTGCCTTCGCTTCTCTAGCATCGCCCATGTCTATGTTTTGATTCATCAAGGCCTTGTAGTATGAGGCCAGTGAGATCTCCATGCGCTCGTAGTAAAACGCCATCGCCTCGTTTGCCTCGTCTATGAGCTCCTTTTCTATCATGGAGCTTTTGGCGACGCCCGAGACGATCCATTTAAATTTCCACAGGCAGTCCGCAAAGTCGTCAAAATTCGGATACTCGTTCTCGTTTTCTTTTAAATTTTGCGCGATATAGTCCGTGAGCCACATTAGCGCTCTGGTTCTTAAAAACGCGCCGAATTTTTCAAATTCGTCGTTTAAAACAAAGTCGCAAATTTGCGCGGCAAACGCCAAATCCCGCGCATCTACGGCGTCTCTTATCTCGTTAAATAAAAACTCTTCCTTATCGGCTAATTTATCAAATTTTTTTAGCTTTTTATAAAGCTCTTCTAGCGTGCGCTCTTGCATTTGCTCCCCTCGTTAAACATTTTTGTGATAATGCTTTGATTTTATTATATCCACTTAATCTAAAACAAGGTAAAATTAGCACGATTTTGAAATTTTATAAGGCGGCAAAATGGCGAAAAAATTTATAGACGTTATGGATACTACCTTTAGAGACGGCTTTCAGTCGGTTTTCGGCGCGCGCGTGGCGATGGCTGATTTTTTACCCGCGGTTAGCGCGGCTAAAGAGGCCGGCATAACGCACTTTGAGTTTGGCGGCGGGGCGCGATTTCAGAGCCTTTATTTTTATTTGAACGAAGATGCGTTTGCGATGATGGATAAATTTCGCGAAACGGTCGGGCCCGAGGCAAACCTGCAAACTCTAAGCCGCGGCGTAAATACCGTGACGCTAGACACGGGCAGCCGCGAGCTAGTCGATCTGCACGCGAAGCTCTTTAAAAAGCATGGCACGACCACGATACGAAACTTCGACGCGCTAAACGACGTGGAAAATTTAAAATTTTCCGGCGAACGTATCGCTCATCACGGCTTAAAGCACGAAGTGGTCGTCACGATGATGGATCTGCCCGCGGGCTGTTCGGGCGCGCACGACGTGGCGTTTTACGAGCGGATTTTGCGCGAAATTTTAGACGCGGGCATCCCGTATCACAGCGTTTGTTTCAAAGACGCCAGCGGCACCTCTAGCCCGCAAAAAGTATATGAGACCATCAAAATGGCTCGCAAACTCCTCCCGCAAAATACCCACATCAGACTCCACACCCACGAAACCGCAGGCGTTAGCGTCGCTTGCTATATGGCCGCTCTAGAAGCGGGCGCAGACGGCATCGATCTAGCCGCAAGCCCCGTTAGCGGCGGCACCAGCCAGCCAGATATCCTAACGATGCTGCATGCCGTTAAGGGCAAAAACTACGATCTGGGCGGACTTGACGTGGAGAAAATTCTAAAATACGAAAGCGTACTCGGCGAATGCTTGAAAGATTATTTCCTGCCGCCCGAAGCCGTGCAGGTTAGCCCGCTCATCCCGTTTAGCCCGATGCCGGGCGGCGCGCTAACGGCAAATACCCAAATGATGCGCGATAATAATATCTTGGATAAATTCCCCGAGGTCATCCTAGCGATGCGCGAAGTCGTGCAAAAGGGCGGCTACGGCACGAGCGTGACGCCGGTTAGTCAGTTTTATTTCCAGCAGGCGTTTAATAACGTAATGTTTGGCCCGTGGAAAAAGATCGCCGAGGGCTACGGTAAAATGGTGCTAGGCTACTTCGGCAAGACGCCCGTAGAGCCCGACAAGAGCGTGGTTAAGCTAGCTAGCGAGCAGTTAAGCTTAAAACCGACCAAAGAGCATGCCATGGATATCGCGGATAAAGACGAGAGCAAGTCGCTTAAATTTACGCGCGAGCTGCTTAAAAAAGAGGGCATCGAGCCTAGCGAGGAAAATATCTTTATCGCTGCGGCGTGCAAAGAAAAGGGCATCGTGTTTCTAAAAGGCGAAGGCAAGGTAAATATCCGAAAAAAATCGACAAATACGTGCGAAACGAGCGCGCCGACCCCTCGCGCGAAAACTCCGATAAACGAAAAATACAGCGTCACCGTAAATGGCAAGAAATTTGACGTCGAGGTCGCGGACGCAGACGGCAAAGCCGAGATAAAAAGCGTAAAACCCGCAAGCGTAGCGCATATGCCGCCTCCGGAGCTCTCTCCGGCCAAAACGACCGGCGGCAGCGGTGAGCCGGTTAAAAGCACGCTTCCGGGAAACGTGTTCAAAATCCTAGTCGCAGTGGGCGATAGCGTGAAAAAGGGACAAAGGATGTTTGTGCTGGAGGCTATGAAGATGGAAATAGACGTCAATGCCCCAAAAGACGGGCTGGTAACGTCTATCGAGGTACAGCAAGGACAAACCGTAGCAAACGGTCAAATTTTAGCGAAAATTTAATCCAAAAAAGGAAGAAAAATGGTAAACGAAATAGAAAAATTAGGTCTTAAGGACATCAAAAAAATCAACCACAACCTAAGTTACGACGAGCTTTTCGAGCTTGAAAAGGCGATGGGCGAGGGACGCGTGTCAAGCAACGGCACTTTTATGGTCGATACTGGCATATTTACGGGTCGCAGCCCAAAGGATAAGTACTTCGTAAAGCAGGACCCGAGCCAAAAATACATCGCGTGGGGCAAGGTAAATCAGCCTATCTCAAAAGAGCTTTTCGACAAGCTTTTAGCCAAAGCCAAAGCCCAGCTAAGCGGCAAGGAAATCTTTATCCAAGACGCATTTTGCGGCGCGAGCGAAAAGAGCAAAAAATCGGTTCGTTTCGTAACCGAAGTCGCATGGCAGGCGCATTTCGTAAAAAATATGTTCATCCGTCCAAACGAGGCGGAGCTAGCTAAATTTAGCCCTGATTTCGTGGTTTTCAATGCGTGCAAATGCAAAAACGAAGAGTGCAAAGAGCAGGGGCTAAACTCCGACGTTTTCGTTATCTTTAACGTCGAGGAAAACGTCGCCGTTATCGGCGGTACGTGGTACGGCGGCGAGATGAAAAAAGGAATTTTCTCTATGATGAACTACTGGCTGCCGCTTGAGGGCAAGCTAAGCATGCACTGCTCGGCAAACGTGGGCAAGCAGGGCGATACGGCATTATTTTTCGGCCTAAGCGGCACGGGCAAAACGACGCTCTCTACAGATCCAAACCGCAAGCTAATCGGCGATGACGAGCACGGCTGGGACGATGAGGGGATATTTAACTTCGAGGGCGGCTGCTACGCGAAGTGCATAAATTTAGATCCGAGCAGCGAGCCTGAAATTTACGCCGCTATCAAACGCGACGCGCTGCTTGAAAACGTAGTCGCCAACGAGGCGGGCGTAGTAGACTACAAAGACGGTAGCAAGACCGAAAACACCCGCGTTAGCTACCCGATCTATCATATCGATAACTACGAGCCAAGCTCTGCGGGCGGCCATCCAAAAAACATAATCTTCCTAACAGCCGACGCATTCGGCGTTTTGCCGCCGGTCGCAAAGCTAACCAAAGAGCAGGCGATGTATTATTTCCTAAGCGGCTACACGGCAAAAGTCGCGGGCACCGAGCGCGGTATCACCGAGCCGGTGGCAACCTTTAGCGCGTGCTTTGGCGAGCCGTTTATGCCGCTGCATCCGACCGTTTACGCTAAGCTACTGGGCGAAAAGATCGACAAGCATAATGTCAGCGTCTATCTCGTAAACACAGGCTGGAGCGGCGGCGCGTACGGCGTGGGCAAGCGAATGAGCATCAAAGCCACGCGCGCGTGCATAAACGCGATCCTTGACGGCAGCATCAAAAAGTGCGAATTTGAAAATTTCGAGAAATTTAACCTCGCGATCCCAAAAGAGCTCGCAGGCGTCGAGACGAAGCTGCTAAATCCGATCAATACGTGGGAAAATAAGGACGAATACGTCGCGACTAGAGATAAGCTAGCGGGTATGTTTGAGGCGAATTTTAAACGCTACGAGGACGTAAAAGAGGGCGTAGAATACGCAAAAGCGGGCCCTACGGCTTAAATTTAAAGGGCGCGGGATTGAAATTTTACTCTGTAAAACGCGGGCTTAAATTTAGCCTTTTAGCCTGCGCCTTTTTTCTTTCGGGTTGCGATATTTTGGGAGGACAAAGCCAAAGCTCCGCGCTAAAGTCCGCCAAGCAGCCCGAGTTTTCTTTCGTTCCGGACTCCGACGCGGTCGCGTATCTAAACGAGTACCGCCGAGGCTCGGGACTCTCCAGCCTAAGACAAAATCAAATTTTAAGCCAAGCCGCCAAAAATCACGCCGAGTATAGCGCCCAAAACGAATACATGGGCCACGACGAGACGGCAGGACGAGCTAAATTTAGCGGCGCGACTCCGGCCGACAGAGCTCTAGCCGTGGGCTACAAATCAACTCTAGTGCTTGAAAACATCGCTTATAAAAGCGACTTTAAAGAGGCGGTGGACGGGCTATTTTCGGCGATTTATCACCGATTTGCGTTTTTAAATTTGAGCGTCGATGAGGTCGGCTACGCGCTCGCGTCCAAGGATAAATTTAACGCCTTCGTCTTTGAGATGGGCAACTCTAGGCTTAACGCCTTTTGCGCTAAGGGTGCGAGCGATACGGGCGCGGGGCGGTTTTATACCAACGTCTGCGCAGATAAAAATCTAAAAATAAAAGACGCCAAATTTGATAATTTCACCGGCTCTAGCAAGCCTTTTGTCAAATTTCCCGACGCTACTGCAGTGACGCCCTATTTTAGCGGCGAGATCCCGGACCCCTTCCCCGAGTGCAAGATCACGGCAAGTCCCGTCAGTATCGAGTTTAACGCAAATGCAAGCGAGGTAAAATTTAAGGATTTTGAGATATTTAAAGATGGGCGAAAGATCCAAAATTTGCACGTCATCACGAGCGCCAACGATATAAATTCTAAATTTTCCTCCAAGCAGTTCGCGGCTTTTTCGCGGGAGGTTTTTGACTTCGGCGCGCAGTACGAGGCGGTTTTTAGCTACGAGCAAGCAGGCGCGCGAAATCAAAGCGCCCAAAACGCGGGCGCGCAGGTAAAGCAGATAAAATGGAGCTTTAAAACCAAAACTCCGCAAAATCCATATTTCGACGCGCGAGACGGCGACGTGCTGGGCGTGGATGCGGATAAGACCTACGAGATATTTTTCCGCCCCAAAGACTGCAACGACCTCATGACGCGCTACTCTTACAAAGCCTCGGGCTTTATGATGCCTACGGTCGCACAAAGCGGCACGAACACGCTAAGCGTGAAGCTAAAAGGCATGGCCGGCGATACGCTAAGTATCGTGGCGGGCGGCATGAGCGTCAAGGTGCGGCTCAAAACCAGCTCGCCAGAAGCCGTGCGCGAGAGGAGGGCGTTTTACGTGAAGGCGGGAGTGATGATCGCCGGCGTGATAGTGATTTTTGCGCTAATCGGCAGAAAGATGAGGCGGTAAATTCGGACTATATAATAAGTCCGCCGCGCTTAACTATTTATAAATTTTACCGACTTGCGTATCTGCAACTAAACGACGTAAAACCTTCGTATGAGCGTATAAATGCCAAAATTTACGCTTATATCCGCCGCCGCGTGGATAGTGCTGCGACTATAAAAAAGTTTGGCGCGAGGAGCGGAAATAAAGTTTATTATTTATCGCTTTTGCGGCTACGGCGAGTTTATCTTGCTAGTTCTATCCTGATCTGCCCGTCTTTTGCGACCGAGCTCACATCGCCCTCGATCACGCCCAGGCGTACGATGCCTTCATAGTAGGGCTGATAGCCGTAGTAGATGACAAAGTTATTCCACGGAGCAAAGTATGAGATCTCGCCTTTTTTGCCGTCGCTGCCGCTCGGAGCGCCTCTTGTATCAAGCTGTTTTGGCAGCTTAGCTACCTTTTCGCGTCCGCCGTAGTCCTCTAAATTTAGCGTTAGCGGCAGCTGTGCGGCAAAACTCCTTGCCGCTGCCGTATCGTCTAAGATAGCCGTCGCTTCGCCGTTAGAGCTCTTTAGGACTATCTTTAAATTTTGCATTTTCTCTCCTGCTGCCAAATTTAACCCCGCAAAAAGCATAAAGACGGCTAAAGTTTTTCTCATTTTTACTCACTTTAAATTTATTTTGCCAGTTCGAGGATTTGAGCGATATTTTTCTTTGGATAGAGCTCTTGCATCGCCCACGCCTTTGCGTTTTCATAGGCAACACCCGCGATCTCATTTATAAGCGTCTCGCTATCTATCTTTAGCTGCGATAGTCTTGTTGGAGTGCCTATTTTGTCAAACCACGCTTTTAGCGCCTCTATGCCCTCATCTGCGGTTTTAAGCCCAAAAATTTCTCTCGCAAAACGCTCAAATACGCCTAAATTTCTATCCTTATACCACTTCATCCACGCAGGCATAACCACACTTAGTCCAGCTCCGTGCGCGCAGTCCGTTACCGCACTCATCGCATGCTCGATCATGTGATTTGGATACTCGATGCCTGAGGTACCGACCATGGTTATGCCATTTAGCGCCATCGTCGCAGCCCAGGCAAACTCAGCTCTAGCATCGTAGTCATCAGGGTTTGCGAGTAAAATTTCGGTCGTACGGATGATGGTTTTGATGTTTGCTTCTACCTGCATTCTGGCGATTAGCGGATAGTTTATAGCCGTGAAATAGCCCTCGATGCTGTGCGCGATAACATCGCTTGCGCTATAAACTAGATAGTCGCGGCTGACGGTGGCTTGTAGCTGCGGGTTTACGACAGATACTTTTGGGAAAAGGCACGGCGCGCCCAGATGAAGCTTTAATTTAGCCGCTTCGTTGGTCACGACGCCGTTTTGATTCATCTCAGAGCCAGTTGCCGCTAGCGTGATGATGTCAAATACCATAAGCGACTCGGCCGGATTTTTACCTACGAAAAAGTCCCACACGTCGCCGCTATATTTAGCTCCGGCAGCGACTGCCTTTGCAGAGTCTAGCACCGAGCCGCCGCCAACGGCCAGCACGCTATCGGCGCCAAATTCACGGGCTATTTTGATCGCTTCGTTTACTTTGCTTAGTACCGGGTTTGACTTAACGCCGCCAAACCCTATGAATTCGATGCCGTTTGCTTTTAGACTATCGGTAGCTACGCCAAGCAGTCCGCTCTTTCTTACGCGCTCGCTGCCGTATAGCACAAGGGCTTTTTTAGCTCCAAATTCTTTCATATATTCGCCGATATGAGCTTCTTTGCCTTTGCCAAATTCTATTCTTACCGGGTTATAAAATGTAAAATTTTCCATTGTTTTTCTTTTTTAAATTTGCCCCCGCAAGGTGCAGGGGCAGCGGTTTATTTCAAATTTGCTTTGAAAAATTCCTCAAATTTATCGTATGGGATCTTATTGTTTTTATTGTCGTATAGATCTGTGTGCACGGCGTCAGGGACGATAACTAGCTCTTTATTTTTGTTGCCAAGAGATTTAAAAGCGTCCTCGCTAAAGTATCTTGAGTGCGCTTTCTCGCCGGCTACGATAAGAGTCGGGGTTCTCATCTCGCTAGCGTAGACAAGGATTGGCATATTTATAAACGAGATAGGGTTTGTGACGATCCAGCCGCTCTCTCCGCTGTTTGAGTTTACAGAGCGTTTGTGATATCCGCGCGGCGTGCGGTAATAGTCCGCATATTCAGCGATAAACTGCGGCGTGCTTGCATCTACCTTTTTTGGATCAACGTTTATCGCACCAGTATATGCCGGTTTGCCATTTTTAGCATCGACCCAGCGTTGTTCGGCTAGCTTCTTTTTAGTTTCATATCTCTCATCGGCGCCCACGCTATCGTTGTAGCCTTTTGCCATCACTCGCGTCATATCATACATCGTGCTGGTTGCAACCGCCTTTATGCGAGGATCGGCAAGAGATGCGTTTAGAGCAAAACCGCCCCAGCCGCATACGCCTAAAATGCCGATCTTACCTCGATCTATATTGCTCTGGGTGCCTAGAAAATCCACCGCAGCGCTAAAATCGTCAGTGTTTATCTCAGGGCTTGCTAAATTTCTTGGCTCGCCGCCGCTCTCTCCGGTGTAGCTTGGATCAAAGGCAAGCGTGATAAAGCCGCGCTCGGCTAAAGTTTGGGCGTAAAGGCCGCTTGATTGCTCTTTGACCGCGCCAAAAGGTCCGCTAACTGCGATCGCGGCAGCCTTACCATGCAAATTTTTAGGCGTATAAAGATCGCCGACGATCTCCACGCCGTAACGATTTTTAAATTTAACTTTCTTGTGATCTACCTTATCGCTTTTAGCGAAAACTTTGTCCCACTCGCTTACCATCGATACCGCCTCTAGCGGTGATTTTACTACATTCGTACCTGCCATTGCATTGCCTCCTAAAATAAAACTTGACGCTACAAGCGTCGCCGCAAATTTCTTAAGATTCACCTCTTCTCCTTTAAATTTTTTGATATTTTGGCGAGCTTTGGACTTTCCTTGTCCCGCATACCGTTTTGTTGGGGTACATTATATCTGTATTTTAAATTTTACGTTAGAACGATCCTCTAAATTTCATGCCTAATCCTGCAAAATTTCTAAAAAGTTGTATAATTTCACAAAATTTGATTCGGAGAGTGAAATGGCTGATGTAAATTTACTAAAAGAGCAGACAAAAGAGTTTTTATTAGATAGATGCGGCGTAAACTGCCTAGAGCGCAGCGACATCGACTCGCTTGATTTTTATATCAGCGACAAAACGCATGATTTTATCAGCGCGGTTTATGAGCCGTCATTGTGCATAATACTGCAAGGAGCAAAGGCGATCGGCTTTGGCGATGATATGCACGGATACGACGAGCAGACTTATGCGCTAGCTTCTACTCATGTACCGTTAAATGTAAGCCTAACAGACGCTTCAAAAGAGAAACCCTACATCTCGCTTCGCATTAAATTTAGCCTTGATGAGGTCTATGAAGTGCTAAAAGGCGTGGACGTAAAAGAGCAGAACCTACAAAAAAGCGAAAAAGGCATATTCTTTGGCGAGCTAACGGATGAAATTTTAGAGCCTGTTTTGAGGTTTGTCTGGCTACTAGAAAAGCCGAAAGAGAAGGTCAAATTTCTCTCAGACCTTGCTAAAAAAGAGATACTTTACACGCTCGCAACAAACGATAAAAGCGGCTATTTTTTAAGTAAATTTGCGATGCAAGGCAGCGTTTCAAATAAAATTTCAAAAGCCGTAGCAAAGATAAAAAACGAGTTTTCGCAAAAGCTAAATATGAAAGATGTCGCGCGCGAATGCGATATGAGTGAGTCTTCACTATATCATAACTTCAAAATCGTAACCTCGCTAAGTCCCATAGCTTTTCAAAAAAAGATCCGCCTAGAAGAGGCCAAAAACCTGCTAGCGACCAAAAAGATCGGCGTTGCGCAGGCTGCTTTTGACGTCGGATACGAGAGCGCATCGCAGTTTAGCCGCGAATACGCAAGGATGTTTGGCGTACCGCCTAAAATTCATAGCGAAATTTTACGTTCTGGGGTGGCGTAAATTTAAATTTGATCTAAATTTGACGGCGAAAGGGCGGGCGAAAGTTGCTTAAATTTGACGCCAAATTTAGCTCGCTTCAGACGTCGCCGTTTTAAATTTTAAAATTTTACGTAGGCTTTAACGCGTAAAATTTCAGACGCCGTTTTTCTAAATTTAACGCGCTCTTAGAGCGCCGCGCATCTAAATTTAGCGCCCTAAAATTTCAAATTTATCGCCGTGCACTGCGATAGCTTCGGCGTTATTTATCGGCGTCAAATTTAGCTTGCCGCCGTAAATTTTTAAAATTTCAGCCGCTATGTGCTTTTGTCAAATTTACACGCAGTAAAAATCAACAAATACCCAAAATGCTACAAATTTTCATTTCCCACGCGATAAGCCCCACTCTTGCTAGCTTAAATTTACCCCAGCGCCACGTAATCAGCGGGCAACGGCGTGATAACGCTGATAAAGATAAAATCCTCCTTACCGGTGTTTTTCATGCCGTGACACTCGCCCTTAGCCGAGATCACCACGTCGCCCTTTTTGACCGAGATTTGCTTGTATCGACAAGATCGCTCGCTTTTAAAATTTACTTGTTCGCCGTTATCTAAAAGCTCGTCCGTCTTTTTTGCAAGATAAAATACGCCCTCGCCTTGCAAGCACACCCACACGTCGTCGCTTGTGGTGTGCGTGTGTACCGCGACCTCTTGACCGGCTCGCACGACCCAGACTGCGCAACTAGTGGCGTCCGTCTCGCAAAATACCGTTTTTATCGCCTTTTCTCCGCTCTTTGCGACCTCGCTTACGTGATAAATTCGCTTTTTCATTTTTGCTCCTTTTTCGTTCATTTTAGCCGCGCAGAGTGAATACGGCGTGAAATTTAAGTGGATTTGAGCTAAAATCAAAGTCAAAATTTAGCGCAAAAAGGAAAAACGATGCAAGAAAATCCAAAAAAAATGTGGTCGGGTAGGTTTAGCGGTGAGAGTAGCGAGCTTTTGGAGGAGTTTAACGCCTCGATCGGCTTTGACAGGGCGCTTTGGCAGGAGGATATCGCAGGCAGCAAGGCACACGCTCGGATGCTGGGTGCTTGCGGGATTTTAAAGCCTGAGGAGAGCGAAAAGATCGTCGCGGGGCTTGACGCCGTGTTTGAAGAGATAAAAAGCGGTAAATTTGAGTTTAAAACCGCCGACGAGGACATCCACATGGCGGTCGAAAAGCGCCTAAGCGAGCTCATCGGAAGCGATCTTGGCGGTAGGCTACACACCGCGCGCAGCAGAAACGATCAGGTCGCGCTTGATTTTCGTCTCTACGTGCTTAAAAGCGGCGCTACGATCGCCGAAAAAACTCGCGAGCTAGTCGCCGCGTTGCGAGATATAGCTAGCGAGCACGCGGACACGCTGATGCCAGGCTACACGCACCTTCAGCACGCCCAGCCCGTGAGCCTTGCCTATCATCTGCTAGCTTACGCGTTTATGTTTCGCCGCGACTACGAGCGCTTTGCCAGCTCGCGCGAGCGAAATAACCTCTGTCCGCTAGGCTCCGCCGCGCTTGCGGGTACGCCGCATCCTATAAATCGCGAGCTGGTCGCGCAGCAGCTGGGGTTTGCGGGAGTGACGCCAAACGCGATGGATAGCGTCAGCGACCGCGATTTCGCGCTGGAGATTTTGTTTAACGTAAGCGTGCTGATGACGCATGCGTCGCGCCTGTGCGAGGAGCTCATCTTGTGGAGCTCGCAGGAGTTTGGCTTTATCACGATCAGCGACGCCTACAGTACGGGCAGCTCGATCATGCCGCAGAAGAAAAACCCCGACGTCGCCGAGCTAATCCGCGGCAAAACGGGGCGCGTAAACGGCAATCTCGTCGCGCTGCTAACGGTGATGAAGGGCTTGCCGTTAGCATACAACAAGGATATGCAAGAGGACAAGGAGGGTGTTTTTGATAGCGTCGCCACTGCGCTTGCGAGCCTTGAAATTTTAAAACAGATGCTAAAAACGGCTAAATTTAACGAGCAAAATATGCTAGCGATGACGCGCCGCGGGCACCTCACGGCGACCGATCTGGCGGATTATCTCGTGCGGGAGAAAAACGTACCGTTTCGCCGGGCGCACTTCATCACGGGCAAAGCCGTGGCGTATGCGGAAAATTTGGGCCTGGATTTGAGCGAGCTAAATGTGCAGCAGCTTGCTAGCGTGGATGAAAGTTTGGACGCTGGCGCGGTTAAATTTCTTGATCTAAACGCCTCCAAAGAGGCACGCAAGTCGCAAGGAGGCACGGCAAATGAGAGCGTTGCGGCGCAGATTGAAATTTTAAACGAGTGGTTGAAAGGGTAAATTTAAGGAGTCAAATTTGACCGCTCGACTTAGCAAAAGCGGCGGTCTTTTTGGAGGTTTAGCGAGCTTGCCGTGCTTGCGGTTAGCTCGCTAAGTCAAATTTACGCTCAAATTTCGAGCGTAAATTTAAAATTTAAAACGTGCTTTGCGGATCTGTCGCAGTATCCACCCAGCCAAGCTTTGCCCCCGCTAGCAGGTGAAAGTGCAGGTGCATGACCTCTTGACCGCCGTTTTCGCCGCAGTTTGTGACTAGGCGGTATCCGCTCTTATCTACGCCCATCAGCACCGCGACTTCTTGGATAAATTTCGTCATCTCGCCCATCAGCACCCCGTCCATCTCCTGGAAATTTTCAAAGTGTTTTTTCGGGATGATCAAAATATGAATCGGAGCCTTTGGATTTATGTCGTTAAAGGCTAAAAATTTGTCGTTTTCCAGCACTTTGTTGCAAGGTATTTCGCCCGCTACGATTTTTTCAAATATCGTCATGATTTTCTCCTGGTTAAAATTTGGCTTAATTATAACAAGTAAAAGTTAAAATTTCCCGCCTTTTAGGCAGATTTTATCAAATTTTGACTACAATCTATCCTAAAATTCAATAAAGGTAAAAACTTGCAAGAGTATAGAGAAAGTATCGCAAAATGCGGGAATTTGGCGGATTTAGACAAGATTCGCGTCGCGCTACTGGGCAAAAAGGGCGCGATCACGTCGGAGTTTGCTAAGCTTAAGGATATGGACGAAGCGGCCAAGAAGGAATTTGCGGCAAATTTAAACAAGCTAAGAGACGAATTTGAAGCGCTTTTAGCGGCTAAAAAAACCGAGCTTGAAAGCTGCGAGATAAAGGCCAAAATGAAGGCTGAGGCCATCGACATCACGCTATTTAACGAGCCAAGCGGCGCGGGCGCGCTGCACCCAGTAATGGCTACGATGGATAAGATCATCGAGTACTTTATGATGCAAAATTTCTCGCTCGAGACGGGACCGCTTATAGAGGATGATTTTCACAACTTCGAGGCGCTAAATTTACCTAAATATCACCCTGCGCGCGATATGCAAGATACGTTTTATTTTAAGGATTTTAGGTTGCTCCGCACGCACACTAGCCCCGTGCAGGTGCGCACAATGATGAGCAAAAAGCCGCCGATTCGCATGATAGCGCCCGGAACTGTATTTCGCCGCGATATGGATCTAACGCACACGCCGATGTTCCATCAGGTAGAAGGCCTCGTGGTGGAGGAGGGCGGCGCGGTGAGTTTCGCAAATTTAAAATCAATGCTTGAAAATTTCTTAAAATACATGTTCGGCGACGTTAAAGTGCGCTTTCGCCCTAGCTTTTTCCCGTTTACCGAGCCTAGCGCGGAGGTCGATATCAGCTGTATCTTCTGCCACGGCGACGGATGCCGCGTGTGTAAGCAAACGGGCTGGCTCGAGGTACTAGGATGCGGCGTGGTCGATCCGAACGTCTTTAAGGCCGTCGGCTACAAAAACGTGAGCGGATACGCATTTGGACTTGGGGTCGAGAGATTTGCGATGCTGCTTCATCAAATTCCTGATTTGCGCTCGCTTTTCGAGGGAGATTTAAGATTATTGGAGCAGTTTAAATGATAATTTCAAGAAATTGGCTAAGCGAATGGCTAGATATCTCAAACGTAACGAGCGAAACACTACTAAAGACGTTAAATTCGATCGGGCTTGAGGTCGATAGCTTTAAAGAGATCAGGGTACCTAAAAATATCGTCGTAGGCTACGTAAAAAGCAAGATAAAACACGAAAACGCCGAGAAACTAAGCGTTTGCCAAGTGGACGTAGGCGGCGAGACGCTACAAATCGTCTGCGGCGCGAAAAACGTCGAGGCCGGACAGTTCGTGCCCGTGGCGCTATCAGGCGCCGTTATGCCAAGCGGCCTAGAGATAAAGAGGGCAAAACTGCGCGGCGTCGAGTCAAACGGTATGATCTGCTCATCCGTCGAGCTAGGCCTCGTAAAAACAAACGACGGCATAATGTCACTAGATGAAAGTATCGGCGAGCTAAAACTAGGTAAGGAAATTTGCGAATATCCGCTACTAAACGACGATATTATCGAGATCGAGCTAACGCCAAACCGCGGCGACTGCCTGAGCGTTTACGGCGTAGCGAGGGATCTGTCGGCCGCGCTTGATCTGCCTTTAAAAGATGCCGCCAGATACGAAGAGGGCGAAAATTTGCTTGGTATCGGGCGTATCTTGGCTATCCACGCCGAGGAAAATTTACAAAGCAGTTTTCAGTACCGCGCTTTTGAGATAAAAGAGTATTTTGATGAAAATTTGCTGATGAAGATCCGTTTGGCGCTGATCGAATGTGATAAACAAAACCGCATCGAGCGTCTGCTAGACTACGCTACGCATTCAACCGGCGTGCTGTTTAGCGCGTATGACTACGCCAAGCTCAAAAAGGACGACGAGCGCGCTGTTTTTGATCTGCAAAAGGGCGCAAATTTGGCGACTGAAATTTTAGCCGGCGGCGAGCTTTTGGGCGTTGGCGGCGTGTATCAGACGGATGCGGCTAGACTTGACGAAAACAGCAAACTAATCATAGTAGAGGCTAGCTACACCGATCCTCAAGTCATCGCGACAACCGTTTACGAGGATAAGCAAATGCCGCGCCAAGCGCAAGCTTACCGCTCGCTAAGAGGTAGCGAGCCAAACGTAGGTTCTGGAGCCGATTTTTTATTTAAACAGCTAGCCGCGCTAAAATCGGTTGCGCTTTATGCGGGCTCTCAGCAAAGCGTGATGACGCGCGAACCAAAGGTCGTGAGCTTTACGATGAGCGAAATGCAAAAAATGATCGGTCAAGAAGTCGCACAAAACGACGTCGTGAGGATACTTAAAAAGCTTGGATTTAGCCTAACTTTTAACGCCGAAAAAGAGGGTGCGAACGTGAAAGTGCCGTTATTTCGCCACGATATCGTAAATGCGCAGGACGTATGCGAGGAGATCGTGCGAATGGTCGGTATTGATAATATCGCCTCAAAGCCGCTAAATTTCAGCGAAGCAAACCGCATAAACGATACTTTTACCGACTACAAAAACGCGCTAAATTTGCGTAAAAAAGCCGCCGCAGCCGGGTTTTTCGAGAGCGTGCATTATGTATTTGACGATGCCGGCGAGCTAGCCGCACTCGGTTTTGCGCCTTGTAAGGCCGAGATAGCCAACCCGATAAATAGCGAACTAAACACGCTAAGGCCGACGCTTGCAAACCACTTGCTAAAATCGGCCGAGCGAAACGTCAAAAATCAGCGAAAATCGGTCAAAATTTTTGAATTCGGTAGCGTATTTAGCCAGAGCGGCGAGCAAAGCGAGAGATTTGGCTTCGTAGCTAGCGGACTAACGAGAGAGCCTAGCCTGCTAAACGGTGCAAAGCCTGCCGATATCGACTTTTTGGGCTTTGCTACGGCGGTTAGAAACGCGATCGGCGAATTTGAGCTAAAAGCGTGCGACGACGTAAAATATCTAAGCGAATTTGAACAAGCGAAAATCTACCAAAACGGCCTTTGCGTGGGCTATATCGGCCGCGTGGACGTGCGAGTCGAGGCAACGCGCGACCTGCCGCGGACATATCTTTGCGAGATAGAGTTTGAAAAGCTTAAATTTGATAGCGCGGTCGTCAAAGCCTACTCGAAATTCCCGGCTATCAGCAGAGACCTAAGCCTAATCGTGCCTAAAACCATGAAATTTGAAGCGATAAAAGAGTGTATAAACGCGCTAAAAATCGAGTGTCTAAAAGAATTTTCTCCGGTTGATATATATTCGGACGATAAGCTCGGAGACGACGTGAGTCTCAGCGTCAAATTTAACTTCCAAGATATACAAAAAACGCTTGAGGACGAGGAAGTAGCGGCGATAATGGATAAAATTTTGGACGCTTTAAAGCAAAATTTAAATATCGGACTAAGATGAAAGTTTACGCATTAAGAACGCCGATAAGCGCGAGCCTGGAGAACATAGCGGCCGATAAATCTATCTCGCATAGATGCGCGATATTTTCGCTTTTGAGCGATAAACCAAGCCGCGTGAAAAACTATCTAAAGGCCGAGGATACGCTAAATACGCTAGAAATCGTAAAAAATTTAGGCGCTCGTATCGAGGAAAAAGAGGGCGAGCTAATCATAACTCCGAGCGCAAATTTAAAAGAGCCTAGCGTTGTTTTAGAGTGCGGAAACTCGGGCACGGCTATGAGGCTTTTTATGGGCTTTTTGGCTGCTAGCGAGGGTTTTTTCGTGCTAAGCGGAGACGAGTTTTTAAATCGTCGTCCAATGGCGCGCGTGGCTAAACCGCTGATCAGCGTCGGGGCAAAGATAGACGGCGCAAACGGCGGAGATCACGCGCCTTTGGCGATCCGCGGCAAGAAGCTGGAGCATTTTAAATTTGATAGCAAAATCGCTTCCGCGCAGGTAAAATCGGCGCTGATTTTGGCTGGACTAAAGTCAAACGGCTGCGAGCTTAGCGAACCCGAGCTTAGCCGCGATCACACCGAGCGCATGCTAAAAGGCATGGGAGCGAGCCTGCAAATTTTACCGCATGGCGTCAAGGTTGAACCGATGAATGCGCCGCTAAAACCGCTTGAAATTTGCGTCCCAAACGACCCTAGCTCGGCGTTTTTCTTTGCCGTAGCCGCAGCGATAATCCCAAATTCTCACATCGTGCTAAAAAATATGCTGCTAAATAAAACGCGTGTGGAGGCTTTTAAAATTTTAGCCAAAATGGGCGCGCAAGTAACGTTTAAAGAGACTTCCGGCACATACGAAAGTATCGGCGAGATCGAGATAAAGCATGCGCCGCTAAAGGCCGTGGACGTGAGCGAAAATATCTCGTGGCTAATCGACGAGGTGCCAGCACTTGCCATCGCATTTGCAAATGCACAGGGCACTAGTAGCGTGAGAAACGCAAAAGAACTTCGCGTAAAAGAGAGCGACCGCATCGCTATCATGGTGCAAGGGCTGCGAAAATGCGGGCTTGAAGTCGAAGAATTTGAAGACGGCTTTAGCGTAAAAGGCGGCGAGGCAAACTGTGCCATCATCGATAGCAACGGCGATCACCGTATCGCGATGAGCTTTGCGGTACTTGGGTTAAAATGCGGAATGGTTATAGAAAAGAGCGAATTTATCGCGACTTCGTTTCCGAATTTTAGCGGGATTTTAAGACAACTGGGAGCTAGCGTTGAGGATTGAGCTTGCTAGCAGTTACGGCTTTTGTTTTGGCGTAAAGCGCGCTATAAAAATTGCCGAAAACGCCAAAGATGCCGTAACTATCGGTCCTATCATACATAATAACGACGAGATAAACCGCCTAAATAAAAATTTTAACGTTAAAACGCTTGAAGGCATAAATGAAATCGACGGCGAAAAAAAGGCGATCATACGTACGCACGGTATCACAAAGGGCGACCTGGCCGAGCTAAAAAAAAGCGATATAAAGGTGATCGACGCGACGTGCCCTTTTGTCACCAAACCTCAGCAAATTTGCGAGAAAATGAGCAAAGAGGGCTACGACATCGTGATTTTCGGCGATGAAAAACATCCTGAGATAAAGGGCGTGAAATCATATGCCGTCGGTAAGGTATTCGTCGTACTAGAAGAAAGCGAGCTAGAGGGCGTAAAACTAGCGCAAAAGGTAGCCGTCATCAGCCAAACGACGCGCAAGGTTGAAAAATTTATGCAAATCGTAAATTATTTGATGCTACGCGTAAAAGAAGTGCGCGTTTTTAACACGATTTGTAATGCTACTTTTGAAAACCAAGAAGCGGTTAAAAACTTAGCCGTTAGAGCCGACGTAATGGTCGTAATCGGCGGCAAAAACAGCTCAAATACAAAACAGCTCTATCTCATCTCAAAAACCGCCTGCGAGGATAGCTATCTCGTGGAAAACGAACTAGAGCTAGAGCGCGCGTGGTTTGAGGGGAAAAAACTCTGTGGAGTGAGCGCCGGAGCGTCTACGCCCGATTGGATTATCCAAAAAGTTGTTGATAAACTAGAGAGCTTTCAAATTTAATAAACAAGCATTACTTTTTTAAACAAAATTTTAAATTTGACCCTGAAATTTCGCAAGTTAATCTACAAATAAGTTAATATTAAGTAAAATTAAGTCTAATTGTGTTAAAAGCAAAATATATACAAAAGGAACAAGATGGCTGCGGTGAACAAAAAAGTTCAGCTTAGTAAGGCAAACGACGGTATCGAAGACGACGATTTTGCCGCGATGTTAGAGGAGTCTTTTAGAAAGACGGAAGAAGATAGCGACGGAATAATCGTCGATATTAAAGGCGACGAGGTTTTTGTAAACGTCGGTAAAAAATCAGAGGGAATTTTAAATATTTCCGAGATCCAAGACGAAAACGGAGAGCTTAAATTTAAAGCTGGCGACACGATAAAAGTCGTAATAACCGGTTCAAGAGGCGGCAAGCCTATCGTTTCTCACAAAAAAGCGCTTAGAAAAGAAAAAGTAAAAGCTTACATAGACTCATATAACGAAGAAAATCAAGACGTATTCGACGTAAAAATAATCGGTAAAAACAAAGGCGGTTTTGTTGCTCAAAATAATGACGGTATCGAGTTTTTCTTGCCTCGCTCACAAAGCGGCTTCAGAGAAGATAATGCTGTAATCGGAAAGTCTTTTAAAGTAAAAGTCATAAAGATAGACAAAGACGAGCAAAGCATCATCGTGTCGAGAAAAAAACTACTCGACGAAGATAGAAAGAAAAAAAGAGAAGCGATATCCGCAGTCGCTGAAAATACGGACGTAATAGAGGGTATAGTTAAGAAAATCACTACCTACGGCATGTTTGTAGATGTGGGCGGAGTAGACGGACTCGTACACTACAGCGAGATAAGCTATAAAGGACCGGTAAATCCTGGCTCTATCTACAAAGAGGGCGATAAGGTTTTAGTAAAAGTTATCAAATACGATAATGAGAAGAAGCACCTGTCTCTATCTATCAAGGCTGCAACTCCCGATCCTTGGGATGAGATAAAAGACGGTCTAGAAGTGGGCGACACTATAAAAGTAACGGTTAGCAACATAGAGCCTTACGGCGCATTTGTCGATCTTGGCAATGATATAGAGGGCTTTTTGCACATTTCTGAAATTTCATGGGATAAAAATATCAAAAATCCAAAAGATCACATCAGCGAGGGCGAGGAGCTTGACGTCGAGGTTATCGAGATAGATGCGAAAGATCGCCGCTTAAGAGTGAGCCTAAAAAATCTACTCAAAAAACCGTTTGACGAATTTAAGGCCAAATTTAAAGAAGGCGACGTTACTAAGGGCGTAGTTACTAGCGTGACGAATTTTGGCGCATTTGTTAGAATCGGCGGAGTAGAGGGTTTGCTTCACAACGAAGACGCTTCTTGGGATAGAAACGACAAGTGCAAAGATTTATTTAAAGTAGGCGATGAGATTGAGGTCAAAATCATCAAAATCGACTCTAACGAGCAAAAAATTTCGCTTAGCCAAAAAGATCTAAAACAAAGTCCGGTACAAGCTTATGCGAAGAAATTTAACGTAGGCGACATCGTGACGGGCAAAATTCGCGATATTAAAGATTTCGGCGTATTTGTAGAACTTGGCGATAACGTCGATGCGCTCATTCGCAAAGAAGACCTCGGTAGCGTAAGCGCTGAAAGTCTAAACATAAACGATAATATTGAAGCCGCGATAGCCTTTATCGACGAGAAGAAAAATAGAATCCGCCTAAGCGTAAGACGCCTTGCGAGACAAAAAGAGCGCGAGGTGTTAAACGAGATAAATAGCGACGATAAAGTTACTTTGGGCGACATTATCAAAGAGCAGCTATCGTAAATAAATGAAGCGATATCTGCTCTGGGGCGCGATGGCTTTTATACTGATTTTCGTCTGTATATGCGGCGCTTTGCTGTATAAGTATGCGGATGTAAATTTAAAAGCGCCCGCGCCTGCGAAGCTAAAGATATCGCAAAATAACGAGGAGCAAAATTTGTCCGGCAACCCAGCTTCTTGGGTCGGCAAAATGGCAAATTTGGCTCCTAAAAAATATGCCCTGGCAAGCAACGAGATATATGTAGAATTTAAAGACGAGTCAAAAGCCGTCATAAAAACGGCTTATCAGCTAATGATTGATAAAAACGATATCTATTCGATGTTTTGCCTTACTCAAACATTAAAAAACATACCCGTAGATTTTAGCGTAGTAAAAGAAAATTCACAAAATTTAATTTACATCAACACGCAAGATAACGGCGTTTTAGACCGCGTTATAAACGAACTTAAAGCGTATGATATACGCTCAACCTTCAAGGAGATCAAGCTATGAAAACAATAATAGTGTGCGACGCAATACATAAAGTCGGCTTTGAAATTTTAAATCGCGAAGAGGATATAAAAGTAATCGATGCGGTAAATATGCCTAAAGACAAGCTTTTGGAGATTTTAGGCGAGGCTGACGTGGCCATCACGCGAAGTTCGACCGAGGTCGGCGAGGCGTTTTTAAATGCGGCTAAAAATCTAAAAGCTCTCGTGCGCGCGGGCGTTGGCGTCGATAACGTGGATATCGACGGTTGCTCAAAACGCGGCATAATCGCGATGAACGTCCCTACGGCAAACACGATCGCCGCGGTAGAGCTAACGATGGTTCATATGCTAGCCGCCGCCCGCTCGTTTCCGTACGCTCACAACGATCTAAAAATCGACCGAATTTGGAAACGCGAGAAGTGGTACGGCGTCGAGCTTTTTAACAAGACTCTAGGCGTCATCGGCTTTGGTAACATCGGCTCTCGCGTGGCTACTAGGGCTGCGGCTTTCGGTATGCAAATCGTTGCTTACGATCCGTATATTGATCCGTCGAAAGTAACCGATATGGGCGGCGTTTATACGCGAAATTTCGACGATATCCTTGCATGCGATTTTATCACTATACACACTCCGAAAAACAAAGAAACAGTAAATATGATCGGCGAGGCGGAGATCGCAAAGATGAAGGACGGCGTGCGCCTAATAAACTGCGCTCGCGGCGGCCTTTACAACGAAGAGGCGCTGTATAACGGCCTAAAAAGCGGCAAGATAGCGTTTGCTGGTATCGACGTATTTGAGAAAGAGCCGGCGACGGATCATCCGTTGCTCGAGCTAAATAACGTCAGCGTCACGCCGCATCTTGGCGCAAATACGCTGGAGTCGCAAGCCAATATCGCTATCGCCGCAGCCGAGCAGGCTATCTCGGCGGCTCGCGGCATCAGCTATCCTAGCGCGCTAAATTTACCGATAAAAACGGAAGACCTGCCGCCTTTCGTAGAGCCTTATATCGAGCTTACGAGCAAGATGGCTTTCCTTGCCGCGCAGATCAACAAAAAAGCTATCAAAGCTATCCGTATCGAGACGCACGGCCCTATCAGCGAGTACGCTAACTCTATGCTTACCTTTGCGATCGTCGGCGCTTTAAAAGAGAGCTTGGGCGATACGATAAACTACGTAAACGCCAAATTTTTGTGCGACGAAAAGGGCATAACGACGGAGAGTAGCGTCGGCGGCAATAGTATTTTCAAAAATAAAATCACCGTTCGCATAACGACCGAAAACGACGTCGTGACGATCGGCGGAACGGTATTTGGCGAAAATCAGCAACGCATCGTGACGATAAACGGCTTTAAAACAGACTTTAAGCCTAAAGGCAAGATGATTATCTTTAAAAACAACGACGTTCCGGGCGTTATCGCTAAAATTTCGTCTATCCTCGCAGAAGAAAAGATCAATATCGCCGACTTCCGCCTAGGACGCGACGATCACGGTATGGCGCTCGCGGTCGTGTTGGTCGACGAAAAGATAACCAAAGAGACGCTGGCTAAGCTAAACGATCTTGACGTTTGCGTATGGGCAAAATACGCAGTTGTCTAAATTTAAACCCTAATTCGGGCTTAAATTCAAGGAGGGTTTGAGTATGAAATTTTTACTTTTTATTCCGATTTTGCTTTTGCTTACGGGTTGCGAGAGCGAGGTGCAAAAGCAAACTACGAAAAATTTCGAGAAAATTTTGACCGAAAAAAAGAAATTTCAAAAGATTCAAAAAGACGATCCTAGCGTAAGCGAGCAGATGAAGAGGGAAATCCACTCGCAGTCCGAGCGAAGCAAGGAAAAAGGCGAGTTCAAATTTAAGCCTTAAATTTGAGGTTTGCTTCGGCGGGCGCGGTCAAATTTGCCGCCTCGCCGCTTCTTAAACTAAACTAAAAGCTTTTTTGATATAATCACCCTTTAAAACTACAAGGAGAAAAAATGGCAACCTATTCTATGGGCGACCTAAAAAAAGGACTAAAGATCGAGCTAGACGGCGTTCCGTATAAAGTCGTCGAGTATCAGCACGTAAAACCGGGCAAGGGTGCGGCTTTCGTTCGCGCGAAAATCAAATCTTTCATCGATGGCAAAGTGCTTGAAAAAACGTTCCATGCAGGCGACAAATGCGATCAGCCAAATTTGGAAGAAAAAGAGATGCAGTATCTTTACGACGACGGCGAGTTCTGTCAGTTTATGGACACTGCGACCTACGAGCAAGTGGCAATCAGCGACGAGGACGTGGGTGATGTCAAAAAATGGATGATAGATGGCATGATGGTTGAGATTTTGTTTCACAACGGCAAGGCTATCGGCGTAGAAGTGCCGCAAGTCGTCGAGCTAAAGATCGTCGAGACTCCGCCGAATTTTAAAGGCGACACTCAGGGCGGTAAAAAGCCTGCTACGCTTGAGAGCGGTGCGGTCGTGCAGATACCTTTCCACGTGCTTGAGGGCGAGGTCATCCGCGTAGATACCGTCCGCGGCGAATACATCGAGCGCGCAAATAAATAACCGCAGTCGTCAAATTTGATGAAAGCAAAATTTGACGAGCTCATGGCCCAAGTAAAGCCGCTATTTAAAGATAACGGCTTTACCAAAAACGGGCTAAATTTCTACAAAAATACTCCCAAATTTATATACGTCGTAAATTTTCAAAAAAGTAGCGGCAATACCGCATTTGAAACTAGATTTTACGTAAACTGCGGCATTTACGGTGCGTTTATAGACGCCGCAACCCGCAAAGAATTCATCTTAAAACCCAAAGAATACGAATGCCATTTTAGGGATAGAATTTCATCTATCATAGACTCTAAAACACCTTACTATGAAATCAACGAAAATACCGACACGGCAGCACTTTGTGAAAATTTAACGAGCGATTTAAGAGAGGTATTTAGATTTTTTGATGCGGTAAAAACCGAACGAAATTTGATTGATTTAATGTTAGAGCGAAACGGCCTAGCTGTGGTTGATCAGCTTTTTGAATATTTACTCACAAAGAATGAACAAGAAATTTTGAATCGTCAAGCATTAAATTTGTTTGAAAAATACGGAAATGAAGCTAGATGGAAAATTTTTGAGAGACGCATAAACGGGTTGCTTAAAAAATACGAAAAAAATGAGATAAAATTTGAAGAAATAAAAGCCAAGGCCTAAGCCTCGGCTTAGACTTTAGGCTGATTTTTTAACGCTATCGACCAAAGCAACGATCTCTTCGTGATTTGGCAGGGCGTTTACGTCCGTACCGATGAGATCTTTTTTAGAAAAGACTACTTTTCCGCTTACTTCAACTATGAAGTTTCCGCCGCTACCGACGATTTTGCTAATATTAGCGCCTGGGATTTGACTTAAAAATTCTTCTTCTACACGAGAAGCTACCGGTCTATAGTTTCAAGAATTGCAATATGTAATCTTTACTTCCATTTTCCTTCCTTTCGAATTTAAAGTGAGCCGATTATAGCGTAAATTTAACAAATAGCAGTATAATTATCAAAAAATTTAAGGAGAAAATTATGAAAAAAGTTGCCGTGATTTTTGCCGACGGGTTTGAGGAGATAGAGGGCGTTAGTATCGTGGACGTGCTTAGACGAGGCGGCGTGGAGGCCCATGTAGTCGGGCTTGACAAGCTACCTATCACGGGTGCTCACGGAGTTAAATTTGTCTGCGATATGACGCTTTATGACCTCGAAGTCGAGGAGTACGATATGTTGGTTTTGCCGGGCGGTTATACGGGCGTCACAAATATCTCCGGTAATCTAAAAATGAGAGAGACGATCAAAAAGTTTGCTAAAAAAGGCAAATTCGTCGCTGCCATTTGCGCCGCGCCGATAGCTCTTGGGGTGGCCGAGGTGATGAGCGGCGAGTACACCTGCTATCCTAGCTGCGAGGCTAGCGTCGAGGGCGGAACGTACGTAAGCGATAAAAACGTCGTGCAAAGCGGAAATATCATCACCTCAAAAGGCCCCGCCACCGCGATGGAGTTTGCTTTGGAGCTGGTTAAAATTTTAAATGGCGAGCAAGTTTATAACGAAGTGAAAAACGGACTTTTATTTGTCAAATAACAATTTAAGACGTTAAATTTGATCAAGGCCGCGTGCTTTGTTTTTGGCGAAGGCGCGGCTTAAATTTTATTAAGGCTGCAAATATCAAATTTGCGGCTGTGAAATTATAAAAATTGCCGACAAGTCCGCGCTTTAGTTTAAATTTATTTGCGCCGATTGGTTGGTGTTCCGTGCCAAACCTGCCTTAAATTTACTTCAAATTTTACGCAACACCAAACCTTCGAATAAAAAATAAATTTCCAAAAACGCCAGCTGAGGTTTAAATTTACAAAAAATTATAAAAATATCAATTTTTATCTAGCTTTTTTATTTAAATTCAGGTATCATCTATTAACCGATTTTATCGGGAATTTGATTTAAGGAAACGTTACTGTGAATATTTACGTCGGTAACTTGTCATATCGCATGACTGAGGCAGAGCTTAAGGATACATTTGCGCCGTTTGGCGAAGTAAAACGCGCGAAAATCGTCAAAGATCGCGACACGAATCGCTCAAAGGGATTTGGATTCGTCGAGATAGAAAACGACGCAGACGCGCTAAAAGCGATCGAAGCGCTAAACAACAAGGAAGTAGGCGGCAGAGCTCTAAGAGTAAACGAATCTAAACCTAAAGAATAATCCTGGCCGTCAAATCTGACGGCTTTTAACTAATTTTTAAATTTAAGCTTTTTAACCAAATTTCACTCCAAATGAACCAAAAAATCACCTCTCGTATCGCTCCGACGCCAAGCGGCTTTTTACACGCGGGCAACGTTTACAACTTCTTGCTGACCTATCTTTTTACTCGCGCTTTTGATGGGATTTTGTACTTAAGGATCGACGACTATGACTTGCCGCGCTACCGCAGGCAATACGTGGAAAACATCTTTCGCGTGCTTGATATGTTGGGCATTGATTTTGATGGAGGACCTGGCGGAGTGGGGGAATTTGAGAGTAAATTTAGCTCCAAATTTCGCCTCGGCGCCTACAAAAATGCGTTAAAAACGCTTGAGCAAAAAGGCGTTTGCTACGCTTGCGAGTGCTCGCATTCGATAAAAAGCTCGTTTAAAAACGGCATTTACGCGCGGGTTTGCGCGGAGAAAAATCTTAAATTTAAAAAAGACGAAACGGCTATGCGGCTTCGCATCCCTGACGATTTACAAATTAATGTCCGGCAAAATTTGATAAATTTTGACGCTTTGGGGTGCGGCTTTGGCGCGGAGGCGAGCATGGCGGGCGGGCTTTGGAGTAATGAGCAAAAAGCGCAAGACGGCGCGGCAAACGGTTTAAAAAATTTGACAAACTTGCGCGGCTTTGGCGGAGGCAAACCGGGCGATAAGAAATTTAACCTAAACGCGGTAGAAAATTTAGAAGAACGCATTTTAAATTCGGCAAATTCGGACGGCTTAAATTTGATAGACGAATCGGCGTTTGAAACGGAAAAATTCGCGCAAACTCAAAGCGTAAATTTGGCGCAAATTTTGGGCGATTTCGTCGTTTGGAAAAAGGACGACACGCCAGCGTATAATCTCGCTAGCCTCGTGGACGACGAGATGCTGGGCGTAAATTTGCTCGTGCGAGGCGAGGATCTGCTCGCGTGCTCGGCGGCGCAAAAATACGCGGCGCAAATTTTGGGCTACGGTTTTGAAAACGCAAATTTCATCCATCACGGCTTGCTAGTGCAGGGCGGCAAAAAGCTATCCAAAAGCTCGCGCGCACCTGCGGTGAGCGTAACGGACGGTGCCAAAATCCACTATAAATTTGCCGCCCTTAAGCTCGGCCTTGACGCGTCAAAATGTGACACTTTGTCAAATTTACTTGAGATGTTTAAAGAGAAATTTAGCCGATAAAATTTGAAACGATAAATTTGACGATATGAAGTATCTGGCTTAAAAATGGTCCACTAGAAATAATATTTTTTGATTTCATCTATTTCGATATTGCTTTTTTGTTCAAAATACTCCTTTACTTCTATATAAGCTTTCTTATCGATTATATATAAAAGATAGTTTTTGTTTGCTACTAGCCCAGCTAAGTAGCCGGAATATTGAAGCTGTTGATCGCTTTGGGGCAAGCTGTTAATCACAATTGCTGAAAATATTGAAAATCCCTTTAATCTACCGCAAAAAACGATATAAAAAAATAGCTTAAATAAAATATTAAGCGCAATAGGAATAACAATAAAATACCAAAGGCCTATGCACAAAACCAAAATACACATGAGTATAAAAATAATCTCTATAATGCGCGAAGACGGCATCAGCCAAAAACTCTTAGATAAATTTAGATCGCAGGATGCTAATTTTCTTTCGATTTTATCATTTTTGTAAAAGCAAATAAAATTTGAGGTAAATTTCACCTCAAACCTATTTTTTATCACGCAAACGTAATACGAGATGATGATATATAGCAGCCCTTGCACTATAAAGTATCCCAAAATAATGTTATTTACTAAAATCTGACGAGGCGTTTTGTCAAATTCAGGCCAAAAATAATCAAGTCCGAGCATTATAACGACCGTTGCGAAAATACAAAACGGAAGTAAATTTGCAACAAAAAACCTCTCGTAGTTTTTGAGAATTATCGGCTCCTTATCGTAATCCCTCGCAAATTTGTCCGAGTCCGAATTTGCCAAATTTGAGTTTTGAAAGTCGCCGTTTAAATTTGAGTCTTGTTCGTTTGTTGTATTCAAATTTTACTCCCGTTGACTGCTAAATTTACCCGAATTTTAGCAAAATTTACATCCGGTTGCGAGATTGCGTCAAATTTGCCGCTCAAATTTAAGCCGAATTTTGAGTCGTAAATTTAGATCAAATACGCGTCGCCGACTGCAAATTTTACGCCGCCGGCCCAAAAATCCGAGCGTCAAATTCGGGTTAAAATTTGACGGCAAAGCCTAGCCGACATTTTATAAAAATTTCCGGCTCAAATTTTGCCAAAAATCCGCCCAAATAGCCTATTTTCAGCGCTTGCTTAAATTTTAGCCGGGCCGAATTTATCCGCCTAAAAGCAAAGTTTCTGTAAAATCAAAAGCATTAAAAAGGACGAAAAATGAGCGATTTTACAGATTTTACGCACCTGCACCTGCACACGGAGTACTCGCTGCTAGACGGAGCCAACCGTATCAAAGAGCTAGCCAAAACGCTAAAAAAACAAGGTGTCAAAGCCGCAGCCATCACTGACCACGGCAATATGTTTGGCGCTATAGACTTTTATAAAACGATGAAAAACGAAGGCATAAAGCCGCTAATCGGTATCGAAGCCTACATCCACAACGGCGAGGAGCTGGGAGATAAAAGCACCAAGCAGCGCTTCCACCTCTGCCTCATCGCCAAAAACGAAATCGGCTACAAAAACCTGATGTATCTAAGCTCCATGAGCTATATCGAGGGGTTTTATTATTATCCGCGTATCAACAAAAAGATGCTAAAAGAGCACAGCGAGGGCATCATCTGCTCCTCAGCATGCCTGCAAGGCGAGGTGAACTGGAACCTCAACCAAAGCGAGCGAAATTTGCGTTTCGGTGCGGGCGGATATGAGGCGGCGAAGGAAGCCGCGCTGTGGTACAAGGATGTGTTTGGCGATGATTTTTACCTAGAGATCATGCGCCACGGCATTGGCGATCAGCGCAGGATCGACGACGAAATCCTGCGCCTAGCAAAAGAGCTAAATATCAAGGTAATCGCAACCAACGACACGCACTATACGTTTAAGCAAAGAGCCGACGCGCACGAGGTTTTCATGTGTATCGCGATGAACAAACTGCTCGACGATCCAAACCGCCTGCGCCACAGCGTGCATGAGTTTTACGTCAAGACGCCGGCGCAGATGAGCGAGCTTTTTGCCGATATCCCCGAAGCCGTCACAAATACGCAAGAAATCGTCGATAAATGCGACCTTGCGATCAAACTAGGCGACGCGACGCCGCCAAATTTTAAATTTACGCTCGAGTACGCAGCCGAGCGAAATTTGAGCCTGCCCGAGCCTGATAAACGCTACAGCATACCAAACGACAGTGTGCTGTTTGAGCACGAGTGCAGGCAGGGGTTAGAGGATAGGCTTAAATTCGTCCCCGCCCAGCGTCACGAGGAGTACCGCACCCGTTTGCAGCGCGAGATAGATATCATAAATAAGATGAACTTCCCGGGCTATATGATGATCGTTTGGGACTTTATCAACGAAGCTAAAAAGCGCGGCGTGCCGGTAGGCCCGGGACGCGGCTCGGCGGCAGGAAGCCTGGTCGCATATTGTCTAAAGATCACCGACCTTGATCCGCTGCCGTATAACCTGCTTTTTGAGCGTTTTTTGAACCCCGAGCGCGTGAGCATGCCCGATATCGACGTGGACTTTTGTCAAAACCGCCGCGGCGAGATCATCGACTACGTCATCGAAAAATACGGTAAATTTAACGTCGCGCAGGTTATAACCTTCGGTAAGCTGCTGGCAAAGGGCGTCATCCGAGACGTCGCGCGCGTATGCGATATGCCGTACGCCGAGGCCGACGCGATGGCTAAGCTCATACCCGACGAGCTAGGCATCACGCTGGAACAAGCCTTTGAAAAAGAGCCAAAGATCGGGGAGCTGATAGCGACCAACTCAAATGCAAATAGAATTTGGAAATTCGCCCTTGATCTAGAGGGCCTAAACCGAAACGCCGGCATGCATGCCGCAGGCGTGGTCATCTCAAACGAGGAGCTGTGGAACAAAACCCCGCTTTTCCGCCAGCCAAACGCCGAGGAGGATCACTTCGTCACGCAGTATAGCCTAAAGTATCTAGAGGACGTGGACTTAATCAAATTCGACTTCCTGGGATTAAAGACGCTAACCGTGATCGATAATGCAGTCAAGCTCGTAAAAAAGAGATTTGGCAAAGAGATCATCTGGGAGCAGGTCAATAAAAACGACCCTAAAACTTACGAGACGATCAGCAGCGGTCAGACGCTGGGACTGTTTCAGATAGAGAGCGAAGGCATGCAAAAAGTCGGAGCCGATATGCGCCCCGACTGCTTTGAAGATATCATCGCGATGATCTCGCTTTACCGCCCGGGTCCGATGGATCTTATCCCTGATTTCATCAAGCGCAAACACGGCCTGGAGCCTATCACGTACATTTTTCCCGAGCTTGAGCCGATCTTAGAGCCCACATACGGCGTCATCGTCTATCAAGAGCAGGTTATGCAAATCGTGCAGACTATCGGCGGCTTTTCGTTAGGAGGCGCTGATCTCGTGCGCCGTGCGATGGGAAAAAAGATAAAAGAGGAGATGGATAGGCTAAAGGGTAAATTTATCGAGGGGGCCGAGGCGCAGGGGCTAGACGGCAAAAAGGCCGACGAGCTGTTTGAGCTTATTTTGCACTTTGCTTCGTACGGATTTAACAAATCACATGCCGCGGCATACACCTACGTGACCTTTCAGACGGCGTATCTAAAGACTTATTATCCGGCCGAATTTATGGCGGCTTTAATCACGAGCGAGGAGAGCAACGCCGATAAGATTTCGCGCTACATCGACGAGTGCAAGCGTCTAGATATCGCTATCCTGCCGCCGTCGGTCAACAAATCTGCCAAAGAATTTTCAGTCGTTAGCGAAGGCGGCAAGGACGCCATCATCTACGGCCTAGGTGCTATAAAGGGCGTCGGAGGCGCGGCGATCGAAAATATCTTAGAGGAGCAGACCAAAGGCGAGTTTAAGGATATCGACGATTTCGTCTCGCGCGTGGATAACTTTAAGGTAAATAAAAAAGTCTTTGAAAGCCTGATAAAATCGGGCTCTTTTGATAGCTTCGGCCTAACGCGTAAGATGATGCTAAACAACCTAGATAACATCGTAGAAGCGTGCAAAAACGCCGCGACTATCAAGAAAAATGCTGCCGAGAGTCTATTTGGCGACGACGAGAGTATGGCGACGGTTAAAACTAGTCTCGTGCGCGACGACTCCGAGCTCGAGCTAAAAACCAAGCTCAAATTTGAACTAGAAAGCGTGGGTATCTATCTCTCTGGCCACCCGCTAGACGAGTACCGCGAGCAAATCTCAAAGATAAACTACACGCTAAGCGATAAATTTGACGAGCTGCCCGAAAACGGCGAGATGCTGTTAGTGGGCAAGATCGAGGATCTCACGACTAGGATCAGCAAGAAAAACGGCAAAAAAATGGGCACTATAGAGATTCTGGATTTCCACGGTACGGTCGAGATCGCGGTCTTTGACAGAGGCCTTGGCGCGGTCGAGTCGATGAGCGCGGACGAGCGCGATCTACCGCATGCGTTTAAGGTTCGCTACTCCAAAGACGGGCAGTTCATGCGTATAAATTTGGATAAAATTTTGACTCTTGACGAGGCTATGGGCATGGACTTTTCGCATCCGCTCGAAAAATACAAAGAGCAAATCGAGCAGATAAAACACACGCCTAGCAAGGACTTCGGCAAGATAGATAAAACGAGCGAGATCCTAGTCGTCGGCAAGATCAGAGAGGTCGCCAGCATCACGAGCAAAAAGAGCGGCAAAGAGTTTATGATGCTAAGCGTCATGGATCTTTTTGGTACGTTTAAGGTCGCGGCGTTTGACTCCGAAAAGGGGCTCATCGAGAGCCTAAGCGAGGAGCAAAAGGACGCTCCGCTAGCATTTAAAGTGCGCTACAGCCGCGACGATCAGGGCGCTCGCATAAATCTAATCGACGTCGTGAGCCTAGAGGACGCGCGCGATATGAATTTTCAAAGCAGAAGCTTTAGACAGCGCAAAGAAAGTAGCGGCGCTAGCTACCAAAACGGCCAGGCATCTAGCGAAAGCAGAGGCAAAAGAGAGCTTGAGGATCTCGTGTTAGAGCTAAATTTGGACGAAACGGGCAAGGATATCATCACGCAAATTTACCGCGCCGCTATCGGCGAACACCGCGCCGCAGCCAATAAAAACAACAAGCGCCTGATCATCCGTATCAAGGACGCGCAGGAAGGCCGCGCGCTGGTTTATACGACGGAGTTTATCGTGGGAGAGGGGTTTGAGGAAAGGGCGCTAGGCTTAAGGCAAGCCGTTTAGATTTGAGGATTTACGGCTCGTCTTTTTGGTTTATATTTCGCTGCTTTTAAATTTAGCTCGGTCATTACCCGCGCGGTAGCTCCCGTCGTAAAATTTAAAAGCGGCTTGTCTCGCGAGTGCTTTGTGAATTCAAATTTAACGACGCAAGATTAGTCAAATTTGACTGATTTATCGGCAAGCTTTGGGCTTAAATTTAAAGAAAACATCCGAGAAAGCGTGCCAAAAGAGCTAATGGGGCTTGAAAAAGCATACTAAGACTCGTGGGTAAATCGCAGAAAAAGCAAAGCCGGGCGTAAAAGTCTAGCCGTTTTCTTATAAATTTGGCTTCCAAAGCCGTCTTTTTGCTTTCAAATGATACAATTCTGATTTCAATTATTACATTTTGTCTTTAAATTTGACGGGAGCTCTTATGAAAAAACTGGTTTGGCTAAATCCTGTTGTAAAAAACATCTACGACTTTGCGGCGCTTAAAGAAATTTTGCAAGATAAAGGTTTTAGCGTAGTAGAGTGCGAAAAGGACCACGCCCAAAGCGTAAAAAACGCATACAAAAATGGCCTTGCGCAAAGCGAGCTCATC
Source organism: Campylobacter showae (assembly GCF_900699785.1). Lineage (NCBI taxonomy): Bacteria > Pseudomonadati > Campylobacterota > Epsilonproteobacteria > Campylobacterales > Campylobacteraceae > Campylobacter > Campylobacter showae. The sequence continues at coordinate 1,705,804 of NZ_LR535679.1, forward strand.
TTTGATAGTCGCTGTCCGAGGGCTGTAAATTTCATCAGGGCAAATTTCAAAGAGCAGGCCGCTTTTATCTCAAATTTAAACCCCATTTTAATAGAAAGCGCCATAGAGCTTAGCTCAAAGCTAAAAGAGGACGAGTGGCTTTACGCGACGACGCCCTGCGAGGAGTTGGCCGAGCTTGGCAGGAGGCTAAATTTAGAGCGAACCACATTTTTGACATGGAAAAGCTTTAGGGAGCAAAACGCTATAAATTTAAAGATGCGTAGTATCGAGCAAAGTCCGATACCGCCGGGATTTTTCGCAAATTTGGGCGCAAAAACCTTAAGCCTTGATAGCAAAGAAAAGATAGAAAATGCCCTTTCATATAAATTTAGCGAGCTTAAAAACTACCGGATCATCGAGCTTTTATACTGCGAAAACGGCTGTCACAACGGAGATGGGCTGTGAGGGAAATTTTCAAAAAGAGCATTTTGATCTTAGCGATCTTCGCCCTCTGGCAGGTCGTTTGCGAGCTAGAAATTTTCACGCCGTATATCTTGCCAAGTCCGCTAGCTACGATAAAGACGATGTATAGCATGAGCCTAAGCGGCGAGCTTGCTACGCATACCATTATCAGCTTTAAGCGCATATTTGTAGGATATGCTCTTTCTTTTGCCCTAGCGCTCGTGCTTGGCGGTATAGCTGCGCTTTTGCCAAAGATCAGCGTTTATTACGAGTGGATACTAGAGTTTTTTAGAAACATCCCGCCGCTCAGTTTGATAGCTATTTTGGTGCTTTGGTTTGGTATAAACGAGACGCCAAAGATTATTATTATCATCCTAGCCTCATTTTTCCCGATGTTTTTAAGTATTCAAAAAGGGCTAACGAGCTGCGACGTAAAGCTCATCGAGGTCGGTAAAATTTTTGGCTTTAGTAAATTTGAAATTTTTTACAAGATCATCCTAAAAAGCGCGCTAAAAGATATCTTTGTCGGCATGCGAATAGGCTTTGGTTACGCCATGCGCGCGATCATAGGAGCTGAAATGATAGCGGCTTCAAGCGGGCTGGGCTATCTCATACTTGACGCAGAGGAGCTTTCGCGTGCGGATAGGATATTTGTAGGCATTTTTACGATCGGCATTTGCGGCGTGCTCATAGATAGGCTCTTTTTGCTTTTGATAGCGAAATTTAGCCTTTTGCGAGGCGATAAATGATAGAAATTTCAAATTTATCCAAGCATTTTTATATCGGTGAGAAGCGTATCGACGTTTTGAGAGAACTAAGCTTAAGCATAAAAAAAGACAAGATCACCGTCATACTCGGCAGAAGCGGATGCGGCAAAACCACGCTTTTACGCCTCATCGCCGGCCTTGAGAGCGTAAGCCTTGGCGAGATAAAATTTAAAGGGCAGGCAAAGATCGGCTTTGTCTTTCAAGAGCCCCGTCTTATGCCGTTTTTAAACGTCTATGAAAACATCGTATTTGCGCTTAAAAAGCATGAGATAGAGGCTACAAAGATCGATAGTCTGATATCTATGATAGGACTTAGCGACTTTAAATTTGCCGCAGTTTCACAGCTATCCGGCGGCATGAGCTCGCGTGTTTCGCTTGCTAGAGTGCTTGCGTACGAGGCAAATTTGATCCTTATGGACGAGCCGTTTGCTGCGCTTGATGCATTTACGAGGGCTAGCATGCAGGCTGAAATTTTAAAAATACAAGCCGGCAAAACCATCCTTTTCGTCACTCACAACATCGATGAGGCGCTATTTTTGGCCGATGAGATCATCTTACTTGAAAAGGGCGGGATAAAATCAAACTACGACCTATCAAATTTAGCAAGGCCAAGAGATCTGCTAAGTGAGGAGCTAATAGCCGTAAAACGCAAAATTTTGAGTGAAATTTAGAATAAAAAATGATAACTAAAACTAAAATGAAGCAAAAAATTATATAATTCTTGAAAAATTTTAAAGGAGCAAATATGAGAAAGTTTTTCAAGGTTTTATGTGCGGCCTCTTTGTTTTGTCTAGTCGCAAACGCAAGCGAAGGCTTAGATAAGATCGGTATGACCTACGTCAAATCGCCGCTAAACGTCCCATCGATCGTCGATAAATTTAAAGGCTTTTACGCGAAGTCTTTTGGCGTGCCGGTCGAGTACTCCGAGATCACCTCGGGTGCTAAACAAACGCAAGCGCTCGCTTCAAATTCGCTCCAGTTTCTAAACTGCGTGGGCGGCACTTCGGTTATACTTGCAGCTGCAAATAAGGCTGACATAAAGATCATAAGCGCCTATTCAAGGGCGCCAGAGGCATTTGTGATATTTTCTAAGGACCAAAACATAAAGTCGCCAAAAGATCTAAAAGGTAAAAAAGTAGCAGGTCCAAAGGGCACGATCTTAAACGAGCTTTTGGTTAGATACCTAGCGCTTGGAGGGCTTAGCATAAATGACGTAGAGTTCATCTCTATGGGCATCCCGGCTGCGCAAGCCGCAGTTGAAAACGGCAGCGTCGATGCAGCGCTTCTTGCAGGACCTGCTGCTTATAACGCTCAAAAATCAGGCCTAAATGTAGTGACAACCGGCAAAGGCCTCATCACTCCAGTCATCGTCACGGCAACAAGCGGAGAGTTTTATAAAAAGCACAAAGATGTAGTTGAGAAATTTAAAAAGGCTCAGGACGAAATTTTAGACTACATCAAGGCGAACGAGGACGAGGCACTTAAATTTACGGCCGAGGAGACTGGGCTAAGCATAGAGGCGGTAAAGAGCATGTATCCTCAGTACGACTTTAGCTCAAAGATCACTGCTGATGATATAAAAGCCCTTGAAGCTACGCAAGAATTTATGCTTGAAAGCAAGATGATCGAGCAAAAAATAGATATAAAATCACTTCTACTAAACTAAATTTAAAGGGCAAATTTGCCCTTTAAATTATCCTCAACACCTTGTAAAAGGCTGCAAATTTTAATTATAATAATGGGCATTAGCCTCGCAAAGGCGCTAAGAAAATAAATTTAAGGTATAAAATGAAAAATTTGATCGTGTTGATACTTTTTGCTATCGCGGCTGTGGCCGGAGAGCCCAAAAAAGGCGAACTCAGCCCCGAAAAAGAGGCGTTTTTAAGCGCGAGGTACGAGGAGCTCAAAAAATCCTGCGCCCAAAAGGACGCGAGAGCTTGCAAGCGCGTAATTTTGTTTTACCAAAAACAGGCTAAAAAGCAAAACGAAAAAGACATCCGCGAAGCGATGCAAATTTTACTCGCCGCGTGCAAGGATGGCAAATTTGACGCGTGCGCGGCGGCGGGCGAAATGTACATAAACAACAAAGATTTTATCGCCGCAAGGGAGATTTTGAGCCCGGCTTGCGATAGCGGCTATCAGGATGCTTGCGTGCAGTACGGCAAGAGCCTTGAGGCTGACGGCGCGCCCGGCAAGGACGAAAAACGCGCGAAAAAGCTCTACGAAACAGCATGCCAAAAGGGTTCGGCGCTAGGCTGCGAGCATCTGGGGCTAGCGATCGGTAGCAGCGCGCCGCAGCAGGCCGTGGGCTATATGCGCAAGGCGTGCGAGATGGATGCTTGGCGATGTTTTAGATTCGGCACGATGGCGATGCCTTACGGGGCAGAGGAGGCGATAAAAGCGCTTGTTAGAAGCTGCCACGAAACGGATATGCTCGCAGGCTGCATCATGCTAGCTAAATACCACGAAAAAGAGCTACGCGAGATCTCCGGCGAGGCTGAGGTGAAGCGGCTATACGCGCGCCTTTGCGAGCTGGTGCCGTACGGAGAACACTGCGAAAAGGCGCGGTAAATTTAGTTAAATTTGCGGTTTTTGGGTTTGAGATAGGGCGGCCCGGCGAGGTGAGGGTAAATTTGAAGTCAAATTTAAAAGCGCCCGTCAAGACGGCCTAAAATTTAACAAAACCAGGTCAAAGGAGCAAAAATGGCGATCATAAAAGTAGATCTACAAAAATCATACCGCATCCTAAATCCGGGCGCGACCACGCTCGTATCGGCCAAATACGATGGCGACGTCAATGCGATGGCGATAACGTGGGCACAGGCGCTCGACTACGACAAGGTTACCATCGTGCCGCATAACGGCTCGTACACGCGGACGCTCATCGAAAAGAGCGGGTATTTCGCCGTGCAGATCCCCACGGCCGCGCAGGCGGAGCTGGTTAGCGAGCTGGGCGCCGAAAACAACTCGCGCTTTGATAACGCGGATAAGATGAAAAACGTGGAAATTTTTTATAAAGATGACTCCCGCGTACCGCTGATCGCGGGCTGCGCCGCATGGCTAGTTTGCAAGCGCATCCCCGAGCCTCATAACGAGCAGAGTTATGATCTTTTCATCGGCGAGGTCGTCGCGGCGTATGCGGATGAGAGGGTCTTTGACGGCGGGCACTGGCTGTTTGAAAAAATCCCTGACGAGCTAAAGACGCTTCACTACGTCGCCGGCGGTCGGTATTATCTGGACGGCAAAGCGATAGATACCAAGCGCACGCCCATAAGCGGCGAGTAAACCGCCTTGCAAAATGCCGGCAAATTTGTAAATTTAAGACGAGCGCACGCGTAAATACGCGGCGAGCTTCAGTAAAATTTCAAGCCAAAGAATCTAAAAAAGGATAGAAAATGAAAAAATATATCGTCATCACGGGTGCAAGTTCTGGTATCGGAGCTGCTACGGCAAAGGCGTTTGCTAGGCGCGGAGAAAATTTGATCCTAATCGCGCGCAGAGCGGAGCTTCTGCAAAACTTAAAGGACGAGATCGCGCAGATCACGCCCAAATCAGACGTCGTGATTAAAATTTGCGACCTTGCGCGCAGCGAAAACGTCCTAGCGCTTTGGGACGAGCTAAAAAGCTACGAGCTAAAGGCGCTCATAAATAATGCGGGTTTTGGAGATTACGGCGCGGTCGGCGAGCGCGATCTCGACAAAATCTCGCAGATGCTACAGCTCAACATCATCTCGCTCACGCTGCTAAGCCACCTCTTCGTGCGCGATTACAAGTATAAACCCACTCAGCTCATCAATATCTCCTCCGCAGGCGGCTACAGCATAGTGCCAAACGCCGTCACCTACTGCGCGAGTAAGTTTTTCGTAAGCGCCTTTACGGAGGGCTTGCACCGAGAGCTAGCGCAGGATAAAGAGGCTAAAATGCAGGCTAAAGTTCTAGCGCCCGCCGCGACTAGGACGGAGTTCGGTCCCGTGGCGACGGATGACGCGGGCTACGACTACGACGCGGCTTTTAAGCGCTATCACTCGAGCGAGGAGATGGCGGAATTTCTGCTTGCGCTTTATGACAGCGACGCGTGCGTGGGCGCGGTGAATCGAAACAACTTCGAGTTTGGCTTGGGGGCTCCGCGATTTGACTACGCGGGCAAACGCTAAATTTATGCATTACGCGTCGCGCGACGAGCCGTAAAATTTGAGTAACGCAGCGCCTGAGCTAAATTTGACTGCAAAGCGCGTTAAAATTTAAAGAAATTTAAGGAACGAAAATGGGTAAAATGGCTTTGGTCGCGGGAGCTACGGGAGCGGTCGGACGCGAGATCGTGCGCGGGCTTTGCGAAAATGAAAACTACGACAAAATCATCGTTTGGGCACGCAGGGAGCTAAATTTTAGCCACGAAAAGCTAGAGACGCAAATCATAAATTTTGACGACATCAAAGATATGCGGCCGCGCGAGGTAGACGAGATATTTTGCGCGCTTGGCACGACGATGAAGCAAGCCGGCAGCCGCGGGCAGTTTTATAAAGTGGACGTGAGCTACCCCGCAAATATCGCAAAATGGGGCATCGCATCAGGTGCGCGCCGTTTTGCGCTCATCTCGTCGCAGGGCGCAAACGAGCGGTCGAGATTTTTTTATCTGCGCGCAAAAGGCAAGGTAGAGAAAAAAATCGCCGCGCTGGGTTTTAAAAGCTTGCAAATAGCGCGGCTACCTGCGATAAAAAGCGAGCGCGAGCAGGTGCGTATGGGCGAGCTCTTTACGATTTGGCTGTTTGGGCTTTTGCCAAAATTTATCTTAACTAATTACCGCCCGATGAGCGCAAAAGATATCGCGGCTGCCGTCATCGCCGCCGCGCAGACGGAGGCTAAGGGGGTGCAAATTTATCATCCGAGGGAATTTCTGCAAACGCACGACAAGTAGTCAAATTTCGCGCTTTAGCTCAAATTTGACCCCGATAGTAGTCTAAATTTACTAGCCGCTCCACCCGCAAAATCGGCGCTAAAATTTAATCCCTCGCACGACCTGCGCGCCAAGACCCGTTTGCATATGCCGCAAAAACATCGCGTGATAAAAGTCTCCCTCGTGTCCCGGCGCGTCGTAGGTGGCGACGAGGCTTGCCGGTACTAGGACTTTGCGCCTGACGTTTGCCTCGTTTGCGCTAAGCTTTAGGTGCGAGACTAGCTGATAGACGCACAGATCGGTGCAGTCGCCGAGCACTACGAAGGTATCTATGTGCGGATTTTGCGCGATAAATGCGTTAAATTCGGTGCAGTAAGCCGCACTCAGGGAGTTTTTACGAAAGATTTTTATCTCGTCAAAAAACGGCAGTTTGCGCAGCTGCGGTATCGTCTTTGCACCCTCGGTGCCTTTGATAGCGTGGGGCGGAAATGCGTCAAACTCTGCGCAGTTTGCCTCGTGGCTATCCTCGAGCAGCACGAGATTTCTAGCGCCCGCCGCATAAGCCGCGCTAAAAGTCCGCGCCACGCCGTCCGCAATCGCGCCCACTCGCGGGCTAGCTAGCGGCCCCATGCTACAAAATCCCTCTATCATATCCACGCTGATAAATGCAGTGTTTGCCGCGCCGCCCGCTAAAAGTTCGCTAAATTTAATCTCCTTTAGCTCCTCAAACCACACTGCTAAATCCTCTAAAATTTTCGCGTCAAATTTCATTTTCTCTCCTTGTTTTGATTGTTTTTACGTTCGTTGTTCGGCTAGCCGAAGCAAATTTCAAACCGCGAGCCGCCCTAAATTTAGCGTTCAAATTTAAACTCCGCCTAGAGCATTAAATTTCATCAAATTTGCCGCCTAGCCGCGCGCCTTTGCGGGCAAATTTACGCAAAAGCTCTTTGGCTCAAGCTCGATCTCGATACTGCCGCCGTGCGCCTGGACGATCTGCAGGCACAGGTGCAGCCCAAGGCCGTTGCCCTTTAGTTTGCTCGTTTTAAAGGGCTCAAAGACCATGGCTTGGTTTTTGATCGGCGCGCCGCTATCGGTCACGGCAAATTTATGCTCGCCCTCGCGCCGCTCGTAGTCCACGCGCACCCAGCCCTCGTCGTCCTCGTTTTCCTCGACTGCATCGATCGCGTTAAACAGCATATTTTGAAACACCATCGCGAGCAGATCGCGGTCGCCCACATAGAGCAGGTCGGGGAAATTTAGACTAAATTTGATCTCCTTGCCGTAGGTGTAGCACTCTATCGCCGCTTCGCACTCGCTTTTTAGCTCTGCTAGGTTAAATTCGCGCGCGTTTATCGTTAGGCCTTTGGTAAAAAGCAAGGTGGCCTTGATGATGCGCTCGACGCGCCAGATCGCCTTTTGCATCTGCTCGACTACGGGGCGAGCGCGCTCGTCAGCCTTTTTTATCAGCGTGGAGGCTAGCAGCGAGATTGAGCCCACGGGGTTGCGTATCTCGTGGGCTAGGTGGGCCGCGACCTGACCCATCGAGGCTAGGCGCTCGGTGCGTTTTTCGGTCGTTATGTCGGTTGCGGAGATGATTTTTTTGCCCTCTTTTTGGGCGATTTTGATGAGATAAATTTGCCCCGCGGCGTTTATTTCGCCCTCATCTTGCGGGATAAATTTTAAAATTTGCCCGAGTTTTAGGGCTTCCGAGTTTTGTAAAAATATCTCGCCCGCCTCGTCCAAAACCCAGATCGCATTGGGCAAAATTTCCACAATATCTTTGATGAAGCCTTGCAAACTCGCATAGGACGCGGTTAGGTTTTTATACTCGCGCTCTATCAGATAGGTCTGCTCGATCAGGCTTTTTAGTCCGTCTTGGACGCTGGTTTTGTCGATCTGGGTCATAAAAGCTCCTCGAAATTTTCTAAATCAAAAAGTAAAATTCGGTCGTTTTTTAGGCGGCTTACTTCGTTGCTAAAGCCGCTTTTGGAAAATAGCGCGACGGCATCGGGCTCAAAGCCTAGCCGCTCGCATTTTTTAAGTAGTAAATTTACCACGTTTTTGCAAATTTTATGCTCTTTAAATTTAGCTTCTCCGACGATGATACGTCCGTCTAGGCTCAAAAATATGTCTATCTCGATATTTTTCGCCCACAAACTCCGCACCCGCACGGGCTGGGCACCTAGTCTAAATGCCAAAAGCTCGCGGCAAAGCAGCTCAAAGCCAAAGCCCGCGTACGAGTCGAACTCTCGTCTAATAATCTCCATCAGTGCGGCCTTTTCGCCGTTTTTTAAAAGGGCTAAATTTGGCTCGATGAAATAAAACCAAAACCTAGTAAAATTGTCGTTAAAGACCACTTTATCCTGCGCCTTATCGCGCTCGGGCAGTTTTTTGGCTTTTTGATATTTGCTTTTTACGCGCGGTTTTTCTAGCGTCTTTTCGATGCTAACCACGCCCGAGTTGATCGCGGCGGCGTAAATTTTTAGGATGAGAGGGCGGGGCAGAAATTTATTTAGAGCGTATTTTTTGCGGTCGTTTTTAGCAAGCTTGCAAAGGGCAAATTTAAGCTCGTTTTCAAAAGGCGCGTCAAAGCTAAATTTGAGCGACAGATCTTCAAATTTATCTAAAATTTCTTTTTCTATCGCCTCGAAAATATCGTAATAACTCGCCTCAAATTTTAGCGCGTCAAAGACTAGATGAAAGTAAATAAGCTGCAAGATATCAAGGTGCTTAAAGCGCGCGTAGCTTGATTTTAAGGCGTAGATTTTCGCTCCTTTTTAGCCCATTTTAGCACAACTTTGGTTATAATCTCTTTTTTTGTAAGGAAAAATTTTGGTTAGCATCGACGAAATCAGGAAAAATATTATTTTAAAAAAGGGCGTGCGCTACTTTGACTATACGGCTTCTGGCCTAGCCTACGCACCTATCGAGCGCAAGATCGCAAAATACCTAAAAACCTACGCCAACACGCACTCCGAAAGCGCCTCAAACGCGCTAAAGACGCAAAAACGCTACGAAAAAGCAAGGCAAAGCCTAAAAGACGCGCTGGGGCTTGACGAGCGATTTTATCTGATCTCTACGGGCTGCGGCGCGACCGGAGCGATAAAGAAATTTGAGGAAATCATGGGGCTTTACCTGCCGCCTATGAGCGCGAACCGTCTGGGCGAGGAGAGTCTAAAGGGCGCAAATTTGCCCCTCGTCGTCGTCTCGCCCTACGAGCACCACTCAAACGAGGTCAGCCTGCGCGAGGGGCTGTGCGAGGTCGTGCGCATACCGCTAAGCAAGAGCGGGGAGATAAATTTCGGCAGGCTCGATCAACTGCTCAAAATCAACTCAAAGCGCGAGATCATCGGCTCTTTTAGCGCAGCCTCAAACGTCACGGGGATAATCAGCGACTACAAAAAAATCTACGTGATGATGAAGCGATACGGCGCGACCGTAGCCTTTGACGCGGCTAGCCTTAGTCCGCATGACAACCTCGACGCCGACTACTTCGACGCGCTATTTCTCTCGCCGCATAAGCTTTTAGGAGGCGTAGGCAGCTGCGGACTGCTTGCGATAAAAAAAGAACTCGTAAAATCAGACAAACCGACCTTTGCCGCGGGCGGAACGGTTAGCTACGTGAGCCGCAGCTCGCATTTTTTCGCTCCTAGCGTGGAGCGCACCGAGGAGGGCGGCACCCAGCACGTGATGGGGCTGATTAGAGCCTCGCTAGCATACAGACTGCGAAACGAGGTCGGCCTAGACGTCATAAAAAGCCGCGAGGATGAGCTTGCAAAGCTATTTTGCGAGGGGCTGGATAACATCCCCGAGATCGTGAGCTATTTTCCGCGCGCAGTGCCGAGACTGCCGATTTTCGCGTTTAATGTAAAAGGCGTTTCGCCTTATGATTTTGCCGAGGCGCTAAGCCGGGACTACGGCGTGCAGACCCGCGCGGGGTGTGCGTGCGCCGGTCCGTACGGACACGATCTGCTCGGGCTAAAAGACGATCAGAAATTTGATCAAAAGCCCGGCTGGGTGCGCGTAAGCCTGCACTACTCCCACACGCAAAAAGACGTCGCATACCTGCTAAAGGCTATCAAAAAAACTATCAAAAAATTTAAAACCAAAAAGGATAAAAAATGAATAAAATTTTAGCCGCGGCCTTGTTTGCCCTTTGTGCCGTTTGCGCGCAGGCAAAGCCCTTTAGCCCCGAGCAGTACGCAAAAGTACTTCGCGAGTACAACTCCGCCGCGGGCGCAAACAACTACTTTGAAAGCGGTAGATTTAAAGAGGAATTCGAGCTTCGCAAAAAATACTGCGACGAGGGTCTAAGAGACGCCTGTGGCGATCTGGGGCTGCTCTACGTTACGGGCCTAGGCGCGCCAAGAGATAGCAAAAGAGCGGGCGAACTACTCGAATACGCCGCCAAAAACGGCGAGTTTAAGGCAATCTCGCAGTACTACGAAACAGCGCTTGACATAGCTCGCGCAGCGGAAAAGTACCCGGACGACAAGGTCACGCAGCACCTAGGAGCCGAGTTTAAAAACTCGCTGGAGCAGTGCAAAGCGTATAAAGGCGACCGCCACGTGTGCTTCCGCGCGCTGGTGATCAGCGGCATGCTGCCAAAGGGCGAGGGCGGCCTCGGGCTATCGCAGACTGAGTTTGCCAAGGCGTGGGAGGATATCGTCGTGAGCGACGTCGAGCGCAACGGCATGGACGACTCGAAGGTAAACGCGCTGGCAAAGGAGCTGGAAGGACTATCGGCGCGATAAATTTGCGGGCTTTACGGCGTAAACTTGCTTTTTTCGGTCAGGCGATCCGTCAAATTTTATCGTCCGCGCGGGTGCCTTGCTCAAATTTGACGTATTTTTACGCCCAGCTCAAATTTGCTCGGCGTTAATTTTTATGAATTTATAAAAACTTTGGAGAAAATTTAGATGCGAGATTCGCGCGAGTTTCAGGTCTTAGCGGGCGAGGTAAAAAACGTGAGATGGGATGCGGCGATGGATGAGTGCGCTTTTGAGATCGCGGGCGCGAAATTTAACGCCAAAAAGCTCAAAGAGCACCTCGTGCCTCGCGAAAATGACCGCCTAGCTATCGCCTATGACGAACAAAACGAGGTTTGGAATTTTAAAAATTTAACCTCTGGCAAGTGGCTCAAAAACTACGCTTGGCACGCGCATTTGATGATTTTTGAGGAGGCGATGATGGAGTTTTTGCCGGAGAGGCTTTACGGTCTTATCTTGGTGATACCGATCGTCTGCCTATTTAAATATCTCCCGCCGCTTGGTAATATTATCTTGCTTTTTGCAGTTATGATTTGTCTATTTGTGTTGCTACCTTTGCTCTGCATCGACGACAAAACTCCGACCGATAAGGCAAACGCGTATCTAGCTTTGAGAAATTTTTAAAAGAAGCGGATTTGTGGTTCGTCGTCAAATTCGCCCGCCCAAAAATGCTGCCAAACGCGGCAAATTCAGCGTCTATTCTTAAATTTGGCGGGCGAACGAGCGATCAAATTTATAGGTGCGCAAATTTATATCGCTCAAATTTCGGGCGCGAAAACTTAAAATTTAAAAGGATTTAGCTTGCAAGAAACGAAAAACGATTTAAACCTGCTCGGTGGCCGCATAAATTCGCTTGAGTGCGTCTATAAAGACAAAAGCGGATTTGATTATAGCTTTAGCTTGGAGGATCAATTTTTTAACGTCCGCTCGCTACAAAGTCCGCTCTTGCCGGTAAATGACGGCGACGAAACGCTGGTCGTTTGCGATAAAAAGGGGCGGGTTTTGGGGCTAAAAAACCGTTCCCTAAACTCCGCGGCCTGGTACACCTACGAGCCTAGCTCCTTTTTTGCGGCTCTGTTTTTCGCGCTATTTTTGCTGTTTGGCGCGGCAGGTGTTTGGGCGATTTTTTCGGGATTTGGCGGATGGCAGCCGCTTTTTGGCACTTTGCTTCTAGTTTTTGGTTTTGGCTCTCTTGCCTTTGCTTGGTTTAAATATCACGGCGAGGCGTCTTTGGGTTTGCGCGTTAGGTTGATGCTAGACGCCGCAAAAGAGCCCAAGGCAAACGGCGAGGTTAGCGGCGCGGTGCGAAATCTAAGGATTTTTGATACGAAAGAGAAAAACTATTTTAGCGTCACGGTCGGCGATACGTTTTTGTGGGGTAGTGGCCCTAAAAAGCGCGCTCTGGAGCTAGCAAACGGCGACGAAGCGAGCGTGAAATACGAAAATTTCAAGGTTTTAGAGATACGAAATCTCAGTAAAAATCTGACTGCGAAAAAATCGCAAGGCTTTTTTGAGAGGGGCGCTAGCTTTGTCGTGGATATCGCGATCAGCCTTTGCGCGGGACTTGTTTTGCTCTGCGCGGGAACGATGGATTTTTGGTTTTCGCCTTTTGCGGGGATTGCCGGCTTGATAATCTTGCTCGGCGGATTTGGTTTTAACGTGTTTTATAAAAAAGATTAGCCTTTGACGAGGCTTGGCAAATTTAGCGCGGAGATTTTAAATTTAAGCCAGGCCGCCGTAAATTTGACGCTCAAATTCGGCGTAAAATTTGAGTAGCGCAAGCGGACTCGCCTGTGTTTAAATTTACAAAAAACGCTTGCAAATTTGCCGGGCCCTAAATCGCTGATATAGCGGCGATAAAGCTTAAATTTAGAGCGACCTCCGTGGTTTATAGCGAGGCAAATTTACGCACGGCAAGGCTAACTGCGACCGTCAAATTTAGCCTAAATTTCGCAAAAACTCCGCGTATTCTTTAGTGCCGCGCTCTAAATCGTCCTGGCTTGATACGTAGTCCACGCCCGGAGTCTCCTCGGCGCCGTAAAATGCGAAAAAGTCGCGATAATCGGCGCGAAAATAGTATTTAAACGCAAGCTCAAACGGCACAAGAACCTCGCGCAGGCTAAAATGATAGCGTCCTTGCGAGCTGTAGTCGCTCTTTTTGATGCCCGCAGTCACGGCTAGCGCCACCTTACGCCCCGCTATGCCGTCTGAACCGCGTCCGTAGGCAAAGCCGTGCGTCATCACCGCGTCGATCCATGATTTTAAAATCGGAGGGCAGGAGAAGTTGTGAAGCGGAAACTGCAAAACGAGTGCATCGTGGGCTCTGATGAGCTCTTGCTCGCGCGCGGCGTCGATATTGCCGCCTGTGTAAACCTGCGTCAAATCATGAACGCTAAAGCGCTGCGGCTCTTTGAGAGCCTCTTGTAGCAGGAGTTTGTTTATAACCGAGTTTTGGATGTCTGGGTGGGCTAGGATGATTAGAGTTTTCATTTTTCTCCTTTTTTAATCAAGCAAATTTTAACCGTCGGCAAGCGCCGCCTTAGGCTCGCAAATACGCTGTTTTAGACTCCAACGGAGTAAAATTTAACCCAGCCATCGATGCGCGACTCCTCGCTCCCCAAACCGTTTCAAACTCCAACAGGGTAAATTTTAGCGAACTTGGCTTAAATCTGAGCGGAGCATTGCGCGGTTTAGCGACGCAAATTTAGCGTATTTTTACAAAAACGCTTGCAAATTTCGCAAATTTTCTTTTATGGATTCGGGACGATAGAGTGCCGAGATAACGGCGATATAGTCTGGATTTAGTGCGGCGATTTGCGCGATATTTGCTGCGTTTATGCCGCCGATCACGCAAACTGGGATACGTAAAATTTCCTTTGCGCGCCTGATCGTTTCAAATTTACAAAGCGGGGCGTTTGGCTTGGTCGGGCTTGCAAACAAGGCGCCAAATGCCGCGTAAGAGGCGCCCTCATCCTGCGCTTTCAGGGCTAAATTTAGATCGTCATAACAGCTAACGCCGATGAAAGCGTCATCGCCCAGGATCTTTCTAGCGGCCTTTACTCCGCCGTCGTTTTTGCCGATGTGCATGGCATTTGCGCCTATTTTGGCGGCAAATTTGACGTCGTCGTTTACGATAAATCTCGCGCCGTAACGCTCGCAAAGCTCTTTTAGCGCAGTCGCTACGCGCTCGTTTTTGGGCTCAAGCTTGGTGCGGTACTGTAAAAACTTCACTCCGCACTCTAGTAGCTCGCGAGTTTGCTCGAGTATGCTGTTTTCGGGCGTTAGGGCGTCGTCCGTGATAGCGTAAACTTTAGCCACGGTTTTCGCCCGCTGCTTTGTGATCTAGCAGCCGCATGCCGAAATTTGAGCCGTGAGCGTTTTTGATGGCGTTTGCGACAAAGGCTTTGGCGCGTCTGATTGCCGTTATCTCGTCTGCCCCGCACGCTAGGGCGCAGGCGATAGCCGCGGAGAAGCTACAACCAGCGCCGTGCATGATCGTAGGACGCTCGAGCGGCTCGCCGAATTTAACTATCTCGCCGCTTTTTTTATAAAGCGTGTCCTCGCAAATCGCGCTCGTTTGCGTGCGTTTTAGCACCACGTCGCAAGGTAGATTCGCGCCTAAATTTAACCGCTCGCCGTCAAAATTTAACCCTAAAATGCGCGCTTCGTCTAAATTCGGCGTCGCGATGCGGGCTAGACTCAAAAGCTCTTTTAGCGCGTTTATGGCGCCCTCTTGCAGCAGCTTGGCGCCCGATTTTGCCACGCAGACGGGATCTATCACGGCGCTTATGCCTCGGTTTTGCTCTAGCCAGGCTTTGACGCATGCTATGAGCTGTTCGTTAAAGAGCATGCCGATCTTTACGGCGTCAAATTTTAGCTCGGCGCAGACTGCTTCTAGCTGCGCGTTTAAAAACTCTGGCGTTACGGGCATCACCGCGCTCACGCCGTTTGTGTTTTGCGCTGTTAGAGCAGTGATCGCGGTCGCGCTATAGCAGCCGTAGGCCTCGCAGGTTTTTATGTCGGCTTGCACGCCGGCACCCCCGACGCTGTCGCTGCCTGCGATGATTAGGATATTTTTTTTAGGATTTTTCATTGTTTTGCCTTGAGCGGTTTTTGTTAAATTTATCTTTAGGCTAATTTATTTGTCGCCAAAATCCTTGCCAAACTCTACGCCTAGCTCCTTTAAATTTACGGGGCCGTTTCCTTGCGACTCCATCGGCATCGGCGGCGGAGTTTGCGGCTGCGTTTGTTTAGGCTGTTCGCTTGCGGGGTTTTGCTCGGTTTGAACGTTTTTGGTGGCGTTATTTTCGGCTTTTTTAGGTTTTTTCTTCGGTTCTTCTAGCTTTTTGCCGGTTAGGCACTCGTAAATTTCCGCGTGATTTTTCTTTGCCCAGTCCTCTTTGACCTCGATTTTTTGGTACTCTTTGCTAGTAGGTGCGGCTAGGCCGTTTTTGACCAGGGTTTTGTTTAGGATTCTGCTTTCGTCGCTTACTTCGCACAGCCATCTATCGCCGAGATTTTTTAGCGTGAGCACGTAGTAGTTGCGCTCAGGACGAAATATCTTTTTGATCTCTTTGTCGTAGGATTTGCTGAAATTTTCCAGCTCTTTTTTATCTTTTATGCATTTTGCGCCGTTATAAAATTTAACGTTTGCAAGCTTGCAAGGGGCGATCACGGCGGCGTTTAGTCTAAAGATAAATGTATCGTAGTCTAAAATTTTTTCTAAAAACAGGATTTCTTTGGTAACTTTTTCGCGTTTGGATTTGGTTGTTTGAGTGATTTGCATGTCGGTAAACTGGGCGAGCGAATTTACCGACAGCAAGGCTAAAGCGCAAAATTTAAGCAGAGTAAAAAATGCGCTTTTTTTCATTATTTCAGATCGTATTTTTCTAGCAGTTTATCGTAGCTGCCGTCTTTTTTCATCTCGTCGAGCGCGGCGTTTATTTTAGCGATTAGATCTGCTTGCTTGCCTTTGTCAAACGCCATAGAAAAGCCTTCGCTACCGTCGTTTTCTTTGTAAAATTCCTCAAGCTCGGGATTTTTCTTTAAAAACCCGTAACCGATCGAGCTATCAAGCACGACCGCGTCTATCTTGCCTTTTTTTAGTCCCATGATTAGCGGAACCGGATCCTCGGCAGGTACGACTTTAGCGCCTGCGATAGCGTTAGCGGCGATCTCTTGGACGGTGCCTTGTTGTACGCCCACTCTTTTACCGTTTAGGGCGTCTTTGCTCGCGATAGCGTCGTTGCCTTTAGCGCGCAAGTAGATGTTTTCGGTAGCGTAGTAAGACTGCGTGAAATCAACCGACTTTCGTCTATCGTCGGTTGCGCTCATCGCGCTTGCTACGGCGTCGATCTTGCCCGTTTTTAGAGCTGGGATTAGGCCGTCAAAGCTCATATTTACGATCTTGTACTCAAAACCCGCGCGTTTAGCGAGCTCTGCTACCAGATCCATATCAAAACCCGTGATCTTGTTTTGCTCGTCCACGTACTCAAACGGCGGATAGTTAGCAGCGGTACCGATCTTTAGCTCGGCGGCACCAAGCGTAGCTAGAGCCGCTAAAAGCAGCGCAAAAATCTTTTTCATTTTCTCTCCTTTAAATTTGGTTTTAAATTTAAGCCCGCGTTTTGGTGCGGGCTTGCAAATTTACTTTAGGCCGTATTTTTCCATCATCTTGTCAAATTCGCCGCTCTTTTTGAGCTCCTCTATCGCGGCATCTATTTTGCCGATTAGCTCTAGGTGCTTGCCCTTGTCAAACGCGACGGCAAAGCCCTCGGTGCCGTCGGGAAGCTTCAAAAACTCCTCCAAATCAGAGTTTTGCTTTAGATACTCGTAGCCGATCGGACTATCTGTTAGCACGACGTCGATTTTGCCCGCTTTTAGCGATAAAATCGCAGCCGCTACGTTTTCTGCAGGTACGGCTAGGTCGCCGCAGATAGATTTAGCCGCGGTCTCTTGCAATGTACCTATTTGCGCGCTTATTTTCTTGAGATGCATATTGGTCGCATTTACGTCGGTGCCTTTTTTGCGGATGAAAAGATTATCCGAAAAATAATAAGGCTTGGTGAAATCGACCGATTTTCTTCTCTCCTCGGTCGCGCTCATACCGCTTAGCGCAGCGTCTATCTTGCCCGTTTTTAGAGCTGGGATCAGCCCGTCAAAGCTCATGTTTTGTACGTCAAATTTGACGCCTATTTTCTTACCGACGGCTTCTATCATATCGATTTCAAAGCCTACGATCTTGTTGTGCTCGTCGATATACTCAAACGGCGGATAGTCCGCGCTAGAGCCCACTCTTATCGTTTGTTGTACCGCTACGGGGGCTGCCTCGTTTTTTACTGCGGCGTCTTTGCTTGCGTTTTCATTCGAGCTTTGATCGCAGCCTGAAAGCATCAAAGCGGCGGCTACGAAAACGAAAAGTTTTTTAAATTTGCCGGCGGACAAAGCCGCAACGATGTTTTGTGACATTTTGACCTCCTTTTAGTGGTTTAAAATTTTACCTAGAAAATCCTGCAAACGCTGATTGCTGGGGTTTTCAAATACGTTTTTAGGCGTGTCGTCCACGGCTATTTTACCGCCGTGCATGAAAAATATCCTGTTTGCCACGTTTTTAGCAAAACCCATCTCGTGGGTGACTACTAGCATCGTGATGCCTTTTGCCGCGACGTCCTTCATGATGTCTAGCACTTCGCCGATCATCTCGGGATCTAGCGCGCTGGTGGGCTCGTCAAAGAGTATGACCTCGGGATTCATCGCGAGGCTTCTAGCTATCGCTATACGCTGTTTTTGACCGCCGGAGAGCTTGTGCGGGAAGGCATATTTTTTATCGCTTAAACCCACGCTTTTTAGCAGCTCGTCGGCTCTTTTTTCCGCGCTTTCTTTATCCAAAATTCCCGCTTTTATCGGAGCTAGGGTTAAATTTTGCAAGACGTTTTTATTTGCAAAAAGGTTAAAGTGCTGAAAAACCATGCTCACTTTTTGACGGATTTTGTTTATATCCGTTTTTTTGTCCGTTATATCCTCGCCGTTTATCTTTATGTGCCCGCCGCTTGGCTCTTCTAGGCGGTTTATGCAGCGTAAAAACGTACTTTTGCCTCCGCCGCTAGGGCCTATGATAGCGATGATTTCGCCTTGTTTGATATCTACGCTTATACCATCGAGGACGCGTAAATCGCCGTAATTTTTACTCAAATTTCTAATCTCAATCATGGCGATTTAGTCTCCTCTCTAAAATTTTAACCAAAAACGTAAAGAACTTTACGCTGACGTAGTAAACTATGCCCGTGAAAATGACGGGCTCCGGACTATAAAACACCGCTTGTAGGCTCTTGCTTTGCATCGTGATGTCGATCACGCTGATGTATCCTACGACCGAAGTTTCTTTAAACAGCGAGATAAATTCGTTCGCAAGCGCAGGCAAGATGTTTTTAGTCGCCTGCGGAAACACCACCTCTCGCATCGAGACGTAGTAGTTTAGGCCCATCGCCCTTGCAGCTTCCATTTGCCCTTTATCGACGCTATTTATGCCGCTACGCACGATCTCTGCGACGTATGCGGAGCTGTTTAGCCCAAGCGCGATCAAAGCGACGTAAAAGTTATCGCTCCAAGTCGCGAAAATCACGACCGAAAATATAAGCAACTGCAAAATAATCGGCGTTCCGCGCAGGATATCCACGTATTCGTCGATGAGAAAGCTTAAAATTTTGATATTTAAAAATTTTAAAAACGCCAAAATAAAGCCCAAAGTCACGCCTATAGCCGTGCCGCCTATGGTGAGTCCCAGCGTCACGCCGTAGCTTTTAAGGTAAGCTAGACGTTGTGCCTCGTTTAACTCCGTCGGATAAAAATAATAAACGCCCGCGGAGACGATGAGGACGAAAAATAGCGCCCTAAAAAATTTTTCGTTTAGCATTTCTTAAACCTTAAAAGCGTAATGAGGCTTAATAATACGAAAAAAAATATAAATTTAACCTTTTTTACGCGAAAAAATTATCTTTTAAACAAATTTATCATATTATCGTAACTTAAATTTAAAACCCGAGGGAAATTTATGGATTATGCACGCTATATCGCCATCGCGCTGTATTTTGGATTTTTGCTTTTCGTGGGGCGATACTCGTATAACAAAAACGCCAATATGGGCGAATACCTGCTCGATAATCGCCGCCTAGGGCCCGTAGTTACGGCGCTAAGCGCGGGAGCCAGCGACATGAGCGGCTGGATGCTGCTTGGCGTGCCGGGCGCGCTTTACGCCACGGGGCTTGCTACGATTTGGATGGTTTTGGGGCTAGTTATCGGCGCGTATTGCAACTACCTGTTTTTAGCAAAGCGCCTGCGCGTTTATACCG
Organism: Campylobacter showae; assembly: GCF_900699785.1. Taxonomy (NCBI): domain Bacteria; kingdom Pseudomonadati; phylum Campylobacterota; class Epsilonproteobacteria; order Campylobacterales; family Campylobacteraceae; genus Campylobacter; species Campylobacter showae. The sequence goes on from NZ_LR535679.1 coordinate 1,725,023, forward strand.
AGGTTGCCAGCGATAGTATCACGATCCCTGATTTTTTACAAAATCGCTTCAAGGACGAGACCAAAATTTTACGCATAGTCTCGGAGCTTTTGATTTTGATATTTTTCACGCTATACGTGAGTAGCGGCATAATCGCGGGCGGCAAGAGCTTTGAGAGCTTTTTTGGATTAGATTTTAAATTCGGCGCGATCTTTACGCTGGCTATCGTCGTTTTTTACACGTTTTTCGGCGGATTTCGCGCGGTTTGTATCACGGACGCGTTTCAGGGCACGCTGATGTTTTTGGTTTTAGTCGCCGTGCCGATAGTGGCGTTTTGTAATCTAAATTTGCCTGACGGCGCTACATTTTGGAGCGAGGTGGCAAAATACGGTAAAAACCACCTAAACGTCTTTTACGACCAGACTTTTTTAAGCGTCTTAGGACTTATGGCGTGGGGGCTTGGATATTTCGGGCAGCCGCACATCATAGTTAGATTTATGGCGATACGAAGCTCAAAAGAGCTAGCCCAGGCGCGCCGCATCGGTATCGGCTGGATGGCGATAGGCTTAGTCGGGGCGATGATGAGCGGGCTTATCGGCTTTGTGTATTACAGCGAGTTAAATTTGCCTCTAGCAGACCCCGAGAAAGTCTTTTTGCAGCTTGGCGAGACGCTGTTTCATCCGTTTTTCGTGGGTATCATCATCTCAGCCGTGCTTTCAGCCATCATGAGCACGATCTCTAGCCAGCTTTTGGTTAGCGCAAGCTCGGTGACGCAGGACTTCGTGTTTGCCTTTTATAAAAAAGAAATCTCGCAAAAAGCTCAGGTCGCCGCGGGCAGATACGCCGTCGTGGCCGTCGCGCTAGTGGCTACCGCGCTTGCTTTTAGCTTTAACGAAAGCGTGCTAAACGTCGTGGGCTACGCGTGGGCCGGTTTTGGCGCGAGCTTTGGGCCGGTGCTGCTTTTTAGCCTTTACTGGCGCAGGATGAGCGCGCTGGCGGCCTTGCTGGGTATGATAACGGGCGGAGCGACGGTGATTGCTTGGATAGCGCTTGGGCTAAATTCTTACGTTTACGAGATATTGCCGGGCTTTGCGGTTTCTTGCGTCGTGATTTATCTCATCAGCCTTTACGGCGACGCGATAGATAAGATGAGCAACGAGCCAAACTCGGCCACCGTGCAGGATGAATTTGAAAAAATGAAAACGAGGCTGTAAATGCAAAGTAGCGTAAAATGCGGTAACTGCGGCGCCGAAGTCGATGTAAATTTGGCTCTAAAAACCGAGCTTGAGCTTGAAATGAAGCAAAAAATGGCGGCGGCTAGGCGAGATTTCGACAAAGAGATCGAAGCAAAAAGGGCCGAATACAAGGCTCATTTAGACGCTCTAAACGCAAAGGAAAAAGAATTTGACGCCAAATTTGCCGCAGCCCTAAACGCTAAAAAAACAGAGCTTGAAAATGAAATAAAAGCAAAGCTTGAAAGCGAAAATTTAAATATAGTAAACGCCCTAAAAACCGAGCTTGAAGCCAAGTCAAAGCAGATAAACGAGCTAAATTTAAAGACGCTTGAAATAGAAAAGCTAAAACGCGAAAAGAGCGAGTTTGAAAGCGCGCTGATGGCTAAAACCGAGGCCGAGCTAAGCAAGCGCCTAAACGAGGAAAAAGAGCGGCTAGGCAAGGCTTTGGCCGAGCAAAACGAGCTAAAATTTAAGCAAAAAGACGAGCAGCTAGAGGCGCTAAAAAAGCAGCTAAACGAGGCGCAAAGACGCATAGAGCAGGGCAGCGAGCAGCTACAAGGCGAGACGCAAGAGCTTGCTATCGAGGCGTGGCTACGGGAGAAGTTTGTATTTGATACCATAGACGAGGTCAAAAAGGGCGCAAACGGCGCGGACGTGATGCAGATCGTAAATACCCGCGAGGCGCAAAACTGCGGCAAAATCTACTACGAGAGCAAACGCACGAAAAATTTCTCAAACGAATGGATAGAGAAATTTAAGGCCGATATGCGCGCATCGGGCGCCGACGTCGGGGTGCTAGTTAGCGAGGCGCGCCCGCGGGAGCTAGAGCGCATGGGGCTGATTGACGGCGTATGGGTGTGCAACTACGAGGAGTTTAAGGCGCTTTGTTTCGTGCTAAGGCAGGGCGTCGTGGAGCTAAATTTCGCTAGGAACTCCGCGCAAAACCGCTCAAACAAGATGGAGATGCTCTACTCGTATCTAGTTAGCAACGAGTTTAAGATGCGTATCGAGGCTATCGTGGAAGGCTTTTCTGCGATGAGCGATGAGCTAGAGCGCGAGAAAAACGCGATGAAACGCATCTGGAAGAGCCGCGAAAAACAGATCGAAAAGGTGCGCGACAACGCGATCGAGATGTTTGGCTCGATAAAGGGGATCGCTGGAAATGCGATAGGGGAGATAAGGACGCTGGAACTGGGGTTTGATGCGGGCGATTTTGATTCCCTGTAAATGGCGGATTTTAGAATAAATTTTTTTACGACCACCGCAGTCACGGACGACTAGTCCGCTCCTTTGCGGGTAAGAAAAATTTATTTAAACTACGCCTATTCTGTCTGGAATACTTGTCTCATATCCTGCTAAATTTGCAAATTTAACTCTGCTAAAATTTAAAAACGAAAGGCCCAAATTTGAGTGATTATGATTTGCCTAAAGGTACCGAGCTTGATGACGATGAGAAGGTTCTGTATTGCTATCAAAATGTAAATTATTTTTTTGCCGTTAGGATGTTTATTTGCATGTTTTTGTTATTTGTTTTGTTTAATATCATAGACGGTAGTATCTTGTCTATGATTGTCATATCCGCCGTTTCAATTTTTCTATTTTACATTATGTATTGCGAGATATTAAATTATAAAAGGCGATGCATATATATTACCAATCAAAATTTTATTACCGGAAATAATATAAAAACAAAAAAAGAGGAAATATCATATTTCTACACAATTTATGCATTCGGATATCGTCCTGTAATCGTATTGTATAAAAATAAAAAGTTTTTGTATTTTTTATTTGTCGAGGATGATGTAAATTTTAAAGCTGCGATGAGCGCTATTTACGACATCTCGCTTAATGAAGATTTTAAATTTGATTTAGGTAGCGGAGCGTATGGATTTGCCAAGAGCTATGCGATAAGGAAATTAATAAAATAGTGCAAGTACGCAAAAGCATATTGATTACACTGGTTTGGTGCGTCGTCGCCGCGCTATATATTTTAAATTTGCAACGGGGCTAAATCTGCAAATTTGACTCGGCCAAAATTTAAAAACCCAGCGAAGTTCTGCTTTAGCTTCACTGCGTTCGCTACTGCTTAAAGCAGCTTGCAAGCAAGAAGAGGCTGTTACGCTCGCAACCGCTAAGCATGACGCAGCTTAAACCCATCAATACAAAAGCAAAATAACGTCAAATTTTCACAAACTAAATTTTACGTTTTCAAGATGCCGGTCTAGGCGAGTAAAATTTTTCAAATTTAGCCTCAAATTTAGCTTGCATCGACCTGAATTTTATATTTACCGCAGCGGGTGCAGCGAAACAGATAGCCCGCCATATCGCCGCCTGCGACGAGGTAACCCTGCGCATCCTCTACCGCAAATTCGCCGCGCAGGGCGTATTCGGTAAAGACCTCTTCGGCAATACCCAAATCCTCTAATTCCTTCGTGCCAACGTCGCCCAAAAACTCGCAGTAATAGTCGCAGCATACAAGCCAACGCTCTCCTTGCCAGCTAGAATACCCAGGCGTCCTTTTAAAAAGCTCCTCGGTTTTAGCCTGCACGTCCGCAGCGCCCGGCGGCAGAGGATCCGCGTCCTGGATGAAGCTAGCGTCAAATTTCGCCGCAGCCGCGCCGCTAGCGATGCAGTGCGGGCAAAGGTAGTTCACGTCCGCCACGCAGTAAACGCTACCGCAATAATACGCGTCCGTCGGCTGCCCGCAGCACTCGCAAATCACGCTCGCATCATCTTTAAACACGCCCGTTTTAAATGGATCCGGGTGATAACGAAAATGAGGCAACGCCTTTAGTTTTTTGCTTTGGCGCGCCGCCTCGCTAGCGGTTTGAGGGCGCTTTACTGCATCTGCGTCGCTATTTTCCGCATACTGCTTCAGATAGCCGAGCTTTTTGAGCTGCTTTCTGTCCTTCGGATCGCAAATTTCGCCGAGTAGCTCGCAGGCGCTCTTTTTGAGTCCAAGTAGTTCATAAACGTCTACCAGCACGGCTTTTGCCTCTTTTTCAGCGTATTTTTCGAGCTCGTCTTTGAACTCATACAGCGCCAAAACGCTCGCCGCGCTACCGTCAGAATCCCAAAACGCCTTTTGAAGCGCGATATATATTTGCCTAAGTTTATCTATCTTTTCCCCTCAAATTTGCGGGCGGTACTATTCTTAAAATTTAAATTTTACAGAGCGCGCTTGCTGTTTTAGAGGACGCCTATTCGGGTCAAATTTTACTCCGCGCAGATTGCTTTAAGTTTTGTTAAATCCAAAATCAAACTATGCGAAAACGCGTCTATCACGACTCCGGCGTATTTGTCTTCGGCGCCATCTAGTATCGCGGCGTAGTCTTTTAGGCGTAGATTTATCGCCTCTTGCTCGGCGTCGTTTCGCCATCTCATCATCTCGGCTCTGCTAGAAAACGCCGGGAAATAGCTAAGCCCGCTCTCTTCGTTTTCAAGTAGGACAAATTTGATATTTGAGCCTTCTTCTTCATAAACTGCGCTGCCGTCAGGCTTTGCTAAGGCTTGGTTTATGAGTACGGGCGCTAAAAACTCTGTCTTTTTTAGCGCTGCGATTAGCGCCTTTTCGCTTTGTTCGCCGCCGTCTAGTAAAAATACGTCTATAAAATCGTTTAAATTTTCGTTCATCTCTCGCCTTGGATTAAATTTGGCGTATTATACATTTTTGCGTTTTAAATCAAAATTTAGCAGTAAATAAGCTTTGCGTTGCTATAATCACAACCTCACTTCAGCTGGCGGGTTCATAGCTCAGTTGGTTAGAGCATCCGGCTCATAACCGGATGGTCCCAGGTTCGAGTCCTGGTGAACCCACCACCTATTCACATTAATTATCTCAGATTTTTAAAGCCATTTTGTCTTTAGATTTAATCTAAAACAGTTATCGTAAGTTAAATTTAAGCCGTCAAATTTGAGCCGATTTTTAAAATTTGCGGTCAAATTTGACGTCAAAATCAAGCAAAGGCGAAATCTGATTCGCCTATTTTTTGGTTTGTTTTAGCAGGTTCATCTTCATCTCGTAGTAGTTCACGCTCATATCGACGTAGTGTTTGTGCGGGTTTTCAAAGCGTTGCTCCTCCTGCCAAATTTCATTTTCGAGCTGCTCTTTTACGTACTCTCTAATTTGCGCTAAATTTACTTTCTCGCTCACACGCTTGCCGTCTTTTACGACTAGATTTTGCAGCTGCCGCGCCGTGCAACCTTCAAAATACAGCTCCTTCCACGGCTTTTGGGGATCTATATAGCGGTACGGCTTGGATAGGTCGGGCGTTTCGTCCGCGTTTGCGATGAGGTCGGCTATGGCTTGGCCGTTTTGGTAGATACGCCAGACCTTTTTTATGCCGGGATTGGTCATCTTTTCTACGGCTTCGGATAGCTTGATACGAGGGTTAAATTTGCCGCCGTTTTCGACTGCTACTAGCTTATAAACCCCGCTAAAAATCGGATCGCTCTTGGAGGTTATCAGCCGTTCGCCCACACCAAAGCCGTCTATCTGTCCGCCTTGGGCCAGGATCGAGGCGATGGTGTATTCATCCAGGCTGTTTGAGACGATGATTTTGCAGTCTTGTAGCCCCGCCGCATCTAACATCGCACGCGTTTTTTTGGATAGATATGCCAGGTCGCCGGAGTCTAACCTGACCGCTTTTAGGCGCTTGCCTAGCGGCTCTAGCACCTCTTTTGCTGTTTTTATCGCGTTTGGCACGCCGCTATGCAGCACGTCGTAGGTATCTACGAGCAGCGAAGCGGAGTCTGGATAGAGCAGGGCGTAACGCTTAAATGCCTCAAATTCGTCGCCGAAATACATCACCCAGCTGTGCGCCATCGTGCCCGTCGTTGGTATGCCAAAAGTCTTAGCAGCTAGCACCGTCGCCGTACCGTCCGCGCCGCCGATGTATGCAGCTCTGGCGCCATATACGGCGGCGTCAAAGTTATGCGCGCGTCTGGCGCCAAAGTCAAACACGCTCCTGCCGTCCGCGGCCTTTACGATGCGCCTGGCTTTGGTCGCTATGAGGCTTTGGTGGTTTATCTGCGATAGGATCGCGGTTTCTATGAGCTGCGCGTCGATAGGCGAGGCCACGACGGTCATAAAAGGCTCTTGCGGATAGATGATCGTACCTTCGGCAAATGCGTATATATCGCCTCTAAAGCGAAATTTGCGCAGGTAATCCAAAAAATCCTCGCTAAATAAATTTAACGAACGCAGATAGCTCACGTCGCTCTCGTCAAAGCGTAAATTTTCTACATACTCTATGATCTGCTCAAGTCCCGCAAATATCGCAAAACCGCCGCCGTCGGGCACCTTGCGGTAAAAAACGTCAAACGCCACGCGCGGCTGATCCCCGCTTTTAAAATACCCCTCCGCCATCGTAAGTTCGTAAAGATCCATCACCATGCTGACATTTCTCGCGTCAAACTGCGTCATTTTTGCCCTTTCTCGTTAAAATTTGATAATAATATAACCCCGCGGCTTGCGAGACGCTGAAATTCGGCGGAGCGCTTTTTAACAAATATATTATTTAATCTCATAATATTATCACTTTTTATCGGTTTTTAAGCTCTATTAGCATATAGTTTTAAAGTTTTTATTTAAAAAAAATTTTTATATTATTTTTATATTTTAAATTACTTTTTTGAGTTTTTAGACGTTGAAATCTGTAAATTTAGGAGGATTTTATGAAGCAGACTTTGCTTTTAAGCAGTTCAAGCTACAAAGATACGGGCTATCTTAAGCATTGTAAAAACTGGATATACGAGTTTTTGAAAGAGTGCGGAGTTTGGGACGAGCAGGTGCTTTTTATCCCGTATGCCGGAGTTCGCCGCACTAACGACGAGTACGAGCAAAAGGTCATCGACTGCCTAGAGTACAAAAATATCGCGTCCATCCATAAATTTAGCGATCCAAAACGCGCCGTAGCCGAGGCTAAAGCCATCTGCATCGGCGGCGGAAACACATTTGCGCTGCTTTACTATCTTTATAAATTTGATCTAGTCGAAGCTGTCAGACAAAGAGTGGAGGCGGGAGTGCCGTATTTTGGCTGGAGTGCGGGCGCAAACGTCGCCGGAAGCACGATGATGACGACAAACGACATGCCTATCATCATGCCAAAAAGCTTTGACGCGTTAAATATCTTCCCGCATCAGATAAATCCGCATTTCATCAGCGGCAAGATCGCTGGACACAACGGCGAAAGCAGGGAGGAGAGGCTGGAGGAGTTTTTGATAGTAAATCAAAAAAGCCTGATCTACGCGCTACCTGAAGGTACGGCTCTAAGGATAAAGGACGAAAACGCAACCGTGATGGGCATGGATGAAAGCCCCGTCTTAAAAATGGCGTATCAAAAAGAAACCGAGTTCATAAAAGTCGGTGAGAGCTTTAAATTTTAGCCGTTTGGGCTCGCACTTAAATTTAACTAGCGGGTTAAGATCGGCAAAAGCGTTCTTTAAAATAGTCGTTACGATTCGGCGAAATAGGACAAAAATCTCAAATTTGAGGAGCACTTTTTAGAGGCTCGCAAATTTTAGATAAACGTCCGTCGACGAATTTAAACGAAAAGATTAAATTTGACTCAAATTTAGCGCGCAAAACTTAGGCGGCGCAAATTTGATCTAAATTCGAAATAGGTATAAAACACAAAACGAAAGGGGACAAAATGGCTACTGCTAAGCTAATCTGTGCGGTCATAGGCTTGATCGCCGTCGTGTTTTTATTGGTCAAAAAAAGAGAGACCAAAACCGTGCTCATCGGCGTGGGACTCGTACTCTGCGTCATCTGTCTAAATCCGCTCGGAGCGCTTGAGAGCTTTACGAAGTCGATGACTTCGGCCGGCCTTATCAAGGCCATTTGCGCCAGCATGGGCTTTGCCTACGTTATGAAGGTGACTAAGTGCGACCAGCACCTAGTTTTGCTACTTACCAAACCGATGAAAAATATCGGATTTTTGCTGATTCCGGCTACTTTCGTGCTCACCTATCTCATCAACATCGCGATACCGTCGGCTGCGGGCTGCTCGGCTGCGGTCGGGGCTACGATGATACCGCTTTTGATGGCATCTGGCGTACGCCCTGCGATGGCGGGAGCTGCGGTGTTTGCGGGAACTTTTGGCGGCGTGCTAAGCCCAGGCTCCGCGCACAATATCTTCGTAACCGACATGGTAAAAAAGACCAATGAAGCCTACACCGTCCAAGACGTCATCGGCGTGCAGTTTCCAAACGCCGTCGCCGCAGGCATCGTCGTTTTGATCGTGATTAGCTTAACGGCGATTATCTTTAAAGATTATCAAAAAGGGCAGGATTTCTCGCCTAAATCTATAAGCAACGCTGGCGAAGCGACGCAGACGAAGGTAAATTTACTCTTTGCTCTAGCGCCTCTCATCCCGCTAGTTATCCTTGTCGTCGGCGGCACAAGCCTAAATAAAATCTCGTGGCTAGCATGGACGAAGATGGGCGTGGCCGAGGCTATGATCCTTGGCGCTATCATCGCGGTTTTCATCACGTGGACAAGCCCTGAAAAGATCACCAAAGAGTTTTTTAACGGTATGGGCAGCGCCTACGCCGAGGTTATGGGTATCATCATCGCCGCGGGCGTTTTCGTCGCGGGTCTAAAGGCGTGCGGTGCGATCGACGCGGTCACCGAGTGGCTAAAACACTCCCAGGAGTTCGTGCGCTACGGCGGTACTTTCGTACCGTATCTCATGGGTACGGTTACGGGCTCGGGTGATGCCGCTACTATGGCGTTTAACCAAGCTATCACCGTTCATGCTGCGGATCTTGGCTTTGCGCAGGATAAACTAGGCATGGCCGCTGCGATCTCGGGCGCACTAGGCCGCTCGTCGTCTCCTATCGCGGGTGCAGCGATCGTGTGCGCGGGTCTTGCGATGGTTAGCCCGGTAGAGATAGCTAAGCGAACGGCTCCTGCGATGGCGATAGCCGTGTGCGTTATAGCGTTTTTTATGCTCTAAATTTACGGAGCTAAAATTTATAAAGTCGGCGCCTTGCCGACTTTATACGCGGATGGCGTTTGTCGCCCTTTTTTAAATCTCTAAATTTTAGAAAATTAGTTAAATTTAATCCTTGCGTGCGTCGTTTCTCTTAGACATGCGCCTTTTTCTATCAAATTTACCGAGTCAAATTTGCCGCGCAAAGGCAGCCAATGTTATTTTTGAATAAACTCTTTATATCGGTCGCAGGCTAGCTCGGGCTCCATATCGCACGCTTTTTTGAGGTATTTTTCGGCCGCGTTTGCGTCCCCTTTGACGCCCCGTCCTTTTGTGCGTATAGGTTGCCTAGATTGTAGCATCCGCCGCCGTTACCCATGTCGCAGGCTTTGGCGTAAAATTCGCTAGCTTTTGCGTAGTCTTGCCTGGCGCCGCGTCCGTTTGCGTAGGCAAAGCTCAAATTTGAGCAGCCCGCTTCATCGCCCATATCGCACGCCTTTGCGTAAAGCTGGGCGGCTTTTTTGCCGTCCTGCGCCACGCCGCTTCCGTTGTCGTATAAAAAGCCTAAATTTGAGCAGCCGGCGCCGTTACCTAGATTGCAAGCCTTTGAGTAGAGCTCGGCCGCTTTTTGGTAGTCTTGCGCGGCTCCTTCCCTGGCGTTATCGTACAAGACGCCAAGCTCGTAGCAGCTTGCGCCCTTTCCGCCGTCGCACTCCTTTTGTAGCGCGTCTAGATCGGCGCCGTTTAATAAGACCGAAGCCGCAATTAGCGGTAAAAATATCTTTTTCATTAAATTTGCTCCTATTTAAAATCGCTCTTTGCATTTTACGCAAAGCGAGCTTAAATTCGGGCGGGCGGGTTAAATTTGACGTAAATTTGGGTTAGCACCGTAAAGGGGCGGGCCTCGGAGCGTAAGATGAAAGGCGGTTGCAAATTTGACCCCGATCGGATTTACGGTGCTCACTCGGGCAAAATGTCGCCGAAAGTCCGAGTGAGCCGAGCTAAATTTGTCTCGGCGACGGATCGCAAATTTAAAAAGCAGTCTAAAAATTTGAGCGAAAAGCACGCTTACTAAAAAGCTCACAAATTTAAAAGCCGGCATTTTCAAAAAGCGCGTAAATTTCAGTTTGACTTTTAAAATTTGAGAGCGAATTCGCCCTCAAATTTGACTCGGTTTATTTCTCTGCTATGATTTTTACGATCTCACAGACGACGTTGCTAGCCGCGCGTAGCGATTTTACCGGCAGGTATTCGTAGATGGAGTGAAAGTTGTGCGCGCCGGTAAAGATATTCGGGCACGGTACGCCCTTTTCCGAGATGACGGCGCCGTCGTAGCCGCCTCGCATCGGGATGACTTTTGGCTCTATGTTTAGCCGAGCGTAGGCTTGCTTGGCCGCGACGACGGGCAGGCTGTTTTCGCCGTCCGCTAGGTAGTTAAATACGTTTTTGTAGCGGTCTTTTAGGCTGATTTGAATTCTGTGCGCGCCGTAAATTTTAGCAAACGAGTCGGAAAGATCTTGTAAAAACGCCATGCGCTGCGCGTATTTTGCCTCGTTAAATTCGCGAACGTCGAGCTTTAGCACGGTCTTTGCGCTGTTGCCAGATAATTCCTTGACCCAGTAGTAGCCCTCGACGCCGTCGGTATACTCGGGTGCTTCGCCGCCCGGTAGCATCGAGATAAATTTATGAGCGAGTAGCAATGAATTTACTAGCTTACCTTTGGCATTCATCGGGTGCGCAGACTGCCCGACGAAGGTCACGACCGCATCGCCCGCGTTCCAGTTTTGGTAAATCAGCTCGCCTATGCCGCAGCAATCTAGACAGTAGGCAAAGTCGGCCTTGATCTCTGAGACGTCAAGCGCCTTGGCTCCGCGCAGGCCTTGCTCCTCGTCGGGTAAAAAGCCAAACGTCACGTCGCCGTGCTCGATTTGCGGATTTTGTATGAAAAACTGCGCGGCGTTTACGATGGCGGCGATCGCGGCCTTGTCGTCCGCGCCTAGCAGGCTGGTGCCGTCCGTTACGATGAGATCGTCTCCGAGGTAGTTAGCAAGCTCCGGAAATTCGCTTTGTTTGAGCGTTATGCCCAGTTCTTTATTTAGCGTGACGTCGCCGCCTTCGTAGCGTACGATTTGCGCTTTCGTGTCGTTTTTTTGCTCCGCGCTCGTATCAAGGTGTGCGAAAAACGCCACGGACGGCAGCTTTTTAGCGGAATTTGACGGCAAAACGGCTGTGGTTATGGTATTTTCTCGTCTTTTTATATTTTGCAGGCCGAGCTCCTTTAGCTCGCTTTCTATCAGCTTTGCTAGATCGTGCTCGGTTGGGTTTGAAGGCATAATGCCCGCCGCGCCCGCTTCGCGGTTTGTGGTGGTGTTGATCTTCGTATAGCGTAAAAACCTCTCGACTATATCCATGTTCGCTCCTAAATTTGAGATAAAATTTATGAAATTATACTATTTTTTAATTAAGCTTAAAATAAAATTTTAATATTTTTTGGCAAGTTTAAAATTTAATCGGTATAATTCGCAAACTAATTTTAAAGGAGCAAAAATGCGAAATTTACGCTACGTAGGTGATTTTTCGGACTTTAATCAGGTTTTTTCGGCGACGCTGGGCAAGATGGCGACCGTGCAAAATAGATTTGCGGATATCGTCGGCAACCTCGACTGGAACGTGGATTTTGATCGCTGCGAGATAGCTTTCGGCGATCAAATTTACAAGATACAGTTTATCGGCAGCGAGTCAAACGTGAGCGACACGTGGCTGTGGGGACACGCGAACGTAAATAACTTTGGCGAGGAGGCGACGCGGTTTTCTGCGGAGGTGTTGCGCGCGGGGCTAGAGTGGGGTTTGCAAGCTTTTAGCGAACCGAGCTTTGAGCTGGATGAAACCTTTAACGGGCACACGCTATGTATCGCCGCATGCGGAGTCGCTGACGAAAATTTATGCTACTACGGCTGCAGACACGATAAGGGCTGTGCGTTTGTGGCTATAACCGATGCGCCAGCTTCGCTTTTTGAGCCTCTTAGCACGCACGAGTTTGTCAAAACAGCAAGTAGCTGCATACAAAATCACGACGTAGATCATAAAATTTTCATCAAAAGCTTTTTGGAATTTAACGGAGTCAAATTTGATGAAAACGTCGAAAAGGGCGGACTTTTTAAGAAAGGCAAAGACGAAATCGTAGCTAAATTTGACAAAGAGCTTTTGATTAAATTTGACGACAAGGGTAGGATTTCGGGATTTAAATACGAATTTTAATTTGTGTAGTTTGAGCGAGGCGATGAGCTAAAAACCCACCGCCTTAAATTTACGAATGGAAGTGAAACTCGTCCGGATGATCGAGCGCGTAGCGGAATTTCTCCATATCTACTTTTTTATCCCAGATCGAGATGATTAGGCAGCCTACGGCGTTGCCGCAGAGGTTTCCGACCGCGCGCATCTCGGACATAAATTTATCCACGCCAAGCAGCACCGCAACCGTAACGACCGGGATACCTGCACTAGGAAGCGCGGCAAGCGTACCGGCAAGTATGATAAATCCGGAGCCCGTGACGCCGACCGCACCCTTGCTTGTTACCATCAAGATGATAAGAATTTGTATCAAATGCTCGACCGTTAGTGGGATACCGAAGGCTTGAGCGAGGAAAATAACGCTAAGCGATAGGTAGATGTTCGTGCAGTCGAGGTTAAACGAATATCCAGTCGGTATGATGAGTCCGACCGCGCCCCTGTGGATACCTGCGGCTTCTAGCTTTTGCATGAGCGGAGCTAGCGCGGTCTCCGAGGAGCTCGTCGCAAACACGATCAGGACTTCTTTTGCGATGAAGCGCATAAATTTAAAGATATTAACCTTCGCAAAATAGCAAATAATGCCCAAAACTACAAAGATAAAAAACAAGCTCGCAAAAGCCATAACGAAAAGTAGCTCAAGCATACCCAAAAGCGAGTTAATGCCGAATTTACCGATCAAAAACGCCATCGCAGAAAATGCCGCAACCGGGCTAAATAGCATCAAAATCGTAAGCAGTTTTAGCACCCAGTGCTGAACGATTTCAAGCGGTCTTAGGATCTTTTTTTTGTAGTCGTGCTTTAAAAACGAAATCGCAACAGCCGTAACGATCGCCAAAAATAGCACTTGAAGCGTGTTTGATTTGATAAACGGATCAAGCAAATGTACATAAGGAAAAATGCCGTCAACCGGTACAGCGCCGCGCAAAATATGAAGCGTATGCGCTAAAACCCCGCTGTTTGCGTCTATGTTTGAGGCTTGGCTCGTAAATTTCTCTACGCTAGAGGCGTCAAGCTGCGTATAGTCAAGATGCATATCGTGACCAGGTTTTAGCGTCTCGCCGAAGATTATTCCCACGGCAAGGGCTAAGGTGCTCACGACCTCAAAGTAAATAAATCCTTTAAGTCCGATAGAGCCCAGTTCCTTCATGCTCTCAAGCCCGATGATGCCTGAGACTATCGTGAGGAAAATGATCGGTCCGATGAGGGCTTTTAAGGCTTTGATAAAGTAGTCGATGCCAGGCTTGCTCGCGATGCCTAGATCCGGGAAGATCATGCCGACCGCGATACCCGCGACGATGCCGAAAACCACCCAAAACGCTAGGTTGGTAAACATTCTAATAAGAAAAGGTTTTTGCGGTTTTGCCGCGTTTGAAACGCTTGGGTTCAAGAGGTGTCCTTTAAAAATTATTAAAAAGCTATTTTAACAAATAAATTTATATAAAAAGATAAAATCGCGGCGATTTTTGGTCAAATTTTACCCGCCGCCGCAAATTTCATCAAATTTTACAAACTCTCTAAAATTTCGATCGAGTTTATCTTATCGCCTTGTCTAACGCTATCTAGAGTCTTTAGGCTAGGCTCGTCCACGATCTGTCCAAACACCGTATGTACGCCGTCAAGGTGCGGCTGCGCGCTGTGGCAGACGAAAAACTGACTGCCGCCCGTATCGCGTCCGGCGTGCGCCATAGATAGCGCTCCTCGTTTGTGTTTGTGTTTTTGGCCTACGCACTCGCATTTGATGCGCCAGCCCGGTCCCCCTGTGCCCGTGCCGTGCGGACAACCGCCCTGGATCACGAAATTTGGGATCACGCGGTGGAAATTTAACCCGTCGTAAAAGCCGCTTTTGGCTAGCTGGGCAAAATTTGTCACGGCTTGCGGCGCTTCGTCGCCGTAAAGCTCGAGCTTCATATCGCCTTTTTCGGTGTGGATTACGGCAAATTTGAGCTTAGCAAGCTCGGCCGCGTCGATGTCGTAGATTTTTAGTTCGTCGTTTCTCATTTCGTTCCTTAAATTTATTCGATATTTGTATAAACCGCTTGCACGTCGTCGTCGTCTTCGAGCTTATCGAGCAGCTTTTCTAGCTCGTTCATTTGCTCTTCGTCTAGACTTACGGGCGAATTTGCGATGTATTGCAGGCTTGCTTTTTTGGCTTCAAGCCCCAGCTTTTCGATACCTTCGCTAAGAGTTCCGAAGCTTGCGTAATCGCCGTAGATATAAAGCACGCCGTCTTCCTCCTCGATCTCGGTTAGACCGAAGTCAATGAGCTCTAGCTCGATCTCGTCAAGCTCTTTTGCGGGCATATCAAGCTCAAAAACGCTCTTTCTCGTAAACATGAAATTTAGGCTTCCGCTAGGCAAAATTTCGCCGCCGTTTTTGCTAAATATCGCCTTGACGTTTGCGACGGTGCGAGTCGGGTTGTCGGTAGCGCACTCGACGATGATTTGCACGCCGTGAGCGCCCTTGCCGTCGTAAAAGATAGTCTTGATATCGGCGCTATCTTTGCCGTTAGCGCGTTTTATCGCCGCGTCGATGTTGTCTTTTGGCATGTTTTGCGCTTTGGCCGCTGCTATCGCGGCGCGAAGTTTCGGGTTCATATCAGGCTCGGTGCCGCCCTCTTTAGCCGCTACGGTTATGGCTTTTGCGAGTTTTGGAAAAACCTTACTCATCTTGTCCCAGCGCGCTTCCTTCGCGGCGCGCCTGTATTCAAACGCTCGTCCCATTTCGTTCCTTTAAAAATTTTTACCCAATTATATCTAAAAAAATTTTGCATTTTTTTAAAAATGCGAGGTTTTGAGCGTATTAGCAAAAAATTTAGCTTTAAGTCCTATAATCCTCGTATGATTTTAAATGCCCGAAAAGACGACGCCGCGCGCTGCATAGAGCTGTTAAATTTAGCCATGGAGGATATCGCTTTTACGCTTAGCGGCGTGAGCGATCCCGTTAAGAGCGATGAAATTTTGCATAAATTTTTTAGAAGCGAGATAAACCGCCTAAGCTACAACAACGTTTTCGTTTTTAAATTTGACGGCGAGATCGCGGGGACGATTTGCGTTTACGACGGAAGCGAGATTGAAATGTTAGACGAGCCCATCAGGGCGCATTTGCAGACGCTTGGTTTAAACAAATTTCCGCAGACCGAGTGCTTCGCGGACGAGCTATATATCGATAGTCTTGCCGTGGACGAGAGATTTCGCGGACGAGGCATCGCAAAAGAGCTGATCAAATTTGTCTTTACCCTCGCGCCGAAACGAAATATCAAAAAAGTAGCTCTCATCGTCGATGAAAAAAAGCCTAAAACCATGGCTTTTTACGAGCATTTGGGCTTTGAAACCGACTGCGAAATGATCATAAATTCTCATAAATACTACCATATGATAAAGGAGATAAAATGACTAAATTTAAGGTTGCTAATATCCACTGCGAAAACTGCGCAAACACCATAAAAAACGCTCTTGGGGACGAATACGGCGAGATAAAGGTCGATCTTAGCGTAGAGCCGAGGGTCGTGAGCGTAAATTTAGACGGCAAGGACGAGGCGAAATTCAAAGAGGATCTGGATGATTTGGGATTTAGCGTCATAGAGAAAATTTGATGCAAAATATCAAACTAAACATCGCGGGCATGACCTGCGTAAACTGCTCAAACGCCATCGAGCGCGTGACGAAAAAAATCGCGGGCGTACTGGACGCCAAGGTCAGCTTCGCAAACGGCTCGGGCGAATTTATCATAGAAAGCGCCGAAGTACAAGCTGCGATAGAAGAAAAAATAAAAAAGTTAGGTTACGGCGTGGCAAAGGATTTGGCGGAATTTGAAGCCAAGCGCGAGAAACATATCTTAAATTTACGCCGAAATTTCCTGGCTGCGGCGGCTTTTAGCGCGGTGATCATGGCGCTTGAGATGAGCGAGCAGCCAAGCGTGACAAAATCGGCTATCATGCTAGCACTCGCCTTTATCACGATAGCTACGTGCGGGCGGGACTTTTTCGTCCATGCTTACGGTGCACTGAAAAATAAAAACTTCGATATGAACGTGCTCGTCGCGCTGGGAACAAGCACGGCGTTTGCGTACTCGCTGGGAGTTTTTATCGCGGGCGAGCGCCTACCTGAAAACATGCGCCACCTCTATGTCTCGGGCGCGGCCATGATAACGGCTTTCGTGCTGCTGGGTAAATTTTTAGAAGAGCGCTCAAAAGCTCGCGCAGGCGATTATATAAAATCGCTCATGGATATGTCGCCAAAGACCGCTCTCGTACTACAAAAAGACGGTAGCGCGCTGGAAGTTGATGTCGCAAGCCTAAAAATAGGCGACATCGCGGTCGTAAAGAGCGGCTACGCTGTGCCTTGCGACGGGGTCGTGATAAACGGCGGCGCAGAGATCGACGCCTCGATGCTAACGGGCGAGAGTCTGCCCGTCTATAAAAAACAAGGCGACGAAGTTAATGCCGGGACCATAAATTTAAACGGCTACATCAACGTAAAGGTTACTAAGCCCGCTAATCAAACGCTTTTGTCGCAAATTTTAGAGCTTTTAAGTGACGCGTCGAGCAAAAAGATGCCTATCAGCCACTTTGCCGACCGCGTGGCAAATATCTTCGTGCCTAGCGTGATAGCTATCGCCGTCGTTACGTTTTGCGCGTGGTTTGTGGTTACGGGAAATGCGCTACAAGGCGTGCTAAGCGCGGTTTGCGTGCTCATTATCTCGTGTCCTTGCGCGCTGGGGCTAGCTACCCCGATAGCTATCGTCTCCTCGTTATCTCTGGGCGCTAAAAATGGAATCCTCATTAAAAATCCAGAAGTTTTAGAAGTTCTTGGCGGCGTGAAATACGCGGTATTTGATAAAACCGGAACGCTAACTAAGGGCGAAATTTCGGTAAATTTTACCGATATAAACGATGAAAATTTAGCCAAAATCGCCGCGCTAGAGGCTAAAAGCTCGCATCCGATATCGGCTGCGATCGTTAGATACGCAAATGAGCTGGGGCTTAAAATTTTAGGCGACGAAAAGGGTTTTGAAAATATCGCCGGACGCGGCGTAAAGAGCGAGGACGATAGCGTGATAGCAGGCAACGAGGCCTTTTTAAGCGAGCTTGGCGTGGAGATAAGCGCGCAGGCTAAAGAGCAAATCGCCAAAGCGCAAAACGAAGGAAACGGCGTAGTACTAGCGGCCGTGGATAAAATTTACGTAGGATTTATAGCGCTTAGCGACAGGGTAAAGGACGACGCAGCTCAGGCTATCCAAAGCCTAAAAAACGCCGGCGTAGCGACCGTAATGCTAACCGGAGATAACGCCTTCACCGCTAAAAACGTAGCGGGCAAGCTAGGTGTAGAAAAGGTCTTTGCCGGCATGCTACCTAATGAAAAATTTGAAACCATAAAACGCCTGCAAGAAGAGGGCGGAGTGCTGTTTGTCGGCGACGGTATCAACGATGCCGCCCCGCTAAAACAAGCAAATGCGGGCATCGCGATGAGTAGCGGCGCAGACATCGCAAAAGAGGCTGGCGACGTAGTGCTAGTAAAAAACGATCTAAAAAGCGCGGTATCTACGATAAATTTGGCCAACGAGACGATGAAAACGATAAGGCAAAATTTGTTTTGGGCGTTTGTTTATAACGCCGTTTGTATCCCGGTCGCGGCCGGAGTTTTAGCGCCTCTAGGCCTCATGCTAACGCCTGTTTACGGGGCTGCGGCGATGTGCTTTAGCTCGGTCACGGTCGTGTTAAATTCGATCAGATTACGATTTAAGCAAATCTAAAATTTAGCCTAAATTTTGTAAAATCCCGCAAAAAACAAAAAGGAAAAAGATGAATTTAGGTAAATTTTATGCCGTGATCGCAAGGATATTTGCGTTAAATTTCGCTCTGCCGCCGAGTGCAAAGCTTTTTAGCGAGCTAAATAAAAATCCAAAATGGATAATAACAAACGATAGCGAAGCAAACGCCAAGGGGCGCGAGCTATACGAAGAGTCGCTAAAAACCGAGAGCATTGAAGAGATCGCGAAAGACTTTGCAAATTTGAAAAAATATTTTAACGCGGAGTTCTTTTTCGAGGGCGATAAGGCGCTTCTTGAAGGCTTTTATAAAAAGTGCAAATTTAGCCCAAATTTAGGCGTCAGCGCGGTTGATAGCCTCACGAATGAACTTTCGTTTTTCTCCTCCGTCGTCGAGCTAAAACAAGACGAGCAGACGAAGGAAATTTTGGGCGTTTTGCTAAGCTCCTATCTGCTACCGTACGCTAAAAAGCTGGCCCCCGTCCTGCAAAGCGAAGCGAAAAGTAAATTTTACTGCGCAATGGGGTATCTTTTCGAGGATTTTGCGAGCGGCATCGAAAATACGCTAAAAGTCAAAGTCGTACCTAGATGAGTTGGTGGAACGACTTTTATATAAATTTTGATCCCGTCGCGTTTGAGCTGTTTGGCATCAAGGTGCATTGGTACGGGATAATGTACGTCCTAGCGCTGCTCGTGGCGCTCGGGGTGGCTAAATTTATCGTCAAGCGCGATAATATGCAAATTTCAAATTCGCTGCTTGATAACTATTTCTTTTGGGTGGAAATCGGCGTGATACTGGGCGCGAGGCTGGGCTACATCGTCATTTACGATCCAAATACCGCTTATTATCTCACTCATCCTTGGCAGATTTTTAACCCCTTTCACAACGGCGAATTCGTTGGTATCCGCGGTATGAGCTATCACGGCGCGGTGGTCGGATTTTTGATAGCGACGTGGGCTTTTTGTCGTAAATTTAAGCAAAATTTGTGGCAGCTTTTAGATCTCGTCGCGCTTAGCATTCCGCTTGGATATTTTTTCGGTCGTATCGGAAATTTTTTAAACCAAGAGCTGTTCGGTCGTATCACGGACGTCTCATGGGCGATCAACGTCGCGGGACAGATGCGCCATCCGTCGCAAATTTATGAAGCCATTTTAGAGGGGCTCGCTGTTTTTGCGATTCTTTTTGTTTATAGAAAATTTAAAAAATTTGACGGCGAACTTATCGCTCTTTATGCCATACTTTATACCTTTGCCAGATTTGTCTGCGAGTTCTTTAGGGAGCCTGATTTCGGTATCGGCTTTGTATTTTTAAATTTATCTATGGGGCAGGTACTATCATTTTTAATGTTTGCGTGCGGTATTTTCCTTTATATTATCTTAAATAAAAAATATACAAAATTTTAAAAGGTTTTTAAAGTAATTTGCGATACTATTACACCGTTTTTCTAGTATCATAATTTAATTTTCTCTTAAGTTATGATAATTTATTTCAATTTTATAGGAGGGCTCATGAGTGGGCTAATCGAGGGCTTCTTAGGTAGGCAAGCGGATACGAAAAAAAGTCGTACTCCTGCCGTTTGGGACAGATGGCAAAGTATAACGGGACTGATTTTGGCCTGTTTTATTTTGTGTCACATGGTATTTACCTCTACCATTTTATTCGGCAAGGGCGCATTTAACGCCGTCGTAGGGTTTGCGGAGGCTAAATTTTTATTCGGCGAGGCTACGTGGTGGATCACTAATGTCATAGCCGCGGTAATATTCGCCGTTTTTATCGCTCACGCATTTTTAGCGATGAGGAAATTCCCAGCAAACTATAGACAATACATCATGTTTAAAGGTCATAAAGACCGTATGAAACACCTTGATACTACGCTTTGGTGGTTTCAGTTTTTGACAGGTTTTGCTCTATTTTTCGCAGCCAGCGCGCACTTAGTCGATATAATATTTGGCGGACACATCACTGCCGATAAATCAGCGGCTGCATTTCATCAATTAGAAATTTTTTACTTTGCGCTACTTGTATTTATGGTTGTTCACGCTAGCGTGGGAATGTACCGCTTGTATGTCAAATGGATAAGCATCGACGGAGTAAATAAACAAGAGATGTTCGCAAAAAGAAATAAAGCCAAAACTGCGATATTTGTGGTTTTTGGAGTGCTCGCGGTCATCGCGCTGATCGCTGATTTCGTGTGGATCAGTCTTTAGGAAAAGGAGCTTTAAAAAATGAACGTAAAATATTATGATGCATTAGTTATCGGAGGCGGTCTAGCGGGGCTTCGCGCTGCCGTCGCCGCTGGAGAAAAGGGGCTAAGTACGGTAGTTTTAAGCCTAATCCCGGTTAAGCGCTCGCACTCTGCGGCTGCGCAAGGCGGTATGCAAGCCTCTTTGGGAAATTCAAAAATGAGCGAAGGCGACAACGAGGACGTACACTTTGCCGACACGGTAAAAGGTAGCGACTGGGGCTGCGATCAGCAAGTCGCGCGTATGTTTTGTCAAACCGCGCCTAAGGCGATCCGCGAGCTAGCCGCTTGGGGCGTGCCTTGGACTCGTATAACAAAAGGCGAAAGAAGCGCTATCATCAACGCTCAAAAAACGACTATCGTAGAAAAAGAAGAGGTCCACGGACTCATCCACTCTCGCGACTTTGGCGGAACTAAAAAATGGAGAACATGCTTTACGGCGGACGCCACCGGTCACACTATGCTTTTTGCCGTAGCAAACGAAGCTCTAAAGCACAACGTAGAAATCCACGACAGAAAAGAAGCTATCGCGCTAATCCACGCAAACAACCGCTGTTACGGCGCGATCGTCCGCGATCTAGTTAACGGCGAGATCACGGCATACGTCGCAAAAGGTACTCTAATCGCTACGGGCGGCTACGGTAGGGTTTATAAACACACTACAAACGCCGTAGTTTGCGAAGGTATCGGCGCGGCTATCGCACTTGAGACCGGCGTAGCTCAGCTAGGAAATATGGAAGCGGTGCAGTTTCACCCGACTCCGATCGTTCCAAGCGGTATTTTGCTAACAGAAGGTTGCCGCGGCGATGGTGGAATTTTACGCGACGTAGACGGATATCGCTTTATGCCCGACTACGAGCCTGAGAAAAAAGAACTAGCTAGCCGCGACGTCGTAAGCCGCCGCATCATGGAGCATATCCGCGCAGGCAAGGGCGTACCTAGCCCATACGGATATCACGTTTGGCTGGATATCTCGATCCTAGGACGCGAGCATATCGAGAAAAACTTACGCGACGTTCAAGAAATTTGCGAAATCTTTAACGGCATCGACCCTGCCGATACCGAAGTATATACCGACGAAAACGGACGCCAACGCGGTAAAGGCTGGGCGCCGATCCTTCCTATGCAGCACTACTCTATGGGCGGTATAAAAACTAAGCCTACGGGCGAGAGCCCGACGCTAGCGGGTCTATTTAGCGCCGGCGAGGCTGCATGCTGGGATATGCACGGATTTAACCGTCTAGGCGGCAACTCCGTTTCTGAAACGGTCGTCGCGGGCATGATTGTGGGCGATTATTTTGCCGACTACTGCGGTAAACACGAGATCGAGATAAATACTAACGACATCGAAAAATTCGTTAAAAAAGAGGAAGACTATCTAAAGAGCCTGGTCGAAAAAGAGGGCAAATTTAACGTATTTGAGATCAAAAATAAGATGAAAGACATCATGTGGGAGCACGTAGCAATCTTTAGAACCGGCGAAGGTCTGGCCGTAGCGGTAAAAGAGCTAGAAGAGCTTTATAAGCAATCTTTAGATGTCAAAGTCACAAACAAGGCGCTTTTTGGCAACCCTGAGCTTGAGGAAGCCTACCGCGTACCAAAGATGCTAAAACTAGCTCTTTGTATCGCAAAAGGCGCGCTTGATCGCACCGAGAGCCGCGGAGCGCACTGCCGCGAGGACTATCCGAAACGCGACGACCTAAACTGGCTAAACAGAACTCTAACTAGCTGGAAAGAGGGCGATACGCTACCGACTATCGTGTATGAGCCGCTTGATATTATGAAAATGGAAATTCCGCCGGCATTCCGCGGATACGGAGCTAAGGGTAACATCATCGAACACCCGGACAGCGCCGTACGTCAAGCGCAGGTCGATGAGATCCGCGCCAAAATGGAAGCCGAAGGCAAAGGCAGATACGAGATCCAAGAAGCGCTAATGCACTATGATCTTCAGCCTAAATATAAAGCACCAAACGAAAGAGCAGGAATAGGATATGAGTAGAAAAATCACCATAAAAGCATTTAAATATAATCCGTTGAGCAAAATTTCAAAGCCGCATTTCGCGACCTACGAGCTAGAAGAAACAGACGGCATGACGCTTTTTATAGCGTTAAATCAAATTCGCGAGAAATTTGACCCGGATCTTAGCTTTGACTTCGTTTGCCGCGCCGGTATCTGCGGAAGCTGCGGTATGCTAGTTAACGGTACGCCAAAGCTTGCTTGCCGTACGCTAACCAAAGACTATCCAAACGGCGTGATCGAGCTTATGCCTTTGCCGGTGTTTAAGCTACTAAAAGACCTAAGCGTAGACACGGGCAACTGGATGAACGCGATGAGTAAGCGCGTGGAGAGCTGGATACATACAGATCACGAGACCGATATATCTAAGCTTGAGGAAAAAGTCGAGCCTGAAGTAGCACAGGAAGTATTTGAGCTTGACCGCTGCATCGAATGCGGTATCTGCGTAGCTGCGTGCGGTACGGCTATCATGAGGTCTGATTTCATCGGCGCGGTCGGACTTAACCGCGTAGCAAGATTTAAAATCGACGCGCTTGACAAACGAACCGACGAGGACTTTTACGAGCTTATCGGAGATGATGACGGCGTGTTTGGCTGTATGACTTTGCTAGGCTGCGAGGATAACTGCCCTAAACACCTCCCGCTACAAAGCAGGATTGCGTATATGCGCAGAAAAATGGCTGTAATAAAGTAGCCAAGGGGTCGTGAGACCCCTTTTTAAATTTAACTTCAAATTTTACTATACTTCTTCTCAAATTTTATCGTCAAATTTACCTTTTTTAACTAGGTTAAATTTGTTCAAATTTTATGATACTTACTTTGTTAAATTTTCCAAAATATGCGGATATACGAAAATATCCAATTTTGCATTAATCCAAATTTGATTACGGCGTCTTTGATTTCTTGTTTAAATTTAAAGATGGGGTGCTTGCAGTAAATTCAGCAATAGCTTTGTTTTTATGTTATTTTGAAATAGTCATGCATGCTTAAATATGTGTCAAATATTATAATGAAACAAGAGAGGGTTTAGGGCTCATATTTTTGGGATATTGTGACAGTAATTGATGGTGCATAAAAATGATAAATGGTGGAAGCGAGGGGGATCGAACCCCTGTCCAAAAACAAACCGATTACAGCCTCTACACGCTTAGCAAAAGTGAAAAATTCATCTAAAAAGGCTCACTTTCCAAAAACCTTATTTTAGACTAAGACAAGATTTCGGCTAACGGCTCGTCAGACCGCCAACCTACGCTAGCTGGGGTTACTCGCCGTTATCTTAGCTAGTATCGGACTAGGCGAGGCTCAACTGAACTTACGCAGCTTTAGCGTAAGCAGGAGCGTAGTTAACGTTGTTTGCGTTTAAATTTATTTGAGCTTTTTACGCTTTGCTCAAAGCGACGTGCCACCGTGACCGCTCTGCTCCTGTCGAAGCCAAGTCGCTCCCGTAAGAATAGGCTAAATTTAGCCTTGTTTTAAAGGTTGTGGATTATATTATTTTTTGTATTTTTTGTCAAACGTCTAGTTTTTGGGGGATTTTTACGATATTTGCATCCAAAACTCCGAAAAACTCCGCATCGGTTTCTATATCGTTTTTGTATTTTTCAAACTGATCGCTCACCAAAAGTAACCAGTCTACAAAATCGTCGTTTGCGGGCCCTTGTAGCTCTCTAGCCTCGCCGCAAATTTCCTCTGCCAATGTCGTTAGTTTAAATATCGGATTGAGCTTCATAAAGCTCGAGGCGGATTTTATGTTGTGAAAAATTCTAAAAAGCTCGTTGATGTTGGCGTTATATCTATCGTTTCTAGCTAGCCCGATGATGAGGGGTTCCATCAGGTCGCACATTAAGGAGTAGTGCGACAAAAACTCCTCTACAATATCGTAAGAGTAGTCTATCTCGAGGCTTTTTAGTATTCCCATTTATTTTCCTTAAAATTATTGCGCTGATTGTATCATTTTTTTGATAAAATTAAAAATAAAATACCGAATTTTAAGGAGGAAATTTATGCCGAAAAATGATAAAAAAGTTACAATTTATGATATAATTAACAAAAAGGGCACCCAGCCCATCGTTATGATCACGGCTTACGACGCTCTTTTTGCGCGGCTTTTTGATGATTACGTCGACATTATCTTAGTGGGCGACAGTCTAAATATGAGCTTTAACGGCAAAAAAGACACCCTTAGCCTTAAAATGAACGACGCGCTTTATCACGTTAAGGCCGTTTTACAGGGCTCAAAACGCGCTTTCGTCGTTGCCGATATGCCCTTTGGTAGCTATCAGGACGAAAAATCCGCGCTAAAAAACGCGACTAAACTTATCAAAGCCGGCGCGGACGCGGTCAAATTTGAAGGCGGTCTAAAAGCCGCTCCTATCGTAAAAAGGCTCGTTGGCGAGGGTATAAACGTGATGGCTCACATCGGACTCATGCCCCAGTTTGTGCGAAACGAAGGCGGCTACAAGATAAAAGGGCGCAGCGAGGCTGACGAAGCGCGCTTGATCGACGAGGCGAAGGCGCTTGAGCGCGCTGGAGCGTTTTCGGCCGTGGTCGAGGGCACGCTAAGCCCGGTTGCGGCAAAGGTCGCAAAGAGCGTGCAAATGCCTATCATCGGTATCGGGGCAGGTGCCGACGTAGACGGACAGGTGCTTGTGTGGAGCGATATGCTCGGCTTTTTTGACGAGTTTAAGCCAAAATTCGTCAAACGATACCTTGACGGCGCAAATTTGGTGCGAACGGCGGTAGAAGCCTACGCTCGCGAAGTTAGAGAAAAGACCTTTCCGAGCGAGGAGTTCGAGTATAAAATTTAGCTTGTTTTGGGCAAATCTAGTCGGCGGGGCAAATTTGATCACCCGGCAAGCGGCGGCAAATTTGGTCCTTAGGCGTTAAATTTGACGAACAGAGTTTGAGTTAAATTTGAACGCTTGCATTTACCCGCCCCTCGTCAAATTTGACGGGCAAATTTGGCTATCAAAACAAGACTAGATTAAAAGCAAGGAGCGAGTTTTGAAAATTTTATTGATTTTAGCGGCGTTTTTTAGCGCGCTAACGGCTTCAAATACGAATTTTGGGCTAAGCATCGATAGTCTTGGCGAGCAAAACGAGCAAACGCAGAACGAGAAGCGATTTTCTAAACGCGAGGAGACTGCGAGACAGGCTATCGAAAATGCCGATTATGACGCTGCTTTTAAGATTTTATCGCCGCTTTGCGAGGAGGGCGACGCGATGAGTTGCGCGGCGCTGGGCAGTATGCATTTTGGCGGGCTGGGAGCCGAGAAAAGCAACGAAAAAGCCGAACTTTTCTTTGTAAAATCGTGCGAGCTAGGAAACGGCACGGGCTGCTTTGATCTGGCGCTTTTAAACGTCAAGGAAATTTTCGGCCCCAAAGATGAAAATAAAATATTTCGCCTCTACGAAAAAGGCTGCGAGCTAGGCTCTGAAGCGGCTTGCAACAACCTCGGCCTTATCTACGAATCACAAAACGATCTCAAAAAATCCGTAAATTTATATGCCAAAGCATGCAGGAAATTTGACGGCGCTGGTTGCTACAACTACGGCAGGATGATGCATGAGGGATTGGGCGCGGAGCGAGACCTGGCAAGCGCGCACAAGGCCTTTGACACTTCGTGCTATATGAAAAACGCGCTTGGCTGCTATGCTCTGGGCTACGTTTACGAGCACGCGCAGGGCGTGGAGTTTGCTGTTTACGACGCGTACGACGGATATTCGCGCTCTTGCAAACTCGGCAACGACGACGGCTGTAGGGCGCTCGGTTTTGAAAACTACGAAAAAAATATCGAAATTTACGAAAAATTCGAGTCCATCGCTGAGGGTTGCAAATTCGGCAACGATAGCGACTGCAAGCTTTTAAAAGCGAGGATAGCGGAGTTTTGATAAAATGGCGCATTTGTCGTAAAAAGATAAAAGACGGTAGATGAAAAAGTCAAATAATGTCCTAAAGCCGATTTTAACGGTTGTTGTTTGTTTAATTGCGTTCACCGTTCTTGTTATAGCGGTTATTTGCAGCACTTTTGGCGGCTACCTCGACCAAAAGGAGATAGAAAAAGTCCCTTTAATGCAAAACTATGAGTTAAATCGTGAAAAAATTTTAGATTTGCTAGAGTTTGCGCGCAGGAACATATCCGCAGATTTGCGCGTAAGTATCACCACGAACCATATCGAGATCGGCTCTAACGATAACGGGACGAAAATAAGTAGCCGCAATATCAAAGATGTCCTAAAATTTATCGGCTGGGATACGGCTAAATTTAAAGAGTTGCAATCTAGACTCGAGTCCGTAAATTCCGTAAAGGTTACCGTAAATTCGGATAAAAATAGTAAAGCAGAACCCGTGGCTATCATAACTTACAGCTATGTAGAACACTACGAGAGGAGTTATGAATTCTACGCAAAGGATAGCCCAAGGCTACAAGAGCTATACGATAAAGGTTGCACCAAAAAATACGAAGACGACGGCGTCGTATTTGTAACATGGACGTCGCACGGCGATAAATATCAAACTTTTTGCGTTAAAGACGACGGCGAGGGTGTTTTGATGGATTGGCGCTGGCGTTAGATCGTTACTTTTTATGTGATTTTTGGCTTGGAGCCTCAAACGGAAGAGTAAATTTAGCGCGTTTTGTCTTTGGGTGGCTTTGGTCTTTTCTTAAATTTGCATGCGTGCTTCCGTCAAAAATTGCGAACCACGGCATAAATTTATCAATGCAATTTAGTGCAAAACCAGCGGAGGTGCGGACGCAAACTGCAAGAAAAATGCGAAACTAAATCAAGAAGCGAGACATGAATTTAGCCCGCTAAAATTTCGTCGGCCCACTCCTGCGACCCAAATTTGCCCTAAATCGCCGAGTCCATTTCAAGCGAGCCCAAAGCCAAAACTTACCCAAAATTTTGTAAAATGCGGCAAATTTACGAAAAACAGAGCCGAAAAAATGGATAGAATAGTCGAAATAGAAAAAATAAGCTTCGAGAACGATTTTGAGGTGTCGCTGCGCCCCACGCGCTTTGAGGACTACATCGGACAGGAAAAAATCAAGCAAAATTTAGGCGTATTTATAAAGGCTGCCAAAAAGCGCGGCGAGTGCCTAGATCACGTGCTTTTCTATGGGCCTCCGGGCCTTGGCAAGACGACGCTGGCGCACATCATCGCAAACGAAATGGGCGTGAGCATCAAGATGACGGCCGCGCCCATGATAGAAAAAAGCGGCGATCTAGCAGCGGTTCTGACAAATTTGCAAGAAGGCGACGTGCTGTTTATCGACGAGATACACCGCTTGAGTCCTGCTATCGAGGAAGTGCTGTATCCGGCGATGGAGGACTTTCGCTTAGATATCATCATCGGCTCGGGACCTGCGGCGCAGACCATCAAGATCGATCTGCCTAAATTTACGCTAATTGGCGCTACTACGCGCGCTGGCATGATTTCAGCGCCCCTGCGGGATCGCTTTGGGATGGATTTTAGGCTGCAGTTTTACACTCGCGAGGAGCTGGCTCGTATCGTGCAGATCGCCTCTGTAAAGCTTGGCAAAGAGTGCGAAAAATCCGCCGCTCTCGAGGTCGCCGCCCGTTCACGCGCTACGCCTAGGATCGCGCTGCGACTGCTAAAGCGCATACGAGACTTCGCCGAGGTAAACGACGAAGCGATCATCTCGCAACCTCGCGCCAAAGAGGCTCTGGACGCGCTTGGCGTAAACGATATCGGCTTTGACGAGATGGATATCAAGTACCTAGAAATCCTGCTCGCCGCCAAACGTCGCCCGATGGGTCTAAGCACGATCGCGGCGGCTTTGAGCGAAGACGAAGGTACGGTCGAGGACGTGATCGAGCCCTATCTGCTCGCTAACGGCTACATCGAGCGCACGGCAAAAGGCAGGCTAGCTAGCGCCAAAGCCTACGAGGCGTTTAAGCTCAAATTTGACGGGGATACGCAAAGGGGGCTGTTTGAGGAGTGAGGCAAAATCGGCTCTTTTTGGGTCGGTCGCCTTTTGCTAAATTTTATCCAAGCAAATTTGAGTTTTCAAATTTGCCGCCGTTTGGCTAGTCGGCCGTCAAATTTGACTATATTTTTGCTATGCGCTCAGACTAAAAACGCTTGCCAAATTTAACCCGCTCAAATTTCGCGCCGAATTTATCAGCCGCACCAAAGCCGCCGCACCACCGCCTGCCCGTCCGCAAAACCCCGCAAAATCTGATATAATAAGCCCCTCAAAGGAAAAAAATGAATAATCGAGTGTTTTTCGGTATCTTCGCTCTTTGTGCGTTGGCGCTAGTGGTGTACCTTTTCAAGCCGTTTTTGCTAAACATCTTTATCGCCGCCTTGCTAGCCGTCGCCACCTCAAACGTAAACGTCAAATTTTTGCAGCTAACGAAGGGTAAAAGAACGCTCTCGGCGGCTCTTACGACGCTAGCGCTGTTTTCGCTATTTATCGCGCCGCTTTTGTACGCCGTGATCGAGATCGCAAAACACGCCGCAAACTTTAACACCGGCTACATAACAAACACGCTAAATTATTTTCAAAGCGGGAATTTTCAGCTACCCGAACCGATCAAATTTCTAGAGCCTAAAATCAAAGAGATGATCGCCGACATCGACGTCGGAGCGATATCTAGCAACGTACTTTCTAGCCTTGGCGGCATCGGCAAATCAAGCGTGAAATTTCTCATCGACATGATTTTTATCCTCGTGTTTTTCTTTTTTGCGGTGCTTTACGGTAGCGAGCTCGTGGGCTACCTAAAAAGCGCGCTTCCGATGAAGGAGAGCGAGAGCGAATTTATCCTCAGCGAAGTAGCCAACGTCATGAGCGTCGTGCTTTACTCTATCGTTTTAAACGCGATTTTGCAGGGCTGCCTCTTTGCTATCATCACGATTTCGTACGGCTACAACGGCTTTTTGATGGGCATACTCTTTGCCTTTACTTCGCTTGTTCCGGTCGTTGGCGGCTTGCTTGCGTGGGGACCGATCAGCCTTTACGAGTTTGCTAACGGCAACACCGCGGCCGCGATCGTCATCGCCGTCTATACCATCGTCGTGATCTCTATCGTCGCAGATACGTTTTTAAAGCCGATCGTGATTAAATTTATCAACGATAAGCTCGTAAAAATCCCTACTAAAATAAACGAACTGTTGCTATTTTTCTCGATGATAGCAGGCATCTCGACGTTTGGCTTTTGGGGACTTATCTTAGGTCCTGCGATCGTGACGTTTTTTATCTCGACGATCAAGCTTTATACATTGCTTAAAGAGCACTCGGTCGTGTAAATTTGCCTAAAATCGGCGATATTTTTAGCAAATATCACAAATCTAACACGAATTTTATTATTTTCTGTGCTATAATCCTTAAATATAAAAATTAATGTTCCGCATTAAATTTGCGGAACGTAAATTTGCTAAATTTAACCAAGGAGTTTTTATGAAACTAGCAAAACTAAGTTTAGCCGCCGTTTTGGCGCTTGGCTTTTTGGGCGCCGCAAACGCAGCCGATACGTTTGGAGAGGCGTTTACCAAAGGAAAACTAGCGGGTAAGATCCAAGCTACCTACGTGGATCAAAAAGACGAGCGCGCGCCGATACACGACGAGCAGATGACGTCTATACAGCTTGAGCTTGGATACGTGACCGATCCGTTTTACGGCTTTAGACTCGGCGTTACGGGGCAGGGCAACTTCTTGCCGTTTAACAGTATGAGAAAAAGCGGCACTCTATACGACAAAGAGTGGAGAACGCAAGGCGCGGTAATGTCTGAGGCATACCTAGGCTACGGCATAGGGCAGACCGATATAAAATTCGGCCGTCAATACGTAAATACTCCGCTAGTAGCGGGCAATCCGACGCGCGCGTTTAAAGAGGCGTTTGAGGGTCTAACGATCGTAAATAAAGACATACCAAACACCGCATTGATCGGCGGCTGGTATTATAAATTTCAAGGCAGAAGCGCCGTCGTAACGGGCGGTAAAGAGGGGCGCGCTCCGCACTTTAAAGATAGAGTCATCGTCGGCGGCATGGGACCCGTGGCGTATGAGTTTGACAATATCTTTACCGGCGCGGTCATCAACCAAAGTATACCGAATCTAAAACTAACCGGCGCGTACGCTAGAGTGACCGATCTTAGGCGCGGCGCGCTGCAAGGCGACATCAACTTCTACCTAGCCGAGGCTAACTATAAAGTACCCGTCGGCGACTTTAAGCTCGGTTTTGACGCGATGTATAAGGGCTCTCGCACTACAAGAGGCTTAGAAGACCTAAACTACGACGGAAATATGATCGGCCTAAGAGCGGGGATTTATGATTTCGTGGGCTTTAGCGCCTCTTACGCCTATACGACCGTCGGCGACAACGACGCTTTGGCGTTTGGTCTAGGTAACGGTCCGGGCTCATACACGCTGCTTCCTATACGCGGACCTTTCGTATTTACGGGCTATGCGGGCATGAATACGCATAAGCTTTTGTTTGAATACGACTTTAAAGAAGTCGGCGCCGAGGGCCTAAAAGCAAAACTACATCTAGTAAAAGGCAAGCAAGACGCCCCGCATCGCAACGCCGGTCCGACTGCGGCTAACACGCACATGAACGTCAAAGGTTGGGCGGCGCAGGCTAGCTACGATATACCGTGGGTCAAAGGGCTAAGCGCAAGCGTCACCTACACGGCTCTTGAGAGAAAGAACTTTGACGCTATGGGCGCAGTTAAAAAGACCGACAACAACGAGCTTTGGCTGCAACTAGGATATAAATTTAACCTTCTAAACTAACCACTCTAATGCGGACGCAAATTTGACGCGTCCGCTACTTCTTTTTTATTTTATTTTTCGCGTTTGGGGCGTAAATTTAGCCTCGCAAAACCCGTATAAATTTGATCTTTTTGGAGTAAATTTGGAGTGTGCGAATTTGAGCTTTTAGGGCAAAATTTACGCTCAAATCTAGAAAGATAAAAAGCGCTCGCGGCTGTTTTGATAAAGTAAGATTTGAAAAACTGGCATGGGTTTAAGAGTCAAATTTGTCTTTGCGCTTACGCGGATCCGCTAAAAACAAATGCAAATTTAAGCTTGCAAGAGCAAATTATTTGCCCGAGCAAGCTATAAATAAAGTCCTATCTATCGTAAAATTTGCCGAGTATGCCGCTGCCGATCTCTTTGCGTTCGCCGTTTTCTATCATCGCGGCTTTGCGGTCGATATCGACGGTTTTGTCGGTGTTGATGATAAATTTGAGCTCATACGAGCGCGAATTTATCTGCTTTGGCATATCTCCGAAAAATATCGGCTTTGGCGGGCGTTGCGAATCAAGCGCGGCCCATTGAAATTGACTTACGAAAGTGCTAAATAAAAAACCCTTGCCGTTTAGCTTGTATTTGTTTATGAGCTCGTCGGCTATCGCGTCGTTATCGCAGTTTACGGGCGCGCTGAAGGTATTTTTCTTTGCTTTTTCTTCGTCGTATTTGCAAAATTTATTCGCTAGCGCCAACATCTCTTCTTTGTTTGCGTCGCTACTACCCTCGGTTTTTAGTTCGTTGTAGTTATTTATTATCCGCTCTAGCGTCTTTTCTAGGCTTTTTTGCGCGTCGTCTTTGGCCTTTTGTACGGCCTCTTCGTAGCGAGCGTTTTGCCTGTCGTATTCCGCCTTGAGCACGTCGTTGCTAACCTCGCAAGTTAACTTTACCAGCTTTAAGTCGTTTCCGCTGACGTCTTCCCATTTTACGTTTTGGCAGCCCTTGTAGCCGTCAACGGCGGCGCCTATGGTCATTGACTTTTTAAACGGTAGCGTGTAGTTTTTGACGATGTCTATGTTGTTGTCTCCGCATCCGGTTAGCGCCAAAACGGCGGCTATGAGAGAAAATTTTACTTTCATTCGTTCTCCTAAAAATTTAAAAGCCTAAATCTAGCTAAATTTAGCTTAATACTAAGATACGTTTAGCGCAATAAGCGGCCTAGTTAGGCGAATTTGCTTGTCTAAATTTGATCTGCAAAGCCGCAAATCACGAGCCGGTTTTTGGGCTTTTTTTGTGTTTTCTTATCTTTTTTATCGCCCAGTCGTAGTGCGATGAGGTGCTGCCGGCGATGTAGGAGGCGAGATTTAGATTGCCGGTGAAATCAAAATGCCCGCGAGTAAAAAGCTCCTCGTCGCTAAAATTTACCGTAAGCGCCATTGCTTTTTCGTGAGTTTGCGCAAGTAGCGCTTTAGCCTCGCAAAGCGGCGTATCTTGGTGCTTGCGCCAAATTTGTGCGTTCATCTGCGGGTAGGTTTTCCAGTTATAAGGCTCGGGTAAAAACGCAGTCCGCTCGCCGCTTAAATTCTTTTGGATAAAATTTATCAAAAGCAAGTGCCACTCGTAAAGGTGCGCGAGCACGTCGCGGACGCATTTATCTCTATCCTCGAAGTCAAATTTAGCCTCTTGCTGCGCCTCGCTCATGCTCTCAACTAGCGACAAAAGTTTTTTAAAATTTGTCTCCGAAGCGTTTAGCAGGTCTATTTTATTCGTCGGTCGCGGCATGTTTTTTCCTTGGCTAAATTTGACCGAATTATACACCGCGTTTTTTGAAATCGTGCTTTAAAGATGCGGGTATCGCCAAAAACGAAAAATATCAAAGGCAAAATTTAATTTATATTTGTATTTTAAAAATTAAAAATAAAACTTAAATATATAGCTCAAATTTGATCAAATTTACAATTTATGAGCTATACGGTCTTGAATTTTAATCAATTTTATACCTATGATAATTTAGCCTAAAATTAGCGCTTTTAAAAGGTTAAATTTAAAAATAGACCACTGTTTTTATACTTGATATATAGCTTTATATTTACAGTGAAAAAATGTTACGATTTTACACGTTAAATTTATATTTTATAAATAGTTTCCGAAATATTATGGGTTTTGTTATCAAAAAGAATATCAAATTTACTAAATATAAAAAAATATATTTATTCGTAATTTTAAGCTTTACCCTTAAAACAGGCAAAATAAAGATAATTTTGATCTTAATTTGAATGCCAAATATTGCTAAAGAACTAATTGTTTTTAATCAACTTAAATTTAGGTTGTAACGGTTAATATCCGCCTGATTTTTAAGAACTATCTTAAAAAATAAACGAGGAGATAAAATGGATCGACGAGATTTTATAAAAAGCGCCGCCGCTTCGGCTGCTTGCGCGAGTGCGGGTATAGCGCTGCCTAGTTCTATGGCAGCTGCGCAAAACGCAGCTGAAAAGGGCTGGCGCTGGGATAAAGCCGCATGTAGGTTCTGCGGAACGGGCTGCGGCGTAATGATCGCAACCAAAGAGGGCAAAATCGTAGCCGTCAAGGGCGACCCTGAAGCGCCGGTAAACCGCGGCCTAAACTGCATCAAGGGCTACTTTAACGCCAAGATCATGTACGGCGCGGACCGTATCACTCAGCCGCTTTTGCGCGTAAACGAAAAGGGCGAATTTGACAAAAAGGGCAAATTTAAGCCGGTAAGCTGGGAAAAAGCCTTTGACATCATGGCTGAAAAATATAAAGAAACCATGGCTAAAAACGGCGTGCATTCAGCCTGCGTTTTTGGCTCGGGTCAATACACTATTTTAGAGGGTTATGCGGCGGTAAAACTATGGAAAGCCGGCATCAGAAGTAACTCTATCGATCCAAACGCTCGCCACTGTATGGCTAGCGCGGTCGTAGGATTTATGCAGACTTTTGGTATCGACGAGCCTGCGGGATGCTACGACGATATAGAGCTAACCGATACTATCGTGGCTTGGGGCGCTAATATGGCCGAGATGCACCCGATACTTTGGGCGCGCGTCAGCGATAAGAAGCTAAGCGATCCTGAGCGCGTAAAAGTTATAAACTTAAGCACATATTCAACCAGAACGTCAAATATCGCCGATACGGAGATTATCTTTGCTCCGTCAAGCGACGTTGCTATCTGGAACTATATCGCTCACGAGATCGTTTATAACCATCCTGAAGCTATCGACTGGGACTACGTAAATAGCCACTGCGTTTTCACTACGGGACCGGTAGATATCGGCTACGGACTTAGAAATAATCCAAGCCACCCTAACTATGCAAAAGAAAAAGACGTAATCGAGACCGAGCTTAAAAAGACTATAAGCAAAAACGAGGGCACGACTCTTGGTTACCTGGGCTACAAAGCCGGCGACGTGATGGAAAATAAAAATACGGCTACCGCAGGTAAACACTGGCAGATAACTTTCGAGGAATTTAAAGAAGCGCTTAAGCCTTATACGCTTGATTTCTGCGCTCCTCTAATCAAAGGCGATCCAAACGAGGATTTGGAAGAATTTAAGAAAAAGCTAAAACAACTGGCCGACTGGTACATCGAAAAAGGTAGAAAAGTAGTTAGCTTTTGGACAATGGGCTTTAACCAGCACCAACGCGGCACTTGGGTAAACGAGCAAGCCTATATGGTGCATATGCTACTTGGCAAACAAGCAAAACCGGGCGAGGGCGCTTTCTCGCTAACCGGACAACCAAGCGCATGCGGAACGGCACGCGAGGTCGGTACTTTCGTTCATCGCTTGCCTGCGGATATGGTCGTAGATAACGCCGAACACCGCGAAATAAGCGAGAAAATTTGGAAACTTCCTAAAAACACGCTAAATCCGAAAGTCGCCTCCCACTACGTAAAAATGATGCGCGACATGGAAGACGGAAAGATGAAATGGGCATGGGTGCAGGTAAATAACCCATGGCAAAACACCGCAAACGCAAACCACTGGATAAAAGCCGCTCGCGAGATGGATAACTTTATCATCGTCTCAGACCCGTATCCGGGCATCTCGGCTAAGGTTGCCGACCTGATCCTGCCAACTGCGATGATATACGAAAAATGGGGCGCGTACGGTAATGCCGAGCGCCGAACGCAGCACTGGCGTCAGCAAGTCCTTCCGGTAGGCGAAGCGATGAGCGACACGTGGCAAATGCTGGAATTTGCTAAGCGCTTTAAGCTAAAAGAGGTTTGGGGCGAACAAAAAGTGGACGATAAGCTAACGCTTCCAAGCGTGCTAGACGAGGCAAAAGCCATGGGTTATAGCGAAGAAGATACGCTATTTGACGTGCTTTTCGCAAACGAAGAGGCTAAGAGCTATCCTGCAAAAGACGCTATAATGGAAGATTTTGATAACTCTGAAGTTTTCGGCGACAGTAGAAAAATCGTCGGCTCGGACGGCAAAGTGTTTGAGGGCTACGGATTTTTCGTTCAAAAATATCTTTGGGAAGACTACCGCAAATTTGGCTCGGGTCACGGACACGATCTAGCGGACTTTGATACTTATCACAAAGTGCGCGGCCTAAGATGGCCTGTAGTAGACGGCAAAGAAACCCAGTGGAGATTTAATGCCAAATACGATCCGTACGCGAAGAAATTTGCCGAAGACGGCAAGCAGTTTGCATTCTACGGAAATAAAAAAGCCAAGTTGCAAAAAGGCGATTTGACCAAAGTAACTAGCGGAGACGAGAAATTTTCTATCGCTAATAGGGCTAAAATTTTCTTCCGCCCTTATATGGATCCGTGCGAGATGCCTGATACTACGTATCCTTTCTGGCTATGCACGGGCCGCGTCTTGGAGCACTGGCACACCGGCACTATGACTATGCGTGTTCCTGAGCTTTACCGCGCTGTACCTGAGGCTCTTTGCTACATGCACGAGGGCGATGCGCAAAAGCTAAATTTACAGCATAACGACGTAGTTTGGGTCGAGTCTCGCCGCGGTAAGGTAAAAGCAAGGCTAGATCTGCGCGGACGAAACAAAACTCCTTCGGGACTAGTTTACGTGCCGTTTTTTGATGAAAACGTGTATATCAATAAAGTCTGCTTAGATGCAACTTGCCCGATCTCAAAAGAGACCGACTATAAAAAATGCGCGGTTAAAATTTACAAGGCTTAATAATGCAAAATAGAAGAGAGGCTTTAAAATTTGGGTTAAAAGCGATTAGTTTGGTTCTCGCGGGCGGCTTTATCTGGAGTACGCAAACGACGGCTAAAGCCCAAACTCTACTCATCAGGCCGCCGGGTGCTTTAAAGGAGAAAAATTTCCTTAGCGAGTGCATACGCTGCGGGCTTTGCGTAGAAGCCTGTCCTTGGGATACGCTTAAGCTTGCGGACTTAGACGACGGATTGCCTTACGGCACTCCGTTTTATACTCCGCGAAATATCCCTTGCTATATGTGTCCGGATATCCCGTGCACGGTCGCCTGTCCGACCGGCGCGCTAGATACGAAGCTAGTGAGCGAGGATAACGGCAAGCTAAATATAAACAAAGCGCAAATGGGTATCGCGGTGCTGGATCCGAATTTCTGCATCGCTTACGAGGGACTTCGCTGCGACGCTTGCTACCGCGCCTGTCCTTTGATAGATAAAGCGTTAAGGCTTGAATACGTCCGTAACGAACGCACGCAAAAGCACGCGTTTTTCAAACCGGTCGTGGACGCCGACTACTGCACGGGCTGCGGCATGTGCGAGCAAGTTTGCGTGACGCCGAAGGCTTCCATCTTCGTGCTTCCGCGCGAGATCGGACTGGGCTCTAGCAACGAACAGTACGTAAAAGGCTGGGTCGATGGCGCGGATAAAAAGCTAAAAGACGCCGAACCTAAAGAGTTTAAAACCGACGAGAAAAAGCTAAACGACTATCTAAATAGCGGAGATTTGCTATGAAATATTTGATTTTAAGAAGGATAAGTCAAATTTTGATCCTAGGGCTGTTTTTTGCGAGCAACTACTACGGAATTAAAATTTTACAAGGCAATCTCAGCTCGTCTTTGCTTTTTGGAGTCGTTCCTCTTAGCGATCCGTTTGCCGTTTTGCAGCTATATTTAGCTAGTTTTAGTATCGCTTCGGGTGCGCTTGTCGGGGCTGCTATCGTGTTTGCTTTTTACGCGATCGTCGCTCCGCGCGCATTTTGCAGCTGGGTTTGCCCGGTAAATATCATCACCGAAACCGCTCGCTGGGTCAGAGTAAAGCTTGGCTACGACAAAGATAAAAAATTCGTAAATTTTACGAGAGATGCGAGATATTATATCCTCGCGTTTACGCTTTTTCTATCGTTAGTTACGGGCGCGCCGGCATTTGAAGGCGTTAGTTACATAGGTATCGTGCAGCGCGGCATTATCTACGGCGGTACGCTCTGGCTATTCGTTGCGTTTGGGTTGTTTGCGATAGACGCGTTTTTGGGCGATAGACTCGTTTGTTCAAAGCTCTGCCCTTTGGGCGCTTTTTACGCGGTCGTCGGCAAATTTTCGCTTTTACGCATAGAACATAACGCGGGTAATTGCACCAACTGCATGAAATGTAAGCTTATTTGCCCGGAAAATCAAGTGCTAGGCATTATCGGCAAGCAAAGCGGGTTTATAAAATCTAGCGAGTGCATTAGCTGCGGACGCTGTATCGACGTTTGCGGCGACGATGCGTTAAAATTTAATATAAGAAATTTAAGGAGAAAAAATGAAAGCTTATAAGCTTATTTTAGGCGCCGTTTGCGCCGCCGCATTATTTATAGGTTGTAACAACCCGAGCGTCGGCGGCAAAAATAGCGACGACGTTAATACTTTAAGGGGAAGCGAAGTTGCCGACGAGAACGTAACTTTAGCAGATATCAACTGGACTAGCCCGATGCCCGGAGAATCTACTAGATACGATCGTTCGTTTGAAAACGCTCCGCCGCTAATCCCTCACGATATTTCCGATTTAATCCCGATCACCAAAGACAACAATATGTGCGTGAGCTGTCATATGCCCGAAGTCGCCGAGAGCGTGGGCGCTACGCCGATCCCTAAATCGCACCTTTACAGTATAAGATTTAATAAAGATAAAGGCGGCGAACTAAGTCAAGATCGCTATAACTGCACCACTTGCCACGTTCCGCAAGCAAACGTTAAACCGCGCGTGAAAAACAACTTTAAGCCTGACTTTAGCCGTCAGCAAGACGCGCAACACCGATCAAACCTTCTAGATATACTAAACGAAGGCGTTAGGTGAGCGTATCCAGACGCGAACTATTTACTAAATTTTTGGGCGGCAAAACCGCTCAAAAATTTATCGCTCCACCTTATTTTTGCGGCAAATTTAACTGCGCTGATTGCGAAGCGCCTTGCGTTAGCGCTTGCGATAGAGAGCTTTTAAGCTTTGAAAATGAAAGAGTAAATTTTAAATTTAAGTCCTTGGGGTGTAACTTTTGTAAAGAGTGCGCGCTTGCTTGCGAGGAGACTGGACGAGAGGTTTTAAATTTAAAATTCGCGGCTACTATAGAAGCTAAAATTTTTATCGACGTGCATAGCTGTCTTGCGTGGAACGGCACGATTTGCTGTAGTTGTCAGGACGTTTGCAAATTTAGAGCGATCGATTTTTTAGGCGTTTTTCGCCCGAGCGTAAATCAAAAATGCACGGGCTGTGCGCAATGTATGGAAGTTTGCTTCGCGAATAGTATCAAAATGGAGGCGTTATGAGAAAATTTATTTTATTTTTTACGGCGGTTTTTTGCTTAAATTTGACCGCGAATTTAGCGGCGGCACCGCTTGAGATCTCGCAACCGGACAAGATCATAAAAGCGGGTGCAAACGTGATAAGCTCAAATTTGATAGATGAAATTTTATATCTAGGCACGGACGGTAGCGAGCTTGATATCTACGACATAAAGTCGGATAAATTTTTAGAACCGATCAAATTTCGCACGGTCAAAACGCACTTTAGCGACGAAGAGCCAGCAAAAATTTTTAGCATCGACCGCCTAGGCGATAGGCTTTTGGTTTTAACCGAGATGGACTACAACGAGCGCTATTTGTACGTTTTTAAAAAAGAAAATGATAGCTGGAGCGAGGTTAGCAATATGCACCTAGCCAACAAATCCGCCAAAAAAGCCTTTTTCATAGATGAAAAAACGGCGGTAGTGTCGGATTTCGGCAATGAAATTTACTACATCGACCTAGAGAGTAAAAAAGCGGTCTTTAAACATAAATTTTCTATCGCGCTTTACGTTGATTTCGAAATCAACAAAACCCGCGACAAAATCGCCATCGGAGCCGAAAGCGGCGTGATTTATATCTATAATCTAAAAACTCGCCAAACCGAGCAAACGCTAAATTTCTTTAAAGACAACATGTACGATATCGACTACAAAAATGACGTCGTAGCCGTGGGCTGCATCGACAAACAAGCAGGCGTTTTTAACGGCTCGATGAGCTATTTTAAGTCCGATTTTATCGTTTATGCGACTGGGCTTAGCGACGATGCCAAAACGCTAGCGTATATGAACGGCGAAGAGAGCGATATCCTGGTCTACGACATCGCAAGCAAGACAAAACTCGCTACCGTAAAAACCGGACAGCAAATTTTAAATGAAATTTACCTCTCCGATAGCGGCAGGCTAATCAGCGTCGCGTACGAAAAAGAGGTTAAATTTTGGAGCGTAAAATGAATATATCAAGTGCGATAGTATATACCAAAGACGGAAACGAAGCCGCCGAGGTAGCTAAAAGAATCGAACAAGTAAAAGGTTGCGAGGTCATCGCCGCGCAAGACGGTAAGATCGTAGTCGTGATGAGCGCGGAAAATTTAGACGGCGAGATAGAGCTCTTTAAGGCGCTAGAGGGCGTAGAGGGCGTCTCAGGAGCCGCGATGATATACAGCTATCAAGAGGATTTGCAACAAGATATCGAAAGCATTAAAAAAAGCGGCAAGATAAGCGAAATTTTACTTGACGAAAACGTCGACGCCAAGGACATCGTATATAACGGTCACGTCGGCGATAGGGTAAAATAAATTTTTACCCGTTAACTTTATCCTAAATTTGACGATATATAATATGGATAAAATTTAAAGGATAAGACATGCAAAGCATCAACGGTTTAAGCCAAAATCCATACATCCCGCAACCTCGCTATGACGTGCAAAACACGGCAAGCATAGATCAAAACGAAAATATAAAAAGGATGCAAGAAGCGTACGCAAATATCGACGTAAAACAGCTAACAAATAGCTATTTGTCGCATTTTCAGGCTAGAGCGGACTCAAATTCGAGTTCAAATTTCTTATCTCAAGTTTCGGCCTTTAACGGCTCTGCGAAATTTAACGACATTTTCGGCGCTCAAAATAAAAGCATAAATTCTCTAAACGATATCTTGTCCGGCGTCGATTTTAAATCTATCGGCTACGAGGGCAAGCCTATAACGCAACTAAGCCAAAGCGAAGCCAGCGATCTAGTGAGCGAGAATGGATTTTTCGGTATCGCAAACACCGCGGATAGGATTTCAAATTTTATTATTAGCGCCGCAGGAGACGACCTGCAAAAGCTCGAAGCCGGAAAAGAAGGCATGCTAAGGGGCTTTAAAGAGGCTGAGAAAATTTGGGGCGGTAAACTGCCTGAAATTTCGCAAAAGACGATAGAAAAAGCGACGCAAGCCGTAGATAAAAGAATAGCCGAACTTGGCGGGAACGTCCTTAGTGTTCAGGCTTAAGTTTTTAAATTTAGCCGCCGTTTTGCTGGTTTTTAGCGGCTGCGCATTTTTTGAGAAAAAACCGGCGCCAAAAATCGTTCAAAAACCAGTCGTACAAAAACCTGCGCCAGTTAAAGGCTCTTTACGCGGCGTGATATCAAGCGTAACCTATGATGGCGGCAGATACTGCTACGATATAAAATCAATCGACGTATCAAACGGCAAACTGCCTAGCGGC
Organism: Campylobacter showae; assembly: GCF_900699785.1. Lineage (NCBI taxonomy): Bacteria > Pseudomonadati > Campylobacterota > Epsilonproteobacteria > Campylobacterales > Campylobacteraceae > Campylobacter > Campylobacter showae. The sequence goes on from NZ_LR535679.1 coordinate 1,766,163, forward strand.
AAGTACTGCGCGGATAAATTTTACTTTTCTAGCGGAGATACCGTCTATGCAAGCGTTTCAGGCGGACTCGTCACTGAGATGCTGCTCATAAAAAGCGGAACGCATCACGTTACGCATAAAGTAAAGAAAACGCCGAAATTTAAAAGTACAAGTCCTGCAAAAAGCCCGCAGCAAGAAGAAAACAACAAAAAAATCCTAATCGAAGTTCCGAAAAGTGAAAATATCAGCTTTGATTAGCCGTTGATTTACCGAAAAGTTTTATAATTCTCACAAGCAATCAAAGTTAGAACTCCTTTTAAGAAGGGGATGTGCGTCCCCTTTTTTATCTTTTTTCTCATAAAAATCATTAAAATTTAGTTTTTGTATTTAAGCTTTGTTAGTAGTATTTGTATTTTGATAATATCAAGTATCAAAAAACTGGCTTCAAAGCATTGTAATATTCGTAATTTATATATCAAGTGCTTTAAAATTTAGAGTTAAGCTTCTTGTACCGGGTTTTGTGCTAGAATTATGCCTATAAACTTTTATAAAGGAGAACTTATGAAACTTGCTAAAATTTCTTTAGCTGCTTTGGTTGCGCTAGGCGCTTTTTCTACTCTAAATGCTACTCCGCTTGAAGAAGCTATTAAGGACGTAGATTTTTCAGGATTTGCTAGATATCGATATACGGGCAATAAGTTAAAAGTTAATGATGCAAAAGAGACAAAAGCAGCTCACAACTTTAGATTTGTGGGTACTTTTAAGGCCGCTCTTGACGACAACTTCTTCGGCGTTTTGGGATTACGATACGCTGCAAACGATGGTTCGGGATATAACCTTGTTGGTAACAATATTGATACTACTGACACTACGAGCTCATTCGGCGTAAGAGAATTTTACCTTGGTTATAATGTGGGTAATACTACAATAACTGCAGGTAAGCAGTTTGCTAAAACATACTTTGACGACGACTTGGTTGGAACTGGTCTAAGAGTGCAAAATACCGATATCTCAGGCCTTACTTTGGTCGGTGTTGCATTCGACGCTCTTGAAACCGACAGTATTGATTACGACGGTAAACTACTATCAGGATTGGCTGGCTCAAAAAGCCTTAACTACTATGGCGTAGGCGCAATGGGAAGCTACGATCCTCTAAATTTCAAAGCTTGGTGGGCATATCTTGAGGATACTGCAAACCTATTTGCGGCCGATGCAGCCTTGAAATTTGATCTAGATGCGGTAAAACTAGGCTTACAAGCACAATACGTCCATAACGAATCAGACGATAATAACTTTGGTGATGCAAATTTCTTCGCAACTAAAGGCGATGTAGGATTTGCTGGTGTTGGCTTGAATGCTGGTTATATCTACTATAAAGCTGATGATAATAAAAGATCTTTCGTAACTGTTGAGGATAATGCTAAACTAATCAATCCGGGCAAACTTCTTAACTCCGTAATGAACGGCGGCAGACAATACTATAACAATATTCAAGACAAAAATGACTATTGGTTTGTTGGTGCATCATATAAATTTAACGAATTTGGTCTGTATGCCAACTATATCGACGGCAAAGGTTATAGCTATGAGTACGCTAAAAGAGTTGATAGAAATGAGTGGAATGTTGGCGGTAGCTATGCTTACAGCAAAAAACTTAACTTCTCTACATTTTATGCAGCAGCTAAAGAAAAAGATGGAGATAACAAAAATAAACACGATCGTATAAGATTTGAGGCTAAATACAGCTTCTAATCAAAAAAGCTCGTTTTATGCTATAATCCCAAGCAAATTTCCATTTGCTTGGGATTTTTAAATTTATCAAAAAGGTTTTTTATGAAATTTGTGCGTTTTTCGCTTTTAGCGTGTCTTTTTGCTTTTTCTTTAAATGCTGCTGATGATCCGAGCTACATATTTGAGGCAAAAGGCGAATTTGCAAAAGAGCTAAAAAGCTTGGTAGAAAAATATTCTAAAGACGAAAATATAAGTATAAATGTTTATGAAAAAGCTCCTGAGGCTGATAGCGGCGGTAAGTTTTTAAATATTGGCGTAGATGGTAAAAGGAAATATAGTGTAGAAAGGGGTCGAGAGCTATATGCTAAAAATTGCGCCTCTTGTCATGGCGAAGATGGAAACAAAAGAGCTTATGGTGCTTCTGAAAAGTTAACCAAGATAAGCGCAGAGGATATAGAGGCTGCTTTTTCGGGTTATTTAAATGATTCTGATTATGGTGGAAATATGAGAAATTTAATGAAAACTGTTGCTGCAAAAACTACATATAAAGATCTGGGAGCTATTATTGCTTTTTTAAAAGGCAAAGACGCTTTATTGCATAAAGATGGTGTCCAGGAAAATACTGACGTTTCCACTACTCCTACACAGGGAAGCTACCTAAAATAATCAAATTTGCCGAGTTAAATTTAACTCGGTATCCCCAAATTGCACTGCAAATTTAATTCATATAGTATATTTTAGTAAATACTCGGTAATAATTCATCCAAAAATATATATTTTAAGCTTACAAAAGGTTATATTATGCTAGTATTCTAACACATTTAATCTTTCTTAAGGAGAAAATAATGAAAATTGCTAAAATTTCATTAGTAGCTTTGGTTGCACTAGGTGCTTTCTCAACTGTAGCGAGTGCTACACCACTTGAAGAGGCTATTAAAAACGTAGATCTTTCAGGATATGCAAGATATAGATATAATAATATTGCTGTCAAAGATAGCGCTGGGCAAAAGGACAATACTGTTGCACATCATCAATTTAAATCAGAATTTTCTTTTAAAGCTGCTCTTGATGACAATTTCTTTGGCGTTTTGACTCTTAGGTATAATTCATCAGATAGCTCAGCTTTCGGTGCCGACAATAGAGCGGACAATACTAACACCACTAGCCCATTTAATGTAAAAGAATTTTATTTAGGATACAAAACAGGTAACACTACAATAACTGCAGGTAAACAAGAGATCGGCTCATTCTTTACCGATGATGCTGTCGGTACAGGTCTTAGGGTTGAAAACCAAGATATTGCTGGTTTAACACTAACAGCACTTGCATTTGATGCGCTAGAAAACAATAGCGAAAGTGATGGTAATATCTATGGCTTCCTTCCTAGAATTTTCAATAATAACCTTTACGCAGTAGCTGCTATCGGTTCTTATGATCCGGTAAGCTTTCAATTATGGTATGCATCTTTAGTTGATTCTGTTAACCTCATGATAGGTGACGTAAACTTTAGCCTTAATGTTACTGATGATGTAAATATCGGTGCTCAAGTTCAATATGCACATGCTGATATAGATAGTAATGTTGGTACAGACTACAAAGACACAGATTTTTATGCAACAGAGCTGGGTACGAAAGTATTTGGTGCTGATGTAGCTGCAGGTTATATAGGCTACAAGGTTCACGACAAAGCTAAAGGTTTTGTAAGCCTGGAGGATCAAGGTTCATTTATAGATGTAGGCGAGATAAAATCTGCTCTTGACTATACTGCTCTTGAGGGTAAAGCAAATTTCTGGTTCTTAAAAGCAGGATACACTTTTGCTGAGAAATTTAGAGTGGGCGGCGATTACTCTAACGGTAAAGTTAAGCTTGCTTCAGGTGATAAAGAGAAATATCAAGAGTATGTAGCCAGACTAACTTATGATTACAGTGCTAAGCTTCAGTTCTCAAGCTTCTATGCGTATGAAATCAATAAACACCAAGACGATTCAAAAGACAAGACTAAACAGCTAAGATTCCAAGCTAAATACACATTCTAATTTTAAATATCTCGGGGTTATCCCGAGATATTCTTCTTTTTCCCTATTTCTTGTATGGTTAATGTTTATTTTTTGAGTATGCTCTTTAATTACAGTTTGCAGGCAAAGATACCTTGATAAAACAGCCAAATCACCACTTTAATATCTAAATTTGATTTATTTTTTGAATATTGATAACTTGCTAATTTTTTAAAAATGCTAAATAGCTAAGCTGATATTTTATATAGATAAAAATTTTAAAGAAAAGAATAAAAAAGAGGAGAGGGAGGGGCTTGCGCCCCAAAAATTAAGCTAAAGTAGCTTTTAGCATCCATATAGCTTTTTCGTATTTTGCGATTTTGTCTTGTGCCATGGCTACGGTTGTGCTATCTTTTGCTTCGTCGGCTACTTCCTCAAGCTTTTTAAACTCGCCCAAAAGGTGCTCGTACTCAGCTAAAACGCCTTTTAGAACCTCAGTTGGAGTGTAGCTATCTTTATTTTCTGTTTTTGGATGGGCAAGTTTGTTTAGTTCTTCCATCTTTGTGATGGCTCTGCCGCCTAGCTGTATAGCGCGCTCAGCGACATCATCAAATATCTCCGCCATATCCTCATAGGCTTTGTCTGTATATTCGTGTACGCTAAAGAACTGAATGCCCTTTACATTCCAGTGATAGTCGTGAAATTTAACGAATAGCGCGTGAGCGTCAGCCTGAATTTGGTTTAATTGAGTAACAACTTTTGACATTTTGTCTCCTTTGGTTTGATTTATGGTGAAATTATAGCACAAGAAACTTAAAGAAAAATAATTTGCAAATAATAAAAATTATTGTTTGTGAAGAGTTTTTGAGAATTTGGAGTACGTTACTTTGTCAAGCATTGATAAGCATTGTCGCTAGGTAAGAGAAATAAAATTCTTTTTAGATCTGGTAAAGTTACACTCTTTATAAGTCTTTAAATTTCACTAAATATGCCAAAATATCTAGAGAGGAGGTTTTGGTAATTAGAGGGCAAAAGTTTAGAAATTTATATTGCAAATTATAGGATGATATATGGTAGAAGCTGTTAAATTCGTCTAAAAATGCGTTTGCTAAATAGTATTTATGATGAAGCCAGCGGTATCAAAAAAGTAAAATCTAGCAAATTTACTGATAAATTTTATTCGCACGACTTTGGCGAAGGCTAAAGATCGTGCTATGTCGCGCCAAATTTACGCCTCGAGTTATCAACGCTATTAAAATAAAAAAAGTCGTGTCGTGGGGGGTAACTCGCTGTTTGTTTGCCGGTATTGGTGGATGTGCATTAAATTTCCGCCCAAAATTTGCCAAAATAAAGCCACGATAAATTTAAACTCAAATTTACCGACGATACCGCAAATTTGAGCCGCGAGCTCAAAAAATTACTAGACTAACGGGGCTTTGTTTGCATACATCTTTGCAAAGCAAAATCCGCACAAATTTACGCAGTAGCCTTTATTTTCCAGCCGTTAGCATAGTCTTTAGTATGCGCTTACCGACCTCGACGCCCGGCTGATCGTAGGTGTTTATGCCTAGCATTATGCCCGTAGCCGACGTGAGAAGCTCGAAATAATAAATCAAAAATCCCGCGCTCGCCTCGTCTAACCGCTCAAGCTCGATGACGTCTACGCTGATGCCTTCTTGAACGAGCGCATGCATGGTGGCGCTGCACTGGGCGTTGATTAGCTCGCCCAAATTTAGCCCGTTTACGAAGTCGCAGCCCTCAAGGCCGCTTAGGCTAATGCTCGGTATCGCAGTGTTTGCGTCCGCGGCGGCTACCTTGATGAAGCTTACCGTTTTGTCCTTCACGCCGTCCATGATGAGCTGCAAAAAGCTGTGCTGATCGCGCGAGCCGATGAGTCCGACGGGCGTGAGTCCGTAGCGTTTGTAGCCCTTTTTCTTGCCCAGACTCTCCGCCCACAGCTGCACATACCAGTCGTTAAACTCCAAAAACCTATCGCCGTAGCTAAATATCACGTTGATCTTGGCGTTTTTGTGCGTCGCGTAGTGGTAGGCTTTTTGTAGCAGCGTATCGTCGCCGTCCTCTAAAAATCGCTTTTTACACGCCCGCGCGCCTTCTAGCAGCGCCGCCGCGTCGTATCCGCATAGCATCAGCGGTACCAGACCGATCGCGCTAAGTACGCTAAATCTGCCGCCGACGTTTTTAGGGATATTAAAAAATTTGATGCCGTTTTGCTTGGCGTAGGCCTCTAGCGGCGAGGTGGGGTCTGTTATGACGATAAAATTTGCGCTCAAATTTGAGGGTTTAAAGCGCTCTAAAATGCACTTAAATAGCGTGATCGTCTCGATCGTGGTGCCCGATTTTGACGAGATGATAAAAAGCGTCTCGTCAAATTTGACGCTTTCGCAAACGCTTTCAAAGCTAAAGGCGTCTACGTTATCGAGGAAATAAAGCTCTCGCTCGCGGCTCCTTTTTGCGCTTGAAAGCATCGTTTTTAGCGCCTTGACGCCCAGACTGCTACCGCCGATGCCTACTAGCACTACGCTTTTTACGTGCGCGAGCGTCGTTTCAAACTCGGCGATTTGGCTTAGTAAATTTGCGCCGATTTCGGGCAGGTGATAGTAGCCGATCTCGCCGCCTTTTAGCTCGTCGTTCATGCGTTTGGCATAGGAGCTGATTGCGCTTAGCGGCGTACGCTCGAAAAATAGCTCATTTTTTAGCATTTTTGCCTAGCTCGTAGAAGAAATTGGTCGCCTGTACGAAGCCCTCGACGCTACCGCAGTCAAAGCGCTTGCCTTTAAATTTATATGCTAACACCATGCCGTCTTTGGCTTGCTCTTTTAGCGCGTCGGTGATTTGCACTTCGCCGTTCTTGCCGGGCTTGGTGCGCTCTAGGATCGTGAAAATATCAGGCGTCAGGATATATCGGCCGATGACAGCTAGGTTGCTCGGAGCTTCTTTAGGGTCCGGTTTTTCGACCATGTCGCTAACCATCAGTAGATCATCCTCGATCGCGCGGCCTGTGACGATGCCGTAGTTTTTGCTTTGCTCGATCGGCACTTCCATCACGGCGACGATGCTGCAGCGATACTTCTCGTAGATTTTTACCATTTGAGATAGCACACCTTCGCCCTCTTCGTTGATGCAGAGGTCATCAGCCAGCACCACGCCAAAAGGCTCGTCTCGCACTAGGACTTTGCCTGTGTGGATCGCGTTGCCTAGGCCTCTCATGCTCTCTTGACGCGTGAACGAAAACGTGCAGCGCGCCATCAGTTCGCGGATATCGACGAGCAGGTGTTCTTTGTTCGTGCCTGATATCTGATGCTCTAGCTCGTAGCTGATATCAAAATAATCCTCCAGCGCGCGTTTGCCGCGGCCAGTGATGAACGCCATGTTTTTCATGCCGGCTTCTAGCGCCTCGTCCACGCCGTAGTGGATCAGCGGTTTTGTGAGGATCGGCAGCATCTCTTTTGGTAGCGATTTGGTTGCAGGCAAAAATCTCGTGCCGTAGCCCGCAGCCGGAAATAAACAAGTCTGTATCATAATTTTCCTTTTGATTTTTTTGGAGATTATAGCGAGTTTTGGCTTATTTGGAGTATTAGGGGCGGTTTTGAGCGGTCAAATTTGGCTAAATTTAAATTTTGCCGGCCCGAGACCCTAGTCTTGAAAACGTAAAATTTAACTCCATCAAATTTAAAAACCAAATTTAGCGCCTTAAAATTGTGGGTCTGGGTTAGTAAAATTTAAATTAAAGCTGAAAATAGGGCGCAAATTTATGAGTTTAAAATGCGCCGAATTTAACTAGCAAATTTGACCGCCAATCGGCGGCAAATTTATATCCCTCTAAACGCTGCTTTTGCGTTTTCTAGGTCGTTTGCATCAGGGTGAGTCGCGGCTCTAGCCCATCTGGCTTCGCGCTCTGGAGTCACGGCGTAGCGCGGGTCGTTAGGAGCGGCTTCGCCCATTTTGCGTAGCTGCTCGATGACTTTCGGATCGATCGCGCCTTGACAGTAAAACTCGCGTAAAATTTCATTTTCGCCCTCGCGAAGTACGACTTTTGCCTTTTCTAGGCAGTTCATCGCGTGCTCGTGCTCTGGATCCATGCCAAGCGTCATAAAAACGCCCGTTTTTTTGCCCTTTATCTCGCGTAAAAAGCGTTTAAATTTAGGCTCCGCGTCGCCCTTATCGACGTAAAATCCAAGCGCGATAAAGTCGTAACCGTCCAAATTTAGGTGTAGATCCTCGGTAAATTTGACCGCCTCGCAGCCAAGCTCGTTTGCGATGGCAAGACCGACTTTCTCGGTATTTCCAGTCGCGCTCGTGTAGATAACTATTTTTTTCATTCAAAGTCCTTTTGTGAGATATTTGCTACTTCGGTGCCGATCGACATACCCCAAAATACGCCGTCCGTCGTGTAGTTTAAAAAGCCGTTTTCTATGCGCATATAGCCTTTGCTTTCGCATTTTTTGAAAAACTCCATTAGCGCGTCAAACGTCTCATCGCTAACGAAGCTTTTTACCTGCGCGAGGTCGATTTTCGGGTACATAAAGAGGCTTTTTAGCCGTCCCTCGGCGCGCTGCTTGTCGTCTACTTTGTTTATCATACGCATTTTTTCTTTAGCGTTATAGATATCGTAGTAGCCTAGCCTTCCGCCAGAGCCTCTACCTAGCGGCAGGATATCGGCGCCCTCGTGGCTTAGGCGGATATATTGATAGCGGTCGCGGCCGATGCGGTTAAATTTAGTATGCTCGAGCACCTCGTAGTTGCCGGTGCCTAGCAGCTTTTCAAAGAAAGCGTTGTGCAGCCTATGCTCGTAGTTTACGTCGTAGTAGTCCTGCGAGACCGTCTTTGCGAGCTCTGATTTCTCAAAAAGCTGAAGCGAATAAAAGCTCGTACTGTCGATCTCTAGCTCGTCTACTAGGCGAGCGTCTTCTAGCACTTCGTCTATCGTTTGCTCGGGGTAGTTAAATATAATATCCGTGCAAACCATGCCGCTGAAATTTTGCCTGATCATTTTTAGATGCTCTATTGCGCCTTTTTTGTCGTGGACGCGGTTTAGCAGCTTGCGGCCTTTGTTCGAAAAGGTCTGCACGCCGATGCTAAAGCGGTTTACGCCTAGGCTTTCTAGTAGGCGCACTTTGCTTAAATTTAGATTATGCAGCGTGGTTTCTAGGCTAAATTCGCAGTCGTCCGAGATATTAAAATTTGATCGCAGAGCCGTGATAACGGGCTCTAGGTGCTTTTCTTTTAGTATTGTAGGAGTTCCGCCGCCAAAATAGACGCTACGGATATTTTTAGCCTGCAGATACGGAAATTTACCGTATTTTTCGATCTCGCCCAGCAGATACTGCGTGTAGCTGTCTAGCTCGTCTTCTAGCTTTGTGCGGTTCATCGAGCAAAACGAGCAGATATTGTCGCAAAAAGGCACGTGGATATAGATCACGCCGTCCTTTTGCGCGGGTAGCTCCTCGGTTAAAAATTTCTCCACCTCGGCGTTAGTCGCCATCTTTATTTTTTTGGGACGCGTCGGCCCGGCGTGCCCCTTTTGTCTGGTTTCAAACATCTATTCCTCCGTTTTGAACTCGTAAGGTTTGGTAATTATACAATGCGAAATATTTTTTAATGCTTTAATTTCTAACTCCTTTGTTATTTTCACCGCCTCATTGTTAAAGATTTTATTTTTCCCGCGCACGGCGACGATCTGTATCTGCCCGTCAAATTTAAAATCGACTTCGACCTTAAACGTCCCGCTTAGCCGCAGCATGATCGCTTTTTTGGGATATTTGGCCTCCGGCTCGCGCGTCACGGTAAAGTCGACACCCTCTTTGCACGCGTTTTGCTCTTTTGCTTCGCTGCTATTTTGCGCGGCGGGTTGCTTTGCGGGAGCTAAATTTGAGCTAGGCTGCGCGCTTTGCTCGGCGGGTAAATTTTGAGTCGGCGCGGGCGCGGGTTCAAATTTAGGCTCGTCTTTTACCGCTTGCGCGGGCTTTGGCGAGATTTGTTTTTTTATTTTCGGTTTTGGCGGTTGCTTTTTCTCCTCCTTGGGTTTTATAGGTTCGCTCTCTACCGGCTTTGGCTCGGGTCGTGAAATTTCGGGCTCTGGCTCGGGCTCAAATTTGACCGGCTCGGGCTGCGTTTCTTGCGGCCTTTCAAATGGCTCGGCGCTTTGAGGCGGCACATACTCTCTAGTCTCTTTGCTGGGCTCTTCTTGCGTCAAATTTAGCTTGATCTTTATCGTTTCTTGCGGTTTTGCGCTCTCTATTGGGCGCGAGTTTAACGGCAAAAAAAGCAGAGCTAAATTTAAGACGAGCGAGACTAGAAAATAGCGCATTATTTGCTTAGCATCTCGTAAAATTTATCTACGGCTTCGCCTATGCGAGGCGTTCCTCTAAGTAGCAGCGAGGAGGGCACGGTGAGTACTTTGCCGTTTTTTGCGGCGATCGTTTTTTTAAGCACCGGATTTTGTTTTAGGAAATTGTCGCCGTCGCCGCCCATGCCGCCGATAACGACGATGTAGTCCGGATTTTGCGATAAGATAAACTCGGTCGAGACGATCGGAGTCGAGCCCTCCACGTTATCGGCGATGTTTTTTAGTCCGAGTTTGGTAAAGATATCGCCCGGCAGCGTCTTTGAGCTAAAGCCCGTAAGCGGCGTCGAGGAAAATACCGCTAGTATCTTTTTGCCCTTTACCTCGCTGTTTGCGAAAGAGTCGATTTTTGATTTTATCTCGCTTACGACCTCGCTCGCTTTTTGCTCTTTGCCCGTTACTTTGCCGATTTCTTCGATATTTTTGTAGATATCGCCGACGCTATCGGCTTTTAGCGTGAGGGTTTTTAGGTTAAATTTAGCAAGGCTCTCGTTTACGTTTGCCGAGTGAAAGCTGGTGACGACGAGATCGGGCTTTAGCTCGACGATCTGCTCGATATTTGGCTTCGTGTATGTGCCTACGCTTTTTAGCTTTACGGTTTGATCCTCTGGCCAAATTTTAGAAAACTGAAGCGTAGCGATGGCCGCTAGCTGATCCTGCGCGCCTAGCATATAAACTATCTCGACGACCGAAGGGTCTAGCACGACTAGCTTTTTGGGCGCGTTTGCGGTTAGATTCGTCAAAAGACAACTGATGGCAAGTAAAAATGCCGCGACTTTTTTCATAGAAAATCCTTTCAAATTTTGATTTGTAAATTTATCGCTTTACGGGCACTACGAACGGCATGCCGTCGTGTTCTAAAATTTCGCAGTTTAGCCCGTAAATTTCATATAAAATTTCTTTCGTATAAAGCTGCTTTGCCGTGCCTGCGTAGCGTATCTCGCCGTCTTTTAGCATCACGAGCTCGTCGCAAAACATAGTGGCTAAATTTAGATCGTGCAGTACGGCTACGGAGAGTAAATTTAGCTCTCTAGTTAAATTTTCGCAGATCTTTAGCATCTGAACCCCGTAGTTTAGATCCAGCGCGCTTGTAGGCTCGTCAAGAAGCAAAATCTTTGGCTCGCTAACTAGCGCTCTAGCTAGCAGTACGCGCTGAAATTCGCCGCCGCTTAAAGAGTGGGCGCTGCGTTTGGCAAACCGCTCTACGTCAAGCAGGCGCATGATCTCGTAGGTTTTTGCAATATCGTTTGCGTCGTATCCGCTAAACTGGCTTTTTAGATGGCAAAAGCGCCCCGTTAGCACGATATCCTCGACCGTAAGAGGCATACTTAAAACCGTTTTTTGCGGCACGAAGCCTAAAATTTTAGCTAGCTCTTTTAGCGAATAATCCTCCAGCTTTTTGTTTTCCAGGGTTATTACGCCGCTATTTGGCGATAAAATTCTTAGGATATTTTTTAAAAGAGTGGATTTGCCGCAGCCGTTTGGGCCCAAAATCCCTACGAAACGACCGTTTTTGAGGCTTAAATTTACGTTTTTTAGTATCTCTTTTTTGCCGTAGCTAAAGCATAGTTTTTCTACTTTCACCTTATATGCTCCTGCTTGAACGGATAGCTAAAAATAGAAAAAACGGAGCGCCGAAAAACGCCGTAACTACGCCTATAGGCACCTCGGTCGGGCTTAGGACGCTTTTGCCTATCGTGTCGCAGGCTAGCAGGAAAAACCCGCCCGCAAAGGCGCTAATGGGTATCAAAACGATGTTGCTCGAGGTTTTTAGTATCATGCGCAGCGTATGCGGGATGATGAGCCCCACAAAGCCTATCATGCCCGTAAACGCGACCGAAAACGCCACGGCTAAGGATGAAACGATGAGCAGGCGTTTTTTCATCTTTTCTACGTCCACGCCTAGGCTTTGAGCCTCCTCGTCGCCGCTTAGGATGACGTTTAGCTCAAAACGCTTAAAGTAAAAATACGCCATAGATAGCACGAGAGGAACGCTGATGTAGGCGATCTTTTCCCAGTTGGCAGAGCCCACGTAGCCCATCATCCACGCTACTATCTTAAAACTATCCTCGCCGATGAGGTAGGTCGCAAAGCTCGTAAATGCGCCTAAAAACGACGAAAACGCGATACCGATGATAAGAAGCGTGGCGATGGATTTGCCTTTTTTGGAGAGTTTAAAAATGAGCACCGAAAGTATCGCCGCGCTAAAAAAGGCAAACACGCCGTAGTAAAAATCGGGCAGCTTTAAAAGATAAGCTGCCACGGCGCCAAAGGTCGCGGCGGAGGCGATACCGATGATGTAGGGGTCTGCTAGCGGGTTTAAAAATACGCTTTGTACGACGACGCCAGAGCTTGCTAAAAGCATACCGATTAAAAAGGCCATTATGACGCGCGGCAAGCGGATTTCTAGCAGGATGGTTTCCTTTATCTCGTCTATCTCGCCGCCACTTGCAAATTTGATGATATCTTGCCACGAGATATCGGCCCCGCCGAGGCTAAGCGAAAATATAAAAAGCAGCGCCGTAAGCGCCGCCAAAACCGCCGTAACTCCGTTTTTAGTAGGCATACTTAAACTCTACGTAGTAGTTTCTCTCGTCGGCGGGCTCGTATATGTCCTCTAGCTCGCTTTGATAGGCGTTATATTTTTTGTTGAATAAATTTTTAACTCCCGCAGAGACCGAAAATCCGCCTTTAAATTTATACTTCGCTCCAAGATCTACTAGCGTCCTAGACACGGTTTGCGTCTCGTAGCCGGATATATCCGTCACGCCAGAGTAGATCGCTCTTTTTAGCTTTGATAGGTATTTGACGTCAAGGAGTAAATTTAGATCCTTGATCGGCTCGTAGTCGATGCTAGCAACAAATTTGCTCTTTTGTACGGTCGGCACCTCCATGCCTTTGTTGTTGCCTTTTTTAAATTCGGCTTTTACGTAGGAGAAGGTTTGGCTAGTTTTTAGGTTGTCTAAAATTTGCTGCTCGGCGTAGAGCTCGGCTCCGTATCTCCTGACGTCGTCTAAATTTATAAAAAACCAACCGTCGGTTATGTTGTTAGTTAGCGTTCTGGTGTAGATTTCGTTTTTCGTATCAGTTAAAAACACGGTCGCGCTTATGAAATTATCATAGATGATATCCCTCACGCCAAGCTCGTAGGTTTGGTAGGTTTCTGATTTTAGATTATTTACTACGTAGTCGGTTCTGTTTGGCTTATCTACGAACTGAACGGGCGAGGGTGAGACGAAGCCGCGCTCAAATTTAAAATAAACGTTGCCGGTGTCTGAGTATTTAAAGCTAGGCGTTATCTCAAAGGCGTGGTTGTCCGAGTTTTTCTTGCCTTTAAAGGACGAAGCGCTAGTTATCGTTCGGCCGGGCGTCATGATTACGACGGAGTTTGAGCGTCTATCCATATCGTTTCTAGCTAGCTCGAGTCTATATCCAGCGCTCAAAGAAAACTGATCGGTGAAGTCGTGCTTTTCTAACACGTAAAACGAATGCGTTTTCTTTTCTACGTCAAATTTAGTCGTGACGTCGGCGCTTACCGTGATAGGGCCGCGTCTGCTCGTAGATTTTGAGTGTATAGATCTTTTGGCCTCTTGTCTTAAAAAGTCGTAACCGAATATAAAATCTCCGCTGCCGTAGCCGTATTTGCCCTTAAATTTAGCCCCGGCTTGTTTATCGGTTAGTCCTAGCGATCCGCTGCCGCCGTCTTTGTAGGCGCTATACGAGTCCATGGTTAGTTTTTGATAATAAGGCGATAGACTAAACGTCAGCGCGTCGTTTAAATTTATAGAGTAGTCGGCGTTTACGCTAACTCTTTTGTTTAGGTAGTCGGTTTTGCTTGATCCCGCTTGTCTTCTGTCTTGCTCTAGCTGAGCTTTGCTTAGAGCACCAGTGGTGCGGCTTTTGTCTTTAAAATAGCTTGAGTTTATAGATAGCGCCTGATCGTCCGTTATCTGATAGGTTAGGCCGCCCGAGACGTAGTCTTCTTTGGTTTTATCCCCGCGTCTATAGCCGTTTGAGTCCGATTTTTTCGCGTTTAGTTTTAAAGATAGCGCGTCGGTTACTCCGCCGCCGACGTTTAGGGCTACGTCTTTATAGGAGTAGGAGGCTAGCTTGCTAGATACGCTGGCGTAAAATTTCTTTTTGCTCTTTTTGGTGATGATATTTATCACGCCTCCCATCGTGCCGCTGCCGTATAACACGGTGCCGCCCCCAGGGACTATCTCTATCCTATCTACGTCCTCGATAGGTATCATATCTACGGGGATTCTAGTTGGAGTAGTGTCTATCATGTTTAGCGCGACGCCGTCCACCATCACCTTTACGGTCGTAGTAGATCTAGCCGACGAGCTCCTTCTGGAGCCTTGTCCGCGCATATCTACGTTGTTGCCGTTTAGGCTGACGCCGGGAGCTTTTTCTAGAGCTTCTTTGATATCGCGGTATCCCCTATCCTCTATCTCTTTTGCGGTTATAACGGTTACGTTTCTAACCTCGTCTTTTAGCGCGCTCTCAAAGCCCGTCGTAGTTATAACGGTGGCGTCTAGTCTCGTAGAGCCGCCCTCTGCGGCGTATAAATTTATGCTCGCTATCAGCGAAAGCGCGATAGCTCCTTTGCTTGATCTGGCAATCATAGTTACTCTCCTTGGTTAAATTTACAGGGAGATAAAACTAGGCTCATTTTCTATCCTTTGGGCTTTTTCTTGATATTTAGCTCGACGTTTTGCGTGCCGTTATCTTTTAAAATAGATATTAAATTTACGACCTCGCCGTAGTTTATAGCCTCATCTGCGTTTAGTTTGACGCTCTCTTTTTGCTTTGGGGTCAAATTTGCGATTTGCGCGGCTAGATCCGTTAAATTTAAGCTTTTTTGCTCGCCGTCCACGCTCAAAAGCACTTCGCCGCTAAGCAGATAAAAAACCTCGACGTTTTTGGTATCTTTTTCGTCTAAATTTGACGCGCTTTGGGGTAGAGCGATGTCGATGTGGGCAAATTTGTTAAAAGAGGTCGTAACCATAAAAAATAGCAAAAGCACGAATATCACGTCGATCAAATTTAGCATCGAGATGCCGGCGTATCTGGCTTTATCTCTGCGGACATATTTCACAGCTTCTCCTTTCAAAACTGCGTCCAAACAGGCTCATAATGCGGTTTAGGTCGTTTAGGATGAAATCTATCTTTTTGCTAATCATGAGAAAAAATATCACGCAAGGAATCGCCACTATGAGCCCAAAAGCCGTCGTATAAAGCGCCTCTGAGATACCGACTGCTACGAGCGGAGCGTCTACGCCGCCGCTAAGTCCGCTAAAGGCCTTTATCATACCGACTATCGTACCAAGAAGCCCTAGCTGCGGGCTCGCGCTAGCGCAAAGACCCAGTATCCACGTGCGCCTCTCAAGCGAGGTTAGCTGCATGGATACGGCCTCCTCGGCGATGTAGTCGATCTGCGTTTTGCTCGCGCCTTCGCCTAAATTTTCCGCGACGAAAAGCGCGGTTTTAGCAAGCGAGTTTTTGTAGCCTTTGCAAAATTCTTTGATTTTTGCGTAGTCGCCTTCTAAAATCAGATTGCAAAGCTTGATCTTAAACGAACTCGTCGCATCTATCTCGGTAAATAAAAAATACGCTCCTTTTTCAAGAAGCACCGCAATACCGAGCACCGAGAGGCAAAATATCGGCCACATAAAGATGCCGCCGACTTCTATATACTCAAACATTTTAATCCTAATATTAATTATCAAAAGCTGTTTATTATACCGCCGCTATCATTAATCGGTAATAAAATTCGGCAAGATTTCATAGCGTTAGATAACAAAATCCAAATAACGTTTCGCAGAAAAGTAGAGCGTCCAAAAAGGCAAATTTAGGGCACAGAGCCCTAAATTTAGCGGTTTAGTAAGTATATTTAAACTCTACGTAGTAGTTTCGCTCGTTTGCCGGGCTATACTCGTAAATGCCGGTTTGGCTGTTTTTGCCTTGGTAGTCGTAGTATTTTTTGTTAAAGAGATTTTTTACGCCTCCGGTTATGCCAAATCCATTTTTAAATTTATACGAAACGCCCGCGTCCACGATGCTGCGGGAGGAGATGTCGTCGTAGTTTAGGTCCTTTTTCTTGGAGTAAAATTTGTAGTCCGCAAACAGGTGTAAGTCGCTCACGATCTCGTAGTCCGCGCCGAATATAAATTTGTGTTTTGAAACATAGGGCACCTCTTTGCCTGCGTTGTCGCCTTTTTTGATCGTCGCGTTTACGTAGGCGTAGGACTGGCTTAAAATCAGCTTATCAAAGACGTTTTGCCTGCTAAAAAACTCAAATCCGTAGCGTCTGGTTTTTGCGATGTTGTAGTATTTCCAAGCGTCTCCGTGATTGGCACCGAGCTCGGCGTAGGCTATCTCGTCGCTAGTATCGGTTAAAAACACGGTAGCGTTTACTGGCATGCTTGCGACATGATCTTTTAGTCCGATCTCATAGGTGTTAAATTTCTCGGATTTTAGGTCGTTAAATTTGTACTGTTTGGTTGCCTGATCCTTGTCGGTTAGCTGAGAAGGCGATGGTGAGATGTAGCCGCGTTCAAATTTAAAATATACGTTTCCCGTGTCTGAGTATCTAAAATTAGGCGTAAACTCAAACGCGTGGTTGGTGATATCTCTGCCGTCGCTTATGGCGTTGTAGCTAGTCATCGGAGGAAAAGGCATGCCGTTTCTAAAGCCCTTCATATCAGAAACTCTGCTCGCCTCGTACTGCGCGAGCTCAAATCTATACCCAAAGCTTAGATCGAAAAGCTTGGTAAATTTATGCTTTTCCATAAAATAAAACGCGTGCGTGGTCTTTTCTAGATCGAGCGTCGTATCGTGCTTCATACTCATCACTGGCGACATTTTCACTGCGTAGTGCGACTCTCTTTCGCCCTTGTTTTGCTCGTAGTCGTAGCCAAAGATAAACTCGCCGCTGCCGTAGTCGAGCTTGTTTTTAAAATTTATGCCGTATTTTTTATCGCCGAAAAGCCCCTCCATCGGATAGCGCACGCCGCGAGCCGACTCGGTCGATGAGGTTTTGATTTTGATTTTTTGATAATACGGCATCAAATTTATCGAGTAAAAGTCGTTAAATTTACCCTCATAAACGGCGTTTACGTCGATTTTTTCGTTTTCAAAGAGCTTTGTTAAGCCGTTATTGGCGTTTTGTCTGCGGTTTTGCGAAACTTGATTCTGGGTTAGGGTGCCCGGATCGTTTCTTTTTGATTTAAATATGCTAGGCGTAAAATTTAGCGAGTGAGAGTCGTTAAATTTGTAGTTTAGCCCGCCGCTTAGGTAGTATCCGCGCTCCTTGTAGTCGTATCTGTAGCCGTTTTGACCGAAGGCCTTGCCGCTAAATTTTAAAAACAGATCCTCGCTCACGTTTCCGCCGACGGTGGCCGCGGCGTCTCGGTAGCTATACGAGCCGATTTTTGAGCTTACGTTTGCGAAAAAATCTCGCGGTCTTTGCTTGGTGATGATATTTACCACGCCGCCTCTAGTGCCGCTGCCGTATAGCACGGCTCCGCCTCCTGGCATCACTTCGACCTGCTCGACGTCCTCGATGGCTATCATCTCAAGCGGTATGATGCCGTGCGCCGCATCGACCATATTTATCGGCACCCCGTTTAGCATGATTTTTACGGCCATAGTAGGCGTCGCGCCGTCTCCGCGCATGCCTTGCCCGCGCATATCTATGTTTTCGCCTAGGCTTGAAGTGCTGACGAAATCAACGCTAGGGATCTTTTCTACGAGCTCTTTTATCGTGCGGTAGCCGTAGGCTTCGATGTCTGTTTTGGTTACGACGAATATATTTCTGGTCTCTTCTTTTAGCGCGCTTTCAAAGCCCGTCGCCGTTACTATAGCCGCGTCAAGCGTGACGTTTTGGGTTTGCGCGTTTAGGCTTGCGGCTGCGGCTAGCGACAAAAGTATAAATTTACCGCCTTGCGCGCCTAATCTTTTTTTGCTCATTTTAACTCCGTTCGGTTTTATCATAATTAATAATGATAAAATTTTCGTTATTTTATTGCTTTTTATATTAATTAATAATTAAAATCAATTCTATATTAAATTTATCAAGAGCGAATTCGGATGATATTTTCGATTTAAATTTGCAGACGATTTTGCGCGTTTCAAAGATGAAATTTAAAGATTAAATTTGAAAGACTTTAAAAATAAATTTGACGCGAGGTAAAGCTTGGATGGTTTTAAATTTGAGGGTTAAATTTGGCGTAAAAGCAAGCAAGCGCGGTAAATTTGCGCTCCGGTTAAAGAGGCAAGGGAGGATTACCCCTCCATGCTGTTTACGATGTTTATGACCTCGTCGCGTAGGCTCTCGACCGTTAGCTCGGCCTTTTTCTCAAACGGCACGAACACCTCGCCCTCGTCGCAGGCTATATGCATGCCGTCCTCGGTGATATCGGTCATTTTGACGTTTTGCGGGTTCGTAAAGCCGCCAAATTTTGCGCACATATCCTCTGTAAGGCCGATGAAGTTATCGTTCATCATGCCTAGCGCCATCTCTTTGGCTTCTCTTGCTTCCTCGCTTAGCTGCATTATGTCTCCTTGATTTAAAAATGATATCCGTTATTTTAACCATCTTTAGCTGAATTTTAGCCCTTAATAAGCGCGATTTGCCCGTTTCGTATCTCGTAAATTTTATCCGCCGCGTCAAAATACGCATCGTCGTGGCTGATCGCAAAGATCGTGTATCCTTGAGCCTTTAACTCAGGCAAAAACTCTACGTAAAAATGCCGTCTAAACTCCGGGTCTTGATCGGCCGCCCACTCGTCAAGGATCAAAAATTTGCGCCTTTCAAGTAGCGCCGCGACCATAGCGAGGCGTTTTTTCTGGCCTTGGGAGAGATTTAGCGTGCTAAAAATCCCGTCTTTGACACTTACTTTATTTTCTATCGACATCTTTTTTAGCAGCTCCTCTATCAGCGCCTCATTGTCGCTCATCACTTCGTCAAAGAGATAAAAGTCGCTAAACACCGCGCTGATCGTGTTTGCGTAGCTTTTTAAATTTGACTCGGTGATTTTGGTACTGTCTGCAAACATCTCGCCGCTTTTTGGCGCTAGAAGCCCGGCCAGGATCATAAATAGCGTGCTTTTGCCGCTACCGTTTTTGCCGATCAAAAATACCGTCTCGCCGCGCCTAATCTCTAAATTTATATCCTTTAGCGCAAATTCGCTCCCCTCGTCGTAGGCGAAATTTATATCTTTTAGGCGCAGTTTTTGCCAAATTTGCGGAGCCGTCTCGCCTAGCTCAAATTCCGGCTCAAAGGGCGCTAGGTCTAGCTTTTTTAGCCGCTCGTACGCGATGCGCGCGCGAAATACGCTAGGCACCGAGTAAAGCAGCATCATGAGAGGCGCTCGCAAAAAAAGTATCGCTAGCGCAACCGTGATCGCGTCTTGCAGGCTCGCGGCGTCGTAGGCTAGGCAAAAATATATCTCGATACCCACGGCGCCTAACATCACGGTGTTTAGCCAGTTGCTCATAAAGGATTGATGGATCTCGGCTTTTACGATGTTTTCGCGCAGGCTTTTTGCGTTTGGGATAAAGCGGTCCCAAAAAAGCCGCTTTGCGCGGGCTAAATTTAAGCTAAGCTCCCTATGCCCCTCGATGCAGGTCTGATAGTCGCGGTACAGCGCATCCTCGCCGTTACGGCATTGTTCGTAGTATTTGTGGATATTTTTGATGAAGTATCGGCAAATCCATGTCGCCGCGCTCATCCAAAGCACCAAAAACACGAAAATCTCGGCCGAGATGTAAAGCACGTAAGCGCCCGTCGCGCCGATGATAAGCACGCCTTGGATAATGCTTGGCACCTGCATAAAGCCGTCGGTTAGGCTGCGCACGTCGCTTGAGAGCGAGGCGATCAAATTTGACTTGCCCGCGGCTACGATTTTTTGATTTGCGGTATCTAGGATCCGTTTTATCGTTTTGGCTCGCAGCTCGTAGACAAAATCGTTGCCGATCACGCTAAGAGCGATGCGCGAGAGCACCGAAAAGCCCAAAAACAAAATCAAAAGCGCAAAAAATGCGAGCAAAATTTGAGCGTCTTGTTCTTTTAAATTTAAGAGGTATTTGTTGATAAAGGCTAGTATCAGGATCCCAGAGCCGCTAAAAACGGCGCTAGATACGATCATGGCGATGATTTGCCAAAGCGTTTTTTTTGATATTTTTTTAAACATTTTCATTCTTTTTGAGAGCTTATTTCATTTTAGCCGCCATTTTATAAGAATATTTTTAAAATTTCGCTAAAATCGGGCTTTATTTAAAGGAGAAATTTGCAAACGGTTTTGCGGGTCGTATCGACCAAAACTGAAGCCAAAAAATCGACGTTTTTGTGTTTTTTGTGTCCTATTTCGGAGTTTAAGGCCTTGCACGAGCGCCTAAAGACCGAGCATCCAAAGGCTGCGCACGTCGTGTGGGCGCTGCGCGAGCGAAACGGCTACGGGCAAATAGTAGAAAATCAAAGCGACGACGGCGAGCCAAAGGGTACGAGCGGGCAACCCTCGCTAAACGCGCTTAGAGGCGCCCAGCTCATAAACGCGGGCGCGCTCATCGTTCGGTATTTCGGCGGGATAAAGCTAGGCACGGGCGGACTCGTGCGAGCTTACGGGGCCGCGGTAAACGCGGCGATAGAGGAGGCCGCTGGCTGCGGCGCGTTAGTTAAATTTGAGATAAAATCGCTTTGTCTGTTTTTTACGCCATATGCGCTGGGATCGCGCTTTGAGCACTATTTTGAAAAGCGAAATCTAAGCTTTGAGCGAGAATTTAACGAGGAGGGCGCGATCTGGCGAGCGGAGTTTAACAGCGCCGAATTTGAGGAATTTCAGGTATTTGCGAGCGGGTTTGAGCAGGAGGGGTTTAGCTTCTACGCCTTGCCGTTAGCCGCGAGAGAGTAAATTAAGAGGCAAAATTCACGTTGGGTTTATGCTAGACGGTTATAATTTCGCCGATTTGGCTAAGGCTTGTCTCTTGAGTGCTTTTCCGAGATTTCGCAAAATTTTCACTCCGCAGGCTATATGCCTAGCGCACGCTCAATTTTGCTTCAAAACTCGAAAAATCATCTCGCGATACTTCGCCTTATCTTTTTTGCGATCAAATTTAAAGTCAAATTTGTAAATTTTACCCACCGAGATCTGCATCTTGAAAATGCAAATTTAAAATTTGAAGCGCGTAAGCGCTGAAATTAAACCTGCACGCAGTGCAGCAACATCTCACGTGCAGTGGGGATGGTGGGGATTTTGCGTCGCTGCGCTAGCAGCTGCAAGCAGACGGGGGCGGGTCTGCTTCTGGCAGCTCTCAGAGAGAGTGCGTCCTAACAGTAGCAAACAAAGTGTGGCTAAGCACAAGGCGAGTGTATAGCACGACGCAAAGGAGAGCGACGCTTCGTAAGTAGGTCTGCCCGCAGTTACGAGCCACAGGCGAAGTAAAGCCCCTTCCGCCTCCCAAAAAAAGAATTTGAAAATCTAGTGTTTGATGATAAATTTAGCATTTTCAAGATGCAGGTCTCGGTGCGTAAAATGCAAAACCGTCAAATTTGAAGTCAAATTTGCCAGAATCAAATTTAGTCTAAAATTTAAGCCATAAGGAGCAAAAATGCTTGGCAAAACGTTAAAAACAGTTGGAATAGTCGGCGCTTTGGCGCTATTTTTAGGTATATTTTTAAATTTACAAGGAGAACAGATGAACCATAAAACAAAAGAGTCTGCGACCGCGAACAAAACGATCGTGCTAGCGGGCGGGTGCTTTTGGGGTACGGAGGCCTATCTCAAGCAGCTTCCGGGCGTGGTTAGCACCTACACGGGCTACGCGAACTCAAAGGTGCCAAACCCTAGCTACGAGCAGGTCTGCACGGGCGACACGAACGCCGCCGAAGCCGTCTGGGTCGAATACGACGAGTACGTGATCGATCTGCCGCATTTGCTCAAATTTTATTTTAACACCATAGATCCCACCAGCCTAAACAAGCAAGGCGGCGACCGCGGCACGCAGTACCGTACGGGCATCTACTACACCGATGCGGCGGACGAGGCGGCGATCAGAGCCTTTATCGCCGAGCAGCAAAAAAACTACAAAGCACCCATCGTAACGGAGGTCGCGCCGCTAGAAAATATCTACAAAGCCGAGGAATATCATCAAGATTATCTGGACAAAAACCCGCACGGTTACTGCCACGTGACCTTCGAGAGCCTGCCTAAAAAGGGCGAAATTTTGAGCGACAAAAAGCGCGATATGAAGCAAAATTTGCAAAACTACAAAAACAAAGACGACGCAACGCTAAAAAATGAGCTCAGCGCCATCTCCTACGACGTAGTAAAGCACGCCGCGACCGAGCGTCCGCACAGCAGCGAGCTAAACGACGAGGAGCGCATCGGCATCTACGTCGATATCACCAACGGTCAGCCGCTTTTTAGCTCGTACGATAAATTTGACGCGGGCTGCGGGTGGCCGAGCTTTACGAAGCCGATAGATGCAAGCCTAATCGCCGAAAAGTCCGATCTATCGTACGGTATGGTGCGCACCGAGGTCAAGACCGCGATGTCGGACTCGCACTTGGGCCATGTATTTGACGACGGTCCGCAGGACAAAGGAGGGCTAAGATACTGCATAAACGGCGCTGCGCTGAGATTTGTGCCAAAGGAGGAGATGGAGAAGGAGGGGTATGGGTATTTGATACCGTATCTCGACGCGCAGTATTCTAAAAAATAACGGCTCTTTTTTTACGGCTTGTCTCGCGAGCGCTTTTAAATGATTTCGTAAATTTCGCCCTGCGACAGACTACATGTCTAGTCTTGGGACGAAATTTACTTCAAAACATTTAAAATCATCACAAGATACTTCGCCTTATTGTTTTATGCTTAAATTTACAAATTTGATGCACCGAGACCCGCGCCCTGAAAATGCCAAAATTGATTTAAATTTGCGGCGCGATAGCGCCAGATAAAACTGCTCATAGCGCAGCAACTTCTCACGTCGTAGGGGTTGGGGAATCGTTAAGGGGGGAAGGGAGCGACTTCGTAATTCAAGCCCCCACCCCCTTTACAATAAAGTAAAAAACAACCTCAAGCGGTTGTTTTTTACGAAGAGAATTTAACTAAATTTGACTAATTTAAATTTAGCGTCTTAAAGATGCGGGTCTGGGCGAGCCAAATATAAATCCGCGCTAAATACAGTAGTTCCTTTCGTGGTGTAGGTGGGAGGAGCTACTTTACATATCGGCAGGTGCGAGCGAAGTTCTAGTTGCCAAAGAATTTAAGAGATTTAAATTTGGCGGAAGTTTATCCTTTATACTCTTTTAGCGCCTTTATTCCTTCGCACTCTTTTAGTTCTGCAAAATCGACGTGCAGTTTTTCGTGGATTTTAAAAATTTGCACGCCGACGTCGGCAAAATCGTGGTAGTAATCCTTAAAAATGGGGTCGCTTTTTGATAGCTCGATAAAATTTTTAACCAGCTCGCCAGCCTCTTTTACCATATTTACTATCAGTTCATCGCTTTTTTGTAGTAAATTATTTACGCTTTCACCCATTAGCATTCTCTCCTTGTGCTGCTACATTCGCATCTATTTGCTTTTATATTTGGCTGTTTTTCGCAGTAGTAAATGATATGGATAGATATTATCATAGAAATATTTATCTCATTCTTAAGAAACAATACGCAGCGGTAAATTTGAAAAATATGTCGGCATTTTCGTAGCGCAAGCCTTATAAATAGCCGCTAAAAAGATAAGCGGTAAAATTTAAATCCAAGCAGTAAAACCGAGTTAAATTTGGCGCTTGGATTTGCTTTCAAATTTAGCGAGCATCAAATTTGCCCGCCAAATCAAAGCTAAAATCAAAAATTTAAGCCGTCGCCCCCTCGTTCATCGCGGCGTATTCTTCAAAGGTTCCCTTAAAATCGACGACCTCGCCGTTGCCTTTTAGGTGGATGATGCGGTTAGCGAAGGCGTCGATGAGCTCGCGGTCGTGGCTCACGCAGATGACGTTGCCGCCGAATTTATACAGCGCCTCGCCTAGAGCGATGATGGCTTCGAGGTCGAGGTGGTTGTTTGGCTCGTCTAGCACGAGCAGATTGCCGCGCTCTAGCATCAGGCGGCTTAGCATCAGGCGGTGTTTTTCGCCACCGCTTAGGCTACCGACAGATTTTTCCTGCTCGGCGCCGCTAAATAGCATCCTGCCTAGGCACTTGCGGATCTCGTCTAGGTCCTTGTTGTTTTCGTCTTGCAGCCACTCGTAGAGTTTGAGTTCGCCGGTGATTTTATTTGTCGTGTCCTGCGCGAAGTAGCTAGGCTCTATCGTCGCGCCCACGTGCACGTCGCCGCTATCCGGAGCGACCTCGCCGATGATGATTTTAGCCAGCGTGCTTTTGCCTACGCCGTTTGCGCCGATGATAGCGACTTTGTCGTTCTTTTCGAGCTTGAAGCTAAAATTTTCAAACAAAACCTTGTCGTATGTTTTGCTGATGCCGCGCACCTCTAGGATCTCGTTGCCGATGTCGCGCTTGGTGCGGAAAAGTATGCTAGGATCGCGTCTGCTTGATACCTTGATCTCCTCGATGTCGAGTTTGTTTAGCTGCTTTTGGCGGCTCGTGGCTTGGCGGGCTTTGCTTGCGTTTGCCGAGAATCGCGCGATAAATTTCTCCAGCTCCTCTTTTTCTTTTAGTTTTTTGTCGCGTTCCATCTCGTGCTGTTTGGCAACCAGCGTCGAGGCGATGTACCAGTCGTCGTAGTTGCCGGCAAACTGCCTAATTTTCTTAAAATCCACGTCTAGTATGTGCGTGCAAACCGCGTTTAAGAAGTGGCGGTCGTGGCTGATTAGCACCATCGTTCCCTCGTGGCGGTTTAGCTCGTTTTCTAACCACTTTATGCTATCGATATCAAGGTTGTTGGTGGGCTCGTCAAGGAAAAGAATGTCCGGCTTTGGAAATAGTACTTGAGCGAGCAGGACTTTAAATTTATCCGAGTTTTCGACCTCGCTCATCGGCTTTTCAAAGTCGCTAAAGTCAAGCGAGCTTAGGATTTTTTCGATGCGTACCTCGTACTCGTAGCTAGGATCCTCCTCGGCGCTTATCATCTCAAGCTGCGCCAGACGGTCGTTTACGGCGTCGGTAAACTCTTCGCTCATATAGAGGCGCTCTTTTTCTTTTACTGCGTCGTAGAGGCGTTTGTTGCCGTATAGCACGGCGTCTTTGACGCTAAAGTTTTCAAACGCAAACTGATCTTGACCTAGTACGCCTACTTTTAGCCCGTTTTCGATGACGATCTCGCCGCTGTTTGCTTCGATCTCGCCTGCAAGGATTTTTAAAAACGTCGATTTTCCCGCGCCGTTTGCGCCGATGAGACCGTAGCGGTTGCCGCGAGTGAGCTTTAAATTTACGTCCTCAAATAGCAACTGCGCGTTAAATCTCATTAATAAATTTTTGACTTCAAGCATATTTACCCTTAAATTTTACTTTTAAAATTCTAGATTGTGCCAAAAAATCGTTTAAAATTAGTATAAACACTTATCTAAGATCAAAAAACTTTTAAACAAAAATGTGATAAAATGAGCCAAAATTTATAGAAACGGAGCTTTTTTGCTTATGGCCGAAACGGCGCGAAAAATCTTGCGAAAAAATTCGCATGACGAGAAAGAGTGCGAAAAAAACGGTAGCAGATTTAAAGAGCTAAAAGCTCGGGTACAGATGGCGAAATTTGAGCAAAGCGCCGAGGAAAAGGCGCTTGCGGCGATTGCTATTCCGTTACTTAGGTTTTTTACTTGCTTGCAAATTTTTTTACTATTTTTTGCTATTTATGCGCGCGTGCCGGCGGCGTTTTTAGCTGCTTATATTTTTTTAGCGACGGTTAGCGTTTACGTAGCGCTTTGCCACGATGACGATCCGGGCTTTGCGGCAAATTTTATCCATCTCACGGTCGTATGCCACGGATTTTTGGGCGTATTTTTATACGGCTGGGGCTGGGGCAACGAAAATTTCTTTATTTGGGGTATCGCGACCAGTTATTTGATTTTTATCGGTAAAAACCGTACCGTACTTGGCATCATCATCGCTGAAGCCGTAGCTTACGCCGTTTTGTATATTTTGAGGGATAAATTCGGTGTCGTAAATTTAGGCGCTAGCGGAAGCGTTATGTTCGTTGTGACGTTTGCGGCGATATTCGTATCGTTTGCTCGCCGTACGAACACGCTAAACTCGGTTTACGCAAAGAGTATAAACGAGGTCGCCTCGCAAAACGATAAACTCGAGTCCGCATGCAAATTTGACTTTCTAACCGGCCTTGATAATCGCCGCTATGCGCAGGAACAGTTTGACGAGATAGCGGAATATTTTCCGTATGAAAAGGTGCTGGTCGCGCTTGGCGATATAGATGATTTTAAGGTAATAAACGACACCTTCGGGCACGACGCTGGAGACGAGACGATAAAGCAGATCGCGCAAATTTTACGCGAAAACTCGCGCGGCGAAAAAGATATCTTGTGTCGCTGGGGCGGTGAGGAGTTTTTACTCGTAGCTTTAGTACACGACGATGTTTCGGCCCAAGAGATGGTAAAAAGAGTGCTAAAAAATGTAAATACCCTCACTTCTCCAGACGGCAAAAAAATAGGCATAACCTTTGGCGCTGCGGTGTTTAAAAGCGCGCGGGAGATGAGTCTAAACGAAATGGCAATCGTCGCGGATAAGCTTTTGTACGAGGGTAAGAGGAGCGGTAAAAACTGCGTCAAATTTAAGGGATGCGGCGATGCTGCTTAACCTTTTTGCGAGGTACGGCTTTTACGTCAAGCTTCGTGCTATGTTTGCGGCGTTTGGGCTTATTCACGCGATATATCTGGCGCTGTTTATCTACATAGATCAGCTTTTGCTAGCTTGCCTAAATGTCATTAGCGTCGCTCTTTATGCCGCTTGCGTCTATATGGCGAGGGATCTAAAGACGGCTGCCATAGCCGTAGCGGCGGTTAGGATCGAGATATTTGCTCACGCTTTTATCTGCACGCTCGTTCTTGGCTGGGACTACGGGTTTCAAAATATCATCTTAGCTCTTATGTCCATGGTGTTTTTCTCAAGTCTCGCGACAAAGGGCGTAAATAACTTTTTCGCATACGCCAAGGGCGCGGCGTATTTGTTTTTATATTTTTATGCAAAGACTCCTTCGCAGCTTGCAGGAACACAGGCGGAGTTTTTTTATGTTTTAAATTTCATCATCATTGCTACGATTGTCATCATTTTGGTTATTGATTTTTCTAGAACATTTAGCGCAAAACTGCGCCAAGATATGCTCGAGCGCCAAGAGAGGCTAAGCGAACTAGCCAACAAAGACCCGCTCACCAGCCTTTTAAATAGAAACGCATTTTACGAATTTGCCGTGCCGCGCATGCAGTTTTTGAGCGGAGATGCTAGTATCGTGCTGTGCGACATCGACGACTTTAAAAAACTAAACGACGCCCACGGGCACGCCTTTGGCGACGAGGCGCTAAAGATCATAGCGCACGCGATAAAAAGCAGTCTGCGCGAGGGTGATTTGGTGTATCGCTGGGGCGGCGAGGAGTTTTTAATATTTTTATCGGATATAAATCTCGAAAACTCGGAGCATATTTTTGAGCGTATCAGGCGCAAGATCGCCGAGACTCAGCTAGAATTTGAAGGCAAGAGCGCTAAGACGTCCGCGACCTTTGGGCTAGTTAACTTTAACGTCAAAGCCGTAAAAGAAGTGGAAACCGTGATAAAACAAGCCGATAAGCTACTCTACGAAGGCAAAAATAGCGGTAAAAATAAGGTCGTCGCTCAGACTTTCGGCGGAAATTATCTTTAAAACATACTCCGGGAGCGGATCAAATTTAAATTTTTATCGTTTTTGCTACTCAAATTTGAGTCAAATTTAGCGGTCAAAGTCAAATTTGACGAGTTTAAATTTGACCTCTGAAAGCAAAAACCTAGCTTTCAAAATTCTTTCGTAGCCGCTCAAATTTGTTCAAATTTGAGTTGAGCCCGTAAAATTTCGCTAAAATCCCTCATAAAATCCACGCAATCAAAGGCCGAAACAAAAATGCGCATCGCAAAAATCCGCGCAAAAAATATCCTCTCGCGCTCCAAAATCGGCAGCGGAGGCTACGCGATCAATCCGTACGTAGGCTGCCCGCACGGCTGCATCTACTGCTACGCCGAGTTTATGCGCGGCGTCACCGGGCACGAGGAGGCGTGGGGCGAGTTTTTAGACGTGAAGGATTTTGACGCGGCGGGCTTAGTTAAATTTGCGGGCTTGCGCGGCGGCGAGCGCGTATTTATGAGCTCGGTTACGGACTGCTATAACCCGTATGAGGCGCGCTTTGGAGCTACGCGCAAAGTCCTCGAGGCGGTTGCGGGCTCGGATATAAACCTGCAAATTTTAACCAAATCAAACCTCGTGACGCGCGATATAGACCTGCTGCAAACCATGCCAAACGTCCGCGTAGGCGTGAGTTTGAGCGTGATAGATGAAAAACTGTGCCGCACGCTGGAGCCTCGCGCAAGCTCCGTAGCAGCAAGGATTGCAGCGATAAAAAAACTGCGCGCCGCGGGAGTAAAAACCTATATCTTCGTCGCGCCGATTTTTCCGCAGATCACGCCCGTTTTTGATATCATATCTCATTGCGGCGACGCGGCGGATGAAATTTGGTTTGATAGGCTAAATCTCTATCCGAATTTTCGCGATAAAATTTTATCCTTCATCGGGCGAAATTTCCCAGCGCTTTTGCCGCTTTATAAGCAAATTTATCTTTTCGGCGAGGACGGCTATTTTGAGCGGTTAGCGGATGAGATCAGGCTTGCCGCGCGGGAGAAATTCGGAAGCCAGAGCGGCGAGAGGGTCAGGATATTTTTTGAGCGGAGAAAATCCGGCGCAGATAAATTTGAAAGGCGAAAATGAACGTAATTTTACGGCTTGGCATTATAGTTTTGATCCTATATATCGCGCTTTTGGCGCTGCTTTATTTTTTTCAAGAGAGGCTGATATTTTTCCCGAGCAAGCTTGAGCCAAACCATGATTTTAGCTTTGATCGGCCGTTTGAGGAGATAAGACTAGACGCGGATGGCACGTGGATAAGCGGGCTTAAATTTTTAGCGCAGAGTGGGGACGGCGGGCACGATATGAACGGCGAACGAAAAGCGAAAAACGGCGCGGCGATATTTTTCCACGGCAATGCTGGCAATCTGCAAGGCTGGGGCAAGTATGCGCGGTATTTTACGGATTTGGGCTATGATTTTTATCTGTTTGACTACCGAGGCTACGGCAAGAGCGGCGGCGAGATAGGCTCGCAGGAGCAGCTTTATGCGGATGCGGACGCGATGATGCAGCTGGTTTTGCGGGAGTATGATGCGGGCGAGATTGCGGCGGTCGGGTACTCGGTAGGTAGCGGATTGGCAGCTCGCGCGGCGCAGAAATACGGCGCTAAGCGGCTAGTTTTGATCGCGCCGTATTTTGGCCTAGAGGAGCTAGCGCGCGAGAAAATGCCGTTCGTGCCGAAATTTTTAATCAAATACAAAATCCCTACGTTTGAGTTTGTCGGCGGTTTTGGCGGGCCGGTGACGATATTTCACGGCGAGCACGACGAACTAATCGGCGTGGATAACTCGCGCAGGTTGCTTAAATTTCTAAAACCGGGAGATAAAATTTACGAGCTAAATGCCAGCCACAACGATATCCTAGGCCTAAGCGAGCTTTGGGAAAAATTAGCGCAGAGGCTTGGCGAGTAGGGTGGGGCTGCAGATAATCTATTGGTGCCGATTGGCTGGTATTTTGTAGGATATCATGCGCTGCGGCGAGGATGTGAGTATTGAAATACTTTGGCTTAAGTTATCCGCCAAAAAAATTTGACGGATAACTTGTTAAAATTAAAATGAAATCTCAATCTTGGCGTTTAAGCTATTTGATTTTACGTCGTTTCCGAATGCACCGATGTATGATAGCCTTAGACTTGTGTTTTTAGATATCATAGTTTCCACGCCGGCACCCACGGTGGCGAAATCTTTAATCTCTTTGCCTTCTAGATCCACATATCCGGCACTCGCGACGTTTACTCCTGCACCAGGTCTGGTGTCGCCGAAAAATCTATTATAGGCTAGATCAAACTGTGCAGACGAATTCATGCTGCCTATTTTAAACGGCACGCTCGGACTAATGCCCGCTGTTAGGATATTCATATTTCTAGATTTTTTATCCGTACTCATCGTAAACGGACCTACGTTTTCACTTATACCGCCAGCTCTAGCATAGATACGGGAAACACCCAGATACGGATTTATCTCGAAATTTTCGCCATTAAAGCCGCCGTATGTCGCGCTAGCAAACATGTTGACAAGCTTTTCGTTGCTTTTAGCGGCATTGTTTACCGTGTATTGAACTATCGTAGAGCTGCCGGTTTTTTTGCGCTTTATGTCCGTATATACGGTACCTAGATCAAATTTGACAGATTCTAGGCTAATTTGCGCATAAATACCAACGTGTTTATTTGTATGGTCAAATTCTTTGCTACCGTCTTCTTTGGTCTTGCTTTTTCCTGCACCCAGCACGGCTCCCAGCCTTAAGCTTTCATTTAGCGCACCGTCTAAGCCGAAAAGTTGCGTCACGGATGTGGATTTAAATTCTCCGCTTCCTTCGTCTGAGTCGAATTTCATGACGTTTCCTGCAGTGTTCGACCAGAAGTTAATTCCCGTCTCTTTATCGTCCATGTTTAATGCATTAAAGTCTCTTTTGCGGTTTAAAACGGCGTTTCGGATCAATATATTATCAATCACGGCTGCGTTTTGAGCGGCAAAATTTGCTTCGTTTGCAAATGTTTTGAGTGTATCGGAGGCTTGCTGCGGCGTAGCGAAGATGAAATTTCTATACAGATCGCTCGTTAGTACTGCAGGCCTACTTCTAAAGGCGCTCAATAGGGCAGGTTGATTACTTGAGCCTTCGATTGCGGCGGCGATAAGTTTTTGATTTTTACTCTTTGCGAAATCCACCATGCCCTTACTGCTCTTCTTGACGGTGAGCTCTAGTTTGGAATCGTTAAAATTTTTAACTAAATCAAAAAACGCATATTCTCTTAATATCGTTTGATCATAGCCTTGGAAGCTACCTTCAACCCAATATTTCTTTGATTTTGTAGGATCCTTATACATCTTTTGTGCGTCTTCAAAAAGAGGATTTTCTAGATCTACGATAGAGTTTTTTTCAAACGTAAGGTTTAAATTCGTAGCTCCTGCCGAAGACATGCCGACTATGCCGGGATGTGATATGACGTATCTGCCGCCTTGCTTTATCGTCGCCGTGACGGTATCTGAAGTAGCGGCTCTAGTTTTGTTTATGAATTCTTTCGGCTTTTGGAGCATATCGGTTTTGACCTCTTGGACGGTTAGGCTCTTTTTTATCTTTAAAGCGCCGCCGTTTTCTACTATCACGTTGCTATTTTTTAAAGACTGATTTAGCGCCGTGATCTGCCCATCTTTTATGACGGTGTCGCCGCTATAGGTGTTATCGCCGGCAAGCGTAAGCGTGCCGCTACCTCTTTTTATAAGCGTTCCTTTATAGCCCTCCGCTGCCCTATATGCTCTTGCTTGTTCTCTGGCTAGCTCTACGTTGTATTCGGCTCTTTCTTCTGCGGTCAAATTTCCACCCTTGGCATCGAGCTGTGCTTTGCGCGCCGCCCAAACCGCCGCATCCACATCGTCCTCGGTTTTTCTAAATTTTATAGCTTTATCAGAGATGTCGTTAGACCAGACATCATCTACGTCCATATTTACGTCAAATTTACCTAAAAACTGACCTGGCCCAAACATTGCTCTACCGATATCTACTATGCCCCAACCCCATCTCTTATCAGGTACTCCATGCTCGCTCGTCCAGCCCGAAAGCTTGCTGGTATCATTCTTTTTGAACGAGTACTTTGTTTGTCTTGCCGTCGTTAGTAAGACATCTCTTGCCTGCTCGTTGGTCATGTAGCTATATCTAGACATTATGACGCCCAAAGCTCCCGTTACATGGGGCGCTGCCATCGACGTACCGCCCCAGGAGTCATATCCTGCCTTGCCGGTTTTTACGTCTACGACAGGTGATTTTATCTTTGTTCCGGGTGCTGCTATAGTCCACCACTTGGAGTGTCCAGCAGTGTTAAACCTTTGAGTGCTGTTCTCAGTTTGTCCTGTTACGTTTAGCCATAGTTTTTCAGCATCGGGGCGAAAATACGGCAGCATCGCTCTTGTGTAGGATTCTTCCATACCGTCTCTGTTACCTGCGGTAAAAACTTGGATTATTCTGTATTTTTTTGCTACTTCGTATGCGGCGTCCATAAAATTTTTTTGGCCGTCCGCTACGAACTGATAATAAGCTTTTTTGGCTGCATTTAGATCTCTTAAATATAGATGATGTTTAGGCTCAGTAGGATTTGTTGCCGTGCCGGGGGTGCCGCTGTAGCCCTCTGCTCCAGGGTAGGAGGAATTTACTCTTCTGTTTGACCCCCAGCTATTATTTATCGCTCTTACGCCTGATTTAGCAAGCTCGTTATATACGGCATAGAAGTATCCGTAGCCTTGATTTGGGCCGTAGGTCATGCCGTCGTTTCCGCCCGTATTTCCAGAGTATAATCTTGATTCCCATGCTACTCCATGCGTGCCGCTTCCGTCGCGGTTTGCAGCTATCGTACCTCCTACGTGCGTGCCGTGAGAGTCATTTACGCCCGCTATCCAATCCCCGTTGGTTTCAAATTTTTGCCCTTTTTTAAATTCACCCTTATTTGTCCTATCTTTTTCATCGCTATTTTTTTGTTTAAAGGGCGCGTTGCCGTATTCTGCATCTGGATAACGCATACCGTTTTTGGAGTATTCGCCCTTCGCGGTCGTTCCTGTAATCCTGCCGCCTGCGAATTCTTGATGGCTTAGAAGCATACCAGAATCTACCACTCCTAGTTTTACTCCTTTGCCAGTGGCGCCTTTGGCGTAGGCTACCGATGCGTTCATGCCACCTAGACCCCAGTACGCTTTATACTCGTCTGTTTCCCAACTTTTTATGTCGCCTATTTTACCAGGCTCTATATATTGCGCTTCGCAAATACTTGGTAATAAAAGGCCGCATGTTACCATCGAGAGCACAAATGCCTTCTTAAAATTAGAACAATACATCTTACTCCTTTGTATAAAAGTATGAAATTATAAAATGTTTAAACTAAAATATTAATTAAATATTTAAGATTATTATTATATTGTATTAAATATATAAGTATTTGTTAATAAAAGTAGATTTGATATAGTCAATAGTAAATATAATTTTTAAATGTAGCCTTATTGAGTTTGATTAAGTATTTATATGCAGGTATTGAGTATTGTTTTGATTATTTATACGGCTTTGGTATTGATGGTGTTGGGGTGATATATTGCGGTCAATTGAGGCGATTTGTGATAGTTTGGCGTAATTTGTTTAAACAGACTATAGAGGCAGTCAACATACAAATCTGTGCCGTTTTAGTAAAATCTAAAACGGCTTTTTAAAAACAAAATCTCTCGTCGGTTTTGTTTTGCTTGCGTATGGCTTTAAATTTAGCCAAATTTTCATCATCCAAAAAATAATCTTTTTCTTTTTGCGCGCGTGTTTCTAGAGCTTCGATTGCTTTTGCGAGAGCTTCTTTTCTATCTGCGTGAGGCGACGCAAACTCCGGTAAAAACATAGCTTCATAGACGTTTGCCTTGCTCCACTCGAGCGACTTTGCGGCGATATCTTGCTGCTTTTTGATGTCGCAAAACGCGTATGGATTTACCACGTCGCCAACTAGCTTTATAAACGCTCCTATCGCGCTTTTGACCTCAAAAAATCTACCGTCGTCTAAATTTATAATCTCTCTTAACAAGATCGCGCGATTTTTGGCGTTGTAAAACCAAAACACCGCATCGTCGCGCAGGCCAAGATCGTAAGCGCGAGCCGAAAGTACGAAAAGAGTCATCGGCGTGACCATCTGCGGAGCGTCCTGCACGATCTTTTCTGCGCTCTTAAAGTCCTCTAGCGTGCCGCTTTTTAGCAGACCGTCGATCTTGTCGTAAACCTTTACATGTTCAGCCTTGCCGGCATTTGCCGAGTAGTACGGCGTCACGTAAATATCGATGCTTTTTACCTTGCCGTCACCAGCCGCCGATGCTACCGCCGCGCCAAAACAAAGCGCCGCTAAAAAACTTAAAATTTTCATTTATAGATCCTTGACGTAAATTTTTGGCGTTATTTTAACTAAAAGTTATTTAAACGTCGCGTATAAATTTGAAAGTATAAAGTCCGCAAATTTGAGCGGACTTTATAAATTTAGTTTTTAAAACTATGAATAGGTGCCGGTATCTGGCCGCCGCGAGCGATGAAGTCTGCCGAGGAGTTTTTATTTACGCTCATCACGGGCGCGCTTCCGAGCAGGCCGCCAAACTCCAGCGTATCGCCCTCTTTGCCTTTTGGGATTATGCGCACGGCGGTCGTTTTTTGATTTATCACGCCGATCGCGGCCTCGTCGGCTATGATCGCGGCGATCGTCTGCTCGGGCGTATCCTCAGGGATCGCGATCATATCAAGCCCCACCGAGCAGATCGCGGTCATTGCTTCGAGTTTTTCTAAATTTAGCGAGCCTGCGCGCACTGCGGCGATCATGCCCTCATCTTCGGAGACGGGGATAAACGCGCCACTAAGCCCGCCTACTTGGTTGCAGGCCATGACGCCGCCCTTTTTGACCGCGTCGTTTAGCAGCGCAAGCGCAGCCGTCGTGCCGTGCGTGCCGACGCGCTCTAGTCCCATCTCCTCAAGTACGCGCGCGACCGAATCGCCCACCGCCGGAGTCGGAGCTAATGATAGATCGACGATGCCAAATTTTACGCCCAGCCGCTCGGACGCCATTTGTCCTACGAGCTGTCCGATGCGCGTGATCTTAAACGCCGTCTTTTTCACGGTCTCGGCAACCACGTCAAAGCTTTGACCGTGCACCTTCTCAAGTGCGCGCTTAACGACGCCGGGGCCGCTGACACCCACGTTTATGACGACTTCGGCCTCGCCCACGCCGTGAAATGCGCCCGCCATAAAGGGATTATCCTCGACGGCGTTGGCAAATACGACCAGCTTTGCCGCACCTAGATCGGAAAGCCTCGCCGTCTCTTTGATCACGCGTCCCATATCGGCGACCGCGCTCATATTTATGCCCGTCTTGGTCGAGCCGATATTTACCGACGAGCAGACCTTTTGCGTCGCGGCGAGCGCGGCGGGGATGGAGTCGATTAAAATTTTATCGCCCTTTGCGTAGCCCTTTTGCACTAGTGCCGAAAAGCCGCCGATAAAGTCGATACCGACCTTTTGTGCCGCCTCGTCCATCGCTTTTGCCAGCGGGACGTAGCCCGAGGCATTCGTCGCCGCGCCGATGATGGCGATAGGCGTTACGCAGACGCGTTTGTTTACGATCGGGATGCCAAGCTCTGCTGAAATTTCATTGCCGACCTTTACCAGATCGCGCGCCTTGTCGGTAATCTTGGCGTAAATTTTCTCCGCCGCCTTGTCGATATCGGGATCGATGCAGTCAAGCAGGCTGATGCCCATCGTGATCGTGCGGATGTCGAAATTTTGCTCCTCGATCATCGCGATCGTTTCGGTTACGTTTTTGATGTCCATCTGTGCGCCTTAGATGTTGTGCATGGCGTCAAATATCGCCGAGCTTTGGATGTTGATCTTTACTTTTAGCTTTTCGCCTAGCTCGTTTAGCTCCTCGCGTAGAGCCGTGAAGTCCTGCTTTTGCTCGCTGGAAACCACCGCCATCATCGTAAAAAACTCGTCCAAAACCGTCTGGCTGATGTCGTCTATGTTTAGCCCAAGCTGCGCTAGCTTAGCCGAAACGCCCGCCACAATGCCAACCTTGTCCTTACCGATCACTGTTACGATCGCTTTCATCGTCGTTCTCCTAAATTTGTAAATTTGCGAGAGTTAAAGCCCAAATTTGAGTAAATTTGGGCTTTAGATTTTAAATTTTACTTCGAGCAAGCGCTCTTGCCGTCCATCACGGGCTGGATAGACGAGTTGTCCGCGCCGCCGTCATCGTTGATATTCTCGATTATCTCCCAGAGCCTAGCCGCCGCTTTTTCGTAGCGTTTAGCCGTAACCGAGTTTGGCTCGTAAAAGCTCACCGGCTTGCCGCTATCTCCGCCGACTCTAACGGCAGGCTCGATAGGGATCTGGGCTAACACTTCGGTACCGTAGGCTTTTGCCACTTCCTCGGTCGTGCCTTTGCCGAATATATCGTACTCCTTGCCGCTTTCAGGGCAGATAAATCCGCTCATGTTTTCTATCACGCCGGCGATCGGTATGTGAAGCTTTTCAAACATATCAAGTGCTCTTTTGCTATCATCTAGCGCTACCACTTGCGGCGTCGTGACGCACACGCCAGCAGTCACCGGTACGCTTTGAGCCAGAGTTAGCTGCGCATCGCCCGTTCCCGGAGGCATATCCAGAAACAACACGTCCAGCTCGCTCCAAAATACGTCTTTTAGCAGCTGCTCGATAGCTTTCATGATCATCGAGCCGCGCCAGATGAGGCTCATGCCTTCTTCCATTAGTACGCCCATACTCATCATCTCGACGCCGTGAGTTAGGATCGGTTTTAGTTTGTTGCCGACGACTTGAGGCTGAGTGCCCACTTCGCCGAGCATTCTAGGGATATTTGGACCGTAGATGTCGGCGTCTAGGATGCCTACTTTTTTGCCTAGCTTCGCCATCGAGATAGCTAAATTTAGCGTCGTAGTGCTCTTGCCCACGCCGCCTTTGCCCGAGCTTACCATTACGAAATTTTTGATCTGCGGAGCGATGTTTTTACCGCTTTGTGTGTTGCTTTTTTCCTCTGGGATTTTTGGTTGGATGATGCTAACAACGCACTCGTTTGAGCCCATCACGCGCTTTATATCGGTTCGCAGCTCGTTTGCTACGTCCGGATTTGAGCTTACGATCTCGACCTCGATTAAAATTTTCTCGCCTATTTCGACGTTTTTTACGAATCCAAAGCTCACGATATCTTTCTCAAAGCCCGGATATATCACGCCTTTTAGTCTATTTAAGACATCCTCTTTACTTAACATTTTTCTCCTTCGTTAGATTTTTTGAAATTTTATACGCGCAAAATTTAGGCCCGCACATCGAGCAAAATTCCGCCTTTTTAAACGACTCTTGCGGCAAGCTCTCATCGTGTAGCTCGCGTGCTCTTTGGGGATCTAGGCTTAGCTCAAACTGCTTGTTCCAGTCAAAAGCGTATCTAGCGTCGCTCATCGCGTGATCGCGCTCTATCGCGCCAGCCTTGCCTAGCGCGACGTCGGCTGCGTGAGCGGCGATCTTGTGCGCTACGATGCCCTCTCTCACATCGTTTGCGTTTGGCAAACCAAGGTGCTCTTTAGGCGTCACGTAGCACAGCATCGAGGCGCCGTAAAAGGCCGCCATCGTCCCGCCGATAGCCGAAGTGATGTGATCGTACCCTGCGCCGATGTCCGTAGGCAGCGGTCCTAGCACGTAAAAAGGCGCGCCGTGGCACAGCTCGCGTTCGATTTTCATATTATACTCTATTTGGTTTAAAGGAATATGACCCGGTCCCTCGATCATCACCTGCACGTTTTTCTCCCATGCGCGTAGCGTTAGCTCGCCTAAAACCCGCAGCTCGCTAAGCTGAGCTTCATCGGTCGCGTCGTATAGGCAGCCCGGACGCAGCCCGTCGCCTAGAGACAGCGCGACGTCGTGAGCGGCGCAAATTTCTAAAATATCGTCAAAGGCCTCGTAAAACGGGTTTTCTTTATGATGGTGCATCATCCAGCTGGCAGTTAGGCTACCGCCGCGGCTAACGATACCCATCTTGCGTTTTGCGACCAGCGGCATAAATTCGAGTAAAAACCCCGCATGTATCGTAAAGTAGCTAACGCCCTGGCGAGCCTGCTTTTCAAGCGTTTTTAGGATGTCCGCCGCCTTCAAATTTTCGACCTCTTTTATATCGTGGATGATCTGATACATCGGCACGGTGCCTATAGGGACGGTCGAGTTTGCGATTATAGCGCTTCTGATCATATCCAAATCGCCGCCCGTGCTTAGATCCATGACCGTGTCGGCGCCGTATTTTAGGCAAATTTGCAGCTTTTCAAGCTCGGCGTCGATATCGCTACTTAGGCTTGAGTTGCCGATATTTGCGTTGATTTTGGTTTTGGCCTCCCTGCCGATCGCCATCGGGAGCAAATTTGCGTGATGGATGTTGGCGGGGATTATCATCTTGCCCGCGGCGACCTCGCTTCTAACGAGCTCGGGATTTAGTGCTTCAACCTGCGCTACGTAGCTCATCTCGGGCGTTATGACGCCTTTTTTGGCATAGTACATCTGCGTCGGAGTTTTGTCGGCGGAGTCAAATTTGACCCGAAATTCTTTCATGTTTCGCTCCTTAAAATTTTGGTTCTAATC
This sequence comes from Campylobacter showae, assembly GCF_900699785.1. Classification (NCBI taxonomy): domain Bacteria; kingdom Pseudomonadati; phylum Campylobacterota; class Epsilonproteobacteria; order Campylobacterales; family Campylobacteraceae; genus Campylobacter; species Campylobacter showae. The sequence continues at coordinate 1,804,688 of NZ_LR535679.1, forward strand.
TTACTCAAAAAAGATAAAAACAAGCTTTTAGGATGTATAATATCGTAACACTTCGCCAAAGGAGAAATTTTGCTAGACGTTACGCTGATAATGCTCGGAGCCGGAAGCTCCAGCCGTTTTGAAATGCCCGTTAAAAAGCAGTGGTTGCGCGTCGGAGGCGATCCGCTATGGCTCTTTGCCGCTAAAAATTTAAGCTCGCATTATGCTTTTAAAGAGATAATCATCGCCTCAAACGAGGAAAAATATATGAGCAAATTTGCCCCGTCGTACCGCTTCGTAAAAGGCGGCGCGACGCGTCAAGAGAGCCTAAAAAACGCTCTTGAGCTCGTTCAAAGCGAATTTGTTTTAGTTAGCGATATCGCTCGTCCGATGATTAGCGCGGAGCTTTTTTCTCGCATAATAGGCGGCATCCAAAACGCCGACTGCGTCGTGCCTGCGCTAAAGGTGCCCGATACCGTTTATCTAGGCGTGGGCGTCGTCGATAGAGAGCAGATCAAGCTCATCCAAACTCCGCAGCTCTCGCGCACGGCGATGCTAAAAAGCGCGCTTGAATCAGGTCAAATTTACACCGACGATAGCTCGGCGATAGCGGCTGCGGGCGGTAAAATTTGGTACGTGCAAGGCGACGAAAACGCTAGAAAAATCACGTTTAAAGACGATCTAGCCAAAATTTACGGCCTTAGCGCGCCGTCAAGCGAAATTTACGTCGGCAACGGTTTTGACGTGCATGCCTTTGAAGAAGAGAAAAAAGAGGGAAGTTTCGTAACAATCGGCGGCGAAAAAATCCCTTTTGAAAAAAATTTAAAGGCCCACTCCGACGGCGACGTAGCTATCCATGCGCTTATCGACGCGATACTGGGAGCGGCCGGGCTGGGCGATATAGGCGAGCATTTCCCCGACACCGACGATAAATTTAAGGGGGCGGACTCGGCTATGTTACTAAAAGAAGCATATAGGCTCGTTCAAAGCGTCGGTTTTGAGCTGATAAACGCCGACGTCACCGTTATCGCCGAGAGGCCGAAGCTTAGTAAATTTAAATCCGCGATGGAAATAAACATCGCAAATGCGCTAAATTTAACCCCGAGCCGCATAAACGTAAAGGCCACGACGACCGAGAAGCTAGGCTTTACGGGGCGAGGCGAGGGTATAGCCGCCACGGCGTCGGCGAGTCTAAAAATTTACGACTGGACGCAAAAATAAAACAACGAAAGTAAAAAAATGAGAGTTTTGATAATAGAAAACGAAATCTACCTAGCCCAAAGCATCGCATCAAAGCTAGAAAATCTAGGCTACGAGTGCGAGATAGCAAGGAGCGCGGCGGAGGCGATGAAAAGCGAGCCCGAGCAGAAGGCAAAGGAGGGCGCAAAGGACGTACACTTTGACGTGGTGCTGCTCTCTAGCGCGTTTGCGGGCGACGACACGCTAAAAATCATACAAAAATTTAAAGACTCCGTCGTCATCCTGCTCATCACGTACATCAGCAACGACACCGTCTCGATCCCGATAAAAGCGGGTGCTAGCGACTACATACAAAAGCCGTTTATGATCGAGGAGCTAGTGCGAAAGATCAAACATTTTGAGGAGTTTAGGCGCCTGCAAACATTTATAAAAACCTATCAGGACTACCTAAACTATCATTTTAAGGCCGTCTCGGCGCTAAATTTCGACTTTAAGCGCATAAAGCTACCACTTCTCATAAAGTGCAATAAAATGATAAACGCCGATAATTTCGTTTTCGAGTACGCAAAGGCGCTAAATTTGAGCTTCAAATACGTCCCGCTAGAGCCAGGCATCGACGTAGAGGCCATAGCCGCGGCAAATCCGCGCACGCTTTTATATTTTTCAAATTTTCAAATTTTACGCCAAGAGGCCAAAAATCAGATCGTATCTCTCGCCGCTAAACGCAAGCTCATCGCAAGCTCGACCAATCCTAACGAAGAAGCGCCGATGGAGACGCTAAACATCGCAAGCGACGAGAAAAATTTCCAAATCGACGAAATTTTGACGATCGACGACTACATCAAGCACATCATCGTAAACTATCAGGACAAATACCCCGATACCGAGCTTAGTAAAAAGCTAGGCATCTCGCGCAAATCGCTTTGGGAAAAGAGGAAAAAATATGACGTCGTCAAGAAAAAATAACGCCGTTTGGATAAACGACGAGGCCTTCGGGGCGCTTGATCTCATAGAAAATCAAATTTTTAGCAAATTTAACCGCCTAATGAACGAAAAAGAGGCGAACGAGATCTATGAGACGGGCTTTTTGGCCGGCGAGCCGATGCCCTATACTTTCGTCTTTGCGCCGCACGGCAAGCGCAATCAAGAAACGATAAAAAACGCCGCAAAGGGCGATCATATCGAGCTTATCAACGGCGGCAAGGTCGTGGGGTATATCGAGGTCGGCGAGGTATTTAAATTTAACGCCGAAAAAAGCTCGCAAAATATCTTTCGCGCGAACGAAGCCGCGCCCGCACAGCAAAGCCAAAGCGGCGAACTAGCCGTGAGCGGCGAGATCAAGATCTACGACGATAAGTTGGCCGAGGTAAGAAAGCTCATCGAAGAGGTTAAACGAGAGCAAAACGTCCGCAAGGTCTCGGCGATCATGCTAACCGCGGAGCCCTTTAACCGCGCGCACGAGCGCCTGATCAGGATGACGATAGATAAGTCTGATCTGGTGTTGCTATTTTTACTAAAAAGCCACGGCGCGGACGAGATGATGAGCTTCGCGCTCAAAAAAAGCGTGCTAGAATACTTCATCCAAAACTACATCCCCAAAAACCGCCTGATCATCGTGCCTTTTGAGAACTCAAATCTCTTTAGCTCGCACCTAAATCCGACGCTGGAGTGCATCGCGGCGCATAGGCTGGGTGCGGATAAGCTCATAGTCGGACAAAATCACGCGGGTATCGGGATGTTTTACGATCACAACGTCGCTCACACGGTGCTAGAGCGCTATAAAAACGATCTAAATTTGGATATCGTCGTGCTGCCCGAGCTCGTCTACTGCGACGAGTGCAAGACGCTAGTTAGCACCAAGACCTGCCCGCACGGCCAGCACCACCACATCAAATACCACGCGCAGACGCTAAAAACATTGCTGCTAGCGGGTATCTTGCCGCCTGCGATCCTCATGCGGCGCGACATCTCGGCGATGATACTGAGCGAGCTTTTCCCGAACCGATTTGAAAATATCCAAAAGCTTTGCGACGATCTTTTTCCTAGCAACGGACTGCTCGAAAAGCAGACGGAGAGAGAGTTTTACGAAAACTTGATGAAGCTTTATCAGACGACGTCGCTGACTTAAATTTGCTTTCGGCGACTTTGGTAAAAGCGGCTCGTCTAGCAGGCATTTTTGGCGGAGTCGTTAACGATATAGCTACGTAGGCTGTGCGTCTTTTATTTACTAAATTTGAGCCGTAGGCGAAGTAAGGCATTTAAATTTGTCTTACGATACTGCGCCTAAAATTCTTGCGCCCAAATTTATAACCAAGTTTTTGTAAATTCGGGCTTTAAATTTACTCGCCCAGACCCGCACCGTAAAAACTCAAAATTTAGTATTGTTTATTTATGGTGTTAAGCTTGCGGCTTTGTTTGCAAGAGACGTCGTGCCGTATTTGGCGTCAAATTTGACGCTTACAGGGTGCGGGTTTTCGTGCAGAGTGCGGGTGTGTTTGCCGTCAAATTTTACGAGCCGAAAAGTCAGAGCAAAATTTGCGCTTTTGCTTCAAATTTAGCGGCTCGTGCTTGCAAATTTGAAAATATCCGAGCTTGCCGCAAATTTAGCGCATAAATTTTGAAATTTGCAAGCTAAATTTGCTAAAATCGCGCTAAAAATCGGCGAGTAAATGCGCCGTTTATGATTTAAATTTGATTTCAAGGAAAATTATGCAAAGGTTGTTTTTAACGTTTTTTGGCGCCGGCCTAAGCCCCAAGGCTCCCGGCACGGTCGGCTCGCTAGCGGGCGCGATCGCGGCGTTTGGGATTTTGACGATCCTGCCAGCTTCCACGCTATTTTTGGTTTCGATTTGCCTTTTTTTGTATAGCATAAAGATTATCGACGATTATGAAGCAAAAACCGGCGTACACGATCACGGCAGCATCGTTATAGACGAGGTTGCGGGCGTTTGGTTGGCGATATCTATCAGCGGCGCTACGGCTGTACAGTTTGCGCTCTCGGTTCTATTTTTTAGGGTGTTTGATATCTGGAAACCTTCCGTGATAGGACGCATCGATAGGGATGTCAAGGGCGGGCTTGGCGTGATGGGCGACGATATGCTAGCAGGGCTTTTTGCAGGGCTTCTTAGCGCGATTTGCTACGAGGCCGCGACGAAGATCGGACTTGACTACGAGTGGGTCAAATTTGAACTGCCGTTTGTGAAATAAAATCGTAGTGGCTCTCAAAGCCAAGGCGCTTTTTTGATTCTTGACTTAAATTTGCCTTTCAAGCGCTACTTTTGCGTCAAATTTGTTTGGGTAAAAATAAAATCGTCTGCTTTAAAAATCAAACGGCGACGTTAAATTTGACACCTGATTTACTTTTTTCTTTGCGAGGTTCCAAGCTGTTCGTAGTAGTCTATCTCGGCTACGTATTCGGGATTTTTCTTTTTTAGCTCGTTGCTCATAAAGGCTATCAGTTTTGCGTCGGCGTTTTTGTGAGAGGCCAAAATCGTGATGAAATTTAGATAAGCTTTTGCGTCGCTTGGGGCTTTGCCGTTTTGTTTGGACGGGATTTTAAACGAGGCGGCGAAAATTTTTAAAGCCGCAAAAAGATCGTTTTTATCGCTTTTTGGATTGCCGGCGATGTTGATTAGATCTTGCAGGGTGAGCTCTTTTTCCTCTTTTGCCGCGGGTGCATTTTGAGTAGTTTTGTCGCCGTGTTTAAATTTGACGACGAGAAAAATTAGCGCGGCGACGATTATTAAAAAAATCGCCGCCAAAATCGCTATTATGAGGGTTTGATTCATTATAATTTTATCGTTTTATCGGGCTTTCTAAAGTACGCCAAAACCGCGATCAAGACCATCAAAAGCGCGCCCACCCATACGAAAGTAGGCACCGGTATCGGCTCGCCCGCAGCATACGAGTGCATGCCGCTTAGGTAGAAGTTGACGCCAAAATAGGTCATTATGATCGACCAATAAGCAAACATCGAAGTCACGGCAAATGCGTACTGGCTGTTTAGCTTAGGGATAAATCTGATGTGTAAAACCGCCGCATAAACTAAAATAGAAACCAGCGCCCACGTCTCCTTGCTATCCCAACCCCAGTATCGACCCCAGCTTTCGTTCGCCCAAACGCCGCCTAGGAAGTTTCCCATCGTAAGTAGGCTAAGGCCTAGTATCATCGCCATCTCGTTTATACGCGTGGCCTCTAGGATATTTCGCGAAATTTCCTTATGCTCTTTGCCGCCTTGCAGAGCAAAAAGCACGAGCGTAAACATACCAAGTAGCGAGCAAAGTCCCAAAAATCCGTAACTAGCCGTGATAACCGATACGTGGATCGTTAGCCAGTAGCTCTGAAGCACCGGCACTAGAGTGGTGATCTGCGGATCCATCCAGCTAAGGTGCGCAACAAATAGTGTAACGCCCGCTAAAATCGAGGTTAGCGCCATGGCTATCGGGCTTTGGCGCGAGAACACGAGGCCCGATAAGCTAAGCGCCCAAGCGATATATATCATCGACTCGTAGGCGTTGCTCCACGGCGCGTGCTCGGAAATATACCAGCGTATGCCGATGCCGAAAGTGTGTAGTAAAAACGCCAAGATATTTACTCCGTAAACGATACCAAATAGCCATTTTATATTTAGTTTAGGCCTTGCCATCTTGGCAAACACGAAGCATAAAAGCCCAAATCCTGCCAAAAGATATATCGGCGTTAGCGACTCGAAAATTTTATATTCGTTAAAAAACAGCTCCATCTCGACGCGTTTTTCGCCTGGGATGACTGCTTTGCCGTGCTCTTGTTGATAGGTTTTTATCTCGGCTAGAGCTTGATTTGCACGGCGCCAGTTGTTGTTTTCTGTAGCTTCGGCAACGCTAGTGAAGTAGCTTCTTAGCATCCTGCCGATTGCCTCGCTCTCGTTTTTAGGGAGATATATCATAGCCGAAGCTATACCGTACCATTTGTTGTTTGGATCGTCCATCTTTGGAAACATCGTAAAGACTTCGCCTATAAACACCATATAAAGGATATTTAGACGCTCGTCCACTTTTTGCAGGTCTTTATCGAACGTTCCGCGCTCGCCCGGAGTTTTGCGGTTTGCGGCTTCGGCAAATTTGTTGAGTTTGTAGATGATTTTACCGTCTTTATCGCTTGCGAAAAAGTCGTTATAGCTCGCATATTTGGCCTTTTCGTCTATGCCGATTAGCTTTTTTAGCTCTTTATTTCCGACGTAGATTATCGGCACGTCGCGCCAGTACGGGGCGTTTACCATCATCGAAAGTATGGCTTGGTTTGCGTTTAGGCCGTCTAGCGTATCGCCGCGGTGGATTTTGTTTAAAATTTCCCTTGCTACGGTATCAAAAGGCTTCATTCTACCGTCGGCGCTTTGGATGATTAGCGTGGAAAGCTCTTTGGCGTGGTTTGCGTCGATATTTCTAGCATTATCGACCGCGTAGGTTTTGCTTGGGGCAAATGCCGTAAAGCAGGCGATTAGCGCGAAGCTAGCGACTTTTTTCACGGCGTCTTCATTTATCATTTTAGCTAGTTTTCTAAAGCGCGAGCGAGGATTTACGACGTTAAAAAATAGTCCTAGCCCTAGCAAAAAGTATCCGACGTAGGTCGGAATCTTGCCCGGGTCGCGGTTTACGGATAGTACTGTGCCAAGCTCGTCTTGGTCGTAGCTGCTTTGGAAAAATCTATATCCGTCGTGATCTAGTACGTGGTTCATATAAATTTTATACGGGTAGTTTCCGGTCCTAGAGTCCTCGACGATGACGTCGCTAGAGTAGCTCATCGGCGAATTTGAACCCGGATAACGCTTAAGCTCGAAGTCTTCAAGCTTTAAAGAAAAAGGAAGTTCGACCATCTTTGAGCCCCAGTAAACGTTAAAAAGCACGCCGTCGATCTTAGCTTTAGCAGGTATGTAGCTGTTTTCATAGAGCATGAGCTGCTGAGTTTGTCCGTCAAAGGTCAAATTTGCCACCAATGCGTCGTATTCGCCGTTTTTGCTCACGACTCGCTTGGCCGCCTTGGTTAGCAATGATTTTGGAACGAAATTTACGTCCGTGACCGTATAGAGCTGCATCGGTAAAAACTCGGTCGCTTGGTCTTTCGCGTACTCGCCTTTTTCGTTGGTCGCCATCGTAAAGTAGCCGATATTTTGGTTTGATGTTAGATAAAATTTGCCCTCTTTTAGCTCGATTTTGACGAAATTTTCAAGTAGCGGCTGCGCGTCGAATGCAAAGCTAACGCCGCCCACCTCGCGAGTTTCGCCGGCTTGCAGGCTTATTTCTTCTTTTGAGTCCGGGCTTGAGACCGCAAGCCTAACTAGCGGCTCGCCTTTTTCCGCTTCGTAGTACTCGGTTTCGGCCTTTTTGTAGTATCCGTCAAAGGTTAAATTTGCTTTTTTACCCGCGATTTCAAGCGGTAAGTTAAAGTCGTTTGAGCCGACGGAAGTGATTTGTTTCGGGATTGAGTTTGAGTAAATTTGACCGTCTTTTTCGGCTGCGATTTCTATCCTAGAAACGGATCCGAATACCGCGTTTGAGGTTTCGTTTTCTCTGATGTGGATGTTGCCCTCAAAGCCTAGATATCGTGTCATCGCCGCGCCTAAAAGCATGAACAAAAAGCTAACGTGAAATATCAAAACGGGTAGTTTTTCTTTTCTTAAAAGGTTGTATCTGAAAATATTGTAAGCCAAATTTATGCCTAAAAGCACCTGAACTAAAGCGAACCAACTCGCTCCGTAAACCGCCGCCCACGCGCTTTTTGTGTCGTAGTAGCTTTCTATTATCGTCGCTGCGCCGCTACCGATGGCAAATATAACAAGTAGCACGACGGCCGACGTCATACTGAAAAATAGGGATTTTAACTCGCTCAAAACAGATCCTTGAACATAAATTTAGTAAATCAAAATGCACATTATAGTAATTTTTTTTAAATAATCTTACTTTTTAGTTATTATTTTATGATAATTTTTCGTCTTTAAGTTTAAATAAATTTAATATAAACTCAAATTCGCTAAAGCCGTCCGCGCTCATAAAGTGTCCGCCTTTTTCAAAGATATCTGGCGTTACGCCTAAATTTAGCGCGACCTTTAGGCTAAGCTCGCAAGGCACGATATAGTCGTCTTTTGCGGCTATTACTTTTATAAAATTCGTCGCTGATTTTATCTTTTCGTAGGCGATTTGCGGCTCGCAAAATTCATTTAATATAGCAAATTCCTCAATCGGCTCGTCAAACGGCGATATGAGGACTAGACCGCCAAATTTGGGCAAATTTGCAAAACCGCTAAGAAAATTTAGGCTAGTTATCGTGCCTAAGCTGTGAGCGATGATAAATGAATTTTCGCTTAAATTTACCTTTTGCTTCATCGTTTCTAGCCACTCGCTTAGCTTCGGCGTTTGCGGGTTTGGCATCTTTAAAATTTCTACCTCGGCAAGGCCGCGCATTTTATCTTTAAACCAAGAAAACCAGTGGCTTTGCGGAGAAGCGTCGTAGCCGTGAATGACGTAAATTTGCTTTTTCATTAAATTTGCCTTTTTGAAAAAATACGCGAATTATATACAAATAAAATTAAAATAATTTTTGACGGAAATCGCAAGAATACTTTTTAAGTTATAAATTTAAGTAAACGGCGGCTCAAATATCATCAAGCGTTAAAATTTGATATTTGTAAATTTGGCAAATTTGAAGTTAATTTTAAGCTTTTCCCCTAGAAAACGAAATAGTCGTTATCAATTAAAATTTATATTGATACGAAAAATTTACGTATAATTTACGTTGATTATTTAAGATTTCGGTAAATTTATTTCAAAAAGGGAGAAAAAATGGATACTTCGAGGCGAAATTTCTTAAAAGCATCCACCGCCACGGGCTTGCTTGCGATGACGTATGCGCCAGGTACCCTGGGCGCAGTCGGCGCCAAAGCGCTAGAAGGCGGCGATAAGACCGTTTATAGTTTTTGCGAGATGTGCTCTTCTCGCTGTCCTATCGAGGCCAAGGTCGTGGACGGCAAAAACGTCTTCATCCAAGGCAACGGCAAGGTAAGCGGCACGGCGACTTCCGTGTGTGCAAGGGGCGGCAGCGGGCACAATCAGCTCTACGATCCGCAGCGCATAGTAAAACCGCTCATCAGAGTAGGCGAGCGCGGCGAAAACAAATGGCGCGAGGCGGGCTGGGACGAGGCGCTTGACCTAGTCGCTAAAAAAATGCTAGAAATCAAGGAGAAATACGGGCCGGAGAGCTTTGTATTTACGGCAAAATCAAGCCAAACGCACAAGCTAATGACGACATTTGCCAGCGCATACGGTTCGCCGAACTGCTTTTCTCACTTCTCCTGTTGCCCGATCACCTATCAGATGGTTTGCGAGCATATGTACGGCGACGCGAAGCTAAAAAGAGACTTCGGCAACGCAAAATACGTCGTAAATTTCGGGCACAATCTCTTTGAAGGTATCGTCATCGCCGACGCTAAAAAGCTGGCTAAGATGGCTGCTAAAGAAGATACGAAGCTGCTGGTTTTAGATCCGCGCTTTAGCGTCGTAGCCTCAAAAGCCGATGAGTGGCTACCCGTAAAACCGGGTACCGATCTAGCGTTTGTTTTAGCTCTCATTCACACATGGATCAAAAACGGCACGTACGATAAGGAATTTATAGAGAAATTTACGATTGGATTTGACAAAGTCGTAGAAGCGACCAAAGATACGACGCCGCAGTGGCAAGAAAATATCACGGGCATCCCCGCCAAAACGGTTGAACGAATCGCTGGCGAAATCTGGAAAGCCGCGCCTAAGGTCATCATCGACTTCGGTCACAACACGACTACTACTAGAGCCGAATATATCCGCACTAGAGCTATAATGACCGCAAATGCGATGATGGGCAACTGGGAGAAAAAGGGCGGAATTTTCGGCGGCAAAAAGGCTAAGCTATATAATACTTTAGCGGGAGAAGAGCTAATCCCAGAGATCACGAACCCAGACGCTGCGATAAAAGTACCTAAAGTGCCTAGAATAGACGCGGCGGGCGAGGACGGACGAAACAAATTCGTTAGCAGAAGCCACGGCGTTTTGATGGAGATCCCGCAAGCTATACTAAGCGAGAAGCCTTATCCCGTAAAAGGCTGGTTTAGCATAAGGTTTAACCACCCGATCAACGTCGCGGGCACGGAAACTACGATAGAGAGCCTAAAAAAGCTTGATTTTATCGTGTGCTCGGATATCTATATGAGCGATTTTGCGATATGGGCGGACGTGATACTGCCCGAGAGTACTTACCTTGAGCGCGACGAAGGCATCGAGGATAAGTCGAGTCAAAAACCTGCCTATATGATAAGAAACAAAGTCGTAGATCCTATCGGCGACACCAAAAACGGCTACGATATCTTTAGAGAGCTAGCTCGCAGGATGAAGATAGACGAGCAGTACTCGGCAAACACGATGGATGAGTGGAGAATCAAACAAGTAAAAGGCAACGCCGAGCTTTTAGCGGAGCTAGTTAAAAAAGGCTACGTCACGTGGAAGGTGCCGGGGATTTTGTTTAGAGAAAAAGATAGCGTAAAAGAATTTACGAAAAAATTCCCTTACGCGCAGCAGTTCGTGGGCGACGACGGGCTGATGGAGTCGCAGATCAAATTTAAAACCGATAGCGGTAAGATCGAGCTCTTTAGCGAAAAGGTCGAAAAGCAGTTTCCGGGATACGGCTGCTTAAACGCCGAGGGCATGGACGTATTTTTCGGCGAGGAGCTTTGCCTAATGAGCGGCAAAACGCCGATACACACCAACGGCCACACGCAAAACGTCGAATTTTTAAACGACTTGATGAGTAGCGCGCCCGTTTGGATACACCCTAATACCGCGAAAAAATACGGACTAAAAGACGGTGATAAGATAACTCTTCAAAGCAAAACCGCGAAGGAAAAGGCAAACGTGATGCTTACCGAGGGCATCAGAGAAGATACGCTTTTCGTCTATCACGGTTTCGGTCATGAAAGCGCCGGACTAAAACGCACGAACGGCGTAGGAACGAATCAAAGCAAGCTGCTAGATCCTACCGTGATCGGCCCCGTCGCCTCCACGATGGTGCGAAACGTCGGCGTCAAGATAATAAAAGCGTAAAGGAAAAAAGATGAAAAAAGCGTATAGAATGATACATGACGAAAACCTCTGCATAGGCTGCCAAGCGTGCTCGGTGGCTTGCAGGAGCGAAAACGAAGTGCCTAGAGGCGTTTTTAGACTTCAAGTCCATTCGCAGATAAAGGGCAAATTCCCAAATTTAAAAACCGACTTTAGCAGACACAGCTGCGTGATGTGCGAGGACGCTCCGTGCGTGGCGGTTTGCCCTACTGGAGCTAGCTTTCAGACGGCGGAGGGCATCGTGCTGCTAGATCACTCTACCTGCGTATCTTGCAAATACTGCATCCTGGCCTGTCCTTACGACGCTCGCTATGTCGAGCCAAAAACCGGCGAGATAGGCAAATGTACGTTTTGCTTTGAAACTAGAGTGAGCGTAGGCGAGCAGCCTGCGTGCGTAACCGTTTGTCCGACCGATGCTTTGGCATTCGGCGATATAAACGATCCAAATAGCGAAGTAAGTAAAATTTTAAATACCAAAGCTCACTACTATCCTAAAGCCGAGCTTAAAACCAAACCGAAGCTTGCTATGATAGCTAACCGCAAAGGAGGAAGCCATGAATAATATGTGGGGAAGCGTAGCGCAATATAATGAAATTTACTGGCCGTGGCCGATAGCGGTTTATCTATTTTTGGCGGGTTTGTCCGCAGGCGCGATGATGGTTGCGTTGCTTGTTAAGTGGAACTACCATAAAAAACAAGATGGCAGCATCTGGGACGCGATGGTAAAGGCGGGCGCTCTAGTAGCTCCTATAACGATCACCGTGGGTCTTGCGCTTTTGGTGCTTGACCTTGGCAAACCGCTTAGTTTTTACTGGATTTTGATTAAGTACAACTTCGGTTCGGTTATGTCTATCGGCGTCGCGTTATTGCTGCTTTATACGCCGCTGGCTTATCTTTTTGCGGTAATTATTTTCGAAGAAGAGATAGAAAAGTATAAAATTCTAGCGATTTTACGTCCTATTTCTAGACTGATTCGCTCTTTTGCGCCGCTTTCAAAGATAGTCGAGATGGCGCTTTTCGGTCTTGCGATCGGCGTAGGTATATATACGGGCTTTTTGCTTAGCGCGATTACGAAGCTTCCGCTTTGGAACACGCCGATTCTGCCGATCTTGTTCCTAACCTCAGGCTTTAGCTCGGGCGTAGCGACAAACATCTTGGTCGGACTTTTGTGCTTCAAGCACCTTCTTAACGAAGACAACGTGAAGTATCTTTTGGTTATGGACTTGCGCGCCGTAATTTTTGAGATACCGCTTATAGCTATACTATTTTTGGGACTATATTTCGAGGGCGGAGCTAGCGCGGTTGCCGCAAAACAAGCTCTAAGCACCGGACAATACGCGTTAATATTCTGGATAGGCGTCGTGGGTATCGGACTTTTGACCCCTATCACCATAGCTCTAACGGCTCTTAAAAATCACGCTTATAGAGTGGGCTACATCATAGCAAACTCTCTTGTAGTTATCTGCGGCGTCGTGATGCTAAGATACTATATAGTTTATGCCGGTCAAGTTTTCACGGGCGCGTGAAATTTAGACTAAACTATACGCATTAGGCTCGGTAAACTCGCCGAGCCTTTTTAAATTCAGACGATCCAAAATCATTTTTAGCTATTATCTCCCTTAAAATATTGCGATAAAATTCGGAGAATTTATGAAAATTTTACTGCTTGAAGACGACTTTGTATATCGCAAGAGCGTTAGCGAATATCTAGAAAGCCTAGGCTACGAGGTCGATGAGGCGCCCGATGGCAAAGTAGCCTGCGATAAGATAGCGGCGGGCTTTTATCACCTGCTGATCCTTGATATCAAGGTCCCGCATATCAGCGGACACGAAGTTATAAAATACGCCAAAGATATCGGCTGTGAAACGCCTATAATGATAATGACCTCGCTCGTAGATATAGACGATATGGCGGTCGGATACGAGCTGGGCTGTAACGAGTACCTAAAAAAGCCCTTTGAGCTAGCCGAGTTAAAATTTAGAGTAAACGAGCTAATGCGAAAATATCACGGCAGAGACGATAAAAATTTGATCGCGATCGATGAAAACTTTAGCCTCGATACCGCTAAAAAGCGGCTTAAATTTAAAGGCGAGCCGGTTGAGCTAAGTACGAGGGAATTCGGTATCATCGAGTGTTTGCTGTTTCATAAAAACAGCTTTGTCGGTATCGAAAGGCTACGCGCCGAGGTGTGGAACGACAAGGAAATCGATCCTGCCGACGTGCGCATGCACATACTAAAAATCCGTCAAAAAACGACTCCCGAGTTTATAAAATCATCGCGCGGACTAGGCTATAAGATAGATGTTTCAAAATCTTAAAATCCCTATCTTAGCCACTTTTATCATCATGGCTTTGTTTATATTTCAAAGCTACGAGATTATAAATTTAAGCTCCAAAGACGAATACTCAAAAAATATGTTCGAGCTGCTGGAGTACGAGGGCAAAATCCGCAAAGCGCTCGATAAAAACGAGACTTTGCCTATTTCGCTCACATATAGATACGGCGTTTTTGATCTCAAAGAAAAGCAGATCGTCTCAAATTTGGACGCGCGCCCGAGCGATTTAAAATTTATCACCCGTCAAGAAAACGGCCATCTTTTTTACAAGACCTATTTTAGCGCGGACGGCGAGTTTTATTACCTCGTGCTAGCCAAAAAGCAAAACGCGGCTAGGATTTTATTCGTCGCGGCTCTAACTCTTGCCTTTGCGCTCGTGGTCGTATTTTTCGCGCTTTATCTGTCGTTTGTTAGCGGTATAAAGCCGTATAAAGACGCTAAAAAATATATGAATAACTTTTTTAACGACGCGATGCACGAGCTAAAAACTCCGCTGGGAGTCATCGGCATAAACCTTGAGATGCTAGGCCTTGATAACAAATACGTCACCCGCATGCGCTCGGCTCTAAAACAGATGCAAGTTACATACGAGGACACTGAGTACTACATCAAGCGCGGGTATATTTTATTTCCGCCCGAGATTTTAAATTTGAGCGAATTTTGCCTCGAGCGAGCGCGGTATATGCGCGGTATCTCGATGGCGAAAAATATCAAAATTTACGACTTCATCGAGCCTGATTTGCAAATTTTTATGAGCAAGATAGAGGCGGGCAGACTGATCGATAACAACCTAAGCAATGCCGTAAAATACAGCCGCGAAGGAGGAATAATAAATTTACGTCTTTTTGAAAAAAGCGGCAAAATCGTGCTCGTAGTCGAGGACGAGGGCGAAGGCATAAAAGATACGAGTAAAATTTGGAAACGCTACGTTAGAGACGAGGGCGTGCAGGGCGGCTTTGGCTTGGGGCTAAACATCGTGCAAAGCATCTGCGTGAAAAACGGCGTAGAGTACGGCGTTAAAAGCGAACTGGGCAAAGGCAGCATCTTTACCTACAAATTTTCGCCATACTCAAAAAGCTTGCTTGACTAATCAAACCAAACGCCGAGTTTTGCTAAATTTCGCTCTTTTGAGTCCGAGTTAAAATAAATCACGAAATATCCTACGCGCTCGCCCTTTGCGTCGTTCATGGGCTGGACGGTAAAGGCGTGCGAATCCGTCTGATAAAATCCGCCGCTTTTAAATTTTATATCCTTTAGCATTGGCAGGACGTTTAAATTTGCGTAGCTCTTATTTACGAAATGAAAGCCTTCGATGATGCCCTCGTCGCTGCTGTTTTGATAGGGTAGGTCGCCGCCGGCATCGAGTAATACGAAAAGATCAAGCCCTTGCTGCGAGAAGAAGTCGCTCAAATGCTTAAAATCAAGCAGCACTTCGATACTGCCGAGCATCTTTTTATCCTCAAATATCGGCGCGACCGATCTTATAAAAACACCCGCGCGACCGACCTCGATGCCTGCGGCTACGCCGTTTTTGGCCTCTGCTAGCAGGTGGCGAAAGTTCGTTAGATCGTCGTTATACATCGGTATCCAGCTCCTAGCAAAGCTCCTCATCTCAGGCGTATGGATGTGAAATTTGGCATTTTCGTAAATCGGCACCTTGCTGAGCGTTTTGGTAAATTCGCCAAGCGTCTCTAGGCACATTTGGCGGTTATTTTGGCTCATGCATTTTTTTACGTGTTCGTTTTGCGCCAGTAACGCCGCCACCGTCATCGCGGAGAGCTTTTCTTCTTCGATATTTTTATTTAAAATTTGCGTTTGGAAGTCGAGAAATTTTTTGATATTTTCCGTCTGAGTCTGCTCGTCCCAACGCGCTTTATAGACCGCTAAAACTCCTGCTACTACGAGGAACGCGAGCGTTAGAAGTATTTTTTTATTCACGTGTTTTGCCTAGCTCGAGCGCTAAAATTTGAGAAAACTCGGCAAAATCGGGCAAACTTAGCTCACCCTCGCGCTGCTTTTTGCCCCACATGGACTCCGGGAAAAAGCTATCGCTCTCAAACCTCGCCATCACGTGAAAATGTACGCGCGGCACATAGTTGGCAAAGCTTGCGATGTTTATTTTGGTTGGATTATAAAATTTTATCATTACTTTTTCGGTCGTTAAAACCGCTTCAAATACCCTTTTTTGAGTCGCTTCGTCGCAGTCTGTGAGCTCCTTAAACGGCGTTTTTGTAAAAATTTTTACCCACGGTATCTCGCTTGTTTCTCGCTCGACGAAAATCAGCTCGTCTTCAAAAATCATTTTAAGCTCCTTTTTGATAGCGATTTTAGCTAAATTTGAATTTTAATCTTTTTAAATTTATACTTCATGCATTTTGGCTTCGGCGCTTTACGGCGGTAAATTTATAAAATTTGAAAGGAAATTTGAGCTTATGAGACGTTTGATTTTGCTTGCGTTTTTTGCGGCGTTAGCTTTTGGGGGCGAGCTGGCCGATCTTAGCAAAGAGTGCAAGAAGGGAAACGACGAGATTTGTAAAAGATTATCGGTCGCGATTAAAAACTTAGAGCTTGCCTGCGATGAAGGCGGCGAGAAAAACGCGATGTATTGCGCGGGACTTGGGTACTTTTACGAATTTGATAAGGTATTTACAAAAGCCGTGCGATACTACGAAAGAGCCTGCGAGCTGGGCGCGGACAAAGCCTGCGTGTATCTGGGGCTGCTTTACCAAAGCGGGCAGGGCACAGCGCAGGATCACAAAAAGGCAAACGAGCTGTTTGCTAAAGCCTGCGAAAAGGACGTGGCCCAGGGGTGCGCGAGCCTGGCGTATAGCTACGGCAAGGGGCTTGGCGTCTATCTGGACGGCAAAAAGACGAATGAGCTGTTTAGCAAAGCCTGCGAACTAGGCGAGGAAACGGCGTGCTACAATCTTGGCTTAAGCTACGCGATGGGCGACGGCGTAGAAAAGGACGCGGCAAAGGCGGCGCAGATATTTGCGGCCTCTTGCGAGCGCGGACACGTAGGCTCTTGCGCCGATCTTGGGGTTTGCTATTTTAAGGGCGAGGGCGTGGGAAAAGACTACGAAAGAGCCGTTGTGCTTTTTACCAACGCTTGCTCGGGCGCGAGCGCGCTAGCCTGCTCAAATTTGGGCTTTGCCTACGAAAAAGGCATGGGCGTAGAAAAGAATAAAAACGCGGCCAAAGAACTTTACGATAGAGGTTGCAAGCTCGGAGAATTTAGCGCGTGCCAGTATCTAAAAAATTTGCGTTGAGATGAGTTGGCAAATAAGCCTTGCTGCTGTAAATTTTAAAATACAGCTAGCACAGAGAGATCTAGAGCTACATGCGCTGCGATGTTTGTTAAATTTTACTTTTGAGCTAGCAGAAATGGTCGGAATAATTCGCCACAACCAACATCAAAAGCAAAATTTAGCGCCAAAAATAAAAGGGTGCGGGCGCGCAAAAGCTAAATTTGACGCCCACAGCTAAATTTACCGCTTAAAGTCGTGGATTTGTATATTCGCGCCATATTTTTTGCAAAGCTGCTTCGCTTTTTCTTTTAGCCTTTCCTCGTCATAGCAGATGAGATCGATGTATGCGCGCTTCTGCCCGGTTGCGCCGCCGATTATCTCTAAAAACGAGCCGCAGCTATCCAGCTCCTCGTCCTCGATTTTATTTCGCAGATCAAAGCCTACCTGCACGTCGCCGCCGTTATCGATGCTAAGAAAGCAAAATTTGATACCGAGCTCGAAGGCTTCGTTATAGATGTCGCGCTCGCCGTTTAGGTACTGATTTACGATATTGGTCAGGCAGGTGGTGCCTACGATCACGTCCTCGCGCACCTCGCTACCGCGCGGCTCCATCTCGTAGCTGAAAAAATTCTTTAGCGGTTCGCGCGCGGCTTTTTCGCCGAATTTGTCATCGACCAGATCGGCAAATTCGCTTAGCGGCACGCCGTTTTCCTGCGGCTGGGCCAGCACCTCAAGCTCGCCTAAGGTATTTATGATCGCCGTTTCGCCGATCATATTGTCAAGCAGGATAAAGCTAAGATTATAGGCCTTGCCCTCGTCCTGTGCGAGCAGAGCCGCTAGGTTTTCGTTGTAAATTTTAATATCCACGTCGCTTTCGTTAAACTGCGCGTAGATCATCGACTCCTCGGCGTTTACGTGCGTATCGTACATCTCGATCCCGCCGATACCTCGCGGCGCGCGCGGCTTTCCGAGCGTGCAGAGCATTTTGGATTCAAGCTGCCTAGGCATAGCGTTTTTGATAAAGCTTAGCCAAAAGAGGCGGTGCCTCATGCCCTCGGGAGTCAGCACCAGATCGAGCTTATCGCCCGCAAGCCCCGTCATAAAATAGGGCTCCGCAAGGCAGATGCGAAGCTTCTCGTCGGTCTTTTGCATCGCCTTTTCAAATTCCTTTGCCGCCAAATCGGCCTTGATCTCGTCTACCTTGCCGCTAAATTCCGTCCAAAATTTATCCACTCTGCCGGCAAAAGTGCTTGGAATTTGCACCTTTTCAGCTTTTTTACCAAAACCAAATAACCCCATTTTTTCTCCTTAAATCAAATTTTACTTGCATTATAGCTAATTAATTTGCCTTACGTGCACTGAAAGCAACCGCCCAAAACCTCGCATTTCTCGCAGATCTGCACGTATATGACGCCCTCGCCCTCTATCATCTCGCCAAACGGGATCTGCGCTAGATGCTTCATCATCCCGCCGCAGCTAGGGCAGGCTAGATACTCGGCGTCCTGCACCCACTGCGGATAGCCTCCCACGGTCGTATCAAGCTCGCCAAAGCAGCCGTAAAATGGCGAAACCTCGCCGCCTAGCTTAAATTTCATATCGCACAGTCGTGCAAAATCCTCCTGCGAAAAGTAGCTTTCATCGAAACCTTCGCCATCACAGCTTAACTCTATCTCGCCGTCTGGGCCGCATTTGCAAAAATATCTTACCGAGCCGACGCAGGTCGGGCAGCAGCGAAATATCGCGTCGTGCTTTAAATTTAAAAACTCAAGCCGCGGATCAGTTGCCTTTAGGCGCAGCATATCGAGTATCTCGCAGCCGCAAAACTCGCACTTTTGGCCCGTAGGCTCGCCGATCTGCACGGGCTCATCCGCGTTTTGGTTTGGGTTTAAATTTGCGTCTTGGCTCGCGCGCTTGCCACCTTTTACGCGTACCGTGGTGAGGCATTTGTCAAAAACGAGAGATTTTCGCTCACCCGTCTCGTCAAAGCTCCATCCGCCGATTTTTGCGTAAAATTCGGTGCCAACGTAGAGCTTTTTACGCCACGGCCTCGGGGTTTTATACAGCTCGTAAAAAAGCTCAGCCGTCTGCTCGCCGCCCTGCCACGCAAGCGCGCAAAGTAGGTGATTTAGTACGTTTTTGGAGTTGTCCTCTAGCGAGTTTAGTTTTGTTATGAGTGCATCTTTTACGTCGTCCGGCGCGCCGAAGTAGAGCTCGGGCGGATAGTAGATCTCCTTTGCCGCCGCAGCTCGCGCGATCCTTGGATCGTGGATATCTAGCAGGCTAAAAAGCGCCCAAAAATCATTGCAAATCTCATCCCATTTTTCGATCTCGTCGATTCGGCCCGCTATTTTTAGGATCATCGCTTCTACTTCGTCCGCGTTTAGGTTTAAAATTTCACCCCGCCTCTGCCTTTGGCTGCACGAGTGGCAGATGCCGTCGAAGTAGATCGTGTTTTCGCCGCATTTTGGGCATAGATGAGCGCTCATATTTGCTCCTTTGAGTTTAAAGTTCGTCAAATTTTATCAAATTTTGCCGCATTTGGCGAGCAAGCGCGGCTTTAAATTTGACTCCGTTTGCCTGCGCCAAATTTATCTATATCCGTAAATTTTTAGCCCGCTTTCGTCTATTTCGTAGTCAAATTTACCCGCCTTTGTCATGGAGTCTAGCACCGTTTCAAGCGGATTTGGGATAAATTTAGAGACGAGTTTTTCGGCTTTGTTCATACGCGCCCGCTCGTAAAATTTAGGCACAAAAACCCAGCGCAAATCCTTAAATAAAATCGCACCGTTGGCGCAGTCAAAATACCCGTCCCCTAAACATCCAAAGCCGCAGACGAGCGCGATCTCCTCGTCGCCTGATAGCAGCCTTACGCGTATGCCCTTGCACTCAGAGACATCTAAAATTTCGCAGAGTTTAAGCCATTTTGCGTCGTTCATCAACGACGCGAGACGGCGCGCCTTTTTATCAAGTCTTTTTTGATAAATTTCGTATTTTTCGTTTAAATTTTGCATGATACTCCCGGGCGCCGATAAATTTGCATTTAAATTTAGAATAAAATTTGAGAGAAATTTAGGCGAGTGGGCCTCTCGCCTAAATTTGCAGATTAGGATTAAAAGCGAAATTTAACGCCCCCGCTCGTCAAATTTCGCCTATTAAATTTACTCTACCGTTACGCTTTTAGCAAGGTTTCGCGGCATATCCACGTCGTTGCCCAGCCTTACGGCGATTTCCAGCGCAAAAAGCTGCAGGATGATCATCATCTCGAAAAACTCGCTCATCGGGTGAGCTTGCTTGCTCGTTTTGATAAAATCGTCGCTAAGCTCGAACTCCTCGGGGCTAATCGCAAGTATATAGGCGTCGCGAGCGGCTAGCTCCTCGACATTGCTTTTGGTTTTGTCGTAAAGGACGTTTTGCGGCATCAGCGCGATCGTAAAGAGCCTCTCGTCGGCAAGCGCGATAGGGCCGTGCTTCATCTCGCCCGCAGGGTAGCCCTCGGCGTGCAGATAGGAGATCTCTTTGAGCTTTAGCGCGCCTTCTAGCGCAAGCGGATAAAATATATCGCGCCCGATAAAAAAGAAGCCGTGGCCGTGCAAATAGTGCTTGGCTAGGCGGCGGATGCGCTCTTGCGGCTCTTTGCTGATATTTAAAATTTGCGGGACGTGCAGGAGTGCCGCGATCTCGCTTTTTAGCTCGTCTTTGCTTATGGAGGCTTTAGCTTGCGCGATTTGCAGCGCTAGCATCCACAGCGTCACGACCTGCGTCGCAAAGGCTTTGGTGCTGGCTACGCCCTTTTCGATGCCGGCGCGAGTGAGCAGAGTGTCGTCGGCTAGGCGTACGATCGAGGAGTTATCGACGTTGCAGATGGCCAGCGTCTTTAGTCCCGCTTGTTTGGCGATTTTTAGCGCTTCTAGGGTGTCGGCGGTTTCGCCGCTTTGCGAGATGACGATAAAAAGGGCGTTTTTGTTTAGCTTCGGGCGTCTATAGCGAAATTCGCTCGCGATCTCGACCTTGGCTCTAGTGTCTGCCAGCCTCTCAAAAAGATAGCTAGCCGTAAGCGCCGCGTGATAGCTAGTGCCGCACGCGCAGATCACGATATCGTCGATATTTTGCAGGTACTCGTCGGTCAAATTTTCAAGCCCTACCGCATCCTCTTTGACGCGTCCCATTAGCGTTTCGCTTACGACTGCGCTTTGTTCGTAGATTTCTTTTTCCATAAAAAAGCGGTAGCCCTCTTTTTGCGCGTAGCTTTTGTCCGCAGGCAGCGCGGCAAAGCTCGGGCTTAGTTTTTTTGCGTCTTTAAAAACCGCGATCTCGTCAATGCTAACAAATCCGTAGCTTTTGTCGTCCAGGTAGCACACCTCTTTGGCTAGGCCGATCAGCGGGGCGTCCGAGGAGGCGAAAAATACCTCTTTCTCCTCGCTTTTGCCGATGGCTAGCGGCGCAGCGTCCTTGGCGAAAAATATTTTGCCCGGAGCCGTTTTGGTGATCAGTAGCGTCGCGTATGCTCCGTGCAGGCGCGCTACCGTGGCTTCGTATGCTTTAAACGGCTCGCCGATAGTTTTTAAATTTTCCTCAAAAAGATGCACGATGACTTCGGTATCGGTTTGGCTAAGGAAGCTAACGCCCTTTGCTTCAAGCTCCTCTTTTAGCTCTTTGTAGTTTTCGATGATGCCGTTATGAACGACGAACGAGTGCTCGCCCAGGTGTGGGTGAGCGTTGATCTCGGTAGGTTTACCGTGCGTAGCCCAGCGCGTATGACCGATCGCGACGCCTTCGCCGCTAGAGCTAAAGCCCTCTGATTTTTTGGCTAAATTTTCAAGCTTGCCGATGGCTTTGAAAAAGGCGATCTCCTGCGTGCATTTGTCACAACCGCCATCCAGACTCATCACCGCCATGCCCGCACTGTCGTAGCCGCGGTACTCAAGCTCTTTTAATCCGTTTAAAATAAACTCTCTTTTTTCTCTATTGCCGACGTAACCGACGATTCCGCACATGTTTACTCGCTTTCTAATAATTTTAAAATTTCGCCCAAATCCACGCCCTCGCGCTTTTCGATAAGCAGCAAATTCCGCGTCCTATTTTTTACGGTTTGGATTCTGGCGTTGGCTATTTTTACATCAAATTCCTTAAAAACTCCCAATACGTAAGCCATCAGCCCGCGCTGATCTTTCGCGTTTATGCCAAGCTTCGCGTACTCTTGCGAGTGGTTCGCGTCGAAATTTAGCTCGCCTTTTAGTATTATCGGGCGATTTATCTGCGCTGAGGCGCCACTTTTTAGCGAGATCTCGATGAGGTTTTTTAAGGTTTCTAGCTCGCTTGATTTTACGTTTTTGTTAAACTCTAGCTTGACGTAAAATTTACCATCAAACAGCTCGAAAATCTCCATAAATCCAAGATCAAGGTGCGCCAGAGCCGAGAGCAAAACGGCTAAATTTGGGTAGTTTTGCGCGTAAATTTCGATGCTCAGGCTTTGGTGATTTTGCACCTGCACGCTTAGTTTATCGGCGTTTTGCGCGGCCCAGGCGATGCTGATGATATCTGCTGGCTGGTATTTAGCGAAGAGTAAATTTGATCTGATAGCGAAGATTTTTTCTTTCAAATTTTCGCTTAAAGCGGCAAATTTAGCGTTTCGCCTGATGCTAAGCTCCTTTTTTACGCGTCTTGCGGCTTCGTCTAGCAGGTTTTCATCCTCGAAACTTTGCAGGCAAATGCCGTAAAGCTCGCGCAAAAGCCGCGCTAAATAAGGCGTATAGAGTTTTTCATCCGTCGCGTTTATCACGCAATAAGCGACGATGTAGGCGAGCTTTAGGGTTTGCGGATCGCCAAGCTTTGAGATAAAGCTAAAAATCGTGCGCTGATCGTAGATATCCTCGCGGTTTGCCACGTCGTTCATCAGCGTGTGGTAGCGCACGAGCGTAACGCCGATATTTACGGCCTTTGCGCTCAAATTTAGCTTGCTAGCGTAGGCACGGAAAATATTTGAGCCCACGACCGAGTGATCGCCGCCTAGACCCTTGCCCGCGTCGTGTAGCAGCAAAGCTAGCTTTAGCAGCGTGCGCCCCTCGAGGCAGAGCTCGTCGCAAAGCGATTTTACGAATTTATCTTTGATATTTTCGGCAAATTTGACGCTTAAAACGCAGTGCTCGCCGACGCTAAATTTATGATAGCCGTCAAATTCGGCCAAATTTACGGCGTGCTCGAGCGGTTTAACTAAAACGGGCAAAATCTCCGCATCCAAAAGCGCTTTGATGATGCAGTGAGCGTGGTTTCGCATCAAAATTTTTCTAAAAAGCGCGAGCGAGTCCTCGGCGTCCTCTTTGCTGATTTGCGCGCGTTTTAGGTAAAAGATCGTCCCGACGTCAAATTTGTACTCCGCATCGCCGAGGGCTAAAAGCTGCTTTAGTACGGCGTTTAGAGGGCGAGGACGGACGTGTAGCGGGACGTAAATCGTGTTTTCAAATCTATAAAATCCGTTTTTTAGCCGCGCGGCTCGTAGCTGGCTAAATTTAACCCCGCTCGTAAATTTGCTCCTATAAAAGCTAGCGACCAGATAGCGCGAGAAAACGGCGACCGAGTGCATGCAGGAAAAGAGTTTTTGCGAGATGACGCTGCTATTTTCTTGCGTCTTTTTGGACTTGGTTTGCATAAGCGAGGTGATCTCGTTTAGCTTAGCGGGATCAAAAACGTCGGAGTCGGAGGTTAAATTTTGCGCCGATTTTACGCAAAGGATAAAATCAGCCGCCAAATTTAACGCGCTAAGTTCCTTTTCGTCGATAAATTTTAGAGCCTGCGAGCGCATGCTGATCTCGTTTTCAAAGCCGTTTAGAGCGCAGTTTAGGTAGTAGATGTCGTTTGTGCCGCCAAGGTCGTTTTTTAGATCGGGCTCTTGCCTAATATTTGGGATCTCGTTAAAAGCGCCTAAATTTTTGGCGTAAAATTTGAGATTTTCCTGCGCGTTAAACTCGCGAGTTTTATAAATCTCCGACCGGGCGGCCTTATAAAGTGTCCGCGAGCCGCAGATATAGCGGATGCGGCTAAACGCGGCCTTTGCTTTGTGGTCGTTTTTGTGAGACTTAAAAATCTCGTCCAGCTCGCAAATTTTGATATTTAGCTTTAAATTTGAGCCCTCCAGCGCGGCGACTAGCTTTTTTAGGATAAATTTGACGTTAAAGCCGGCGTTTTCTTTAAAGACGAGTAAAACCTCTAAAACCGAGCTCGTGGAGATGAGGTTGTCGGCGTACTTTTCGGTAGCGATGACGCAAAACGGAATAAAATCGACGTCTGGGTTAAAGTCCGCAAAAATCTCGTCCAAAACCCGCGCGCATAGAGCTTTTATGAGCTCGTCGCTTTGTTTTGCGATGAAATTTGCAAAGCCCTTGCCTTGAAGCTTTTTTAGCTGCGAGGCCAAATTTGCGCCTCCTAAAACGCCGTTTAAATTTCCTTTTAAAGCCACTTTTTACCGCCGTCTTTTTGTGTAAATTTTATCCGATGATACTAAAATTTTGCAAAAACAAAGCTTTTTTAACATATAATCGCCGTTTAATATCTATTTTCGGAATAAAATTTGACAAATTTAATAGAAAAACTCCAAAGCGGCGAACGTCTGGACGCGGACGAATGCGCAGTCTTGTACGACCTAGACCTTTTTACGCTGGGTAAATTCGCAAACGCCAAACGGCGGAAACTGCACGGCAAAAAGGTATTTTTTAACGTAAATCGCCACATAAACCCGACCAATATCTGCGCGGACGTGTGTAAATTTTGCGCGTTTTCGGCAAACCGCAAAAACCCAAACCCATACACGATGAGCCACGAGGAAATACTAAAAATCGTCGAAAAAAGCGTTGCTCACGGCGCAAAAGAGATACATATCGTCTCTGCGCACAATCCCGATACCTCATGGCAGTGGTATTTGGAAATTTTTAAAAAGATCAAGGAAAAATACCCGCAAATCCACGTCAAGGCGCTAACTGCCGCGGAGGTTGATTTTCTCTCGCGAAAACACGGCCTTAGCTACGAAGAAGTCGTAGAAAAGATGCTCGAATACGGCGTAGACTCGATGCCCGGCGGCGGAGCGGAGATCTTTGACGAAGAGGTCAGGCGTAAAATTTGTAAAGGCAAGGTAAGCTCCGAAAACTGGCTCAAAATCCACCGCCTTTGGCACGAAAAAGGTAGAGAAAGTAACGCTACGATGCTGTTTGGCCACGTAGAAAGCAGGCAAAACCGCATCGACCATATGCTGCGAATCCGCGATTTGCAGGACAAAACTGGCGGATTTAACGCCTTTATCCCGCTGGTTTATCAGCGCGACAACAACTATCTAAAAGTAGAAAACTATCCCGGCTCGGCCGAAATTTTAAAGACCTTTGCGATCTCGCGTCTGGTGCTCGATAACGTCTCGCACATAAAGGCGTACTGGGCGACCTCGACGATAAATTTGGCCATGGTCGCGCAAGAATTCGGCGCTGATGATCTAGACGGCACGATAGAAAAAGAGAGCATCCAAAGCGCGGCCGGAGCGAAATCGGCAAGTGGTATGAGTCTTAGAAATTTTACCGATCTCATTCAGACTTCGGGCTTTGTTCCCGTCGAGCGAGATAGCTTGTATAACGAACTAAAAATTTACGATAACTAAGGAGGCGGAATTGGATTTTTTTAAACTCAAGCAAAACGGCACTAGCGTAAAGACCGAGTTTAGCGCAGGACTCACGACCTTTTTAACGATGATGTATATCGTGCCCGTAAACGCTATAATCATGAGCAAAACCGGCATGCCGATGGATGCGCTCATCACGGCTACGGCGCTCATCACCGTGATCGCTACCGTGCTAAACGGTATATGGGCGAACACGCCCGTGGCTATGAGCGTGGGAATGGGCTTAAACGCGTATTTTACATTTGGCCTAGTGCTAGGTATGCAAATACCGTGGCAGACGGCTTTAGGTGTGGTTTTCATCTCGGGTATAATTTTCGTCGTGCTATCTTTTACGAATTTTAGAATCTGGGTCTTAAAATCTATCCCGGACGACGTTAGACGCTCGATAAGCGCGGGCATAGGCGCCTTTATCGCTTTCGTCGGGCTTCAGCAAATGGGCGTAGTCGTAAACAACGACGCCGTGCTGGTAGGGCTTGGAAATTTAAAAGATCCAAACGTTATTTTGGGCTTTGTTGGGCTATTTTTCGTTATACTTTTTTGGGCGTGGAAGGTTAAGGGCGCCTTCATCATCGCGGTATTTACGACCTCGGTAGTCGCTTGGATTTTCGGTATCGCGCCGTATCCGAAGGAATTTATCTCACTACCGGCTTCGATCTCGCCGATATTTTTAGAGCTTGACATCATGGGCGCGCTATCTTTTGCGCTGGTTCCGGTGATTGTTACATTTTTCGTGACAGACCTTTTCGACTCTATCGGTACGCTAGCGGGAGTGGGAAATAGAGCGGGAATCTTTGACGAGAGCAATCAAAAAGGCGTCGAAAAACTAGAAAAAACCCTCGAAGCCGACGCGGTAGCCACTATGGTAGGCTCGCTAGTGGGCGTTAGTACGACTACGTCCTTTGCCGAGAGCGCTAGCGGCGTAGAGGAGGGCGGCAAGACGGGACTAACGGCTGTATTTTGCGGACTATTTTTCGTGCTTACGATTTTTATGTTGCCGCTTTTTAAAGCTATCCCCTCAAACGCGATATATCCGATACTCGTGATGGTGGGCGTGCTGATGTTTAGCGAGCTTGGAAATATAAATTTTAAAGATCCGGCCATCGCGATATCGACATTTTTGATAGTTATTTTGATGCCGCTTACGTACTCGATCACGACGGGACTTTCGTTTGGGTTTATGGCGTATTTGCTGGTTCGTATCATGAGACGCGAGTGGGAGTACGTAAATATCGGAGTTGTCGTGCTTGCGCTTATTAGTTTTATAGTATTTTTAGTGCACTGAGGAGAAAACATGCTAAAGTATCCGTTTGAGGAATTTCATAAAGACGTAAAAATAATGGCGCGAGATATCAAAGAAAACTTCGAACCAGAAGTGATTTTAGCAGTCGCTCGCGGTGGGCTTACTTTAGGGCATTTTTTAGCGAGCTTGCTAAATAACCGCAATCTTTTTACGCTAAACTCAATCCACTACGAAGAGACTAAAAAGCTCGATACTATCGATATCTTTAACATCCCTGATCTATCTAAATTTAATAAAATCTTGATAGTAGACGATATGATAGATACGGGCGAGAGCATGATAGCTATCAAACAAGAGCTTTTTAAACGCTTCCCGCATATTAAGCTAAAGATCGCGACTATCTTTTATAAGCAAAAAGCGCTTTTGTTGCCCGACTTTACGGTAAGAGAGGCGCACGAGTGGATAGAGTTTTTCTGGGAAGAGCAAATTTAAGCCCTAAATTTAGTATGCTACGCTCGGAAACGTTTTTACTTTTTATCATCTGCCTTATCGATTTTTGCTTTTTGTCGTATGCGATTAGTACGCTTAGCATTAGCTACTACGAGGCGGATGCGTTTTATAGCTCGTCTAAAATTTCAGCCGTTTTGGCTAGATTTTCGGTTGAGGTTTTCGGGCAAAACGACTATGCTTTGCGGCTTCCTTTTGTTATTTGCCATATTTTTAGCGTCGCGCTGCTCTACAAGGTCTCAAAGCAAATTTTAAAACGCAAATTTGATCGAGTGGTAAGCGCGGTCGTGTTTATATTGCTTCCTGCGACGATGGCGTCGGCGATCTTGGTAAACGACGCCGGCGTGATAATCGCGCTTTCGCTTTTAAGCATTTATCTTTATCAGCTACGCAAAATGCTAGCCTTTTACGCGCTTTTATGCGTGTTGCCTTTTGTTAGCGGCGCATTTTTGGTTTATTTTTCGGCTATTTTTGCATTCGGCGTTTATAGGCGCGACGCTAGGATGGCTTGGGTTGCGGCGCTGCTTTTTGCGCTTTGCTTTTACTTTTACGGATTTGACTCGGGCGGTAAGCCTAGTGGCCATTTGCTTGATACCGTGAGTATTTTTGCCGCCGCGTTTTCGCCTTTTATTTTCGTCTATTTTGTCTATGCTATGTATAGAATTTGGATAAAAGAGACCAAAAATTTACTCTGGTTTGTCTGCATAACGGCGTTTTTGTTTTGCTTGGTTTTATCGATCAGACAGCGGCTTGAGCTCGAAAACTACCTGCCTTTTTGCGTTATTTCGGTGCCGATTTTGGTTCGGGTATTTTTTAGCTCGTACCGTGTGAGATTGCCGATGTTTAGGCGCGGGTATAAAATTTTAGCTTCTTTTGCGGCGGCTTCTTTGCTCGTTGGGTTTTTGTTCGTACTTTTTAATGAGATGCTTTACGGCATACTAAAAGACCCGACCAAACATTTTGTTTACAGATATCATGTAGCAAAAGAGCTTGCAAAAGAGCTAAAAAATGAAGGCGTAGAAAAAATTTTTACGGGTGATAAAAAGCTAGATTTGAGACTTAAATTTTACGGCGTAGATACGCGTCCGGACGCAAATTTGCAGCTAGCAAATTTGGACTTAAAAGATAATTATGGTAATATAGCGGTCTATAAATTCGGCGTAAAAATCGTAAATTTTAAGATTATAAAAGATGATTAGAGGATAAATTTGATGAAAAAAGCTTTTACTATGCTAGAGCTTGTCGTTGTGATCGTGGTAATAGGAATAATAGCCGCCGCTGCGTTACCGAGAATAAACGACGATCATATCGCAGAGGCTGCCGACCAAGTGATGTCGCATATCCGCTATACTCAGCACCTAGCTATGCAGGATAGTAAATTTGATCCTACTGATGCTAGGTGGTTTAGAAAGAGGTGGAGTATAACTTTTACTAGGGCTGCATTTTGCGACGGTGCAAACGAATGGAGATATAGCGTATACCATGACGATGGAGATGCGACAGGTAATTTAAATTCGGCAAACGAAGTTGCAAGAGACCCATTGGATTCGAATAGATTTATGAGCTCAGGATGGGCAGGCATTTCGAGTGCCAATTGCGCAAACGCTAGCAGTAAATATAATTTGGCAAAAAAATTTGGCATAACTGATGTACGTCTAGGTGGGGTATGCGGAGGCAATTTGCAAACTATCTCTTTTGACGAGTTTGGAAGACCTATGAGAAGCGTAAGTACTCCTGGTGGAGGTGGTGCAGCTAGGGGATATGATAGACTGGTTCATAATGGCGAAAATTGTCAAATAGTTTTGAGTACGGCTAAAAAAACAGCTACTATAACCGTAACGCCAGAAACTGGCTTTTTGCAGGTTGCTTTTGCTGATCGTTCGTAAAATTAAAAAATATACGAATTTGGTTTATTTATTCAGCTTTTTTTAAGCATCCTATCTGTATAATTCGAGCTCACGAATTGAGAAACCACCTTTAACTTTCACGTTAATAAAGCCTTTTCTTTTAATATCGTAAGTTTTAATTTTGAGTTAAATAAACAATTCTCTAATTTTTGAGAGTTTTTGAAACTAACTCTTAAATTATGTTTTTTAATTTAACACTGTTAAACTAATTAGTCAATCTTTGAAATCTAAACAAGTGATCGATTGAGCCAATCTTTTTTCAGGCTTTCCCTGGAAAGTAGATAAGAGATAAAACTAATTAATAAAATTAAAGTTTTTTGATTAAAACTTCATATTAAATCCTAAGATATTTTATTTTAGGTAAATTTTATATGGAGAGTTTGATCCTGGCTCAGAGTGAACGCTGGCGGCGTGCCTAATACATGCAAGTCGAACGGAGATTAAGTAGCTTGCTATTTAATCTTAGTGGCGCACGGGTGAGTAATATATAGCTAACTTGCCCATTACTAAGGGACAACAGTTGGAAACGACTGCTAATACCTTATACTCCGTATCTATATAAGTAGGTACGGGAAAGTTTTTCGGTAATGGATAGGGCTATATCGTATCAGCTAGTTGGTAAGGTAATGGCTTACCAAGGCTATGACGCGTAACTGGTCTGAGAGGATGATCAGTCACACTGGAACTGAGACACGGTCCAGACTCCTACGGGAGGCAGCAGTAGGGAATATTGCTCAATGGGGGAAACCCTGAAGCAGCAACGCCGCGTGGAGGATGACACTTTTCGGAGCGTAAACTCCTTTTCTTGGGAAAGAATTATGACGGTACCCAAGGAATAAGCACCGGCTAACTCCGTGCCAGCAGCCGCGGTAATACGGAGGGTGCAAGCGTTACTCGGAATCACTGGGCGTAAAGGACGCGTAGGCGGATTATCAAGTCTCTTGTGAAATCTAACGGCTTAACCGTTAAACTGCTTGGGAAACTGATAATCTAGAGTAAGGGAGAGGCAGATGGAATTCTTGGTGTAGGGGTAAAATCCGTAGAGATCAAGAAGAATACCCATTGCGAAAGCGATCTGCTGGAACTTAACTGACGCTAATGCGTGAAAGCGTGGGGAGCAAACAGGATTAGATACCCTGGTAGTCCACGCCCTAAACGATGTATACTAGTTGTTGCTTCGCTAGTCGAGGCAGTAATGCACCTAACGGATTAAGTATACCGCCTGGGGAGTACGGTCGCAAGATTAAAACTCAAAGGAATAGACGGGGACCCGCACAAGCGGTGGAGCATGTGGTTTAATTCGAAGATACGCGAAGAACCTTACCCGGACTTGATATCTAACAAATCATCCAGAGATGGAAGAGTGTCTGCTTGCAGAAATGTTAAGACAGGTGCTGCACGGCTGTCGTCAGCTCGTGTCGTGAGATGTTGGGTTAAGTCCCGCAACGAGCGCAACCCACGTCATTAGTTGCTAACGGTTCGGCCGAGCACTCTAATGAGACTGCCTTCGCAAGGAGGAGGAAGGTGTGGACGACGTCAAGTCATCATGGCCCTTATGTCCGGGGCGACACACGTGCTACAATGGCGTATACAATGAGACGCAATATCGCGAGATGGAGCAAATCTATAAAATACGTCCCAGTTCGGATTGGAGTCTGCAACTCGACTCCATGAAGCCGGAATCGCTAGTAATCGTAGATCAGCCATGCTACGGTGAATACGTTCCCGGGTCTTGTACTCACCGCCCGTCACACCATGGGAGTTGATTTCACTCGAAGCCCAAATACCAAACCGGTTATGGTCCACAGTGGAATCAGCGACTGGGGTGAAGTCGTAACAAGGTAACCGTAGGAGAACCTGCGGTTGGATCACCTCCTTTCTAGAGTACAACGAATATTCTCTCACAAGATATTCGTCAAAGGAAAATTTAGGTTATCGCTATAGATAATCTACTCAATCGACCTTGTTTAGTTTTGAAAGATTGACGATAAAACTTATAGATTTTATCTTTGATTTTTTAGTTATCTTTATATTGGATTTCTAAATTTTATAGAGATAAAAATATTGTAGGCTGTTCTTGATTTAGACGAGGAAGCTTTTTGAGAAATCAAGGAGCGTATATATAATACGTGACGTAGATTTCAAAAAAAGATGACGAAGTATAAAACAAGAAGAGGCACAAGAGGGGCCTATAGCTCAGCTGGTTAGAGTGCACCCCTGATAAGGGTGAGGTCACAAGTTCAAGTCTTGTTAGGCCCACCAGAGAATTTAATTGGGGAATTAGCTCAGCTGGGAGAGCGCCTGCTTTGCACGCAGGAGGTCAGCGGTTCGATCCCGCTATTCTCCACCATGATTAGTTTAACATCAAAAAAGTCTAAACTAAGTATTTTTGTTAAATATTTAGTTTAGACTTTGTCGAAATAGACTCTTTATTCTTACGGCGCTTCCGAAAGAAGCGGTGTGCTTTAGGGGTTTCCAAAGGGCTTTAGCCCTTGGTCGCAAAGACTAGCTTTGCTAGTCTGCGAAGTCTAAACGTTATTTAGTTTATCATTGTTAAAAGTCACAATCAAGTTTTAATAAATAAAACAATTTTACAGGACTTGTTAAAGATTTAAATATCTTGCTTATTTGCTTAATGCAGAAGTTTGACGTCACAAGATATCATAGGATTTAAAACTTACCTAGATATTAGTCAATGCTTTCCGTCTTAAAAGCTAGAGATTTAAATTTCGTAATAGATCTAAATTTGAGGCTTCGTTATGAAATCTTAAATTTATGAGTTACCTTTAACAAGGAAGTGATGCGAATTAGAATATATTATATACTAATAAAAGGTAAGCTACTAAGAGTAAGTGGTGGATGCCTTGGCTAGTAGAGGCGATGAAAGACGTGCCAGGCTGCGATAAGTCTCGGGGAGCCGTCAAGGGGCTTTGATCCGGGAATTTCTGAATGGGGCAACCCAGTTAAGCGCGAGCTTAACTACCTATTATGGAGCGAACGAGGGGAATTGAAACATCTTAGTACCCTCAGGAAAAGAAATCAAAAGAGATTACGCTAGTAGCGGCGAGCGAACGCGTAAGAGGGCAAACCGTTAGTTTACTAACGGGGTTGTAGGACTGCGATATAGACTAAACTTAGCTAATAGAATAATCTGGAAAGATTAAGCATAGAGGGTGATACTCCCGTATATGAAAGCTTTGTTTTACTTAGCAGTATCCTGAGTAGGGCGGAACACGTGATATTCTGTCTGAAGCTGGGTCGACCACGATCCAACCCTAAATACTACTACTAGACCGATAGCGCACAAGTACCGTGAGGGAAAGGTGAAAAGAACTGAGGTGATCAGAGTGAAATAGAACCTGAAACCATTTACTTACAATCATTCAGAGCACGATTCTTTATGACGTGTGATGGACTGCCTTTTGCATAATGAGCCTGCGAGTTGTGGTGTCTGGCGAGGTTAAGGAAACCCGGAGCCGTAGCGAAAGCGAGTCTTAATAGGGCGTTTAGTCAGATGCTGCAGACCCGAAACGATGTGATCTATCCATGAGCAGGTTGAAGCCGGTGTAAGAGCCGGTGGAGGACCCAACCCGCTGGCGTTGAAAAGCCATGGGATGACTTGTGGATAGGGGTGAAAGGTCAATCAAACATCGTGATAGCTGGTTCTCTCCGAAATATATTTAGGTATAGCGTCATGTAGTAACACTGGGGGGTAGAGCACTGAATGGGCTAGGGCATACACCAATGTACCAAACCCTATCAAACTCCGAATACCTAGTGTGTAATCATGGCAGTCAGGCGGCGAGTGATAAAATCCGTCGTCGAGAGGGGAACAACCCAGACTAACAGCTAAGGTCCCTAAATCTCATTTAAGTGGAAAACGATGTGGAGTTACTTAAACAACCAGGAGGTTGGCTTAGAAGCAGCCATCCTTTAAAGAAAGCGTAATAGCTCACTGGTCTAGTGATTCTGCGCGGAAAATATAACGGGGCTAAAATGAGTACCGAAGCTTTAGACTTAGTTTTACTAAGTGGTAGGAGAGCGTTGCATTCAGCGTCGAAGGTGTACCGGTAAGGAGCGCTGGAGCGAATGCAAGTGAGCATGCAGGCATGAGTAGCGATAATTGGGGTGAGAATCCCCAACGCCGTAAACCCAAGGTTTCCTACGCGATGCTCGTCATCGTAGGGTTAGCCGGGTCCTAAGCAAAGTCCGAAAGGGGTATGCGATGGAAAATTGGTTAATATTCCAATGCCAACTATAATGTGCGATGGAAGGACGCTTAGAGTTAAGCAAGCTAGCGGATGGTAGTGCTAGTCGAAAGGTGTAGGTTAAGATCCAGGCAAATCCGGATCTTTTTAAGCCGAGACCCCACAGGCGTTTGAAGTTCTTCGGAATGGATAGCGAATTGCTGATACTGTCGAGCCAAGAAAAGTTTCTAAGTTTAGTTATAGTTGCCCGTACCGTAAACCGACACAGGTGGGTGGGATGAGTATTCTAAGGCGCGTGGAAGAACTCTCTTCAAGGAACTCTGCAAAATAGCACCGTATCTTCGGTATAAGGTGTGCCTAACTTTGTGAAGGATTTACTCCGTAAGCATTGAAGGTTACAACAAAGAGTCCCTCCCGACTGTTTACCAAAAACACAGCACTCTGCTAACTCGTAAGAGGATGTATAGGGTGTGACGCCTGCCCGGTGCTCGAAGGTTAATTGATGACGTTAGCTCTGCGAAGCGTTTGATCGAAGCCCGAGTAAACGGCGGCCGTAACTATAACGGTCCTAAGGTAGCGAAATTCCTTGTCGATTAAATATCGACCTGCATGAATGGCGTAACGAGATGGGAGCTGTCTCGAAGAGGGATCCAGTGAAATTGTAGTGGAGGTGAAAATTCCTCCTACCCGCGGCAAGACGGAAAGACCCCGTGGACCTTTACTACAGCTTGACACTGCTATTGGGATAAAAATGTGCAGGATAGGTGGGAGGCTTTGATCCATAGACGCCAGTTTATGGTGAGCCGTTGTTGAGATACCACTCTTTTTTATTCTGATAGCTAACTAGCTTGAGTTATCCTCAAGTAGGACAATGTCTGGTGGGTAGTTTGACTGGGGCGGTCGCCTCCCAAAATGTAACGGAGGCTTACAAAGGTTGGCTCAGAACGGTTGGAAATCGTTCGCAGAGTATAAAGGCAAAAGCCAGCTTAACTGCGAGACATACACGTCAAGCAGGGACGAAAGTCGGTCTTAGTGATCCGGTGGTTCTGTGTGGAAGGGCCATCGCTCAAAGGATAAAAGGTACCCCGGGGATAACAGGCTGATCTCCCCCAAGAGCTCACATCGACGGGGAGGTTTGGCACCTCGATGTCGGCTCATCGCATCCTGGGGCTGGAGCAGGTCCCAAGGGTATGGCTGTTCGCCATTTAAAGCGGTACGCGAGCTGGGTTCAGAACGTCGTGAGACAGTTCGGTCCCTATCTGCCGTGGGCGCAAGAAGATTGAGGAGAGTTGACCCTAGTACGAGAGGACCGGGTTGAACCGACCACTGGTGTACCAGTTATCCTGCCAAGGGTAGCGCTGGGTAGCTATGTCGGGATGTGATAACCGCTGAAAGCATCTAAGCAGGAAGCCAACTCCAAGATGAATCTTCTTTTAAGAGCTCTTATAGACTATAAGTTTGATAGGCTGGGTGTGTAATGGATGAAAGTCCTTTAGCTGACCAGTACTAATAGCTCGTCTGCTTATCTTTTAATAAGCATCACTTCCTTGTTAAGGGTAATTTTATTTCGGAAATCCGAAATAAAATATCTAAGTTATACCTTATCAAGATCTTGTTTTAGTTAAAATAAGATTTGGCTTTTAACAATTAAATAGCAGTGTTAAAGAAGTAAATTAGCATAGTTTATTTCTTTAACACTGCCCGTGACTATACAGACGAGGAAACGCCTTGCTCCATCTCGAACCAAGAAGCTAAGCTCGTCCTGGCTGATGATACTCTCCCTTACTGGGATGTCGGGAAAGTAGGTCGTTGCGGGCTTTGTTTTTATACTTTTATACTATTTACTCCCTTGTTTTGCATTCTGTATTCTTTAGTTTGTTTGTCTTGTAATATGTTGTCTGTTCTTGGATTGATGAAGTTGTTGGTGCGCTCCTTTATTAAACTTTATTCAAGTATTTTTAGGAGAAAATGCTAAATTAATGCAGTAATTCATGAGCGAATAAAAAACTTTATAAAGCTTTTTAAAAAGTTTTTTATTATATGGAGCTTTAAATTTAATACAACTTGCATATAATAAAAAGCATTTAGTTAAATTTGCCGACATAAAGCCCGAATCTGTTAAATGTAAATTTAAAAGATTCGGTTGGTAAAATTAATGATTTTGTATCAAGCTAAAATCTCCACTCGGCTCCTATTCCGCCATTAAAGCCTTTTTTCTTTCCTGCCATACCCTGTAAGTTAAAGTCTAGCTTTATATTATTGGCGGTATTTAGTTTGGCTCCAAGCTCTGCGCTATAGGTGTTTCCTTTTATACTTGGGCTCTTTATGGCTGCATTGTGAGTGAGATTGTATCCTTTGGCCTCTCCTTTAAATTCTCTTTCGTAGCTAGCGCCGGCATAGATATCAAGCTTTTCACTTAGAGTATAATTGTACCTAAAGCCCAGTTTGCCCAGTAACGATACGGTATAGTCTAAAAGAAATTTATCTCCCACTACTTCCACCTCTTTTTTGCCTAGTTTGTTCAAAAGCACTTTAGAGTACATATCTATACTTAATACATCATTTATATCTATTACCTTGCCTAGACCCAAGTGGGCCGAATAGTAGCCTCTCGTGGCTTCATACTTAGCCGTAGTGATTGCGGGCATATCGCTTTCATAGTCGCTTTTCATCTTGCCTGCTTTAAAGCCTGAGCTTATATAAAAGCTATTAGGCAGGTTAAACTTAGTAATTATGCCAAGACCCATATATTTAAATTTACCGCTGCCTCTTACGTCTATTTTGTCAAAGTCGTTAAAGCTATCATATTTGCCGCCGCCAAACTCTACAAATGCTCCGGCTTTGTTTTCTTCAAATTCTTTAGAGAGACCGACGGCGGCGTTAAAGCTTTTTAGATCGACGTGAGAGCCTGATTTGAGTCTGGTGCTAGATGCGATTGTGGAGGCAAAGACCCCGTTGCTATCTGTTTGGAGGCTCATGGACGATGTTAAATCAGAACTTGATAGCAGTACGCCAAGCTCGCCAATCGTAGTTTCTAATATATTTTTAGGGTATGGAAGTAGGATCGGCCCGCCTCTTTCGTCATTTTTTACTACTGCAAAAAGCTTTTTATTGGCTCCATCGTCTTTTTTTAGTTCAAATTGATATAGCGCCGAAATCCCGGCCTGTAATTGTCCCGTTTGATTACTCATATCGGTTGGATACGTTATGTCGCCGTTTGCTGCTTCTATTAGCGTTAGCTTGTCTCCACCGTTAAGTACCCCGCCGTTCATCATGCCTACGCCTATCTTAGATTTTGCTAGATTGGGCGCATGCTCTAGGGCAAGCATCTTGTCCGTAGCTGGCGCAAATCCTACCGGTATGTAGAAATTTAGAAACTCAAAGTTATAAATAGCACTTGCCTTGATATTTTTTTCTCTTACGTTTATGGTATTGCCGGTGAAATAATCTTGTGCTGTATCGCTAGTAAAGCCGCCCCAAATTTTAATACCCGACAAGTCAAGTCCGCGCGCATTTAAATTTACAATGTTATTTACGGTAGAGCCGTCCCTGGACTTTCCTGCAAACATATCCGCAGGTCCTTCAAATGTTCCTCCGTTTAAATTTAGCGTATTGCCAGCGGCGGAGCCCCTTTGTGGACTCTCCTGCTATGATTTGAGGCTCTTTAAAGATTCCGCCGTTTATGGTTACCGTATTGTTTGTGGCGTCAAGCAAACTAAGACCGACCCTCCCTCCTATTATAGGACTTCCTGGTTTAAAAGTTCCGCCGTTTATAGTTACTTTGTTGACTTTTGCTTCGCCTTCGTTGCTGATCCCTCCGTAGATATCTACTTTTGCCTCAAGGGCATCTGCGTCTATATCCACTTCATTACCCTTGGCGCTTCCTTCTTGGCTCTCTCCGCCAACAATCCTGGAGCCGTCTTTTATGCCGGACTCTTTGCGTATGGATACGGCATTGTATTCGACATTTCCGCCGATACTATGTCCTCCATATATTTGCGATGATTGCTTAAAATCGGCTCCTTTGTCTATATCTACGATATTATCTGCTGCATTTTCCCTAAAGCTGCGTCCGCCGTAAATTTCGGGTTTTTCAAAAACCCTTCCGCTGATGAAAACTTTATTTCCTTCCGCAGCTACAAGTCCGCTACCCCCATAGACTGCTTGTTTGATCTTACCGCCGCTGATTTTAAGGGTATTATAGATAGCGACTTGTCTTTCGGAATACCCTCCATAAAGGAAATGAACGGTGTCATAGTAGTCTCGAAAATCCAAAGTGTTGTTTGAAACAGCTGATAAATCGCTATATCCTCCGGCTATATCAAGATCGTAATTTAATCCTATCAAACTATCTTTTCTATCCCAGATAAGGGAGTTGTTGTCGCTATCGGGCAGTGCGAACATTTCGCGGCCGTGGCGGCTAGATATATACGCGATATACTCGTCAAAGTCGGCGCCGTCATCCATGGTAAAGTCGGCGCCGCAAAGCGAACTTATAACGACAAATGAGAGGGCAAGACAGCGCCTTGCGCACAAATTCATGATGATTCCTCGGTAATAATTTTTTTGAGAATTATATATGTTATTTAATAAATTATAAGTTAAATTTTAATTAAATATATCTACGCCATAAACATTGAGTGTTGCGTGGATAAATTTGGCTGGTTAAATTTGAACGAGAAAACGCCGAGCAAAATCTCAAATTTAAAGCCGCGCCAAACGCCAAATCCATGCAGACATAAATATTCTGGCAGGATGGACTTGTGGGTGAACCAAATTTACAAGCGAGTATAAGTTTAAAATAGTAAATTTAGCTCCGCGCTTCAATGATTAAAGCAAATTTACTTTTTCTGCTTAGCTTTAGGTTTTGTTGAGCTTGCGGCTTTTTTCTCCGTGTTTTCGGATGGCGGCGTAGCTTGTTCCGGCGCGGTCAAATTTTCATCGGGTTTTAAAAATCCCTCTTCTACCATTAGCTCTACGGCCGCTCTAAAAGTCGGTAGCGCGCTCTGTGCGCCGAAATAATAATACGGTTTCTTCGGCTCTCTGGCTAAAACTCCGATCGTATAGCTATTGCCCTTCGAGTCGTTGACGAATCCGAAAAACGAGCCGTTGTAGGTATTTGCGTAGCCGCCGGTTGTGGCTATGTGCGCCGTGCCGGTTTTGCCGCCGATTTCTAGACCTTCCACCTTTGCTCTTTTGCCGGTGCCGACCTCGACGGTTTT
The DNA here is from genome assembly GCF_900699785.1 of Campylobacter showae. Taxonomy (NCBI): domain Bacteria; kingdom Pseudomonadati; phylum Campylobacterota; class Epsilonproteobacteria; order Campylobacterales; family Campylobacteraceae; genus Campylobacter; species Campylobacter showae. Next base: position 1,843,313 of record NZ_LR535679.1, read on the forward strand.
TATCAGGATGCGCTTCATCCTCTCGGCCGCTTCTTGGCTTATGGCTTCGACCGGTTTTGGGTCGTTTACGACGAAAAATTTGCCGTCTTTATAGAGTGAGTCCACGACTTTTGGCGTCACCATCACGCCTTTGTTATTAAATACGTTATACGCCTTTAAAAGCTGGATAAAAGTCGCTTGCAAGCCATACCCGTAGCTGATCGTGGCTTTGTAAATTTGAGAATTTAGCTTGGCTACCGGCGGCATGTTTCCGACCTGTTCGTAGGGCATGTCGATACCTGTTTTTTGCGTGAAGCCGAAATTTAGCAGCCCTGAGTAAATTTGAGATCCGTCTAGACGCTGGGCGATCTGTATCATGCCGATATTTGAGCTATATACGATGATGTCTTCGGCTGTGAGGAAGGGCTCTGGGTGCGTATCTTTTATCGTGCGTTTTCCTAGCTGATAGACGCCGTTGTAGGTGTTTATGCGCTCGAGCGGATTGATTTTGTCGTTTGCCAAAAGGAGGGCGAAAATAAACGGTTTAAAAACCGAGCCGACCTCGTATGCGTACTCGGTTGCCGAGGAGTTTAGCGACTTGTAGTCTTGTTTTCTGATGTTTGAGGGGCTATATCTAGAGGTGCTGGCAAGCGCTAGCAGGCCGCCAGTTTTTGAGTTCATAATGCCTACGATTATCTCTTTTGCGTTTAGAAATTCTTTCTTTTCATCGATGATTTGCTCTAGTCTGGTCTGTAGTTTTAGCGAGGCGTTTAGTATGATATCGTATCCGTCCACGCGGTTAGCCAAATTTGAATCGCTTGTAAGGATAATGTTGTTTCCGATGTCTTTTGGGCCTAGCAGTTTGGCGTCTTGGATCGAGGAGATGTAGTATTCGTAGGCTTTTTCTACGCCTTTTACACCCTCTGTTTTGGTGATGCCGTCTTTTTCGACCTTTTTTACGTAACCTATCATCGGCGTGAGTGCGTCGGCAGCGACATATTGTCTACTTTCGCCGCTTTCTATTATGCTCATATTACGCAGTATGGCAGCTCCGGTGTTTGGGTCTTCATACGGGATAAAGATTTTTTTTCTATACAGCTTTTTTGACAGCTCTTGCAGATATGCCGCGCCCTTGGCGTCGATCTTGTAGGAGAGCGTAACGGCGCCTTTTTGGCTGTTGATGATTTTAGTTACGCGCTTGATATCGTCGCCGCTATATATACAGTAAAGCTTGATAAATAAATCTTTTTTGTCGGGGTCGATATTTCTAGTATCTATCATCACTTTGTAGAGCTTTTGGCTGCCTGTGATGCTAAAGCCGTCCTTTGTGATGATGTTGCCGCGTAGGGCCGTGTTTATGTCGCTGGTTTCCAGTTTTGGCAGGCGTCTTTCGATATTTGCTCGGTAAAAGATGACTGCCAAAAATATGCAGATAAAAAATAAAATAAACGCAAATAAAGCGATTGTTTTTGATTTTCGCTGATTCAAGGCTTAAATTTGCGTTCTTGAGATTTCTTTGTATGCGCTTAGGGCCTTATTACGGATCTCCAGCATGAGTTTCATCGACGTGTCGGCCTTGCCGATGGCGATAGCGGCTTGGTGCAGGTCTTTTACCTCGCCCGTTGCTAGATCGGCGATGGCTTTGTCTGCGTTGATTTGTATCTCGTTTAGCTCTTTTAGGGAGTTATCGAGCATATCGCCGAAATTTAACTCCCCTTTTTGGTTTTGCAGAGTCTTTGCTTCTTTTTTTTCAAACGGCGAAGCGACCGAGCCGATTTTATCTATATTTGTCATAAAATTTAACCTTGTAATAATTCTAACGCGCTTTGAGCGATCGTTTTAGCCGACTGAAATGCCGAAACATTTGCCTGATAGGCGCGCGTGGCCTCGATCAAGTCCGCCATTTCGATGACGGGATTGATGTTTGGGTATGCTACGTAGCCCCTCGCGTCGGCGTCGGGGTGAGACGGATCGTATTTTAGCTTAAAATCCTTGTCGTCGCGCACTATCTTGTCAACTACGACGCTCATTATAGCAGGTTTTGCGTCTTTTGTATAGAATTTATCGTCTAGCGGATTTTCGTATTCGAGCAAGTTGTGTTTTTTTGCCACTTCGTCGTTTAGCACGCTATCAAAATCAACCGCCTTAAATATCACCTCGCGGCGTCTATACGGGCCGCCTTCCGCCGTTCGCACGGTGTTTGCGTTGGCGATGTTGGAGCTGATGACGTTCATCCTAAAGCGCTGGGCGCTTAGTCCGTATCCGCTGATATCAAAGTCGCTTAAATAATTGCTCATAATCTATCCTTAAATTTTACTGCTAGCGTCGATCACGTTTTTAAAGATCTGGCCGCTTTGCCTCATGGCGCGGTCAAGCGCGGTTATCATTATCGCGTTTTTGCTAAGCTCCGTCGTTTCGACATCCAGATCGACGGTGTTTGCGTCGTTTCGCGCCATATGTCCGTCGCGTAAAAATATCGTCGCCCCGTTTGACGCCGGAAAATCCACGCGAGGAAAGTGCGCGCCGTCCGTTTGCGCGAGTTTTAAAATTTTATTCTCGTCTTTGCCGTAGATTTCTTGCGCCGTTTGCGACAGAGCCGCTTCAAACGCGATGTCGCGGGCTTTGTAAAAAGGCGTGTCGATGTTTGCTATGTTGCTAGAAATCATCTGCTGGCGTAAATTTCTGCTTGCCAGCGCGCTTTCTACGAGCGGTTTTGATTTTGAGGTTTGGATGCCTGCGAACATTTTCCTGCCTTTTTTCTCTAAATTTTACGAGATAATAAGCAAAATACGTTCCAAAACTAGAGTAAATTTTTAAATTCGCCAAACCCGCTAGGCTGATTTTTTAGCTCGTTAAATTTGGCTAAAAACTCGCTTCGCCTCATCGCTTTTGCGCCCATAAATTTTAGGTGCTCGTTCATAACCTGGCAGTCGATGAGAAAATCAAACGGCTCTAAAGCGCGGCAAAGCGCGATAAGAGCAACCTTTGACGCGCCCGTTTTTAGGCTGATCATACTTTCGCCGCAAAAGACCTTACCGAAAATTTGTCCGTAAAGTCCGCCCGCTAGCTCGCCGTTCTCGTAAACCTCCACGCTATGCGAGATGCCCATACGGTGTAAATTTACGTAGGCGCTCACGATATCTTCCGATAGCCATGTGGGTTCACGTTTTTCGCGCTCGCTTTTGCAGATTTTTAGAAAATTTTCAAAGTCGTAGTCGAACCGCACTTCAAATTTTTTAAGAGCGGGTTTTATGCTTTTTTGCACGCGTACCTCACTTGGAACTAGCACCGCGCGAGGATCTGGCGACCACCAGTATATGGGCTCGCCTGGCAAAAACCACGGGAAAATGCCTTTGTCGTAAGCTTGCAAAAGAGCATCGGCGCTTAGATCGCCGCCGACGGCCAAAGGCGAGTTTGTGGGGGCGTTTGCGGGGTCTGGAAAGTTATAAATTTTTTCCAAATTTGACCCCGCGTCCGCTTATTTTAGAGTTTCAAATTTAAACGCAAGCTCGCCGCCCTTTAGCGTGATATTTGCGACGCCGCCGTTTTTTAGCGCGCCGAAAAGTATCTCGTCGCTAAGCTTGGTCGAGATCTCGTCTTGCACTAGACGCTTTAGATTTCGCGCGCCGAATTCCTTGCTGTAGCCCTTTTGCCAGAGGTATTTTTTAGCTTCGGCGGAGGCTTTTAGGACGACTTTTTTCTCGGCTAGGCTTGAGTTTATCTCGTTAATTATCTTTTGCGCGATGAGGCTTAGTGCGTCCTCGCTAAGGTCGTTAAAATGCACGATTTTATCGATGCGGTTGCGAAATTCGGGGCTAAAAAATCCCTTTACCGCCGAGTCCGCTTTACCGCTTTCGTCTTTGCTAAAGCCCAGCGTCGGAGCCTCTTTTGAGCCTAAATTTGAGCTCATTATGATGATGGCGTTGCGAAAATCGCTCTTTGCGCCCGTATTATCGGTGAGGCTAGCGCCGTCAAAAATTTGCAAAAAGACGTTTATCATCTCGTCGCTGGCCTTTTCGATCTCGTCGAACAAAATCACGCTATAGGGGTGCTTTTTAACGGCGTTTGTGAGTATGCCGCCCTCTTCAAACCCGACATATCCCGGAGGCGCGCCGATGAGACGCGAGACGCTGTGTTTTTCCATGTATTCGCTCATATCAAACCGCTCGAAATGCACGCCCAAATTTCGCGCTAGAGCCGCGCTTAGCTCGCTTTTGCCCACGCCGCTCGAGCCCGTAAATAAAAATACGCCTACGGGCGCGTTTGGCTGCTTTAGTCCCGCATACGAGCGCTTGATCGCCGCTACTAGCGTATCTACGGCCTCGTCTTGGCCGAAAATTTCGGACTTCAACCTTTGGGCTAGGTTTTTTAAATTTGCCGCGGCGTCCGATTTTAGATTGGTATCGGGGATATTTGCCATCTTGCTTAAAACCGCGCTTAGATCGGACATTTTTACGGTTTTGCTTCTGTTTTGCAAGGCTAGAGCCGCGCCGACCTCGTCGATGAGATCGATGGCGCTATCTGGCAAAAATCTATCGTTTAGGTACTTTTTGGCTAACTCTACGCTTTTAGTTAAAATTTCATCGCTAAATTTGACTCCGTGAAAGCTCTCGTATTTGGCGCGAAGTCCTTTTAGGATCTCGACGCTCTCGTCCGCGCTCGGCTCTACGACGTCGATTTTAGCAAACCTGCGCGAGAGAGCTTTTTCTTTTTCAAAAAAGCTACGATACTCCGCGTACGTCGTCGCTCCGATGCAGCGAAGCGAGCCGCTTGCAAGCGCGGGCTTTAGTAAATTCGACATATCAAGCCCGCCGCCGCTCGTGGCTCCTGCGCCCACGATCGTATGGATCTCGTCGATAAAAACTATCGCGTCTTCTTGCTCGGCTACCTCGTCCATCACGTCTTTTAGGCGCTTTTCAAAGTCGCCGCGGTATTTCGTGCCAGCTATCATCGCGCCGATATCTAGGGCGAAAATTTGCGCCTGCTTTAGCCGCTGCGGCGCCTCGCCGCTTGCGATTTTTAGCGCGAGCCCCTCGACTACGGCGGTTTTGCCCACGCCCGCTTCGCCTACTAGGATCGGATTATTTTTCTTGCGGCGGCTTAGCGTTTGCATTAGCCTTGCTAGCTCGTTTTCGCGCCCGATGATCGGGTCTATCTTGCCCTGGGCCGCTAGTTTGGTTAAATTTGACGAGTATTTAGCGAGGTTTTGGAAGCTTTTAGTGCGAGCCTGCTTGTCGTCGTCTTTTGCGCGCTGTTTTATCTTTTGCGCATCGACGTCGTAAAATTCTAAAATTTTAGCCCCGTACGTGTCGCCTCTGGCCGCGATTTTAAAGAGCAAATCCTTGATGCCGACGTTTTTATCCTTTAGCTCGGCGTTTAGCTCTTTAAAAATTTGCTCCAAAAGAACCGTCATGCGCGGCTGTTTGTGGTGCGGGACTTGCTCGTTGGTTTGCAGTAGATAGTTTTTTAGATCGCTTTTTAGTCCCTCGACGTCGGTGAGTCCCGCGTCGGCCAGGATATCTCTAGTCTCTTCGTTTAAATTTACCAGCACGAAAAGCACGTGCTCGCTGGTTAGATACTCGTGAAAATTCGAGTAGGCAAACTGCCCAGCCTTTTCTAAAAGATAGCTTAAATCCGAGTCAAACATTATTTCCTCCTCTTTGCGCCTTTTGCGCGCCTGTTTTTTGCGGGTTACTCTTCCTCGACGACGGCTTTTAGCGGATAGCCTGCGGCGGCTGCGGCTTTTAGCGTCTCTCCTTGCTTAGTCTGGGCGATCTCTTTTGTATAGACGCCCGCCACTCCGCTGCCCTCGTTGTGGATTTTTAGCATCACGGCTACCGCGCTTTGCATATCGCGGTTAAAAATCTCTACTAGCACGCTCACGACAAAATCCATACTCGTAACGTCGTCGTTTAGCAAAATAACCTTAAATTTACGCGGAAATTCGGGTTTTTCCTTAAGGGCGACGTCTCGCTCCCGCTCGGTGGCGGTTTTAGCGGGCATTTTTTATTCTCTCGTAATCTTTCGTCATCGCGTCTAGATTGATGCCGCCCAGGTAGTATTTCACGCCGAATTTCCCGCTATCTACGTCGGTTAGCTCCTGATATACGCCGCCTTTTAGTACCATTTTTATCGGCACGCTCTCAAGTCGTTCGTATTTTATATCCTCTAAAATTTGCGCGGCAAGCCTGTCGTTGATTTTAGCGTCGTTTGAGATGAAGTAAAAGGCGTTGTATTTTTGCGCGAAATTTTCCACGACGTATTCGTTCGTGACGTTTTCAAAGTGCGTGAGAGCTACGATCGTAAAGTCGTTTAGATTATCGATCTGAAATTTGGTTAGATCGGGCGCTTCTTTTTGACACGGCGGACAAAACGTGCCGAATATATCAAACATCAAAATTTTATCTTCTTTGCCCTTGATGACAAAGCCGCCATCGACGCGCTTTAGCGTGAGCTCTTTGCCAAACACGCTTTTTAGCGCGATCTCCTCGCCCGTTTTATAGCCCTCTATCTTTACGGGAGCTTTCGCCGTCTCGTCCTCGCCGCAGCCTGCTAGAAATATCGCGCAGGCCAAAGCCGCAAAAATCGCCTTTACGGTTTTTTTCATATTATTTTCCTTGTTTTGATCTTAGCTCGGTTATGCTTTCGCCGCCAAATCCGTAGTCGTCGGTGCTAACTTCCTCTATCACGACGACGGTTCTGCTCGCGTCGCGCTTTAGCGTATCGCCTAGCAGCTTTGTTACGCCTGCTATGAGCGCGCGCTTTTGCTCGGCGCTTACGACCTCTTTTTCTTTTGTGATTTTTATATTTACGTAGGGCATCTATTTTCCTTAAGCGTATTTTTTCATCGCTGCACGCGCTTCTTTGTCGGCTTCTTTGCGTTTTATCGTCTCGCGCTTATCGTGCAGGTTTTTACCTTTTGCAAGCGCCAGGCGCGCCTTTACGATATTTTTGTCGTTTAGATAGAGCGCTAAAACCACTAGCGTGAGGCCCTCTTGCGTGACTTGACCGAAAATTTTATCTATTTGCTTGCGGTGCATCAGTAGCTTTCTAGGAGCCCTTTCGTCCGGGCGAAACGCCGAGTGCGTCGTGTTTAGGTGGCTGATGTGCGTGTTTAGCAAAAACAGCTCGCCCTTTATCACGCGCGCAAAGCTGTCTTTTAGGTTTGCGCGGCCCGCTCTTAGAGCCTTTACCTCGCTGCCCTTTAGCACGATGCCCGCCTCAAAGGTCTCGATGATGCTAAAGTCAAACAGGGCCTTTTTATTTTTGGCTAAATCCTTACCCATTTTTTACCTTTTATTTTAAGAAAAACACGCTAGCGCCGCTGCCGCTGAGGAAAAAATCTTTAAATTTATCCATCTGCGGGTAAATTTTAAAACACGGCGCAAAAAGATCGTTTAGCTTGCGATTTTCGTATCTCTCCAGCAGCTGTGCCGTCGTCATCTCGCGCATTTTGGCCGCTAAATTTACGTCAATACTATCCATAAAATTTGCCCTAAATTCGCCGTAAACCACAGGCGTCGAGCAAAAGACGTTCGGCGTTAAAACTTCTATAGCGGGCACTTCGTCGTCAAAATCGCTTATTATCTCGCCGATACCGCTAACGTTTGCCGCCTCGAAATCGCTAGCGAAAAATGCTACGTCCGCTCCGATATTCGCGCCTATTTTCATCAAATTTTCGCGCGTTAGTTTTAAATTTAATTCCTCGTTCGCCATCTTTAAAAACGTAGCCGCGTTTGAACTACCTCCGCCTAGACCCGCACCCAGCGGGATTTGCTTTTTTATCACGATTTTATGCGAGGCGAAAAATTCGTCCAGCTCGTTTTTAAAGCCCGCTTTTTCCAGCTCAAATTTGGCCTTTAAAACGATATTATTTTCGATATTTTCGTTATCGCACTCAAGCGCGAAGCGGCTAGATTTTTCAAAGAAAATTTCGTCGTAAATCTCGCGCCGCAAAACAAAGCGAGAAACGATCTCGTGGTAGTTGCCGCGAGTGCCGACGATCTTTAAAAAGGAGTTGATTTTCGCGTAGCTTTTCATTATTTTACCATTTTATCGCTGAGCTCTTTTAGGCTCGCTTCGCCCGCGCCGTTTAGGGCTTGTTTGTTTTCCGCCGCTACGTCCTCGACGAGCTCAGAGCGCAGGATCATCATATTTTTAGGCGCGTCGATGCCGATTTTTACGCCGCCTTTTGAGATGCCTACGACCGTGATTTTAATATCGTTTCCCAGCATTATGCTTTCGTCTTCTTTTCTTGCGAGTATTAGCATTTTTCGACCTTATTTAGTTTATATGTTACGGTTTCGTCTTTGATTTCAATGATACTAAAAAATTCATCAAAGTTTATTAAATATAGCCCTTTGGCGCCAAATTTTAGCTTTTCTACGCTCAGTTTTTTGCCAAGCATTACGTCCGTGGGATCGCCTAAATATTCGTTTTGCGGTAGCGAAATATAATCAAGCGGATTTAAAAACCTCTCGTTTTCATAAATAAATTTACCTTCGCTCACGCGTTTTAGCGCGCTTAGAGTGGCTTTTACGCCAAGCTTTGCGGCTAAAATTTGAGCGTACGAGCGCACGTACGAGCCCCCGCTAACGCTAATGCGAAAGCTCAAAAACGGATGCATATATGCGGTTAAATTTGCGTCAAAAACGCTCATCGTTTGGCTTTTTAGCTCAAACTCCTCGCCCGCTCTTGCTAGCTCATAGGCGCGTTTGCCGCCCACGTGCTTGGCGCTAAATTTGGGCGGTACGTAGGCGATCTCGCCTTTTAGCTCGCCTAGCGCAGCTTTTACGTCCGCTAAATTTAAGGGCGAGCAAAGCGTGATCTCCTCGATATTTTCGTTATCTAGGCTAGCGCTTACGGCTCCCAGCCATATCGTCGCTTCGTAGATTTTGGGCGTTTTATCTATATAGTTAAAAAGCCGAGTGTGGTTGCCCAGAGCCACGATCAGGCAGCCGCCGGCAAACGGATCTAGCGTGCCCGAAAAGCCCGCCTTTTTTACGCCGTATTTGCGCTTTAGCCTACTTAGGAAATGATTCGAGCTGATGCCTGCGGGCTTATTTGCGACAAAAAGCGCGTTCATTTAAATTTGACTTTTGGAAGCTGGGCTAAATTTGCGGCGTTTTTTAAATTTGATCCGCGAGCGTCAAATTTGAGCGCGTAAATTTGATCAAATTTGACGCGGTATTTAGCCTGCAAGGTCTCAAATTTACTCATTTTTACACCGCTTTTTCGACGAAGCTAGACATTATCTCGCGGCTGATTCCGCCGAAATTTATCGTTAGCTTTAGCTCTTTTTTGATCTTCGTTACCGCCGTCACGCGCCCGATACCGAAAATTTTGTGCTTGACGAGGTCGCCTTTTTTGTATTCGCCCGCGGCTTGCGTTTGCGTCTGGATGATGAGGCTGCCGCTGCAAACGCCTGCTTCGCTTAAAAATCTGCTCTTTTCCAGCCTTGTTCTCTGGCCTTTATAAAAGCGCGAATTTACAAAGCTTAGCGTCAGGGTTTTTTTGGCGCGGGTGATGGCGACGTAGGCTAGGCGCCGCTCCTCCTCGATGTCGCTACCGTCGCCAAGAAGTGGGAAAAATCCCTCCTCAAGCCCGATCACGAAAAGATGCTCGAACTCAAGCCCCTTGCTAGCGTGTATGCTCATGATCGAGATCGCCTCGCCGCCGATGTTGTCCTGCTCGCTTTGTAGCGCGATCTCGTTTAAAAACTCCTCTATAGAAAAGCTTGGATTTTGCTTGATTTGATCCTTGATCGTAGCGTAAAACTCGTCTATGTTCGCCACGCGCTCTGAGCCGTCGGGCAAGCTCTCGTAGTATTTTTTGATGCCGAATTTCGCTTCTAGCTTATCCACTAGCTCGTACGGCGAGTCGCACTCTTTTAGCTCTCTTAAATTTGCCGCAAATTCGCCCAGGCTCGAGACGATCTTTTTGCTTAGATCCTTGTCGTTTTCGTCCAGGCTAGATATCGCTTCAAATAGCGAAAGCTTATGCTCGAAGGCGATCTTTTCGATCTTTGCGAGGCTTACCTTGCCAAGGCCGCGTTTTGGGCGGTTGATGACGCGCTTTAGCGAGAAGTCGTCGTTCTCGTTTGCGACCAGCCTTAGGTAGCTGATGACGTCTTTGACCTCGGCGCGCTCGTAGAATTTAACTCCACCGACCATCTTATACGGGATTTTTTCTTTGGTTAGGCCTTCTTCGAGCGAGCGGGAGAGAGCGTTTATGCGGTACAAGATCGCGATATCGCTAGCCTGCGCGCCGCTATCAAGCAGCTTTTTGATGCGTTTGGCTACTTTTAGGCTCTCCATCGTTTCGTCGTCTGATTCCATCAGCGCTACGTCCTCGCCGCCTTCTTTGGTGCTTTTTAACTCTTTGCCGAGGCGGTTTCTGTTATGGTCGATAAGCTCATTTGCCGCGCGTAAAATTTGACTCGTCGAGCGGTAGTTTTGCTCTAGTCTTATGACTTTGGCGTCTTTAAACTGATCTTTAAAATTTAATATATTTTCGATTTTCGCACCACGCCAGCCGTAGATACTTTGATCGTCGTCGCCCACGACCGCGATATTTTCGTGCGTTAGGCAGAGTTTGCGCAAGAGTCTGTACTGAAGGTCGTTGGTGTCTTGATACTCGTCCACCATCACGTAGGCATACCTGCGCGAGATCTCGCGCGCTAGAGCTTCGTCCTCGTCTAAAATTTTATAGCTAAGGCAGAGTAGGTCGTCAAAATCTACGAGGTTGTTTGCTGCCAAGTACTCCTCGTAAAGCTTGTAGATATTTGCTAGCTTTGCGTGGTAGCCGTCTTTGAAATTTTGCCCGTTTGCAAACATGCCGCCATGATTTAGCACCTCCTCTACGCTTAAAAGCGAGTTTTTAAAATTTGAGATCTCGCTAGCTAGAACCGAGGTCGCGATATCGCCCTCAAAGCCTTTTAGGATGCGCTTTTTATCGTCGGTGTCGATGATGACGAAGTTGTTTTTGCGCTTTAGGCGGTCGATGTAAAATTTCAAAAACAAAAGCCCGAATTTGTGAAAAGTGCAAAGTAGCGGAGTGAAATTTTTACCGGCGGCGCCTAGCATATTTAGCGCGCGGGTTCGCATCTCGCTTGCGGCTTTGTTGGTGAAGGTTAGCGTTAGGGTGTTTGACGGTGGGATACCTAGCTCGCTTATGAGATAGGCTAGGCGAGTGGTGATGGTTTTGGTTTTACCGCTGCCGGCTCCTGCTAAAATCAACATCGCTCCGTCCGTATGCGAGGCTGCCTCGCGCTGGCTTTCGTTTAGTTCGTCTAGTAAATCGGGCATTAAATTTCCTGCTTTATTTATTAAAATGATTAAATTCTAACAAAATAAGCTTAAAAATCGCCGCTGATTTAAATTCGGGTCTGATTAAGAGCGTTTTCAGATATAAATCAATACAATATTAAAAATATGATTTTATAAGCTGATATAATAATAAGGAGCCCGGCATGATCAATGATTTTAGTAAATTTTATACCTTTATGGAGATAGTGAAAGAAAGAAGCTTCTCAAAAGCCTCAAGAGCGCTTGGTATCTCGCAGCCCGCAGTTACTTTGCAGATGAAAAAGCTCGAGGAGATGCTACAAACCACGCTAATAATGCGCAAGAAAAACGGCATCGTCCTAACTCACGAGGGCGAGAAATTTTATAAACTCTGTACGCAGTTTGAAAGCGCGATGTTTCGCTTTAAAGACGAGCTGGCGCGCATAAAAACCGATAAAGTGCCGCTAGTAATCGCCACCACGCAGCTCATCGCCGAGGCGGTCATCTCGATACTGCTGGATAAAATCTCGCAAAGCGTAGGCAGCGAGCTAGACATCAGGATAAAAGAGCAAAACGAGCTCATAAACTACCTAAAAGACCGCCGCAGCGACATCGCCATCATCCTTGAGCAGTCGCTTGACAGCAGCTTGCTCGTTAAAAAGCTATTTGACTACGAGCTGATTTTGGTTTCAAATAAAAAAATCGCCGAGAGCGTGAAGCCTGAGGAGCTTATTAAGTTTAAATTTATCAAAGATAGGACGCGAACTTATCTCGATGATATCTTGCAAAAACACGGCGTGGACGCGCATGCGCTTGACGTGGCGTATTCGCTAGACGGCTCGATAATGGTCTGTCGCGCGTTGGCGTCAAACCATGCCGATACGTACGTGGCGTTTTTACCGAGATTTTTGATCGAAAACGAGCTAAAAAACGGCAAGCTGTTTGAGATAAATATCGCTAAATTTAAGCTCACTCGCTCGGTTTATGCAGCTGCGCTAAAAGAAAACGAGGAAGCGCTGCATAAATTTCTAAAGATCAAGACGAGCTTTAATTTTTAATTCGCTTTACCTCGGGCGCCAAATTTGAGCAAATCTAGCCTTTTGCGCCGCGTAAATTTAAAATACTCTTGCGTAAATTTGGCGCAAAACATCCTTGCCAAACCCGGAGATGATCTTGGTTTGGTGATTTTTATAGATTCAAATTTGTCTTTTGGATTTGTTGTAAATTTAAGGAAGTATTGCATTTAAGTTAAATGTGTCAAATATGAGTCCGCTTCTGTCAAAATGCAAACGCAAAGCGCAGTAAGCCCTATAAAGCTGCTTATTTGAGCAAAACGGCGGATAAAATTTTGCTCACTTTTTAAATAGATCTTTATTATTCGGGTTTGACATTAGCGCCGACATCGACTTTTCGAGCTGATTTTTTTGAGATTTGTAAATAGAAAAATTTACCAAAATCGGGCTGTTTTCAACTAAAATTTGCACGACCGCTCCAAGCGGAAAGCTGACGACGCTGGCAAAATTTTCCTTGCCAAAGCCGGCCTCGAAGCTTAGCTCCTCCGGAGTGAGTTTGGCGCTGCTAAAAGTATAGCCCGCAAGCGTAAAGACGATAACTGGAGCCGTAAAAGTGCTCATAATATACTCCGGCAGCTCGGGGTTAAATTTGACTAGATCAAGGTTGGCCATCGCCGAAAAGGAGCGGTCGTTTTTTAGCAGATACTCCACACACTCAAAAATGTGCTCCTTCATCATCGCCGCAAATCTCTCGTCGTCTAAAATCTCATCAAGCATTTTGCCTCCTTTTGTGCCTTTTTAAATTTTACCGTCTGTCGCGGCGCCGAATTTGACCTTAAATTAACGCAAAATTTAGCGTCAAATTCGTAGCCGCCCGGGCTCTCAAATTTAGTCAAATTTACGTTCGCTATGCTTCTTGGCAAAACTCCTCCACTAGCTTTCTAATCTCGTTTATGCCGATCTGCCAAAACGCCGCGTCCTCGATATCAAAGCCGAACATCCCGACCAGCTCTTTTGGCGAGCGCGAACCGCCCGCGCTTAAAAACTCGGTGTAAATTTGCACGAAATTTTCGCATTTGCCGCTTTTATAAAGCCCGAAAATCGCCAGCACCAAAAGCTGCGCATATGAGTAGGCGTAGCAGTAAAACGGCGTGTGGATAAAGTGCGGGATATAGCTCCACCAAATTTTGTAGTAGTCGTTTAGCGTGACGCTTTGCCCGAACATCTTCGCGCTCTCTTCGATCCAAATTTTATTTAGATCCTCGGCGCCGATCTCGCCGTCATGCGCGTGAACTCGGCGCTCAAAGGTCGTGAAGTTTATTTGGCGATAAAGCGTAGCGAAGATATCCTCGATCTTGCCAGCGAGTAAGGCGGTTTTTTCTTTGCCTTTTAGCGTGCTTTTGACGTGATCGAAAACCAGCATCTCGCAAAACACCGATGCCGTCTCCGCCGTAGTTAGCGGCGTGTCGGCGTTTAGAAATCCTACGGTTTCATAAGCTAGATTTTGATGCGCGGCGTGACCTAGCTCGTGCGCTAGGGTAAAAAGATCCCGCCTCTCGTCGGTGTGGTTTAAAAGTACGTAAGGATGGGCATTTGCGACGCCTGATTGCGAAAAGGCGCCACCTCGTTTGTTTTGCGCAGGATAGACGTCGATCCAGCCCTCTTTAAACGCGCGAGCGGCTATATCGCCGAATTTTGGGCTAAATTTAGCAAAAGTTTCAAGTACGATTTTTTTGCACTCTTCAAATTTATAAACGCTCTTGCTCTGCTCAAGCGGCGCGTATCTATCGTAGTCGTAAAGCTTTTTAAAACCTAAAATTTTGCGCTTTTTTTCGTAAAATTTAATCGGCAGATCAAAGCTCGTCTCGGCAGCCTTTATGAGCGCATCCACGCTGGCTTTGGTCGTTTGGTTTGAAAAATGCCGCGGACTTTCTGACAGATCGAATTTTCGCAGTTCGCAGCTAGTTTTTAGGCTGGTTTTTATCATATTATAGATGTAGCTAAGCAGATGCTGCTGCGGCGCTAGGCCGCCAGAGAGGCTCTTTGCGGCTGCTTTTCGCTCGGCTCGGTCTGGGCTGTGAAGTTTTGACAAAATCTCCTCTTCGCCTAGCATCTTGCCTTTAAATTTGAACTTAAGTGCGCTTAGCGTCTCGTCAAAAAGCCGCGAGAAGCCATCCGCGCCCGTGTTTGCCGTGCGGAGTAAAATTTGCTCCTCTTTTAGGCTTAGCTGGTGGGCTTTTTCTTTTGCGATATTGGCTAGATAGTAGCCAAGTCTTTGACTTTTGGCGATGATTTTGTTTTGTCTGGCTTCGTCAAATTCGTTAAATTTAAGCTCGAAAAATAGCAGATGATTTTGCGCCTTTGAGCTTAGCTCGTCAAATTTGGCGTAAAACGCGCCCTTTGAGGTGTCTTTTGAAAAAACTAGGCTCACGTAAATTTGCACGCGAGCGATGTTTTCTAGTAAATTTTCATATTCGTTAAGCGCGTTTAAAAACTCCACGTCGCTTAAATTTAAAAATTTATCCGAATATTTGGCTTCAAATTTTTCGCACTCGTTTTGCAGCGAAAGAGCCGATTTTTCAAGCTCTTTTTCATTTTTAAAAAGCGGGGTCAAGTCCCAAACGTTCATTTTGTCGCCTTAAATTTACTCTATGGTCTCTGAAGCTACGGCGGTGAAAAGTACGTCTGAGGCGCTATTTACGGCTGTTTCTACCGAGTCTTGGATCACGCCGATGATAAATCCTACGCCGACAACCTGCATCGCGATGTCGTTACCGATACCAAATAGCGCACAAGCAAGCGGCACTAGCAGTAGCGAGCCGCCTGCGACGCCAGAAGCTCCGCAAGCGCCCAGAGCCGAGATAAAGCAAAGCAGTAACGCGTCGCCAAAATCGACCGTGATAGACGGGATCGAGTTTACCGCCGCAAGCGCCAAGATACCGATAGTTACGGCTGCGCCGCCCATATTTATCGTGGCTCCTAGAGGGATCGAAATCGAGTAGAGCTCCTCTTTTAGCCCTAGTTTTTTGCAAAGCGCCATATTTACGGGGATATTTGCCGCAGACGAGCGAGTGAAAAACGCCGTAACCGCGCTCTCTCTCACGCAAGTCATCACTAGCGGATAAGGGTTTTTCTTAGTAACCGCAAACACCATCGCAGGGTAAACGACGAAGGAAACGAAAGCCATCGCGCCTACTAGAACGAGGATTAGTTTTAGGTAGCCCGCAAGCGCCTCAAAGCCCGTCTCATGGATGCTGATGGTAACTAGGCCAAAGATACCAAACGGCGCAAGGCGGATGATAAATCTAACGATTTTAGTCACGCCGTCGCTGACGTCTTGGAATACTTTTTTAGTTTCTTGCGTGCAAAATCTCATCGCGATACCGCCGCCCACGGCCCAGGTGATGATGCCGATGTAGTTGCCCGTAGATAGCGCGGTGATAGGGTTTTGAACCATCTTAAAGATGAGGTCTTTTAGGACGTCTACGATGCCTTGCGGAGCGCTCATATTTGCGCTCTCGACGCCTTTTAGCACG
This sequence comes from Campylobacter showae, assembly GCF_900699785.1. Taxonomy (NCBI): domain Bacteria; kingdom Pseudomonadati; phylum Campylobacterota; class Epsilonproteobacteria; order Campylobacterales; family Campylobacteraceae; genus Campylobacter; species Campylobacter showae. Next base: position 1,859,126 of record NZ_LR535679.1, read on the forward strand.
AGCTCCATCGGGAAAAGAAAGCTAGCTACAACCGCAACTACGGCAGCTAAAAACGTGCCGACTAGGTAAAGCGTAACTACCTTTTGCATGCCTTTTGCATGGCCGAATTCTTTCACGATGATAGAGGTCGCTACCAGTACGAAAACTAGGATAGGCGCGATAGCTTTAAGCGCGCCGACGAAGAGGTTGCCCAAGACGGCGATAGAGTTTGCGACCGAATTTGCCACGTCGGTTAGGTCTTTTTTTGCTGCGGCTAGCTGCGCTGCGTCGCTCACGCCTTTTGCGATTAGTTCGTTATAAGGAGCCGCCTGATAGTGCGCCCAAAAGCCGATAACGGCGCCTAGAGCTATGCCGATTAAAATTTGAACGATCAAATTTCCGTCGGCGAACCTTTTTGCCAGTTTGCTAAACATTCTAGTGTCCTTGCCTTAAAATTTAATTTTAGTTTAGGATTATAGCTGAATTTACGCGGAATTTACAAGCTTTGGGCGAGATTAATTTCAATTTTATTATGAAATGTTACAATTGCGAGATTAATTTTCATAAAGGAAAAGTATGTATTTGTTTACTTCAGAGGTTGTGAGTCCGGGTCATCCTGATAAATGCGCCGACATCATCGCCGACAGCATCGTCGATACGATCTTGATGCAAGATCCAAACGGCCGCGTCGCTAGCGAAGTTTTCGTCGCGGGTAAAAACATTATAATAGGCGGAGAGATAAACTCTAAGGTCAAGTTAAGCTTCAAGGACTACGAGAGTATCGTTAAAAACGCGCTGGCTAAAATCGGCTACGACGGCAAGTCTAAATTTACGAAAGAGCAGTGCCTGCACCCCGACGATGTCGAGATAAAAGTCTGCGTAAATCAGCAAAGTGCGGATATAAATCAAGGCGTCGATCAAGAAGGCGGCGAGATAGGCGCCGGGGATCAGGGCATAATGTTTGGCTTTGCCAGCTGCGAAGCGAACGAATATATGCCCGCAGCCATAACCTACGCTAGGATGCTTTGCGATAAGGTTTATAAATTTGCCAAAGCCAATCCCGATAAACTCGGCGTCGATATAAAAACTCAGGTCACCGTAGACTACGGCACGAAGGATAACTTTGAGAGCTGCAAGCCTCAAAGCATCCACACTATCGTAGTTTCGGCCCCTTGTGTCGAGACGATGAAGATAGAGGAGCTACGCGCCCTAGTGCAAACTCTCATCGACGATGCGGGCTTGCCAAAGGGTCTATATGATAAGAGCAAAACGCTAATCTACATCAACCCGACAGGCCGCTACGTAAATCACAGCTCGCTTCACGACAGCGGGCTAACGGGTCGCAAGCTCATCGTAGATAGCTTTGGCGGATATAGTCCGATAGGCGGCGGCGCGCAAAGCAGCAAAGACTACACGAAAGTCGATCGCAGCGGCCTTTATGCGGCGCGCTGGATAGCTAAAAACATCGTTGCTGCAGGCCTTGCTAAAAAATGCATCGTCCAGCTAAGCTACGCTATCGGTATGGCAAAGCCTACCTCTGTGAGCGTCGATACGATGGGCACGCAGATTGCCGGTATAAACGACGATATGCTGTCAAATTTCGTTAGTGAAAATTTCGCCCTCACTCCGCGCTGGATCACCAATAAATTCGGCCTGGATAAACCCGGCAAAGATACGTTTTTATACGCTAAAGTAGCAGCCAAAGGTCAAGTCGGAAACGCCAAATATCCGTGGGAAAAGCTTGACGCGGTTGATACTTTTAAAGCTTTGATTAAATAAATCCTCAAGCCCGCCAAATTTAATGCGGGCTTAAATTTACCCTTAAATTTAAGGCTTCGTATGAAATTTCGTCCTGCTTTACGTCTTAAATTTACTTCACAAACGCGCGGTAAAATTTAAAGAGATTTCAAATGCAAAATGCGACAAAACAAAACGGCAAAAACAAGACGCTTGGACTCGTTTTGCTCGGACTTTGCGCTTTTTATTTTATTTGCGCGCTAAGCATTTTTGTATTGCCTTTTGACGTGCTGGCTCGCTCGTCTTTGGCAAGAGATTTCGTGGAGGCTATGCTTAAAATTTACCCGGCCATTGAGAGAGCTTTTACTCATACCGATTTTACGCAAAAGGCCGCGTTTTATATCGCTTATATGGGGATTATCAAGGTCGTCACGCTTGTCGGTTTCGTAGCTGCTTGCTTGCTGTGTGGCAGTAAAGGACATAGAGCTCGCGTGATGAAACAAGCAAGAAAAGAAAATCCTGTCGTAAGATTTATTGTTTCTATTTTTGCTGTTTTGTTGGCTGCATTTTTTATAAATTTGGACTTTAACGGCACTTATATAGGCTACCGAAAACCAAAAAGTTCGCCGGAGTATGAGTGGATATTGACAACGCCGGGAGAACTGCTTTGGCAAGAAACGCTTGATTTTATTATTTTGCTTATCGTGGCGGCTTGTATATTTTACGCGGCGTTGCAAATTCGGTTGCTATTTCGCAAGCGCAAAGACCTCTGAATTTAGCAAATTTATCTGAAAATTTTATCGAGCAAGCCTTGTTTTGGCGTTATTATCTCAGACGGCGAGCTGTTTACGCTGTGATAGATGGCTTTGCCGTATTTCGTCGCGTAGTATTTGAGTAAATTTCGCTGTAAATTTGGCTCGGTACTAGGCACGAACCAGCCGTTGTTCGTCACTGCGATCATGACGTCAAATTCGCCTTCAAATAGCTCGTCCCTGGTCGCTTCGTAGCAGATCGCGTTTCTGATTTTAAGGCCCTCTATCTCGTAGTCGCTAGGGGTGCTTGCCGTCTCAAAATCCTTCGCGCCGCCGAAAAATATTTTATTTATCAAATCACGCGCAAATGCCGGTAGCGGGATCTCTTCGCCAAAAGGCACAAGGATAAATTTATCCATCCGCCGCATCTTGCCGCGATCAAAGAAAAACGCCGAGTTGTAGTTGGTGCCGTTTTCGCGAGCTAGCGCGCCGGCGACGATAGCGATCTTTTGCGACTTTTCGAGCAGCTCTGTGATGAGATTTCGCTCGTGTGTCATATAGACGGGAAAGGCGCTCTCGGGCAAAATAATCGTCCTAAATCCAGCGCTTATCGCCTCGTCTATGATGTCTAAATTTTGATTTATAAACTCGTTTTTTAGCTGCTTTTGCCACTTTAGCTCTTGCGGAACGTCGGTGTTTGTTAGCTTTACTTCGAAAGGCAGGGTTTTAAAATTTGGCGTATCATACTGCACCGCGCAGGCTAAAAGCGCGACAAAAGCGATAAATTTGAAGCGGTTTTTGACGTAAAACAGGCACAAAATAGCGGCGAAAATAAACGTAAGCGCGAGCAAACTGGGCGCAAATATGCCCGGCACGAAAACGGCTTCTAAATTTAGCCAGTTAAAGCCGAAGGGATGGATGTTTGTAACTAGGATAAGCAGCAAGGCCCTTAGCCAAATTTGAGCCGGGATACCTGCTATCAAAAACAGCGCGCCGTAGATGATCCCGATAGCTAAAATTTCAAGCGGGATGAGGTAGCCAAGCTCGTAATAAACGAGGCTAAAGCTGATCCAGTAAAACCATAAAATCCCGACAAAAAATCCCGTCCAAAAAAAGCCGCGGCGGTCAAATTTGAGCAGCAAATAAAAGCCCGCGATCGCAAAAAACGGCGAGATAAAATTTAAAATTTCGCCGCCTAAAACATCGGCTAGTATAAAATTTGATATTAAAATCGCGCCGACAAAGGCTTTTATTATAATTTTAGTGCTAAAATAAGGGCTTAAAATTTTTTTTATTAAGGAACCCCATGCAAGAAGGAAATTTCGTAGCTTCATTATTGCCTCTAGTCGTGCTTTTCGCGATATTTTATTTTTTGGTTATCAGACCGCAGCAAAAACAGCAAAAAGCTCATGCCGCAATGATAGCCGCACTCGAAAAAGGCGACAAGATCATAACTAGCGGCGGACTAATCTGCGAGGTGATAAAACCGGAAGAGGATTTTATCAGAGTTAAGCTTAACGACGACGTAATCGTGCGCGTTTCACGCGAATTCGTCGCGAAAAAAATAGAAAAAACAGAGACGAAAGCAAATGCGTAACGGCAAAATAACGTATAGGCTGATCATCTTTGCTTTGGCTTTGATTTTCGGCATTATCTTTTCCGCGCCGTCGTTTACGGACAAGCTAGGCGGCTCTAAAATCAGTCTAGGACTTGATTTGCAGGGCGGACTTCATATGCTTCTTGGCGTCGAGACCGAAGAGGCCATACACTCGAAGATCAAGTCGATAGCCGCTAGCGTGAACTATTTTGCGAAAAAAGAGGATGTTTTGATCGATAGCTTTAAGATCCGCGAAGACAAGGTGGACTTTGAGCTGCTTGACGCGGACGAAGCCGCTAAAATCGACGGCATGCTAAAAGATATCAAGGGTCTTAACGTACAAAAAGACGGCCTAAAATACTCGGTCGGCTTAACTGACGCCGAGAAGGCCGAAACTATCGAATACGCGATAAATCAAGCGGTAGAAACGATCAGAAACCGTCTCGATCAGTTCGGTCTAGCTGAGCCTACGGTAGCAAGACAGGGCAAGGATAATATCCTAGTCGAGCTTCCTGGCATCAAAACGGCGGCCGACGAGCAGCGCGCACGCGATCTCATCGCAAAAGCCGCGCACCTCCAACTGATGGCCGTCGATGAAAAGCGCCAGTCGCAGGCAAACTCTATGAGCGAGGCCGAGGCTGAGAGCTACGGCGACATCGTCTATCCGGACGTCAAAAACGAGCAGATAAAATACGTCGTAAAAAACATCCCCGTACTTGACGGCGCGATGCTAACGGACGCTAGGGTTGCCTTTGATCAGCGCACCAACTCGCCTATCATCAGCTTTACTTTAAACGCCGAGGGAGCTAGGATATTTGGCGATTTTACCGGCGCAAACGTCGGCAAGCGCCTAGCTATCGTGCTTGACGGCAGGGTTTACTCGGCTCCGTCGATAAACGAGAGAATCGGCGGCGGAAGCGGTCAGATAAGCGGCGGATTTAGCGTAGAGGAGGCTCACGACGTAGCTATCGCGCTTAGAAGCGGCGCTCTTTTGGCTCCGGTAAAAATGCTAGAAAAACGAAGCGTAGGACCAAGTCTGGGCGCCGATAGCATAAGACAATCGATGATCGCGCTAGCCTCGGCTTCGGTTTTGGTGGTGCTGTTTATGATAGCTTATTACGGATTTAGCGGCATTTTGGCAAATATCGCGCTTGTCGCAAATATCTTAATATTAGTCGCCGTGATGGCGATGTTCGGCGCTGCTTTAACGCTACCGGGAATGGCAGGTATAGTGCTAACCATCGGTATGGCCGTGGATGCCAACGTCATCATAAACGAGCGTATCAGAGAGCTGCTGCGCGACGGAGCCAGTATCGCAACGAGCGTGAAAAAAGGCTACGAAAACGCGATGAGCGCGATCATAGACGCAAATTTGACCACGCTTATCACCTCGGTCGTGCTTTATGCCTACGGTACGGGACCTGTTAAGGGCTTTGCCGTTACTATGGGCATAGGCATCATCGCTTCGATGATAACGGCGATCTTGGGTACTCACGGTATGTTTGATACGATTATAAATAAAATAGAAAAAAGCGGTAACACGCGGTTTTGGTTCGGTTATAAAAGGGTATAAATGCAATTTTTCTCAAAGGCACATGTTTATGATTTTATGAGCAAGCGCTACATAGCGCTAGCCGTCTCGGCCGTGCTATTTTTCGGATCGCTTTTTTTGATGGCGACGAAAGGCTTTAACTACGGCATCGACTTTTCCGGCGGTACGCTCATCCAGGTGAAATACGATAGCGCGGTCTCGCTGGATAAAATTCGCGCGGCTTTGGCAAAAGACGAAGCCTATAAAAACGCGAGCGTTACGGAGTTTGGCTCGGCGGAAGAGGTTACGATTAGATTTTCTGGGGCAAACTCAAATTTGGGTAGCGACGTCGGAGCTAGCGTTGCCGAGCTTTTAAAAGATACGGGTAAATTTGAGATCCGCCGTACGGACGTGGTCGGACCTAAAGTCGGCGACGAACTACGCGAAAAGGGCGTGATGGCGCTTGCGATTTCGCTTGTGGGTATTTTGATCTACATCGCGTTTAGATTCGAGTGGAGATTTGCGATGGCGGCGGTAGCTTCGGAGATACACGACGTCGTGATCACGATGGGCGCGATCAGCTTTTTTGCTATCGACGTAAATTTAGACACGCTTGCGGCGATCCTTACGGTCGTGGGCTACTCGTTAAACGATACTATCATCGTCTTTGACCGTATCAGAGAAAATATCAAAACCAGCAAGAGCACGCATCTTGACACGATAATAAACGAATCGGTCTCCGCGACGCTAACTAGAACGATACTCACATCAGGCACCACGCTCATCACGGTCGTCGTGCTATTTTTGTTCGGCGGAGATATGATACACGGATTTTCTTTGGCGCTGATAGTGGGCATCGTCATCGGTACGCTTAGCTCGATATTCGTCGCCGCACCTATGCTTTTATGGTTTAAATTTAGCGTAGAGAAATACCGCGCTATGGAAGCGGAAAAGGCGCGCATACAAAGAGAGAAAGACAAGCAACGCGCGATGTTTGAAAAAGGCACTATATAAGGAGAAGCGATGAACTGGGGTAAGGTTGTTTATATATTTTTCGCGCTTATGAGCCTGACGACGACGGCGGGATTTTTGTACGATAAAAATGAGATTGCGCTATTTGTAGCGGCGAGCGTAAACGTGATCTCGACGCTGCTAAAAATCGGCGTCAAAAACGTCTTTGCCGCCGAGCTTTTTGCTAGCTCGCTAGTGGCCGACTTGCACCTTATTCCGGCTTTTGTGCTACTTCAGGTAAACGGCAACGCGCATATGGCGTATTCGCTAGCGATCGGCGCCGCGATAGCAAACGTCTTTTCTCTAGCGCTTGTTTTGGTTGAGTCCGGCAAGACGCAAGAAGAATTTTAGGAGTAAAAATGAGTGAAAATTTAAAATACGAGCCTGCGAAAATAGAAAAAAAATGGAGAGAAATTTGGAGCAAAAGCGGCGAATTTGAGCCCAAAGACGACTATAGCCTACCTAAAAAATATATCCTAAGCATGTTTCCATACCCTAGCGGACGCATCCACATGGGGCACGTGCGAAACTACTCTATCGGCGACGCCCTAGCTCGCTACTACCGCAAAAAGGGCTATAACGTTTTGCATCCTATCGGCTTTGATAGCTTTGGTATGCCTGCGGAAAATGCGGCGATAAAGCACAAAATCCATCCTAAAATTTGGACTTACGAAAATATAGACTACATGCGCGGCGAGCTTGATGCTTTGGGACTTAGCTTTTCTAAAAAGCGCGAATTTGCGACGTCTGATCCGCTTTATACTAAATTTGAACAAGAATTTTTCATCAAAATGTACGAAAAGGGGCTGGTTTACCGAAAAAGCGCGGTAGTAAATTGGTGCGAATACGACCAAACGGTGCTTGCAAACGAGCAGGTCGAAGACGGATGCTGCTGGAGATGCGGAAATGCCGTCGTCCAGCGCGAACTGCCCGGCTACTACCTAAAGATAACTAGCTACGCGCAGGAGTTGCTGGACGATTTAAAAAAGTTAGAGGGCAAATGGCCGTCTCAAGTGCTTACGATGCAGGAAAACTGGATCGGTAAGAGCTTTGGACTTGAGTTTAAATTTGAGCTAGACGAGGAGTCGAAGCAAATTTTAGAAGGCGGCGAGCAGATAGAGGGCTTTGAGGTATTTACTACGCGCCCGGATACGATTTACGGCGTTAGCTATGCTGCCTTGGCACCTGAGCACAGGATCGTAAAAAGACTGCTTAACGCAGACAAGTTAGAGCCGCAAAAAGCGGAAAAAATTAGAAAAATTTTAAATCAAAGCCCGCGCGAACGCCAAGCTAGCGAAAAAGACGGACTGTATTTGGGTATAAACGTCTTACACCCGCTAACCGGAGAAAAAGTGCCGGTTTGGGTAGCCAATTTCGTCCTAGCAGACTACGGTAGCGGCGCTGTTATGGCGGTGCCGGCTCACGACGAGCGCGACTATGAGTTTGCGAGTAAATTTGACCTGCCGATAAAGCCGGTGGTTAAGCCCATGCAGGGCGAATTTGAGGGCGGCAAGGCTCTAACGGAGTACGGAATATCTATAAATTCGCCGCTCATAAACGGTCTTGGCAGCGAAGAGGCCAAACTAAAAATAATAGAAAAATTTGAAGCGGATAAAATCGGCAAACGCGTCGTAAATTTTAAAATCCGCGACTGGGGTATCTCCAGACAGCGCTACTGGGGCGCGCCGATACCGATGGTGCACTGCAAGCGCTGCGGCGTCGTGCCTGAAAAGATCGAAAATCTGCCCGTGACGCTGCCTGACGACGTACAGATAACAGGCGAAGGAAATCCGCTAGATAAGCACGAGAGCTGGAAACACGTAAAGTGTCCAAAATGCGGCGGCGAGGCTATCCGCGAGACCGATACGATGGATACGTTTTTTGAGAGTAGTTGGTATTTCGCTAGATACGCCAGCGACGAAAAGACGTGGCAGGAACGCGCGTTTGATGCTAAAAGCGTGAATTATTGGATGAACGTGGATCAGTATATCGGCGGTATCGAGCATGCGATCTTGCACCTACTTTACGCGAGGTTTTTCCAAAAGGCCTTGCGAGACCTGGGCTACCTAAGAGACGACGAGCCGTTTGAGCGACTGCTTACTCAAGGCATGGTGCTAAAAGACGGCAAAAAAATGAGTAAAAGTAAGGGTAACGTAGTTGATCCCGACGACATTATTAGCAAATATGGCGCCGATACGGCGAGGCTTTTTATCCTATTTGCCGCGCCTCCGCAAAAAGAACTTGAGTGGAACGATAGCGCGGTCGAGGGCGCATTTAGGTTTTTAAACCGCTTATACGAACGAAGCGCGAATGTCAAAAAATGTACTCAAATCCCGCAGATAGCGCACGCAAATTTGAGCAAAGAAGAAAAATACGCGCGAATGAAGGTTTATGAGGCGCTTAAAAAATCAAACGACGTTTATGAAGAAAATTTTGCCTTGAATACCCTAATCGCGGCCTGCATGGAAGCTCTAAATGCCGTAAATGCGCAGGATAACGAGGATGTGACTACGGAAGCCTTTTTTATCATTTTAAATTTACTCGAGCCTATCGTGCCGCATATAGCAAACGAGCTTAGCGAGCAACTATTTGGCAGGGCGAATTTTACTAAAATAGAAATTTTGGACGAGGTTTTTGAAAAAGATAGCTTAAATTTGGCTATCACCGTTAACGGCAAAAGGCGCGGCGAATTTGAAGCGCCGAGCAGCGCAAATGAGGACGAGGTTTTGGCTCTAGCTAGACAAAGCGCGGCTAAATGGCTAGAAGGAAAAGAAATAATCAAACAAATTTACGTGAACGGAAAGCTCGTAAATTTCGTAATAAAAGGCTAAAATTTGAAGATAAAAATTTTACTATTTTTAGCGGCTTTTGTCTTGGTCGGATGCGGCTATAAGCCCGTCTCAAAGATCACGAACGACATAATGGGCGACCGCGTCTACGTAAACGTGCTAATAAGCAAAGAAGAGCCTAAAAATAGCGTCTGGATCAAAGATAGCGTGCTAGAGGGTATCGTAACAAGGCTAGGTAAGCGCATGAGCTACGATAAAAACGAGCCTACGACGATAACGGTCTCGATCAAATCGCTCAACTACCAGGCGTTGCTATATGACGAAAACGGCTACGTGACGTCGTATAAAGCGATACTAACGCTAAATTTCGATACTAAGTTAAAAGGCGGCAAGATGCTATCGGTGACGACTTCGGGCGAGCATGACTTTACCGTCTCGCAAAAGGTAAGGGATACTAGATTTGCCGACGGCGTCATCAGCGAGAGCGAGAAGTATAACGCCATAAAAGAGGCTTCGCAAGAGGCTTTTGACGAGTATATCGCAGTGCTTGCGGTAAAGGGGCTAAAAAATGGCAATTAGCGTAAATCAGATCATAAGAGAAGCTATACAGGCGATAAAAGATCGTGGACTCGTGTTTACTCCAGACAACTACGCGGAGGTTTTTTGCGAGATAGCAAAAAAAAACGGCGTTACCTTGCCCGAGTGCCAAAAGCTCGAAAAATACGTCGCAAGGCTAAACGATGATTTTAAAGATCAGCTAAAGCAAAAAAACGTAAAAAACGTGGACGAGCTTTTTGCGTTTATGGCCTCTAGGTTAAATTCGCCAAGCATAATAGACAACTCAAAGCTCGTAAGCGCGCTTTTGCTGATGAATAAAAGGGTTTTGCAAAGCATATCCCTCCTGCATAACAAAAACGCCAAAGAACTCTCTGAAAACAGCATAGAGGCGCTAAACAGGAGGCTTGACGTAGCCACGGTAGAAAAGATAAAAGACAAGTGGTTTGATTTTCTAACCGATTACGATGATTCGTTTTTAAAGCGTCTTGGCTCATACGGGATAAAAAAATTCGACGATTTGCAATCTATCGTCATAGAGCTTGATAATGCGACCATAAAAGAGCTGGATAGCACGCAAATTTACGAAAAAATAATCCCGCTCATAGCCATGATGCTAGAGCCTTCTATCACCGATAAAATCAGCGACGACGTAAGAAAAATAAATAAAATTTTAAAAAGCGATCCAAGCCTGCTCGAAGACGGTCAAACAAGAGAAAAGATAGAGGAGCTGACCAAAAAGCGAATCGAGCTAGATAAGGCTGAAATTTTAAATAAAGTCAGCGTGCTCGATAAGGTTTTAGACGGCATAAATAACCAAATCGTAAGCTTGATCAGCAGCTCGTCAAAAAGCTCTAGCACGATGCAGTACATCAAAGACGATCTAAGCTCGATAAATTTGCGCGAAGATAGCTTTGAGGGCATTAGAGACAAGATGCTAAGTATCGCCAATGCTCTTGACGGCGAGGTTAAGCAGCTGGGCGAGCAGATGGTAAACGATCAAAAGACCATCAAAGAGCTTCAAAAAAGAGTAAATAAGCTAGAAACCGATCTGGAAAGCGCAAGATCTCAAAGCAAAGAGGACTTTTTAACCAAAACCGGAACCAAAAAGGCGCTAGTTGAAGAGCTCGAGCGAATGGAGCAAAAATACAACAGATATGGCAACGATTACGGCGTTTGCTTTTTTGATATAGATCACTTTAAGCGCATAAACGATGTTTACGGGCACGAAGCAGGCGACGTCGTCTTGGCTACTATAGGCAAGATGCTTAGAAAATACTCCCGCCAGGCTGATTTCGTCGGTAGATACGGCGGCGAAGAGTTTGTTATTTTACTGCCCGAGATTTCTCTGGGCGACGCAGTCAAATTTGCCGAAAAGATGCGAGAAATCGTGCAAAATTCTAAATTTATGTATAAAGGCGAGCGCATAGACGTGACGGCAAGCTGCGGCGTAGCGATAAGAAGCGCAAGCACGGGCTCGAATGCGACGATAGAAGAAGCCGACAAGATGCTTTATCAGGCAAAGCAGGGCGGCAGAAACAAGGTCATGCCGGAATGCTAAATGAATGTTAGATAATTTTTTAGAAAACAAACCCCTTTTTTATAAGGAAATCAACCGCGCGCGCATGCCAAACGCCTTTAAATTCGTGCAGGGGGCGTTTAAAATACCAAAAATCATCCATCTTATCGGCACGAACGGCAAGGGCAGCACGGGGCGATTTTTAGCGCAGTTGCTCGCTCGCGGCCATAGCGTCGGACACTATACGAGCCCGCATATCTTCGAGTTTCGCGAGAGATTTTGGATGAACGGCGCCGTAGCTAGCGCGGACGCGCTCGAGACGGCTCACGAGAGACTGATTAAAATTTTGCCTCCCGAGGTCGCGCGCTCGCTTTCGTATTTCGAGTATGCGACGCTGCTTTGCGCTCCGCTTTTTGAGGGGTGCGACTTTTTCGTCTGCGAGGCGGGCGTTGGGGGAGAATTCGACGCTACGAACGTATTTGACAAGCGTCTTAGCCTCTTTACTCCGATCGGTTTTGATCATACGGCGCTGCTGGGCGACACGTTAGAGCGGATCGCGACGACTAAATTTAACGCGATGGCGGACCTTGCTTTGATGAACGACGAGATGAGCGAGCTTTGCGCCGATATCGCTAGAGGGATCGCTGCCAAAAAAGGCGCAACGCTCAAATTTGCTTCCCAAAATTTGAACAGCGAGGATAAAAACGAGATTAAAATTTATGCGCAAGAATTCGGCTTACCCGAGTTTTTGCGTTCAAATTTGACGCTTAGCTCTTCGGCGTTTAAGGAGCTCGGATTTAGCTTAAATTTAGCGAATTTAGGCGCGCTGGATCTTAGCGGACGCTGCGAAAAGATCGCGCCAAACGTAACGATCGACGTCGGGCACAACGAGATGGCGGCGCAGGCTCTCGTGAAAAGATTTGCGGGCAAAAAGCTAAATTTGATCTTTAACGCCTTTGCCGACAAGGACATAAAAGCCGTCCTAAAGGCGATCAGACCAATCGTCAAAAAAACCTACATCATCGAGTACGAGACGCCGGGTCGCGAGCTTGCGACGGCGCAGGTGAAAGAGGCTTTGCGCCAGCTCGGTATGGAGTTTGAGGACTTTACGGACGTGCGCGCGGATGAGGAGTATCTGGCGTTTGGGTCGTTTTATCTCGTGGAAGCCTTCTTGAAAAGGTACCGCGGTGCAAAGTGAGGTTTTTGAGTATTTTTTAAACGGAGGCGATGCGCAGCTGCTCGTCTGCGAGGACGATAAGGAGGCCATCGCAGCTCTTAGCGCGGCGGAATTTGCAGGGCTTAAGGTCTTTAGATTGCCTGATTTTAGAGCGCGCGAGGGCGATGATCTGCGCAGCTTTAGCGCCGAGCTTTTTGAGCTATCCTCCGAGCTAGCCAAATTTTACGAATTTGAGGGCAAAAAGCTCCTCATCAGCCCCGTTTGTACGGTCCTAAACAAACTTCCGGGCAAAAAACATCTACAAAAGCTTACGCTAAATTTCGGCGATAAAATCGATCCAAAAGAGCTGGCCGAAAAGCTACTGCGCTTTGGCTACGAGGCGGTGGGTATCGTGGAGAGCGAGGGCGAGTTTTGCGTGCGTGGCGAGATTATAGATATTTTTTGCGTCGGCGCGCAGGAGCCAAACCGCATTTTGCTTTTTGACGGCGAGATAGAAAGCATCAGGCACTACAGCACGCAGACGCAAATTTCAAACAAAACCGAGCTAAAAAGCGTTGAAATTTCGCCTTTTATCGCGGCTCTGGGCGAAGCCGAGTTTGAAAAAACGTCAGAAAAAATAAAAGATATGCAAACGGACGCGCTAATCAGCGACCTAAAGACGCTTGGATTTTGGGCGATAGACGGCTTTATAGACTATACGCGCGAATTTAAAACGGTTTTAACGAAAAAATTTGACGGCTTTGAGCGCGATCTGGGCGAGGTGGCAAATTTGCCCGTATTGCCCGCAGCTAAAGTTTATAAAGATTTAAGCGTAACTTTAAACGCCGATTTTTTCGAGCTAAATAAAAATAAAAAAATCAAGGTTTTAGCGCGTAACGAGGGGCTTTTTAACGCATTAAATTTGAGCGAATACAAAAACGTAGAGTTTGTGCAAACCGAAGCGGCGTTAAATTTAGTCTCGGTGGCCGAAATCATCGTCTCGCTAAATAAATTTGAAAAGAAAAAGCGCGCCAAAAAACCGAGTCTAGCGATCGACGAGCTAAAGGCGGGCGACTACGTCGTGCACGAGGAGTACGGCATCGGCAAATTTACGGGTCTTGAAAAGCTAACGGTGCTCGGCAGGACGCGCGAGTTCGTCGTGATCGTTTATCAAAACGAGGACAAGCTGCTTTTGCCCGTCGAGCATCTAAATTTGATCGATCGCTACGTCGCAGGCAGCGGCAGCATAGCGGTTTTAGACCGCCTGGGCAAGGCAAATTTCGCCAAGATAAAAGAAAAAGTTAGAGCCAAGCTTTTTGTTATCGCCTCAAAGATTATTTCGTTGGCCGCGCAGCGCGAGCTAATCCGCGGCGAAATCATCGAAAAAGACGATGCGGAGTATCTAAATTTCTTGCAAAACGCTGGCTTTGCCTACACGAGAGATCAGGAGCGCGCATCAAGCGACATCGCAAACGACCTAAAAAGCGGCAAGGTGATGGATAGGCTGCTTAGCGGCGATGTGGGATTCGGTAAAACGGAAGTTGCGATGAACGCGATATTTAAGTGCGTAAAATCGGGCTTTCAGGCGCTATTTTTCGTGCCGACGACGCTTCTTAGCTCCCAGCATTTTAAAAGCCTAAAAGAGCGGTTGGGCAAATTTGACGTTAGCGTCTTTAAGCTTGACCGTTTCACGAGCACAAAGGAAAAAGCGGCCGCGGTTAAGGCGCTGGAGTCTGGGCAGCCTTGCGTTTGCGTAGGTACGCACTCGCTTTTGTCGGTTAAGCCCTCAAATTTAGGCCTCATCATCATCGACGAAGAGCATAAATTTGGCGTAAAACAAAAGGAAAAACTAAAAGAGATTTCAAGCGCCTCGCACGTGCTATCTATGAGCGCAACTCCGATACCGCGCAGCCTAAATATGGCGCTTTCAAGCGTCAAGGGATACTCGGTGCTACAAACTCCGCCAAGCTCGCGCCTAGACGTGCGAACCAGCGTGCGCGAGTGGGATGAAAAGGCGGTAAAAGAGGCCGTGATGCGCGAACTGCGCCGCGGCGGGCAAATTTTTTATATCCACAACCACATCGCCACGATGCCTCAGGCAAAAAAGCAAATTTTGGGCATCATGCCAAATTTACGCATCCTCATGCTACACTCCAAGATCGACGCTAAAACGACCGAAGAGGAGATGATGAAGTTTGAAAACGGCGAATACGACGTACTGCTAAGCACCAGCATCGTAGAAAGCGGCATCCACCTGCCAAACGTAAACACCATCATCATCGAGGGCGCGAATAAATTCGGTATCGCAGACCTACATCAGCTGCGCGGGCGCGTAGGCAGGAGCGACAAGCAGGCGTATTGCTACTTCCTAGTCGAAGACAAAAACGCCCTAAGCGAGGACGCGCTAAAACGCCTAGTCGCACTTGAGAGTAATTCGTTTTTGGGCTCGGGCAGCGTGCTAGCCTACCACGATCTAGAAATCAGAGGCGGCGGCAACCTGGTGGGCGAAGCCCAAAGCGGCCATATCGAGGCGATCGGCTACTCGCTATACATCAAGATGCTAGAAGAAGAGATAAATAAACTGCTAAATAAAGAGAGCTTTGAAAGCGCAAAAATCGATCTAAAACTCAGTATAAACGCGTTTTTAAACTCGGAGTTTATCGGTGAGGATAGATTGCGTCTGGAGCTATATAGACGGCTTAGCAAGTGCAAAGAGGTTGCCGAGGTTTACGAGATAGAGAGCGAGATCGAGGATAGATTTGGCAAGCCAGACATCTACACCAAGCAGTTTTTAAGCCTCATTATAATTAAAATTTTAGCGATAAAAGCGGGCTTCAAAGCTATCTCAAACGCCGAGCAAAATATCGTGCTAACCGCGCAAAACGGCGAGCAAACCAGGCTGAGATCAAAGAGCAAAGACGATGATGACGTGATTGAGGAGATCTTGATCTATCTTAGAAAACTAAACAAAGGACGGGCGGAAAAATGATAGACTGGAACACGACTGCCGCAGCGATTTATAGGCGTAAATTTGGAGCATTAAAAGGCGTGATAGACGTTGATTTTACGCAGCTTGACGGGCTTATCGGGATCGAAAAGCAAAAAGAAGAGCTAGTAGAAAATACGCGCAAATTTTTAGAAGGCAAGGGCGCGAATCACGCGATACTCTGGGGCGCGCGAGGCTGCGGTAAAAGCAGCCTGGTTAAGGCAGTTTTTACTAAATTTTACCCGGAGGGCTTGCGGCTAATCGAGCTAAAAAACGACGAGCTGGAGATGATACCAGAGATCATTTACGAGATTAGGGATAGCAGCTTTAAATTTATCATTTTTTGCGACGACCTTAGCTTTGAGGCGGGAGATATGAGCTATAAGTTTTTAAAACCCGTGCTTGAGGGCTCGATCGAAAAGGCGCCTAAAAACGTGCTAGTCTACGCCACATCAAACCGCCGCCACCTGATCAGCGAGCTAAAAAGCGACAACGAAGGCGCAAGGGTCGGCGAGACGGAGCTGCACTATAGCGACGCGGTCGAGGAAAAGATCGCGCTTAGCGATAGATTCGGGCTTTGGCTTAGCTTTTATCAGGGCAGTTTTGCAGACTATCTAAAGATAGTGGATTTTTATTTTAAAGATTTCGTAGGCGACAAAACGATGCTTCACGAGCTAGCAAAGCAATACGCCCAGCTGCGCGCGAGCCGCTCTGGACGCACGGCAAGGCAGTTTTATCTAAGCTATAAAGATAAAATTTGATGGCAAATTTAACTAGAGTGGGCTTTGTGGGCGATATCGTCGGACGCGCTGGACGAAGCGCGGTTATACAAAATTTGCCCAAATTTAAGCGAGAATTTAAGCTTGACTTTATCGTCGCAAACGCCGAAAACGCAAGCGGAGGCTTTGGTCTAACCGCCACAAACGCACACGAGTTGCTAGAGTGCGGTATCGACGCGATCACGGGCGGCAACCATAGCTTTGATAAAAAAGACGTAGTTGCGCTGATGGACGCCCTGCCTATCATCCGCCCGTATAATCACTTCGCGGGAACCGCTGGGCGCGGAGCGATAAATTTGAGTAAAGAGGGCAAGAGCCTAAGCGTGGTAAATTTGATGGGGCACTACGGCTTACCGCATACAAATAACGCCTTTTTGGAGGCCGAGCGCGCACTAAAAGAGTGCGAGAGCGAAAATACCCTCATAGACTTTCACGCCGAGGCCACGAGCGAGAAAAACGCGTTTTTTAGGCTGTTTTGCGGGCGAGTCGGGGCCATAGCCGGCACTCACACGCACGTTGGCACCGATGATTTGCAAATAGTTAGCGGCACTGCTTATGTCAGCGACGTCGGGCTTAGCGGGGCGTTTGACGGCGTCATCGGTATGGACGCGGAAGCGCCCGTGAAGAGCTTTTTAACGGGACTCAAGCACTCGTTTAAGGTAAATGAAAAATGCAGGCGAATCTTTCAAATGGTCGTGTTTAAATTTGACGGCGGGCGCTGCGCAGATGCCTTTAAGATCCGCGTGATAGACGGAGTTAGCGAGCCTTTGGTGCAGCCAGCGGTTAAATTTGCATAAGCGAGCGCAAATTTGGGTTGGGCTAACGACTGCGGCTTTTTCTCAAATTTAATCGAAGCGGCGTTTCGGCGATAAATTTAACGCTTTTGCCGCTATAAATTTGAGCAAGAGTCGCTAACTAAAATTTTGCTCATAAAAAATATAAAAAGGAAAAAACGATGGATAGTACGCAGCTTTTTTTGGCGCTAAAAAACGCGGGCGTAAAGGCTGACGCGGACGACCCCCTTTGGTGGCCGGGAGCCGGGACTTTTGAGGTCGTGGTCGGCGCCGTTTTGATACAAAATACAAACTGGAAAAACGCCGACAAAGCGCTAAATAATCTAAAAAACGCAAATTTGATGAGCCTAGAAGGTATCGTAAAAACGCCCGCGGCCGAGCTTGCCATGCTAATAAAACCAAGCGGCTTTTATAACACCAAAGCAAAACGCCTAAAAACGCTTTGCGATGCGATTTTTAAAAAATTCGGCGATTTTGAAAATTTCAAAGAAAACGTAAGCCGCGAGTGGCTGCTTGGCGTCAAAGGCATCGGCGCGGAGACCTGCGACGCGGTGCTTTGCTACGCGTGCGGACGCGACGTGATGGTCGTAGATAGTTACGCTTTGCGGATTTTGAGCTTTTTGGGATACGAGTTTGAAAGCTACGACGAGGCGCAGGAGTGGCTGGGGGCCGTAGATAGCGAACAAATTTGCGAGGCGTACGGACGCGAGCTAGAGATGAATGAAATTTACGCCAAATTTCACGGCAAGATAGTGGAGTTTTGCAAAGTGCACTTTAACGGCAAGAGGCTTGACGAAGCAGGCGAAGAAATACTAAAATCTATAAAATAGGAGCAAGGATGAAGATAAATTTTATAAATTTACAAGCTCAGTATCAAAAATACAAAAACGAAATCGACGAGCAGATCAAAGAGGTGCTAGATAGCTCGGTCTATATCGGCGGCAAGGTCGGCGAGCTGGAGGAAAATCTGGCCAAATTTAGCGGCGCAAAGCATGCTATAGCTTGCAGTAGCGGCACGGACGCGCTGCTATTAGCCTTTATGGCGCTTGATATAAAGCCCGGCGACGAGATCGTCACGACGCCTTTTACTTTTATCGCTACGGCCGAGATGATAGCGTTTTTGGGCGCAAAGCCCGTATTCGTCGATATCGACGAGAGGACGTATAATATCGATCCGAATTTGATCGAGGCAAAGATCACGCCAAAGACCAAGGCTATCGTGCCGGTGTCGCTTTTTGGGCTGGCGGCGGATATGGCGGCGATAAACGCTATCGCGCAAAAGCATGGCCTAACCGTTATCGAGGACGCGGCGCAAAGCTTTGGCGCGAGCCAAAACGGCGTAAAATCCTGCAACCTCTCGCGCATCGCTACGACCTCGTTTTTCCCGGCTAAGCCGCTTGGCTGCTACGGCGACGGCGGAGCGATATTTACGGACGACGACGCCCTAAACGAAAAGATACGCATCCTACTAAACCACGGCCAGTCCGAGCGCTACATCCACAAATATGTCGGCATAAACGGCAGACTCGACGCCATCCAGGCGGGTATTTTAAACGTAAAGCTAAAATACCTTGACGCCGAAATCGCAAAACGCCAAGAGATCGCGGCAAGATATACTAGCGAGCTAAAGGGTGTCGTAACGCCTTTTGTCGCGGAGGGTAACGTCTCGGCGTGGGCACAGTACTGCATCCGCGTAAAAGATAGAGCGAAAATGCTAGAGATCTGCGCGCAAAAAGGCGTGCCGACAGGCGTTTATTACCCTGTGCCGCTGCATTTGCAAGAGGTGTTTAAGGATCTTGGCTATAAGCTTGGGGATTTTGCCGTGAGCGAAGCGGTGGCGCAGGATATAATGGCGCTGCCGATGTCTGCATTTGTGACCAAAGAGGAGCAAGACTACGTCATCGAGGTTATAAATAATGCTTAAATTTACGCTCATAGGTCTTGGCGTCATGGGCAAAAACCACTACCGCGCTCTACAAAACGTCGAGGGCGTGCAGATAACCGCGCTTTGCGATCCGTTTAGCAAGGAAAAATTTGCACAAAAAATTTACGCTGATCTTGACGAGATGCTAGAGAGCGAAAATTTAGACGCCGCCGTCATCGCTACGCCGACCTCGCTACATAAAGAAGCGGCGCTAAAGTGTATGCGAAAAGGGCTAAATTTGCTCATCGAAAAACCCGTTTGCGCAAATGCCGCGGATGCTCAAATTTTACTTGACGAAGCTAAGCGGCAAGATATAAAGGTGGCCGTCGGGCACGTCGAGCGCTTTAACCCAGCGATCGCGGCTCTAAAAAAAGAGCTTGAAAACGAGGAAATTTATAGCGTGCAAATAACTAGAAATGCGCCCTTTCCGCAGCGAATCGCGGATGTGGGCATACTAGCCGATTTAGCCGTGCACGATATCGATCTCATTAGGTTTTTAAGCGGCAAAGAGATAAAAAGCGCCGATATAAAATGCTCGCGCAAAATCCACGCTAAATTTGAAGACAACGCGGTTTTGTCGTTTGAGCTTGAGGGCGAGATAACGGCTCTCATAGCTACTAGCTGGCTAGCGCACAGACGCAAAAGAACCGTCGAGGTCGCGTGCAAGGGGGCAGTTTACGAGGCCGATTTGCTAAATCAAAGTCTCGTTAAATTTAGCGAATTTGACGCGAGCTCGTGCAAAATGCAAAATATATTCGTCAAAAGAGCTGATCCTCTAACAAGCGAGCTAGAGGACTTCGTGCGTCTTTTAAGCGGCGAGCAAAGCATGAGCGCTAGTATAGAAGACAGCCTAAAAACTCTAAAAATCATAGAGAACGCGAGTTAAATTTTAGGCTGAAATATAAAAGAAAATTTATTTTTTTATATTTTATTTATATTTATGGAAAAAGAAGTTATTATTACACGATTTTTTCAAAAGGAGTCTAAATGATATATGAAAACATCGTTCAAACCATCGGTAAAACGCCGATCGTAAGGATAAACAGCGTGCACGAAGAGGGCATGGCTGAAATCTACTCAAAGCTTGAGTTTTTTAACCCGGGCGGCTCGGTAAAAGATAGAATCGCCGCAAATATGATCCTCGGGATGCAAAAAGAAGGTACGCTAAAAAAAGGCGACGTCATCGTGGAGCCAACTAGCGGCAACACCGGCATAGGCGCAGCTATGGTCGGCGCGGCGCTAGGATATAAGGTCGTACTAGTGATGCCTGAAACCATGAGCATAGAAAGACGCAAGCTGCAAAAGGCCTACGGAGCGGAGCTAGTGCTAACCGAGGGCGCAAAAGGCATGAAGGGCGCGATCGAAAAAGCAAACGAGCTCGTGCGCGAAAAAGGCTACGTGATGCTAAGTCAGTTTGAAAACAAATTTAACCCGCAGGCTCACGAACTAACGACGGCAAAAGAGATCATGGATGACTTCGGGGAGCTTGACGCATTTGTAGCGGGCGTAGGCACGGGCGGCACGCTAAGCGGCACCGCAAGAGCGCTAAAAGCAAACGGCTATAAGACTAAGATCGTCGCCGTCGAGCCAAACGACTCTGCCGTGATCTCGGGCGAAAAACCCGGTCCGCACAAGATCCAAGGCATAGGAGCGGGCTTTATCCCGGCTACGCTTGATACCGCCTGCATCGACGAGATAGAGCGCGTGGATAACGACGAGGCCTTTGAGACGGCTAGAAAGCTAGCTAAAGAGGAGGGTATCTTACTAGGTATCTCGGGCGGCGCGGCTCTGGCGGCTGCGGTGAAGGTCGCAAAGAGACTAGGTAAGGGCAAAAAGGTGCTTTTCATAGCTCCTGATAACGGCGAGAGATATCTTAGTACTCCGCTTTACGAGGCGTGATTTGGGACTGATAGCTGAGCTAAACGAGCTGGTCGCGACCGTGCGAGAAAAGGACCCGTCGGTAGCCTCGTGCTGCTACGGGGCGATCCTCGTCAACACTCCAGGCATCCATGCCGTCTTTTTTCATAGATTCGCGCACTTTTTGCATGTTAAAAATTGGCGATTTACGGCGCGCTTCGTGTCGCAGATGTCGCGCTTTTTAACGGGCATCGAGATACATCCGGGCGCCAAGATCGGCAGGCGGCTTTTTATCGATCACGGCATGGGCGTGGTTATCGGCGAGACGGCCGAAGTGGGAGATGACGTGCTGATCTATCATCAAGTAACTCTAGGTGGCACGGGTAAAGAGTGCTGCAAGCGCCACCCGACCGTAAAAAACGGCGTCACGATAGCAGCCGGCGCAAAGGTGCTAGGAAACATCCTGATCGGCGAAAACGCCAAAATAGGAGCGAACTCGGTCGTGCTAAAAGACGTGCCCGATAACGCCACGGTCGTAGGAATCCCCGCTAGGATCGTGCGAATAAATGGCGAACGAGTCGGCGAGTAGGTTAAATTTGCGCCGACCTTGGCTGCTATTTTTATAAATTTACTTTTTAACTCTGTTAAATTTAAAAGATTTCCAGGCGGCAGAAATAGAGTATATTTTTGCGAGCTTGTATCGGGCTTCAAATTTATCAAATTCGCCTACGTCAAATTTTAGTTAAATTTACTCGTCAAATATCGGAAGTTTAGGCTCTTTTTCTTTTTGTATTTTGCCGCCGACGTTTAAAATTTGAGACTCGCTTGCTTCGCTCAAATTTTCATTGTCGTCAAATTTGATCGTCTCGCCGGCTTCATTCGTCGTGATTTTTAGTCGCTTCATCGTCTTGGCCGATTTGCTAAATTCTATTAGATCCTCGACTGTTTTTACCTCGCTAGGAAGCTTTTGCAGTGAATATTTAAAAATTTCAGCCGCCGCGATAGCGTCGTTAAGGGCTCTGTGGTGAGCGTTATTTATACCTAAAATCTCTTTTAGTGTGCCTAGGCCGTATTTTGGCGAGGCGATAGTGCGGCGGGCTAGGTCGATCGTACAGAGTCTGCGGTTTAGCAGCTCGCCGTATCCTAGCGCCTCCAGCGTCGCGCTGATAAAGCCATAGTCAAAGCGAGCGTTGTGCGCCACGAAAACGCTCTGACCTAGAAAAACTTTAAACTGCTCCATAACAAAGGCAAGGCTTGGCGCGTTTTTTAGGTGTTCTGCGGTGATGCCCGTTAGTTCGCTGATATTTTCCGGGACGTAGGGCGCGTACGCGAAGGTTTCAAATTTGCCGATTATTTCGCCGTTTTGTAGTTTTAGCGCGCCGATTTCGATGATCTGGCCGCTATTTATGCCGCCGCTGGTTTCTATATCTACGACGCAAAAAATTTGATCTTTTATCTCTTTGCGGCGAGTTTTGAGCTCGATTTGGTTTTTTGCGGTGCGGGTTACGTCAAGCCCCAGCGCGCGCCACATCTGCACGTCGCGAACATCAAAAAGCTCGGCGTATTCGTCCATTTGCTTGGTTGCGGCGACGAAGTCCGCGTAGGGCACGTTTCGCTTAGCGATGACAGCTAATAAATTTTCAAAATCCTGGTTCAAAACTCGAGCTTTAGCGAGCGGATCGAGTGCTCGTATGAATTTGACGAAAATATATAGCTGCCAGCCACTACGATATCCACGCCCGCTTCATCGAGCTGCGCGACGTTTAGTCCCGTCACGCCGCCGTCGACTTCGATCATGCATTTAGCATTTTTGCGATCGATCATTTCGCGCAAGCTGCGGGCTTTTTCGAGCACCGAAGGGATAAATTTTTGCCCGCCAAACCCCGGATTTACGCTCATTAGCAGCACCATGTCGACCTCGTTTACGATGTGCTCGATCGCCGATACCGGCGTGTGAGGGTTTAGTACGATCGCGGGTCCTACGCCGTGGCTGCGGATGTGATCTATTAGACGTAGCGGGTGCTTTTCCTCCTCGATGTGAAAGCTTAAAAATTTAGGCTTCAGAGGCAAAAAAAGATCGGCAAAAAATGTGTTATTTTGAACCATCAGGTGTATATCTAGCGGCTTTGTAGTGGCCTTGGCTACGGCATTTACTACGACGGGGCCGATGGTTAAATTCGGCACGAAATGCCCGTCCATCACGTCGACATGCACGAGATCGGCCCCGGCTTCGCAGATAGCTTCGATCTCGGCTCTTAAATTTCCAAAATCTGCCGATAAAATACTCGGTGCTACGTACATTTGATTGTCCTTTATTTACTTAGAAAAAATATCGCGTCCATGCCGTCTATATCGAGTCGCACTAGGACGCCTTTGTTTTTTTTGTCTTCGTCTATGATGGTTTCAAAAACGTGCGGCAAGGTAAAATTTGCCTCTATCTTTTGGCCTTTTAGCCACGCTTCGATGCGGTCGGAGATGACGCTAAGTAGATCTGCATATGCCTCGGTCATGCTTACGCCGCTACCTTCTTGGAGTAAAATTTTGCAGATCCTATGAACGGCGTATTTTTCGAGACATAGGATAAATTTAGCATTCATATCGCCGTAAAACGCTACCGAACCCATGCAAAATTTCTCCTCGTCGCAGCCAAAATTTGCTATCTCCGTGGCGGTACGGGTGACGGGTAAATTTGATAAAGACGCCAGCGTATCCATGATGACTTTTAGCAAGTTGGGCAGGACGTCCACAAGCTCTTTCGTGATATTTTTGGGTCTATCCTCGGCTGTTGCGCCGCCGCCTTCTATCGTCGCGTCGTCGTTAAAAAAGTCCTCTATCGAACGGTAAAGCAAAATCCCGCAGTCTTCCAAGTCATAAACCAGCGCTTTTGACATGCTTTCTTTTTTTAATCCGCACAGAGCTATCGTGGCTCCGTATTCGGCGCACTCCATCATAAGCTTGGCTAAAAACGAGACGCCGTGGATGTTGATGGAGCTTGATTTGCTCATATCAAAAACAAAAAATTTAAAGCCTACTTTGAGCGAATTTAGAAAAACTTTATAGTCGAAATTTTCCGAGAAAGAGGAGTCGATAAAGCCGTCTATGCCGTAGATCACGACATTTTCTTTGAGCGTGATTTTGATATCTTTTTTGCTGGATTTTATGTCGGTTAGATGTACGGCGTATTCAAAATCTTTATAAGTGCTCTTAAATTCGTGGATATCTTTTGCGATCACGGGCTTATACCCGCGGCCTGAAAGTCTCAAGGCGATCTGGCGTTTTTGATCGGCGTCCGAGTTAAAGACTATAATGCGTCTGTTTGCAAATTCCGGCTCAAAAGTACCCCAAAATAGGAGCGCGACGTTTGAAGTTTCAAAAAACGATACGTTTAAAACGTCCTTCGACATCCTTTTTAGGGCTTTAAATTTAAGTTCGTTATAGTCGCAAAAGCCTACGTCGGCGTTGCTTTCCTTTGCAAGCCTGGAGACGATTTCTAGGATGAGATTAAAGCCTATTTTGTTGAAATAAACGGCGTTTTTTAGGGATATTAGGATATGGCGCGGCGCATTTTGGCGTAATTTTCTTATACTTGCATCGCCAATGCTGTATTTGTCGATATCTCCGTCTAGAAAGCCAAGCGGGTAAAATATCGCAACATTATCTTTAAATCTTAGTCTCATAAATGGGGGGTAAAAGCTTTCCTAAAATTTTAAATTTTGCTAAAAATCGACTAGTAAATTTTTAAAATTTAACCGCGTTTAAGTTGCGATATTTTAGCTTTTTTATCCATAAAATCAGTTTAAAAGCTAACGCTTTTGTAAAAGTAGCTTTAAGCTTTTATTTTGTTTCTTTTAGATAAAATCAGCAGAAATTTTTATTTTTAAGGAAACAAATATGTCAAGAGTATGCGCAATAACAGGCAAAGGCCCGATGGTAGGCAACAACGTCAGCCACGCCAAAAACAGAATGAAAAGAAGGTTTTTGCCAAACCTAAGAACCATCCGCGTTACGCTAGAGGATGGCACTACGAGAAAGATCAAAGTAGCTGCTTCTACGCTAAGAACGATGAGAAAACAGTCACGCTAAATTTACCGCAAATTTGAGGAGTTGTCTTTGTTTAAAAAGATTTTAAAATTCCTCAACTGGTCAAGTTCCGCCAAACCTCAAATCAACCTCAATACCGAACTTTACGAACAACTTCGCCCGTTTCGCTTACCGCTCATCTTAGTCGTTTTGATGATGATGATCGGTGCTATGGGCTACGTCACGATCGACGGTTTTAGCCTGATAGACGCGATTTATCAGGCCGGTATGACTTTTACGACCGTCGGATTTACCGAGGTCGCGCCTATTTCTCCGGCCGGCCGAATTTTTACTATCACTTTTATTTTGCTAGGCTTTGCCGTTTTTACGTTTTCTACGGGTTTGATGCTCGAAGTTTTAAAAAAAGGCGCGCTCGTAGCGATCATAAAGGAAAGACGAATGCTATACAAGATCGCAAGACTAAAAAACCACTTTGTCATCTGCTATCACAACCAATACACAATGGAATTAAGCCACGAATTTAGGGAAAATCACATCCCATTTATCGTTATCGATCCGCGCGAGGATCTACCGGAAATCGCGGAAAAATACAAGTATCCATACTATATCGTCTCTCAGCCGCATACGCAAACGGCGCTTTTAAAGACGCATTTTTCAAGCGCAAAAGGCATGATCACGCTAAGTCCAAATATCGCCGACAACATCGCTCTCATCGCTACCGTAAGGCTATATGAAAAAGAGATCGGGCGCAAAAAGCCGTATTTTATAATGACAAACTCCGATAACCAAGACGATACCGAGCGGTTAAAAAAGCTCGGCGCAAACAGCGTCGTAAGTCCGTCAAAACTCGTCGCCCAGCGCCTTAGCGCGATGAGCGTACGTCCGGATATGGAAAATTTGCTCGAGCAGTTTTTGTATAAGCAAGACTCACCGATCGACATCGAGGAGATATTGGTGCCGGATTATTCGTGGGTACGCTTTAAACGCCTAAAAGAAACCAATCTGCGAAACATAACAAACGCCGACGTCGTGGGCATCAAGGACGTAAATAACAAATTTATCCCGATGCCAAAGGGCGATACGCTAATCGGCACTGGCACAAAGCTGCTTGTTATCGGCACCGGCGAGTCTATACGCCTAACTAAGCGCGTCATAAAAAGCAGGCATAAGCCAGAAGAGCTAAAATACGTTTAAATTGAGCTTTGCATAGCTTGTGTGGCTTAAATTTGTGTCAAGTAACCATTTCAAATTTGACGCAAAAACAATTCGTCGGCGCAATAAAATTTGACAAATTTAAGCTTGGCGTAGGCTAGGTAAAATTTACCAAATCGCCCAGATACGGCGCGTTTTTAACCCGCTCTTAAAATAATATTCGCTAAAATTAAATTAAAATTTAATCCATCAAAGGAGCAAATATGTTTCATGAAGACAGAGAGCTTATAACCAAGCTAAAAGGTACGAATGCGAGATTTACGTCGCTTTTTGATAAACACAACGACCTAGACGAAAAGATCGCCGAGATGCAAAAAGGCAACGTCTATAACGATGCCGAAGTGGATGCTCTAAAACGCGAAAAACTCAGACTAAAAGACGAAATTTACGCCTTTTTAGCCGAATATAAAAAAGAAAATAATCTTTGATTTAATAGCGGCGGACGATTTGCGCCGCCGTTTTCTGTCTCAAATTCTCTCAAATTTTTATCTTTGATTAGCTGCAAATCGCGCCGAATTTAATTCAAAACAAGGATGTAAAATCGCTCCAAAAATACCAAATTTGACGTCAAAATATAAATTTGTTTTCAAATTTACAACGCGGCTACATCGAAATCTTTTTGAGCACCCAAAAAACCGCCATTCCGACGCACAAAATAATAACCGCCCAAATATATTCCATCTTATTTCCTTGCCTATTTTTGCCGAAATTTAATTTATTTTTCGTTTATTATAACACAAACTTACGGCTTTTTGGAAAGGCCGTGATTTAAGAGAAAATTCGCTAAAATTTATAAAAGTTTAAAAAGGATGGAAAATGGATGAGACAAAGAGCGTTTTTATCAATCGCGAGCTTAGCTGGTTGCGTTTTAACTCGCGCGTTTTAGCCCAGTGCGAAAAGGCGTTGCCGCCGCTTGAAAAGCTAAAATTTATCGCGATTTACATGACGAATTTGGATGAATTTTACATGATCCGCATCGCGGGGCTTAAGCAGCTTTTTGCCGCGGGAGTCGCAGCTAGCGGTAGTGACGGTATGAGTCCGCTCGAGCAGCTAAGAGAGATCAGAAAATACATAAAAGACGAACTCGCGCTCGTGGAAAAACACTATAAAGACGCGCTAAAAGAGCTCGCTCAAAACGGGCTTTTTATGAAAAATTACGACGAAATTTCGCCCGAACTTCGCGCCAAATGCGACGAGTATTTTTTCTCAAACATCCTGCCCGTCATCGTGCCTATCGCGGTTGATGCCACGCATCCGTACCCTCATCTAAACAACCTTAGCTTTAGCCTGGCTGTTAAGCTTGCCGACGCGGATAGTCCTGAGATAGTGAAATTTGGCATGATACGTATCTCGCGCGTTTTACCGAGATTTTATCAAGCGGCCGACAATGTTTACGTGCCGATAGAAACGATCGTGCACCGCCACGCAGAGGAGATTTTCCCGGGTTACAAGCTACTTAGCTCGGCGGCGTTTAGGGTCACGCGAAACGCCGATATCGTGATCGAGGAAGAAGAGGCCGATGATTTCATGATGATCCTCGAACAGGGGCTTAAATTGCGCCGCAAGGGCGCCTTTGTCCGCATGCAGATACAAAAGGACGCCGATGCCGAGATAGTCGAGTTTCTAAACTCGCATATGAAGATTTTTTATAAGGATATCTACGAGTACACCGTCCCGCTCACGCTAAATTCGCTCTGGCAAATCGTGGGAAATAAAGAATTTTCGCACCTTTGCCTACCGCCGTACGCGCCAAAGACATTGCCGCCTTTTAGCACTCATCTCTCGATGTTTGACGTCATCGATAAAGAAGACGTGCTAGTCGTGCATCCCTACGAGAGCTTTGATCCGGTAGTGCAGTTTATCAGGGAGGCGAGTAAGGATCCTCGCGTGATTTCGATCCGCATGACGCTCTACCGCGTCGATAAAAGCTCGCCTATCATCCAGGCTCTCATCGATGCCGCAAACGACGGCAAGCAAGTAACCGTGATGGTCGAGCTAAAGGCGAGGTTCGACGAGGAAAACAACCTACACTGGGCAAAGGCGCTAGAGGACGCCGGCGCGCACGTGATATACGGCATCACGGGCTTTAAGGTGCACGCAAAAGTGAGCCAAGTCATCCGTCAAGAGGGCGGCAAGCTCAAATTTTACATGCATCTATCCACCGGCAACTACAACGGCGGTTCGGCGAAAATTTACACCGACGTGAGCTATTTTACGAGTAGGGCGGAGTTTGCGAGCGATACGACGACGTTTTTTCATATACTTTCGGGTTTTTCTAAAAACCGCCGCCTGCAGACGCTCTCTATGTCGCCGATGCAGATAAAAGAGCGTGTGCTAGAGATGATAAAGACCGAGACCGCGCACGGAGAGCAAGGCAGGATCGTGGCCAAGATGAACGCGCTAGTAGATAGCGATATCGTGGATGCGCTGGTGAAGGCCAGTAGTGCCGGCGTAAAGATCGACCTCATCGTGCGCGGCATCTGCTGCGTGCGCCCGGAAGTGAAGGGCCTAAGCGAAAATATCCGCGTGAGATCGCTCATCGGCAAATACCTTGAGCACGCGAGGATATTTTATTTCAGGCACGCCGAGCCTCAAATTTACATCGCTTCCGCCGACTGGATGCCGCGAAATCTCGAGCGCCGCCTAGAGCTCATGACGCCGATAATCGATAAAAATTTGCAAGAGCGCTTGCTCGAGTTTTTGCGCTTGCAGCTTAGCGATAACGAGCTGGCGTTTGAGTTGCAAAACAGCGGCGAATACGCCAAGGTGAGACCTAAAGAGGGCGACGCGCGCATAAACTCGCAAGAGGTGCTCGAGGAGTACGTGAGCGGGGTATACAAGGCGACGAAAAAGGATACCGATAAGGGTAAGAGCGAGCAGATGGTGGCGAAACTTTTGAAAGAAAGTTAAGCGGCTTTTAGGAAGGCTTGTCTCGCGAGCGCTTTTCCGAGATTTTGCAAATTTTCGCTCCGCAGGCTATATGCCTAGCGCACGCTCAATTTTGCTTCAAAACTCGAAAAATCGTCTCGCGATACTTCGCCTTATCGTTTTACATTTAAATTTGAAGTCAATTTGTAAATTTCGGCTTCAAATTTGACCTGCCGAGACCCGCACCTTGATGCTGCTAAAATTTGACTCACAAATTTGCAAAAATCTCCGCATGTCGCAAATTTTACTCGCCGAGCTTTTTGTCGCATGCATTTCGGTCAAAAATTTAAAAAACAAAATATAAGTGATAAAATGATTTCTTTCAACGCCTTTTTCTCGGGGTTTTCGCTCGGATTATCGCTGATCCTTGCCATCGGAGCGCAAAACGCCTTCGTGCTAAAACAAGGCATCAAAAAACAGCATGTTTTTCTCGTTTGCGCTATCTGCGCGCTTAGCGACGTCGCGCTGATTTTTGCGGGAGTATCGGGCTTTGGCTATGCGGTTGAGCGCTACCCTATCATCAAAACGGCCGCGCTTTGGGGCGGATTTGTGTTTTTGAGCATTTACGGGGTTCGTAGTCTTTATAGCGCGTTTAGCGCCTCGCATGCGCTAACGGCAGGCGGCGAGGAGGCGCGCAGTACGGCTAAAACGGCGCTTCTTACGCTAGCTTTTACGTGGCTAAACCCGCACGTATATCTTGATACTGTCGTACTTTTAGGCTCGGTTTCTACGAAATTTAGCGAGCGCGCGGGACTCTTTGGCGCGGGCGCGATGTGCGCGTCGTTTGCGTTTTTCTTTTTGCTCGGATACGGAGCTAGATTTTTAGCGCCGCTGTTTCAAAAGCCGGCCGCATGGAAAATTTTGGAGTTTTTCGTCGGCGTTACTATGATAGCGCTTGGCGTGATGTTAGTGATCGGCGATTGAGGCGTTTAAATTTGACGATGACAGTGTCTATTTTATTTTTGAAACAGCAGCTTTAATGCACACCGAAGCGGATCAAAAACGACAAGACAAGTAATCTCAAATAAGGCTACAGCAAATGAAATTCTATAAAGTTGCAAGATTAAAAAAAGCGGAGCCTAAGCCCCGCCTTAAATTAAGCGCCTATGATTTTTGGTTTTGAAAACGCTCTGATAGGTCTTATCGTGCCTTTATATTTTTCGACTTGGACTAAATTCGTATGAGCGATGTTGCTTTGCGCTAGCTTGCTCGTGCCTTTGTCTTTTGTGAGCACGTTTACGCATCCGTGCTGGCACAGGCTCTTTTTGCCGTAGACTTCAGGATCGTACCATGCGCCTTCGCATACGATTACGACGTCGTCTTGGGTTATGTCGCTCACTATCGCTCCGCATAAAATTTCGCCCCTATCGTTAAACACCCTAACCACGTCTCCTGTTGCGATGCCGCGCTTCTTGGCCGCGCTTTGGCTGATAAATATCGGCTCTCTACCGTTTACTTCAGCGTACTTTCTAACTATGGAGTTATCTAGCTGAGAGTGCAGTCTGAAGCGAGAGTGCGGAGTGTTTAGCGCGAGAGGATATTTTTTAGTTTTTTCTTTATCGCCAAGCCACTCGGTAGGCTCAAACCATGCCGGATGCCCAAAGCAGTCGTCGTATTTCATTTTTGCGATGACGGGCGAGTAAATCTCGATTTTTCCGGACGGCGTTCCGAGTCTAAATTTATTCGGATTTTCTCTAAAATTCGCAAATCTAGTATAGTATTTTTTCTCTTCGTCTTTTTTGTCGAATTTTACGTATCCTTTTTCCCAAAACTCATCGAACGTAGGCAAATTATCGTATCCGAGCGCTTTGGCTTGATCCATGGCGTCGGCGAAAATTTCTTTTATCCACTCCATCTCGGTCTTGCCCTCGGTAAATACCTCTTCCATGCCCCATCTCTTGCAAATTCCTTTGCAAATTTCAAAATCGCTTCTGCTCTCGCCCATAGGCTGGACGGCTTGTTTTATGGCAAATATATACTCGCCCGTAGCGTTTGACTGCTCTATATCGTTTCTCTCAGGCTCTATAGCTGCAGGCAGGACTATGTCGCTAAGCTTAGCTCCGCTAGTCCAATATGGCTCTATGGTTATCACGGTATCAAGCTTTTTCCACGCTTGTACCGCGCGGTTTATGTCTTGATGTCTCGTAAATATCGAGCCGCTAGCGCTTACGGAAACTCTCATGTGCGGGAGTTTGTAAATTTCGCCGTTTCTTTGCATCTCTTGGCCTGGATTTAGGAGTGCGTCTATTATTCTGCTGTTTGGCATGACGTAGCCTTTGTTTTTTACCCAAGGGCTATTTTCTGTGGTGTATTTTTCGCTAGGAACCGAGCTTAGGCCTTTTAGAGCCGGCGCGATAAAGCTATCCGTGCTGGTTTTATGCCCCTGATCGCAAGTCATAAAGCCGCAACCCTCTTTGCCTATGTGTCCTAGCATCGAGGCTAGCGTGATGAGAGCCCAATACGACTGCTCTCCGTGATCTTGCCTTTGGATGGCAAAACCGCTTATTATCAAAGACTCGTTTTTTGGCTAACGACACGCAAAGTTCCTCTAGCTTTTTGACGCTTACACCGCAAATTTTGCTAGCCCAGTCTAAATTTTTAACTACTTTGTCGTGAGTGCCTAGAAAATAATCTTTAAATTTATTAAATCCGACGGTGTATTTTCCTATAAATGCTTCGTCGTATAGTTTATTTTCGTATAGATAGTGACACATACCTATCATCATAGCCGTATCGGTTCCCGGCACCACTCCTATAAAGTCCGAGTTTAAATACCTAATCGTATCGTTTTTATAGGTATCTACGGCGTAAATTTTCTTCTCGCCTTTTGCGTTCATCTCTTTTAGTTTGGCATACACGTCGTAACCTTCGTGAGTAGGAGCGCCTACGCCTATTTCATTAGTTACTACCGGGTTGCTCCCCCAAAATACTATCGTTTTGGCGGACTTTAGTACTGCTTCCCATTTTGTCGGAGCTTCGTTTGGTTCGATGGTTCCGATAACGTGAGGCATGATAACGTGACCCGCGCCGTAGGAGTAGTTGCCGTCTTCTGAGACGAAGCCGCCTAGTATCGTTAGCATCCTCCTAGCCGTAGCTCTACCCCAGCTAACTTTACCGCTGCCGCCCCACCAGTAGCACTCTCCGTAGATACTCTCGGAGCCGTATTTTTCAAAATTTTCTTTTAGAGCTTTTGCGGCTAGATCAAGCGCCGTATCCCAGCTAACTCTTACGAATTCCTCCTCGCCTCTAAGCTCGGGTTTGTTCGGCCCCTTTTTCTCCAGATAACTCTTTCTAACGCAAGGATACAGTACTCTGCTCTCGTTTTGGACGCAATCTGCAACGGCGTTGTTTAAAGTGCTTGGGAATTTATCCGCCTCAAAAGGATCTACGCTAGTTATCTGTCCGCTGACTACGTTTGCGTAAAACGGACCGAATCTATTTGCACAAAAAACTTTCTTCTGGTCAAAAAGCGTCTGGGTAACGCCCTCTATCCTGCTAGCTTGCAGGCTAACGCCGGCTAATGCGCTAAGCTTTAAGAAATTTCGTCTTTTCATTTTTTCTCCCTTGAAATGAAATTTGGTTATCTCGTCTTTGGTGTTGGGTTAAATGTACTCTCGGCTAAGCCTACGACTAAATTTGAGGTCGTCGGCGTTATTTATTAAACCTCCTTGAAGTATAAAAACTAATTTTATCGTTATATGATATTATAAGAGATAAAGAATAAAAAATATATAAAAAATGTGATTTTTAGTAGATATTGTTTGTTTTTAAGCGTATAAGAGCGTGAAAGCGACTGTAAAATTTATAAAAAATGGCTAAAATTTGAGCTAAATTTAAGATAGGCAAATAAAAATGTTAGATGATTATGACGACCAAATTTACCTCATCGGTGACGTTCACGGCTGCTATAAAACCCTTTGCGCCTTGATAGATCGCTTGCCGCGCGGCGCCGATTCTAAAATTTGCTTCGTTGGCGATCTGATAGACCGCGGAAATGGTAGCTTTGAGGTCGTGCAGCTAGCGATGCAGCGAGGCTACGCGGCCGTTATGGGCAATCACGAGTACCGCCTTTTGCAACACAAGGACGCATTTTTGCGCGGCGAAATTCCTAGCGATCTGCGCTGGTTTTTCCTAAACGGCGGTGCGCAGACCTTCGCCTCCTATGCCAAAGCCGACCGCGCCCAGAAACTCGCGCACATAGAGTTTTTGTCAAATTTGCCGCTTTATTTGGAGTTTGACGAGTTTAAAAATGCGCAGGGCAGGCGGCTAGTCGTATCGCACTCGGCGGTCGGGCGAATGTGGCCGCTGCGTAACTCGGACGGCGATAGTGCGGCGGAGTTTAGGCGGCACGTGCTTTGCGGCAGGGGCGATTTTAGCCAAAACGATGGCGTCTTTAACGTCTACGGTCATACGCCGATCGCGGAGCCTGATATCGCTAAATTTAGCGCAAATATCGACGCAGGCTGCGTCTATAAGCATAAATTTGGCCATCTTTGTGCGCTGGAGTTTCCGAGCATGCGGGTTTTTATGCAGGAAAATATCGAGGACGGCGGGTGAGATTACTGGGCTAAAATTTCATCGTAGCTTTCTTTGATATTAACTATTTCATTATCTATAAAAGCACAACTTAGGCGCAAAATTTTACCATTCGAAAACATGTTTCTGACATGCGTCGCTAGGATACCTGCATCTTTGTCGTTTGGGCAAGGTATCCTAAAAATGACTTCTGTTTCTATGTCGTCTACAAAATTTGTCTTTTTGTTTAGATTTTGATATAAATTTCTTGTTGTTATTCTGACTGCAGAGTTATAGTATTTGCCGTCAAGCGTACACTCTGCCAATGTTTTTATTAAGCCGCCTTTTATATCAAAGACAGAAACAAAACCACGTTTTGTAATTTTTATCTCTTCTTTTGTCATTTATAGACTCCTTTTGTGATTGAAATTTGGGTTTTTTACAAATACGTCATATTTTAGTCAAAATTGGCTAAATAAATTTTGTGTTATTTTCAAAATTTGGAAGTAAAATTTAGCGCTAAAATTTAACCAAACAAAATTTGGATTTTCAAGATGCGGGTCTCGGCAGGTCAAATTTGAAGCCGAAATTTGCAAATTTAACTTCAAATTTGAATAAAAAGAGTTAAGGCGAAGTATTTTGAGATGGATTTGAATGTTGTGAAGCAAAAATGAGCAAGGCTAACCAAATAGGTTGCCGCAGCGATATTTTTGCAAGCTCATTCAAAGACACTCAAAAGACAAGCCGTCAAATTTAAAGCTTGCGTATCTTGGCGATCTCGTCGCGCAATGCCGCCGCCTTTTCAAACTCCAGCTGCGCCGCGGCATCCAGCATCTGCTTTCTTAGCTCTTTTATGATACTCGCTCGCTCGGCGGCAGGCATTTTTTCTAGATTTGCGCCTTTTCTTAAGATCTCCGTGCCGTCCTCGACGTGCAGGCTCTCCTCGATGTTTCGGCTAGCCGAGCGCGGCGTGATACCGTGGGCGCGGTTGTACTCATCCTGCATCTTGCGGCGAGCCAGCGTCGTATCCATAGCTTCTTGCATGGATTTGGTGATCTTTTTGGCAAACATCAACACTCGGCCGTTTACGTTCCTGGCCGCGCGCCCCATCGTTTGGATCAGGCTCGTCGTCGAGCGCAAAAAGCCCTCCTTATCGGCGTCCATGATAGCTATGAGGCTAACCTCGGGCAGGTCAAGCCCCTCTCTGAGCAAATTTATGCCGATGAGCATATCAAACTCGCCCCCGCGCAGTCCGCGGATGATCTCGTTTCGCTCGACGGCGTCGATATCTGAGTGCATGTATTTGACCTTGATGCCAAGCTCGGTGTAGTAGCGGCTGAGCTCCTCGGCCATCTTTTTGGTGAGCACGGTGACTAGCACGCGCTCGTTTCTCTCGATGGTTTTTTTCGCCTCGTCAAATAAAATTTCCACCTGATTTTCGCTGTCTTTTATCTCGATCAAGGGATCAAGCAGTCCCGTCGGGCGTAAAATTTGCTCGTAGACGTGGCCGCTGCTTAAATTTATCTCGTATTCGTTCGGTGTTGCCGAGACGAAAAGAAATTTGGCGCGTTTGTTTATAAACTCGTCAAATTTAAGCGGACGATTATCAAGCGCGGACGGGAGGCGAAATCCGTACTCCACCAGCACCTCTTTGCGGCTTCGGTCACCCGCGTACATACCGCGAAACTGCGGCAGGCTCACGTGGCTTTCGTCCACGATGACTAGATAGTCCTTGCCGCCTAGCTCGAAGTAATCAAACATAGAGTACGGCGTCTCTCCTGCCTTTTGTCCCGTTAGGTGGCGCGCGTAGTTTTCGATACCCTTGCACATGCCGGTGCTACTCATCATTTCTAGGTCAAATTCTACTCGCTGTTTTAGGCGCTGTGCTTCTACAAGCTTGCCTTGCTCGCTAAATTCTTTTAGTCGTTCCGCCAGCTCCTCTTCGATCTGCTTGATGGCGATTTTTAGGCGGTTTTCGCCCACGATAAACTGGCTGGTCGGGTAGAGGATAAATTTTTTCAGGTCGTGTCTTTTTTTGTTTTCCAGCACGTCCAGGCTATACATCGTCTCGATCTCGTCGCCGAAAAACTCGATCCTAAACGCCTCGTCGTTAAAATACGCGGGATATACGTCCACCACGTCGCCGTTTACGCGAAAGTCGCCTCGGTCAAAATAAACGTCGTTTCGCTTGTATCCCATATCCACTAGCTTTTGCAGTAGTGCGCGCTGGTTGATTTTATCGCCGACGTTTAGGTATGCGACCATGCCTTTGTATTCGCTAGGATTACCTAAGCCGTAGTTGGCCGACACCGACGCCACGCACACGACGTCGTCAAAGCTAAGCAAGCTCGCCGTCGCAGAGAGGCGCAGACGCTCGAGTTCTTCGTTTACGGAGCTGTCTTTTTCGATGAAAAGGTCTTGACGCGGGATATAGGCCTCGGGCTGATAGTAGTCGTAGTAACTGATGAAATACTCCACGTGATTTTTAGGGAAAAAGCCCTTAAATTCGCTATAAAGCTGCGCGGCGAGGGATTTGTTGTGCGTCATGATTAGAGTGGGCATATTTAGCTCTTTTATCACGTTTGCCATCGTAAAGGTCTTGCCCGAGCCCGTGACGCCTAGAAGCGTTTGGTATTTATTGCCCGATCTTACGGATGCGACGATGTTGGCGACTGCGCGGGCCTGATCCTCGCTCGGGCTAAATTTGGACGAAATTTCAAAATTTTTCATTTTTTACCTTAAAAATCAGCTTTTTTTGTTACAATTACGTAAAATTATACCAAAACTAAGGAAAAATGATGTTTGACGACGATAAAGTGCTAAATACTCTAACCGATAGAGTAAACGACCTGCTAGCTAGATATAACGAAGTTTGCGATGAAAATGAATCTTTACGCAACGAGCTAGTAAGCGTGAAGGCACAAAACGAAGCCAAGAGTAATCAAATCGCACGCCTCGAAGAAGATCTAAGAGCCAAAAATACCGAGAGTGACGACGTTATCCGCAAGATCGAAGCGGTACTGGGAAAATAAATAAGCTATGAGAAAAATAACGGTCAAAATCGCCTCTACTTCTTATACTATCAGCCTCGAAGACGAATTTGCGCAAAGCTTTGAGCGCGAGTGGGATACCTTTACGGAAGGTAAAAGATATCTTGACGTAAAAGAACTACTTAGTGCCTTTGTGCAAAAATGTTATGAAAACTACCAACAAGAGCGCGAACTGCGCTCACTGGCCCAAAAGCTCAGCAAAGAGATCGGCTAAAATTTGCACTTTCGTTTCGTTTTTACACGCTCCTTATAAATTTATTGCTATTTTATTTTTTTTTAAGTTAAAAGTCGTATAATTCCGTTTAACTACATAAGTGTATGTAGAATTCATACAAGGAGTCTCATATGAGAAAAGGTTTTACAATGATCGAGTTGATCTTCGTGATCGTTATTCTAGGTATCCTAGCTGCTATAGCTATCCCAAGACTAGCTGCTTCTAGAGATGACGCAGAGGCTGTTAAAACTGCAAGAGCGATGAGCGTTTTGGTTAGTGATGTATCATCATATTATGTATCGCAAGCTACTTTAGGTGCAAAATTAACTGACATGACTGGAGTCAAATTTGTTGGAACTCCAACATTAACAGGTCAGATTGATTCTGCCGGTAAGAAATGCGTAGCGGTTACAGTAACAGCAGGCGATGCTAATAATCCCCCTGTAATTACGTTTAGCAATGGTGATGATGCAGCTGCTGCTAACACTATATGCCCAAGACTTCTTACTAACGGCGCAGTTAAGAATCTAATGGATAAAACATATGCAAAAACTACTGTACCAGCTGCCGGCGGTACTCCTACAGTTACACAAGGAAAAGGTATAGCTATCGGTGGTACTACTACGATTAAATTCTAATTTTTAATCAAGTAGTTACATATGGGGCCTAAGACTTTTCTAAGTCTTAGGCCTTTTTAAATTCTATTATCTAGATTTTTATTTATAGATTATTGTGGTATAATCTTGCTAAAAACAAAAGGAATGCAAATGAAGCGAGCATTTACTATGATTGAACTTGTTTTTACTATAGTTATCATAGGTATTTTGGCGGCAATCGCCGTGCCTAGACTGTTCGTTAGCAGGGATGATGCAGTACTGGTTAGGGCTAGATCTGATATAGCATCGATAAAAAGCGCCGTTACAAATGCATATAATGCAAATATGCTAACCGGTAATTTTACCTATCCCGCACTTGAGAAAGCAGGTAGCACTACTGGACTTTTATTTGAAAATGTTTTACAAAACGGTATAAAAATTGATAATAAAAGCGGATGGACCAAGGATGGGAATGACTATATTTTTACACTTCGTGGAAGTTCCACTAGATTTACCTATGATCAGGCAAGCGGCACTTTTTCGTGCCCTAGAACCGATAGCCTTTGTAGCGCCTTAACGGAGTAATGCTCTACTACCAAATAATTCCAAGCGGCTTAAACCTTAAGCCGCTTACCTATCATTCAAATTTTAAAATCTCAAATTTTACACAAGTCTTAATCAATATAAAAAATAAAAAAACTGTTGGCTACGTTTTGCAAGGCGTAGCCGAGCCAAAATTTAAAACGCTTGAAATTTTGGAAATTTTACCCGCTGCGCTTACGCCTATACAAATCTCGCTTTTAAAATTTATCTCGCACTATTACGTCGTAAATTTATCTGTCGCGGCTGGACTTTTTACTCCACTAGAGACCGAAGTGCCCTGCTTACAGAATTTGACACAAGCGCAAATTTTGACTGATAAAAATGCACCAGACGATAGCAAAGAGTTAAATTTTACTACGGAATTTGACAAAACATCGCAGTCAAATTTGCCCCAAAATTTAAATAATAATAGCTTTCAAGAAAATTTGAACTTAAATGAAAATGTTGCTACCAAACTAAATTTTAATAATCCCGCACGGTCGCCCAAAATAAGCACCGACCAACCAGTTGCAACGGAGTTTTTCCCAAAAATTCCAAACCTAAACCAAGATCAACAAGAAGCGCTAAATTTCGCTAAAAGCCATAAAACGAGTTTGATTTTCGGCGATACGGGAAGCGGCAAAAGCGAGATTTATTTTTCCCTTATCCGCGAATATCTACTCGCGGGCAAACAAGTTTTGCTTTTGATGCCTGAAATCTCGCTAACGCCGCAGATGACGAAGCGCTTAAAAAGCTATTTTGGCGAAAAATTCGGCGTCTGGCATTCTAAAATAACTCCGAAAAAGCGCGGCGAAATCCTGCAAAAGTTTCAGAGTCGCGAAATAAATTTGATCGCAGGCGCGCGCTCGGCGCTGTTTTTGCCGTTTACCGAGCTTGGGCTTATTATCGTTGACGAGGAGCATGACGACAGCTATAAATCCGCGCAAAATCCGCACTATAACGCCCGCGACCTTGCGCTATTTTTAGCGAGCAAATTTGACGTCAAAGTGGTGCTTGGCTCGGCGACTCCGAGCGTCGTGAGCTTCAAAAAGCAGCCGCATTTTAGGCTCAGAGGAACGTTTTTTAAAAGCGAGAAAAAATTTATCTACGATGAGAGCGAGACGGGGCTTGGCGACGCGATCCTAGGCGAACTTGCGGCGAGTTTCGCGAGCGGTAAGCAAGCGGTCGTCTTTTTGCCGACGCGCGCGAACTTCCGCTATCTTTCATGCCGCGAGTGCGGCAGCACGATAAAGTGCCCGTTTTGTAGCGTCGGGATGAGCTTTTATAAAAAGCGAAATCTGCTAAAGTGCCAGTACTGCGGCTTTACTACGGCTGCGACGTGCTCGTGCGAGAAGTGCGGTAGCGAGATGATCGAGGCGAAAAAAATCGGCACCGACGAGCTAACGGAGGCCTTGCGCTCGGCGTTTCCCGCGGCTAGGATCGAGAAATTCGACCGCGACGAGATCACGACGCAAAACAAGCTTGAAAAGACGCTAAAGGCCTTTAACGCGGGCGAGATAGACGCGCTTGTCGGTACGCAGATGTTAAGCAAAGGGCACGACTATCACAACGTAGATCTTGCCGTCATCATGGGCGTCGACGAGCTGCTAAATTTCCCGGATTTTCGCGCTCGCGAGCGGACGTTGGCGCTGGCGATGCAGGTGGCGGGCAGGGCAGGGCGCTCGGGCGAGGGGCGCGTGGTCGTGCAGGGTAGGCAGCGGGAGTTTTTTGAAAATTTTATCGCGGATTACGACGCGTTTTTGGCTGAGGAGATTCTTGCTAGAGAGCCGATATATCCGCCGTTTGCTAGGCTTTTGCGGGTTGTCGTCTCTGAAAAAAGTGAGCAGGCGGCAAAACAAAGGCTTGAAATTTGCGTAGCCGAGCTTGAAAATTTGCGCATGGCCGAATCTTCGCTAGAGGTCGTCGGACACGGCAAGTGCGCGATCGAAATACTGGGCGGAAAATACCGTTTTGAGATTTTGCTGCGTTGCGTCTCGCACGCTCCGCTTATAAAAGCCGCTCGCATCTGCGCCGCGCACGGCTTTGACGTCGATATGGATCCGATAAATTTCTCGTAAATTTTGCTTTTATCTGATTTTTATTTATAGCGACTTAGATATGTTGCTGTAAATATCTTGCAAAGTTCGTAAAATCAAATTTTGCATTCTGCTTAATCTTGAAATTTAAGTTGCGATAAATTTGCCGTCCGGCAAGTCAAGCTTGCAAGGTTTGATATAAATTTAGCCGCTTTGATTTTTACGACGTTTATAAAATCTTAAATTTGACGAACGTAGGTTGGTTAAATTTAGATCGAGTCTCTTAAATTTACGGTTTAAATACTTGCAATCTTTGTAGTGGGGGGCGGTTTTAATCAAGCTTTGCTCTTTGGCGCTTACGCATATTTTAGTCCTTTGGGTCGTCCATGCTTTTGCTATGCTTAAAAGATGTATTTGCTTGCTTTTTTGTTTTTATCGTTCGCAAATATAGACATTATATGATCAGATAACGCCTTAAGCTTTTACCGTATTCTATAAACTTCAAATTTAAAATCTTGCTTAATCCAAAACTAAAATGTAATTAAAGTTTCCATTTATGATAATGCTTATCTTTTTAAGCAGAATTTTATATGATTTATATATAATCCCGTTATAATTTTATCTAGCCTTAAATATACAGTCTAATTAAAATTATAAAAATCACCCTAAAGGAACTTAATGCAAAAATTTTTACAAGCCCTAGCAGGCTCGCAAAAATATTTCGTAAACTACGTTAGCGTCGCGATTTTCATCGTGATGGCGTGGATAGGCGGACTCAAAGTCGTGCAATATGAGGCCGACGGTATCGTGCCGTTTGTAACCAACAGCCCGTTTTTTAGCTACATGTATAGCAAAAAAGATATCGTAGATAACGGCAAGGGCAAAATGGTCGCCGAGTACAACCTACACAAAAACCCGGAAGGCTTGGTCGTGCCTAAAAACATCGAGTGGCATAAACAAAACGGTACTTACGCGGTTTCGTACCTCATCGGCGCGATGATCTGCACTATCGGTACGCTAGTGCTGCTTGGCATCTGGTTCCCTAAACTAGGGCTTATCGGCGGGCTGCTGACGTTTGGTATGTCTATCGTAACGCTTAGCTTTTTGATAACGACGCCTGAGACTTGGGTGCCAAATCTAGGCAATCCGGCGCTCGGCATTACTGAAAGTCCTAATCACGGCTTCCCGTATCTATCGGGTGCCGGACGACTGGTGCTAAAAGATATAATAATGTCTGCCGCGGGACTAATCGTAGCCTCAAATGCGGCACGCAGGCTTTTGGAGTGCTGCAAAAGCTGCGCAGGTAAATAAAATAGCGGATTTTGGCGAGCGGTAGGCCTAAATTTAGACATCTCTCCGCTCGCGGCCGTTTTTATCCCTAAATTTACGGTCTTACCGTAATTTTATCTTCTTTTTCTACCCCAGACTAATTTTTGCGCCAAACACCACACCGGCGGAACTCTGAAAAAGTCACTAAATTTTATTTTTTACATTCTGTGGATTAGCAAGCGTTGATTATTAAATTTGCCTTTGCTTTTTATCTTGTCAAATTTAGCGAGTCAGGCGTAGCCGTAAGAGAAAATTGGGCATTTTTGTACTAAAATACCCGCATAAATTTATGCAAATTTTAAGGAGAAGGCGTGGGTATTTTTGACTTTTTTAAAAAAGTGGCCGATAGCGCGCGAAAAAGAAGCGCAAGCGCCGTAAAGATCGGCAAGACCGCGCAGGAGCGCAAGGATATAAGCATCGAAATTTTAAAATCGCAAGGCGTGCCTTTTATAGATCATCTGCCGCTACGATACGAGACGGGCGAGGTCGCACTGCGCGAAAAGGACGAGGTTATCGCACGCTCTATTTGCTCGTTTGCTGCGATAATGTGCGCTTGCACGATCAGAGATAACGGCGAGCTAACGGACGAAGACAAGCAGGGCACAAAGGATTTTCTCGATAACCGCTTCGGGTGCATAGACAAGCTAACGCGCATGGAGCGTCGCGTCATAGAGGGCAAAGCGAGCTACGACGAGGCCGTAAATATGGGCTGGAAATACGAGTCGCTGTGGGCGCTGCTTTGGGCAATGGGGCTAGTAAAAGAGCTGGATTTCCCAAAGGATATCTGCGATTGCAATTTTGTAATGAAGACCTTTAGCGGCGATTTTTCGGAGTGCGTAAAAATGCGGGATACTGATGAAATCCTGCAGGCGCTCGATCTCGTCTACCGCTATCACTGGGCGTGCGTCAATGCCAGAGTAAACGGCACTAAGAGTGCAGGTCTTGATGAAGAGGTCGTGATGGAAAGGCGCGGCGGGCTAGAGTGGCTGTGCTGCAAGGGGGCTGAAAACGATAATCCGAGCGATGAGTATAATGCGTGGGATTATCCGGATCTAAACACCTAGCAGTTTGTCTTTTTCTACTTATACTTCGTTTAAATTTAATTTTCAAGCTCGGCAGGTCCTTGCCTAGCCTACGCTTAAAAATCTTCTGCTAGCAGCTAAGAGCGTAGCGAAGTAGAAATTTTGCCTCGCCGTACTACTGGGAGGCTAGCCACTATAACGCAAAGCTTGGCGATATGATGCTGGAGTTCTTGTCGGGGCAGGGCGAGCATGCGGGGCTAGGCGTAGAGATAACTAGCAAAAACATAGACGCGCACATAGAAAATCAAAAAAGAAATTTATAGATACGCGGGAGTATAGGCGCGAGGTTTTCGGCGAGTAGGTTTTGGAGCGGTAAATTTATTTAAAAGCCAAGATTTTATATAATCTCACAATAAAATTTAAAGGCTAAATTTGCAAAGATACCCCACGAAACAGATAAAAATCCGAGACGTAAAAATAGGCGGAGATGCGCCCATATCGGTGCAGTCGATGACGTTTAGTAAAACAAAAGACGTAAAAGGCACGCTAGAGCAGATACAGAGACTTTATTTTGCCGGCTGCGATATCGTGCGCTGTGCCGTGTTTGACAAAGAGGACACCGCCGCGCTGCGCGAGGTCGTGAAGGCTAGCCCGCTGCCCGTCGTCGCCGATATTCACTTTAACCACAACTACGCCGTGATAGTTAGCGAGTTCGTCGACGCTATCCGCATAAACCCGGGAAACATCGGCTCCAAAAAGAACATCAAAGCCGTTGTGGACGCGTGCAAGCAGCGAAATCTGCCTATCCGCATCGGCGTAAACTCGGGCTCGCTAGAAAAGCAGTTTGAGGACAAATACGGTCGCACGGTCGAAGCGATGGTGCAAAGCGCGCTTTATAATATAAATTTGCTCGAGGATTTTGACTTTACCGATATCAAAATCTCGCTAAAATCAAGCGACGTCGAGCGCACGATGGCCGCTTATCGCGCGCTTAGGCCGCTTGTGGCGTATCCATTTCACTTGGGCGTGACGGAGGCCGGCACTAGCTTTCACGCGACGATAAAGTCCGCGATCGCGCTAGGCGGACTGTTGCTAGAAGGCATCGGCGACACGATGCGAGTTAGTATCACGGGCGAGTTAGAAGAAGAGATCAAGGTCGCAAAAGCGATCCTAAAAGATAGTGGCCGCCAAAAAGAGGGGCTAAATATCATCTCGTGCCCGACCTGTGGGCGTTTGCAAGCTGATCTCATGGCTGCGGTAAAGCTCGTCGAGGAAAAAACCAAGCACATAAAAGAGCCGCTAAACGTCTCGGTGATGGGCTGCGTCGTAAACGCGATCGGCGAGGCTAAGGGCGCGGACGTAGCGATAGCGTTTGGCAAAGGAAACGGCATGATAATGCGCAAAGGCGAGGTGGTTGCAAGGCTGCCCGAGAGCGAGCTAGTGGATAGATTTTTACTAGAGATCGACGACGAGATAAAGTCGCGGGCGTAAATTTCGGGCGTCAAATTTGAGATTTGGCGACGCTCGGCTCGGCTCGGTCAAATTTGAGCCGATAAATTTGATTTCCGGCTCGGGTTTAAATTTGATCATCAAATTTGAATCTAATTGCGAAACTGCGTTCTTTACGGCGCTAACTCAAATTTGACCGCTCAAAGCTAAAGCAAATTTACGAGCAAGCGTAAAATTTGAATCTAAATTTTATAAAATCC
Source organism: Campylobacter showae (assembly GCF_900699785.1). Lineage (NCBI taxonomy): Bacteria > Pseudomonadati > Campylobacterota > Epsilonproteobacteria > Campylobacterales > Campylobacteraceae > Campylobacter > Campylobacter showae. The sequence continues at coordinate 1,903,326 of NZ_LR535679.1, forward strand.
GCCCAAACGCAGGCAAATTTAACAAGATAAAAGGACACGAAAATGGCAAAAGAAAACATCGATATGCACAATCTCTACGACCTGGATATGGAGCGCGCGATCCTCGCATCCATCATCTATAGCGCGGATAATCTAAGCGAGATTTTCGATATCATAAGCCCGTTTGACTTTTATCTGCGCGCTCACGGCGACGTTTACGACGCGATGGTAAAGTGTCTGAATGAAAATTTGCCCGTAGAAACGGGGTTTTTAAAAACCAAACTAGGAAGTAAATTTGACGAAAACGTGATGAGCGAGATCATCGGCACGAACTCGATCCTGGACGTGAAAAAATACGCCAACGAGATCAAAGAAAAATCGATCAAACGAAGCCTCGTCAAAATCGCACACCAAATTCCAAGCAAAGTGAGCGAGGATAAGCCCAGCCGCGATATGGTGGACGAGTTGAGTCAGAGTTTTTATTCGCTAGTGGATGGGCAGAGCGCGGGCGTCGTAAAGGACGCTCCCGTCATCATCGCAGACGTCATCGCACACCTAGAAAAGCAAAAACTGCTCGAAGATAAGGATATCGTGGGCATCGACACTGGTTTTCGCCAGCTAAACGAGATGACCAAGGGCTTTAAGCACGGCGACCTCATCATCATCGCGGCGCGCCCGGGTATGGGAAAAACCACGATATGCTTAAATTTGATGAACCACGTGCTGATGCGCGGCGGCGGAGTCGTATTTTTCTCTCTTGAGATGCCCGCCGAGCAGATCATGCTGCGTATGCTAAGCGCCAAAACATCGATCCCGCTACAAAACATAATGACTGCTAAAATGGACGACGAGGAGTGGTCGCGCCTAAGCGACGCTTGCGACGATATGGCTAGTCGCAAGCTTTTCGTCTACGACAGCGGCTACGTAAATATCCATCAGATCCGCACGCAGATGCGCAAGCTCAAGTCTGCTCACCCCGAGATCACGCTGTGCGTCATCGACTACATCGGCCTCATGATGGCGACGTCAAATTTCTCCGATCGCCACCTGCAGATCGCCGAAATCTCGCGCGGACTAAAGCTACTTGCGCGCGAGCTAGACATGCCTATCATCGCGCTTAGTCAGCTAAACCGCAGCCTAGAGTCCCGCGCCAACAAACGCCCGATGCTAAGCGACCTGCGCGAATCAGGCGCCATCGAACAGGACGCCGATATGATACTTTTCGTCTACCGCGACGAGGTTTACCGCGAGCAGGAGGAGAAGGAGGCCGAGAAAAAGGCGCATGCCGAGGGCAAGGAGTACGTGCGTAAATTCGTCCCTAACAAGATCGAAGAGGACGCCGAAATCATCGTGGGCAAGAACCGAAATGGCCCGGTCGGCACGGTGGAGGTAATATTTCAGAAGGAATTTACGCGCTTTGTAGATAAGAGTTTTGGCGCCGCGCACGTAGCGGAGTTTAACCCAAACGCCTAAAATGCGCCCTTTAAGCTCAAATTTTGCAAAAGCCGCAACGTAAATCTATCTTTGAAAACGCGCGCGAGGTTTATATATTTTGCCTTGCGTGCGCGCTCGTTTTGGCGCTAAATTTGGGCTTTAGCTACTATAAATTTTGGGGATTTAAAGCCCAAAACGGCGTTATCCTGCAAGCCAAAATTTTACAAAACTACGAAAAAACGAACGAAAAAGGTAAAATTTACCGCGTTTTGAAGCTAAAAACCAATGATTTTAGCTTCTACACGACGACGCGGGCGGACTTTGACGCGGGAGCGAGCGAGCAAATTTTAATCGGCGTTGAAAACAAAAACGTCAAATTTAAAGAGTACCTAAGCGGCTCGTTTTATATGCCTAGCTACGGCGTAGCCGAACTTAGGTACGCCGCGAGCAAGGAACGAATTTACGATAAAATTTTCGAGTTTATTGCCGAGCAGCACGAAAGCGAAAAAATGGCAGAGCTTTTTACCGCGCTGTTTTTGGCCGCGCCCGTGGGCAAGGAGCTGCGCCAAGACGTAAATTTCTACGGCGTAGCGCACCTCATCGCGATCTCGGGTTATCATCTGGGACTGATTTTTGGGGCGTTATATTTTATTTTGCGCCCGATTTACCGCTATTTTCAGGCGCGCTATTTTCCGTATCGAAACGCTAAATTTGACCTCTCGGCCGCGATTTTTGCGGTTTTGTTTTGCTATCTTGCCTTGATCGGTTTCGTGCCGTCCTTTTTGCGAGCGTTTTTGATGGGATTACTAGCTCTGTTTTTGCTCGCTAGAAACGTGCGCGTCGTTAGCTTTGAGCTACTTTTCGTCGTGATTTGCGCTGCCGTGGCGCTGATGCCGAGTCTACTTTTTAGCATCGGATTTTATTTTTCGTGTATGGGTGTGTTTTATATTTATCTGTATTTGCGGCACTTCGGCGAGCGATTTTCAAATTTAAGCAACGCTATCTTGCTAAATTTTTGGGTATTTTCGGCGATGATTTTGCCCGTGCTTTACTTTTTCCCGCTCGTTAGCGCCCAGCAGCTAGCCGTCTTACCGCTCACGCCGCTTTTTAGCTTATTTTATCCGATTAGCGCGCTTTTGCACGCGTTTGGCGCTGGCGGGGCGCTTGACGAGTATTTGCTCGAATTCCTCTCATGGCGCGCAAAGGGGGTAAATTTGAACGTGCCGTTTTGGCTATTTTTGCTTTACAACGCGCTGAGCTTAGCAAGCGTCAAAAGCAAAATTTTGGCCGCCGTTATCGTGCCGCTAAATTTACTCTGCTTTGCCGCGCTTTTTTAAGCTTCTTTGTCGCTCTCGCCCGCTTTTTCCAGATACGCGCACAGCTTTACGCCGTAAAGAAATATGATCCACGACACGTAAATCCACACGAAAAAGAGCAGCACTACGGAAAACGAACCGTAGATGCTAAGATAGGTTTTGTTGTTTGCGGCGTAGAAGACGAAGATATTTTTGCCAAGATACCAGATGAGCGAGGCTACGAACGAGCTAAAAAGCGCGTTTTTTAGGGCGATTTGGCGGTTTATCGAGATGAGATACGTCACGCAAAATATCGCCCAAATGATGAGGTACGGAAATATGCTGAGAAAATTTATCCACTTCGTGTAGGTGCTGGAGTTTAGCATATCTTGAAATAAATTTGAGAGATAAAAACTAAGCCCAAGCCCTAAGGGAGCCAGCGTAATGAGTGTCCAATAGGCACTTAGCGAGTTCCAAAATTTGCGGCTTTGCGTGTGCATGATGCGGTTGATGACGTATTCATAATCGGCAAAAAACATGATCGAAGTAAAGATGATGGCGCCAAGGCCGAGGATGCCAAGGCTCGAGCTGTTTTGTAAAAAGGTCTCGATGTAGTTTGATATCGCGTCTTGGTTTGAGGGTAGTAGCTGGGCGAATATAAATTCCTTGATTTTGGCGTAATAGACGCTAAAGCTTGGCATCTGCGTAAAAAGCGAGAGCGAGATGAGCAGCACGGGGATGATGGAGAGCATCGTGTGAAAACTCAGGCTTGATGCGTAGTGCAGTAGCTGCTTGTCCTTGATTTTTAGCATCGCCGTGAGCCAAATTTTAAGCGTTTGTTTTATCTTTTCAAATTTTTGCGAGTTCATTTTGGATCCTTAAATTTGAGGTATTTTACAATTAAAGATTTTAAAGTAAAGAATATTTTGCTAAGGGTTGCAAAAAATTAAAAAATATATATAATGCGCCTTCAAAATTTATTAGAGATTTGTTAAATTGTATTTATAATATTATTATGAATTTTAAATAAAGTAAATAATTTGGAGGTTAATTGTGGATAATAGATTTGGTATTTCGATTGTTTTAGCTAGCATTTTGTGCACCTGTGCCAACTCGCAGGTTATGGACATAGGAACGAATTATTATAGGGATTATCTTGATTTTGCACAAAATAAGGGCGTTTTTGCTCCACAAGATGCACCGCTAGAGTTTACGCAAAGAAACGGCGACAAATTTACGTTTGATAAAATCCCAAATAGCGGCGCTAGAAATAATAAAGGAAATTTTACCGCTCTTGGGCGAAATTTCGTAGTAACGGCAAATCATACGTTAGGAGCTGCTGCGGCTAGTAATTTTAATGAAAATAGAGGGTGGTTTGGCAACACGAAATACGAGTATCTGACATCGCACACGGCAACTTCTACAGAAAAACTATACAACTCTGACACTACCTATATGCGAACTACAAAATATATCGTAGAGGGGCAAATCGATCCGCTGGACGTGCCAAATTTGGACATTTCAGGCGCTGATAGAACCAAAGATGAAGCCAATGCAAAAAAGATAGAAGACTACATAAAAGATATAAAAAATAGCGGCGGGGCTAGAGGCGATAACGTCCTTGCCTATCAGGCAGGCACCGGAGCGCTTGGGTTAGAAAAACTCAAAACTGATTCGGATGGATATGATACCGTCGTAAGCGCAAGAGAATTTGAAGACCAAGGTATCGTTAATCAGGCATTGGGCGGAAGCGTAAATGAAATAAGCGTGAATTATTCGGCAAATTATAAAACGCGACTCTCAAGCATAAATAGGCCAGGCGTTTATATGTTTATGACCTCTGATAAGGGTTTTAGAAACAGACTTTTGCCGGGCGATAGCGGTTCGGGATTTTTCGTTTACGATACGGTGGCGCAAAAATGGGTTTTAGTGGGAGTTTTATCTGTAGTGGCTGATAATAGCAATAGCGCTTCAATCGTAACGATGACTGACTTTAACGACTACAAAAAAGACTATGAAAACGCCGTGGCTGGATCAAGTGTTACGGATGCGCAGCTCGTGCAAAACAAAGACAATATATTAACCGCTACAAGCGACATAACGCTAAATTCGGACTTAGATCTAGGGCACGGCGGAATAGTGGTCAAAAATGGGGACGTCGCGATCGGCGGTAGCGGTAAGATTAAAAAACTTGCAGGCTTTGACGTTGCTAGCGGAGCAAGTCTAAATTTAAACGTCGCCTCGGATACCAGTATCCATAAAATCGGCAAAGGAAGCCTAGTCGTAAATTCTAGCGGCAATAAGGGCCTGAGGCTGGGCGACGGCATCGTAGAGCTAAAGACGGCAAACGCTTTTGAAAATATTTACGTAACGAGCGGCAGGGGCTTGTTGAGGCTTGGCGCGGACGATAACTTAAATAATAAAATTTTCTTTGGAAACGGCGGCGGAAAACTTGATCTAAATGGATTTAATCAAACCTTTAGTAATGTTTCGGCCAACTCAAACGCCGCCAAAATAACCAACTTGGACACGCAAAGATCGACGCTTACCGTGAGCGGCGAAAACGGCAAAGATACGATATTTCATGCGAGCGTAGATAAAAATATAGACATAAAACACGATGGACAAGGACGAGAGCTTGTATTTGACGGCGGTTTTGATATAGACGGAAGCCTGACTCTAAACAACGCCAAAGTTACTTTGCAAGGGCACCCGACCACTCATGCTACGGCAGATGCTAGCGTCTTAACGCAGGCAGTAAAGGATAAAATAGCCGCCGCAGGCCTAACTTTGCCCGAGTATATGGATCTAACTCGTCCGTCGACGCTGTCTCAGCCTGATTGGGACAAAAGAGAATTTAACGCAAAAGAGGGCATAAACCTAAACTCATCAGAGCTTACGATAGGTAAGGAAGCTAACGTAAACGGCGAAATAAAGGCTGCAAACTCGGTTATAAATTTAAGCGGCGATTTGGCTCACTATATAGATAAATTTGACGGCTCAAACACCTATGACGACGGGTTAAAATACCGCCAAAACGTAGAAAAAGGAAATTTGTTAGTTAAAGACGTAAGCTTTAAAAATAAAATCGTCATGGATAGCGACAGCATGCTAAAAGTAGGCGGCACGACTACAAAGCTAAGAGAGCTTGTGGTAAACGGCAAAAATACGGCTCCTAATCGTAGCATAGCGGCTGGAAGCGGTAAATTAGAAATAGAAGATTTAGAGGTTAGCGGAGCAAATAAACTAACCTTTGACCCCGATACGACCGTAACGAAAAATTTAAATATTAAAGATTTCGGCAACGCAAACGAGCCGATTTTGGACTTTAAAAAGGTTTTGACGCTTGGCGCGGGGATGAAATTTAATATCGACTTTACGGCTGCTTTAAAAGGACAAATGACGGCCGATAAAACCTATACGCTAGTAAGCGCTACAAATATCGTAAATAAGGGCGCGATATTTAATATGGAACAAAAGATCAATAATCTTTTTACGACCTATACTATAAAAGATGGTAAAATTCTGATGAGCTTGAGCGACCGGCAGGCCCCAAATCCGCAGGTATCGCCAGGAGTGGAGCATGGCTTAAAAATAGCAGAGTTTAGCGAAAGACAAAACAAGATCCTAAATATGCTAAAAAATACGCCTGAATACGAAAATGCCGTTCAAAGCGGCGATATGGAAACGATAAAACGCATGGCGCTAAAAGCGGAATCCGATATGGGGGAAATTTCGGCTTCATCTTTAAAAATCAGCGTTAAGGCTCTACAGAACAACAACGAGCTAATCAACTCAAGATTGTCGCGAATTATGCAATTAAGGGCAAAGGCCGATATCTCTCAGTTTAGTCTAGCCGGGCTTGAGAGCGACTTTAAACCGACTGCTGCGATGGCTTATGAGGCGGCTGAAGCTGATAGGCTGAGAAATAACTTCTGGGCGAACGTAAACGGAGCGTACTTTAAAGATAAAGATAGCGGCGGAGATTTAAAATTTTACGGTACTAATATCGGCTACGACAGGAGCTACGACGAATTTATTTTGGGCACGAGCGCGGGCGTGAGCAAGGCTAAATTTAACTCTGGCGCCATGAGCGACGATGCTAAAATTTACAGTTTTGGAGCGTATGGAGTTTTTGAGCGAGACGCTCACGAGATACAGAGCAATCTAAATTTAGCCTTCGTAAACTCTAAGCGCAGCTTAAATGATTTACAAAAGGCTAGCGTAAGAAGCACGGGCGTCCTTTCGAGTAACTACTATAAATATAAAATTTCGCTCGGCTCAAACGGCGAATACGCTCAGGCTATCAAGCCCGTACTTGCGCTAGAATTTGGCGCAAACGGAGTAAAGGGTTTTAAAAACGACATATACGGCCAAAAAGACATAAACGACTTTAACGTAGCTTTGGGGGTCGGCGTCGAGTATGTGTTAAATAGCGACAAAAATGCATTTGCGGCTCAATTTTTAGTAAAACAAAACGTCTATAACTCTGACGACAAATCTTATGTTTCGCTTAATAACTCAAATGAATACGTCGACTACAAGCTCGACAACAACAAACTGGTCTATAGGCTAAATTTGTCTGCAAGCACGGAGTTTAGCAAAAATTTTGCGGTTTCTTATCAGCTTAGCGGAATGCTAGATAACGATAGAAGCTACGGCGTAAGCGGCGGCGTGAAGCTGGAGTATAAATTTTAAAACGTAGGCGCAATAATGGGGCGGATGATTTCCGCCTCTGTAATTTTTAGTATTTTTGCCGGGCTATTTTCGTCCTAAAATTTAGCTACTTAGAGGTTTAAGGTTTTTAAATTTGACATTTTTGCGTATCAATTTTTCTAAATCATCCATGTCTTTTCTCGCATACAATAGCCCAAATCCAAATTTGGTATCGCCGCTCTCGCTTTTTATTTTGAATACTTTTTCATTGTTCCTGGGGGCAACTCCGACATCATAAATCATTTCGTCAAATTTAACTTCATAGGCGCGTTTAAAGCCTAAAAGTCCTATCTCTTTTGAGATGCCGTCTTGCTTGACTCTTATGCCTTTTTGCATCAGGGTATAAAAAGCGAAAGCCAACAAGCAAACAGGTATCATATCGTAAAGAAATAGCAGCAGATTATAGTCGGCGAATAAATTTTCATCTGCCACTCGGCCTAATAGCGACATTGCACCGCAACATGAGAACATTAAAAAGTACATTATCTTTAAAAACGGATCGGGGCGTATAAGTAAGTCTCCGCAACCGACATACTGAAAAGATATTTTGTCATTTTTCCTAAAAAGCAGTACAACCAAAAAAACAATCACCAAGGCGTCAAGGACTATTTTTAAAAAATCAGCTACGCCTTGCGCCAAATTTACAGCCCCATCTTAAATGGGTTTAGGATATTGTTTGGGTCAAACGCCTTTTTGATACTTCTAAAAAGCTCCATCTCAGCAGGCGTAAAGGCAAGCGGCATAAACTCGGCCTTGCTGATACCGATGCCGTGCTCGCCGCTAAGCGTGCCGCCAAGCTCCACCGCGATCTTAAAAATTTCCTCGATCGCCTTGTGTCCGCTCTCTACCTGCGCCGGGTCGGTTTTGTCTACGACCATGACGTTGGTGTGTACGTTGCCATCGCCCGTGTGGCCAAAGCACGGCACCTGTACGCCGTATTTTTCAGCGACGCCGCCGATGCGCTCTAGCAACTCTGGTAGCTTTGAGCGCGGCACTGTGATGTCCTCGTTTAGTTTTAAATTTCCGTAGATATTTATCGCCTGCGAGCAGTTACGCCTGGCAAACCAGATGTCGTTTCGCTCACTCTCGTCTTTGGCGCGTCTAAATTCGCTAGCGCCGTTTTCTCTAAACACTCGCTCGATCGTGGCAAGATCCTGCTCTAGACCGTCTAAAACGTCGCCGTCTACATCGGTGATGAGCAAGGCGCCCGCATCTTGCGGTAGACCTTTGTTAAATTTGGTCTCGACCGCGCGTATGCAAAGCGCGTCTAAAAACTCCATGGCTACCGGCGTCATGCCTGCTGCCATTGTCTTATAAACGGCGTTCATCGCGGCGTTTACGCTAGGGAAAATTCCCATCGCGGTTTTTCTAAATTTAGGCTTTGCGATGAGTTTTAGCGTGATCTCGGTTATTACCGCTAGCGTGCCCTCGCTAGCGATTAAAATGCCTGCGATATTGTATCCGGCGACGTCTTTTATCGTGCGTTTGCCCGCGCGGATTACTTCGCCGTTAGGTAGCACGGCTCGCAGCGCCATGACGTAGTCTTTGGTGATGCCGTATTTTGCCGCGCGCATGCCGCCGGCATTTTCGCTCACGTTGCCGCCTAGCGTCGAGTACTCCTGGCTAGCGGGATCTGGCGGGTAGAAAAGGCCTAGCTTCTCGGCTTCGCGCTGTAAATTTATATTTATACAGCCCGGTTGCACGACGGCGACCATGTTTTGCATGTCGATTTCTAGGATTTTGTTCATGTGTTTTTCAAAGGCAAGCACCACGCCGCCCTCGTGCGCTAGCGCACCTCCCGTAAAGCCGCTACCGGCACCCCTAGGTACGATTATGATTTTATTTTCATTGCAGTATTTTAAAATCTCGCTCACGTCGCGTTCGTCCCTAGGGAAAAGCACGCCGTCTGGCAAATGGCGCTTTCTAGTCGCGTCGTAGCAGTAGGCGATCCTGTGCGCGTCGTCGAAGTAGGCGTTATCCGCGCCTAGTAAATTTACAAAAAATTTAGCGTGTTTTTCGTGCATCATTTTTCTTTCAAAAGAGCTTTGTAGTGGCGGTCAAAGTCACTGATTTGCTCTGAGCCCCATTTCCAAAATACCGTATCGATATCCTTGACGCGAGTGTAGAAGGGCAGCTGGTAGTATTTGACCGCGCCGCTTTGGAATCGTTTTAGCGGCTCAAAACTCTGGCAATCGGCAAAAAGCGCTTCGTTGTTCATAGCGATGAAAATAAGCCCCGCAGCGCTTTGGGAGCACATTTTACGAAAGTCATCGCGGCTAGGGTTTGGTTTATACTCGTAGCTTAGATACGATCCTACGATATCTGGGTGGATAAAGGTGATATCTTTAAACGCGTTCGTTACTTCGGCGTAAATTTCTTTGTTCGGTACGACGATGAGCGAGCGGTTGTATAGGTAGTTTAGGATGATCTCGTCGCCGCCTTTAGGCAAAATTCCCGGTATCGGTAGGGCTTTTTGCGCTAACGTGTCAAATACCTCGAATCGCACCTTCGCAAAGCCTCCGCCTTTTTCCGTAACGACGGCGCGAGCGATGATTGAGCTTTGAGAGCCTTCAAATTTATGCATCACGACGCCGCTACTGCCTACGACGATGTCCGAGCTGTCTATGATCGTGCCTACGCCCTCATCCACGCTTATCAGCGGGGTTTTGTACTCTCTCATTGAAAATTCCGCCGCAAAACTGAGGCAAGCCGCCGCTAAAAATAAAAGAAATTTTTTCAAAATTTATCTCCTGAAAGTTTGAAATTTTAGCGCTCATTATATCTGAAACTGCCTTAGTTTTGCAAAATGTAAGTAATTTTCGAGTAAAATACGGCTTTTAAATCAAGGGATTTTATGAAGAAATTTTCATTAGCTTTACTGCTGGCGGTAAATTTATTCGCCGCCGCGCCTATACAATCTACCGTCCAGGAGCTTAGCTGGCCCAAGGGCGATAGCTTTTTGACGTTTTTAGAAAAAAACTCCATCCCGCTAAAGCTTTATTATGATTTGGACTCGGAGGATAAAGAGTTCCTGGACGAGATTAAGGAAGGCATCCCGTATCAAATTTCAAAGGACGAAAAGGGCGGGATATCCCAGGTGCTGATCCCCGTAAACGAAGAGCTTCAAGCGCAAATTTACAAAGACGACGACGGCGGGTTTAAATTTCAGCTCTCCCCGATCTCGTATCAGACCTACGACCGCGTGCTTAGTATGCCCGTTAGCGCAAACCCGTCGCAAGACATCATAGAAATTACCGGCAGCGTAGCGCTGGCGCATGGGTTTTATCTAGCGATGAAAGGCGAGGTCGGCGACGGCGAGTTTAAAAGGCTGAAAAAGGGCGACAGGCTCGCGATGAGCTACAAACAAAAGATTAGACTGGGTCGTACTTTCGGTATGCCTGAAATCGACTGGGCGGCGATAGAGATCAGGGGTAAAAGATACACGGTTTATAGACATCAAAACAAATACTACGACAAAAGCGGCAAAAAAAGCGATAAATTTCTGCTCACTAGACCTATTTCAAACGCCCGCATCACGTCGCCGTTTACGCCCAAGCGCTTTCATCCGATACTAAAGCGCTATAAGGCACATTTGGGCGTTGACTACGGCGCCCCTAAAGGCACTCCGATAAAGGCTGCGGGCGAGGGCACGGTTAAATTCGTCGGTACCAAAAGCGGCTACGGCAAGGTCGTGATCCTAAAGCACGCCGGCGCCTACGAGACGCTGTATGCGCACACGAACGGCTTTGCTAAAGGTATAAAAACCGGCGTCAAGGTTAAGCAAGGCCAGCTCATCGCCTATGTGGGCAACACTGGCATGAGTACGGGCTCGCACCTGCACTTCGGCGTATATAAAAACGGCACCGCGGTAAATCCTGAAACCGAGATAAAGGTGGCTAAAAGCGTATTTTTCTCAAAAGAAGAAAGAGAGTTTAAAAACCGCGTAGAGCGGCTAGAGCCCGAGATAAAAAAGGCTCTTGGCAAGGATAGAATCCCTGAAAAAGAGTATAGATTTGACGCGGCGATGGACTGGGAGCACCCGATCGCAGAACCAAAAAGCGACGTAAATTTAACCTTGCAGAGCGATGATTTAAATTTAACGGCGCAGCCAAATGCCGCGGACGTAAATTTAACTAGCGAGCCTCTAAACGGCGATGACGCAAATTTGACGGACTCAAATTTAACTGCGCCCGAGTCAAATTTGACCGCACAGCCTAAAGCTGAAAGCAACTCCTCTGAGGCAAAAACGGACGCGAACGAAACAGCAAATTTAGCCGCGGCAAAATCTGCAAAACCGGAGTCAAATTTAACCTCCGCAAAAGCGTCAAACAAGGCATCAAGCAAGACTGAGCCTAAAAAATCAATCAAAGAGACGAAAAAATCCGAGTCAAATTCGTCCGCTAAAAACAACAAAGACAAGCCAAAGCAGGCGGACAAGAAAAAGGACAAACCAAGCCAAGAAGCAAAAAGCGAGTCTAAAAAGAAAAAGGACGTAAACGCCAGCAAAGATAAGTCTAAAAAACAAAAAGAGACCGCCGATAAAAAGGCTAAATCAAAAGATAAAACAGCCGAGTCAAGCGACAAAAAGAGTAAATGATGGAAGAAAACGAGCAATTAAACGAAGCCAAAGAACTGCTAGACTCGCACCTAAACGAGACGATCGATAAGGAACTAAGTCCCGCCGACCTCGCTCAGCACCTAAAAACGCTCAAAAAGCACGACGAGGAGCTTTTTGGCGAATACCTCGAAAAGCTCGACCCCGAGATCCTGGGCGACGTAGCGATCGAGATGCCCGATCACATGCTAAAGGACGTGATCGAGCAGATACCCAGCGACAAAATCATCGAGGCGATCGAAGAGCTAGAGAGCGACGACGCCGCCGAGCTTTTGGAGTATATCGAGGAGATCGACGAACAAAAGGCTAAGGAGCTCTTTGACGGCCTAGATAAGGACGATCAGGAGGAGATTTTACGTATCCGCAGCTACGACGAGGGCGAGGCGGGCGCGTTTATGCAGACGGAGCTTTTTAGCGCGCATATCGACGAGCAGCTAAAAACGGCGGTCGAGCGGCTAAGACGCGAGAAAGAAGAGGGCAAGCTAGAAAACGTCTCGCAGCTTTTTATCACCGATAAAAAGGGCGTTTTACTCCATGCGGTGCCGCTTGAGGATCTGATACTATTTGACTTTAACCAAACCTTAAGAGAGATCATCTCAAAGAGCGAAGAGGATAAGTATAAACCCAATGTAGCCGTCGATAACGAGCCTATCGAGACGGTCGTAGAAACGGTCGAAAACTACGATATGAACTCGATCGCGGTCGTCGATAGCAAGGGCTATTTGCTCGGTCGTATCACCACCGACGATATCCACGACTTTATAAAAGAAAGCGCCACGGAGCAAATTTATAACCTAGCCGGCGTCGACGACGAAGCCGAGGAGGAGGATACGAGCCTGGTTAAGGCCACTCGCGCGAGAGCGGTTTGGCTACTTATAAATTTATTTACGGCGCTAATCAGCTCATCTATCATCGGGCTTTTTGACGAGACGATAGCCAGCTACGTAGCGCTTGCGGTACTGATGCCTATCGTCGCATCCATGGGCGGAAACACCGGCACGCAGGCGCTTACGGTTACCGTGCGCCGACTAACTCTGGGAGAAATCGAGTTTAAAAACGCCGCAAATGCGCTAAAACGCGAGGTCGGTATCGCGCTTATAAACGGACTAACCTTTGCGTTTTTGATGGGCGTTATCGCTTCTTTGTGGTTTAACCGTCCGATGCTTGGCGTCGTTATCGGCGCTTCGATGTTGATAAATTTGTTTTTCGCCGGATTTTTCGGTACTTTGATACCGCTAACCTTAAAGAAATTTGACATCGATCCCGCCGTCGGCTCGGCTGTGCTGCTTACCACCGTCACCGACACGGTCGGCTTTTTTAGCTTTTTAGGACTGGCAAAATGGATACTTCTGTAAAAAATATCAAAATAGAAAATTTAACCTCCCCGCGCTACGTAAAACCGTATCAAATTTCGTTTGATCTGTGCGAAAAGTCCGTTAGATGGGAGTGTATCAAGGCTCACGACAGCGTCTCGGTGCTACTTTATCACGAGGATAAGGACGCGTTTTTGCTAGTTAAGCAGTTTCGCCCCGCCGTTTGGTTTAACCTGCAAGACGGACGCGACCTAAATTTAACGCAAAAGGGCGACGAGGGCTATACCTACGAGCTTTGCGCGGGTCTGATGGATAAAGGCAAGAGCGAGGAGCAGACCGTCATCGAGGAGATCGCCGAGGAGACGGGCTTTGCCGTGAGCAAGGTCGAGCGCATAACATCCACTCGCGGCGCGCTGGGGTTTGGCGGAGCGAAGCAGACGATGTTTTTTGCCGTGATAAACGACGCGATGAAAATCGGCGAGGGCGGCGGCATAGACGGCGAAAGTATCGAGCCTGTTTACGTGCCGCTTGAGCGGGCGCGGGAGTTTATGTTCGACGAAACCAAAACCAAGGCCACGGGGCTAATGTTTGCTTTTATGTGGTTTTTCGATAGGATGGGCAGATAGTTTGCGCCAAATTTTAGATTTCGCGAAAAATAATCAAATTTAAGGAAAACAAATGCTAAAGAAAATTGTTTGTGCCGCTTTTTTGGCGTCCGCGGCTTTTGCCGCCGTGCCTGCTTTCGAGGAGGCGAGCGCGGAGCTAGCTCAAAACAACTACGACAATGCCTTAAAGCTCTTTGAGAAGTCTTGCTACGAGGAGAAAAATATCGTAGGTTGCTATGCCGCGGGCTTTATAAACATTAACGCCTATTCGCAAAACTCTAGCGAGGCAAAAGGCTTCGAGCAGTTTTCAAAAGCTTGCGATGCTGGCGATATGGACGGTTGCAAATCTCTGGGCGACATCTACGAAAACGGACAGGCCGGGCAGGAAACCGACTATAAAAAAGCGATGAAATTTCACGAAAAAGCTTGCGAGGGCAAAGTGGGCGCCGCGTGCGCGAGAGTGGCCGGATACTACGACTACAACAGCGGGGGCACCGAGCAAAATTTAGCCAAAGCGTCTAAATTTTACGAAACCGCATGCAAGTACGAGGACGCGAGCGGCTGCCACGCGCTAGCTGATATGTACGAAAGTGGCGAGGGCGTAAAAAAAGACGAGACGAAGGCGATGGATTTTTACGGGTTAGCTTGCGACTATGGCTCTAGGGGAGCTTGCGCCGATTTTAGAAAACTTTACAAAAACAAAAAATAAGGAGCCGCTATGTTTAAGAAAATTTATCTCGTTTTGATTTTAGCCGGATTGGCGGCCGCGCAGACGAATTTTGAAATCGCTACTAAAAAATACCTACAAGATATGGGCGATAAAAACGTACCCAAACTCTACGAAAAATCGTGCCGCGATGATAAAAACGCCGTAGGTTGCTACATAGCCGCGCAGCTAAAAGCCTATCAAACATACGACCTAAAAGACGATGAGGAGTATGCGCGAATAAACGGCGAAGTTTTCGAGCTTTATAAAAGCGCTTGCGATCTTGGCTACGCTAAAGCTTGCTCTATGGCGGGCGATTTTTATGACTCTACGCCGTCAAATGATAATTTTGTCGTAGAGCAGGACGACACGGAAAAATCAGCCGAATTTTACGAAAAAGCATGCGAGAGCAAAGACGGGGAAGCTTGCCTAAAGATAGCCAAACAGCACGACAACGCCTCGAAATTCGCCGATGCGCTAAAATACTATAAACTAGCCTGCGAGGCCAGAGAGGGCGAGGGCTGCTACAACGCGGCCGATATCTACGAGTCAGGCGACGGAACGCCTAAAAATAGCGCCGAAGCGGCGAAATATTACGGTCTTGCTTGCGAAAACGGCCTTGGTCGCGGCTGCGCCAAATCTAAAAAATTTAGCAAATAGGAGGATGCGTTGAGAAAGATTATTTTAGCTGCGATCTTGGCGGCGGCGGCTTTTGGCGGAAACTTTGAACAAGCCACGAAAATTTATCTAAAAAAATCGGACTTCGAAAACGGCGCGCGACTGTTTGAAAAATCTTGCAACGACGATAAAAATGCCGCGGGTTGCTATATGGCGGCGTTTTTGGGCGAGCAGGGTCTCTCGCATGACGACGATGGCGGCGGCGAAAAGACCTTTGCGCTATATAAAAAGGCCTGCGATATGGGCGACATGGACGGCTGCACGGCCGTAGCCGCGGTGTACGAGGGTACCATACTGTGGCAAATCTCTCAGATAGACTACGAAAAGGCGGCGGCGCTATATGAAAAGGCCTGCGAGGGCGGAGTCGGCGAGGCGTGCTATAGGGCGGCTGCTCATCACAGCGGCGAATACGGCGGCGCGAAAGACCCGCAAAAAGTCCGCAAATACTACTCGCTAGCCTGCGACCACAAAGACTCGCAAGGCTGCTATATGCTCGCGCAAGGATACGAAAAGAGCGAACAGGATATGAAAAAAGCGATGGATATTTACGGGGTCTCTTGCGATTACGGATATACGGAAGGCTGCGTTAAATTTAGAGAACTCGTTAAAAAGGCGAAGTAAGATCTCGCGCCTCGCTAGATTTTGATTGTCTGGCGGGGGCGTAAATGCGGCGAGTGAGCTCTGCTTGCCGTTGTTTTTGATTCATGGGCGGGCGTTGATTTGGCTTTCGGCTTTGCGCAGCGCCAGCTTCTAAAACTTCTATCATTTAAAATTTACTATTTTGGCTTTGCTCGGGCGTCTTTTTAAGCACACCGCGTATCTGCCGCTAAATATTTCCTTGAGTCTGTCTTGGTTAAATTTGCCGCCGTTTCGCTCGGTAAAATCAAATTTGATCCGATTAAACGCCGAGCAGTTTAAATTTAACTGCGAAATAGTGTGTCAAATTTGACGTTAAGCTAAATTTTTCAGCCTCTAAATCCAAGCCGCAAATTTGAGTAGCAAAGTCCAAATTTGGCGACCGCAAAGCGGCTTTCAAATTTACCGCCCGGCAAATCGTAAATTTGATCGCCGAGCCGAGCGGTCAAATTTGGCTGAGTAGCCCAAATTTGACGCGCCGAGCAAACGGGTTCTGGCTTTAAATTTGCGAACTTATTTTGCTCAAATTCGGCGTCAAATTTACCGCCGCGCTTAGCTCAAATTTACCTAAAATAGCCCCTTTATAAGCCCTTTTATCGCATCTTTTTTGGCGTCTTTTTTTGCATCGCCCGTGGTGCCGTTTTCGTTGTCTTTGCCGAATTTCTTATCCAAAAATCTATCCAGCTCTTTGATCGCCTTGCCCTTTAGGTAGTCCGAGCCGATCGTGTATTTCGGGTTGTCGCTGGTACCCGTGACGGTGATGTCGATGTCGGTTTTTTCGTAGTTCATCTTGATCGGCACGTTTACGGCCTTGGTCGCCATGTCGTATTTGCCGCCGGTTACCGAAACGTGGCTTCTAGTTGCGTTCATATCGGCGTTAAAATCGATGAGGTTTTTGTTTATCGTGCCTTTTATTCTGCTGTTTTTATAGATTTCGCTCGTGATGTCGCGTCCCGTGAAGGTCCTTACCTGCTCGGTAAAATCGGTCTTTACGAGCCTGCCTTCGTCAACAATGACGTCAAATTTACCTTTTTGCGAGACGAGGTTGTAGTCCATCGTCATATCGCCGGTGCCGTCGTAGACGTGCGAGAGACCCAAAAAGTCGGTGAGGCCTTTTGCGGTGAAGCTTTTTAAATTTGCGTTTAGGATATCGTCTTTTAAGACTGCTTTAAGATCGCCGTTAAAGAGACGCGAATTTACGTTCGCGCTTAGCTTTTCGCCCGTTTTTGTCGCGTCGCCGATAACTAGCAAAGGTCCATAAAGAGGTCGTCCGACCAAAAACTCGATCTCTTTTAGCTCTCTTATGCTAAGCTCAAAGTCCGCTTTCGCCGAACCGCTTTCAAGCTCGTAGTCGCCTTTTAGATTTTTTAGCGCGATTAGGCTCTTGTTTGCGTTTGAGACAAGGTTTGCTACCGCGTCAAATTTAGCCTTGCCGCCGTTTATGGCGACGTCTGCATTGGCGTCGAATTTCGTGCCGCTTGGGAAGCGTTTATCCAGCTCCTTTGCTACGACGGCGCTGTTTACGATACCGTTTTTGACGTTAAATTTAGCCGTACCGCTGAGATTTTTCGGATCCAGTCCGTTTAGATTTACGGATCCGTCGATCACGGCGTCGGCGTAGTTTGGCAGCGCAGCCAGCGTAAATGCGTCTTTGAGCGAAAGCGCGCTTAAATTTGCCGTAAGTTTTTCGTTTTTGAGGATCGCATCTATCTTGCCGCCTAGCGCGTTTGCGTTTAGATCTAGCTCGCTAAGCGCGCCCTTTGCGAGTTTTGCCGCGCCTTTGACGTCCACTTTGCCCGATAGTTTTTTGCCGATTAGCTCTTCAAATTTGCCCAGATCGTCGATGCCCGCGTCAAATTTGACGTCCGCGTTTTTGTCGTCCAGTCTGTAAACGCCGCTTAGACTCTTTAGTTTTAAAAGTTCGGAGTTTAGCGAGGCGTTAAATTTAGCTTTCGAGCTCGCCACGTCGGCGTTTGCGTTTAGTTCAAAGGCTAGAGGTTTGCTTAAATTTATCTCCTTTGCGACCTGTTTTAGCTCGGCCGGATTTAGCCGCGCGTTTTTAGTGGCGAGCTTGACCGAGCCCGAGATATTTTGCGTGTTGTGCACGTCGTTTAGCACCGCTTCGCCGCTGATCGTTCCGCCGACAAATGCCGGGAAAGCGGCGATTTTAACTAGTTCGTCAAGCTTTAGCGAGCTGATTTTGGCTATGAGTTTGCCGCCGTTTAGCACCGCATCGACGTTACCGCCGAATCCCTCGATCTTGACATCGAAGTTTTTTAGCTCGCCGGCGGTGGCGATGATGTTGCCGTTTGCTTTAAACGCGCCGCTAAGCTTTTGCCCCACGACGGGCTCAAATTTAGCCAGATCGTCCACGATGAGTTTGACGTCGCTGCTTAGGGTTTTTGAGTTTGGATCGTAGATCGTCTTGTCGCTGCCGATCGTCGCTAGCGGCGTGATCACCGCGCTTTTGGCGTTTACGATACCGTCTTTAACATCGGCTACGATTTTGCCGTTTGCGGCGAAATTTGACGGCAGGGTGATGTTAAAATCCTTTGCGATTAGCGCGTTATCTGTTTTGATGTCCAAGATATCGATATTTGCGGTGCCGTTTGGCTTGCCGCCGCTTTCTACTATATTTGCTACGGCGGAGATCTTACCGTGCGCGTAGATAGGCTGGCCGGCTAGCGCTAGAGCTTTTTCGACCTGTAAATTTTTAGCGTCGAGCTTTAAAGAAAGCGGCTTGTAGTCCTTTAAATTTGCGTCGAAGCTTACGTTTGAGCCTAGCATTTGGCCTACTCCGCTAGCGGTGAAATCGCTAAATTTGCCCTTTGCGATGCCCGAGATTTTCATAGCTTCGTTTAGCTTGACGCCCAGGCTTTTTAGATCGCTAACGGCGACGTCGTATTTTAGGTCGAGGCTTTGCGAGAAAATCGAAAGCCCGCCGTTTACGTTAGCTACGATCTCGCCGTTTACGTTAGCTACGATATCTACGCTCGTCGGACGGATCTGAAATTTGTCAAATTTGACGTCAAATCCACTTTTTTCTTTGATCAAATTTTGGGCATACGGCTTAACTAAACCGTTACCAAAATCCGTAAAGGCCGCAACGTAAACCGCGATAAGCAAAGCAAAAACCAGTCCGAGCAGAGCGCCTAAAATTTTCATCGTCTATCCTTTTAGATTTAGTTTAATTTTATTATGAAACTTGAGCCGATTATACTAAGACTTGTTAAGAATTTTAGCTAAATCATTGACAAATTCTAAAAATTTGACTATAATTTCATCACTCAGAACAAAAGAGTGCTAAAAAAGTAAAAATCAAACCATAAAGGATGAATCATGAATTTTCAACCGTTAGGCAAACGAGTCTTAGTCGAGCGTCTTGAGGACGTCAAAACGACCGCTTCGGGCATCATTATACCCGATAATGCAAAAGAAAAACCTTTAAGCGGCAAGGTTTTGGCGGTATCAAGCGAGGTAGAAGGCGTGAGTGTGGGCGATAGCGTAGTTTTCGCAAAATACGGCGGCACCGAGGTCGTGCTTGATGGTAAAACATATTTGGTTCTAAAAATCGAAGATGTTTTGGGCGTTTTAAAATAATCTAAATTTAAAGGGAAAAAGATGGCAAAAGAGATATTTTTTTCAGACGAGGCTAGAAATAGACTATATGAAGGCGTTAGAAAATTAAACGACGCGGTAAAAGTAACGATGGGGCCTCGCGGCAGAAACGTGCTAGTGCAAAAGAGCTTCGGCGCTCCTGCGATCACCAAAGACGGCGTGAGCGTAGCTAAAGAGGTCGAGCTAAAAGACGCTCTAGAAAACATGGGCGCAGGCCTAGTAAAAGAGGTCGCTAGCAAAACAAACGACGAGGCTGGCGACGGTACGACTACAGCTACGGTTTTGGCGCACTCTATCTTTAAAGAGGGCTTAAGAAATATCACCGCAGGCGCAAATCCGGTCGAGGTAAAACGCGGTATGGATAAGCAAGCCGCAGCTATAATCGCCGAGCTAAAAAGCCTATCGCGCAAAGTAACCGATAAAAAAGAGATCGCGCAAGTAGCCACTATCTCGGCAAATTCTGACTCTGCTATCGGCGGACTGATCGCTGACGCGATGGAAAAAGTCGGCAAAGACGGCGTCATTACCGTCGAGGAAGCAAAATCTATCCACGACGAGCTAAACGTGGTCGAGGGTATGCAGTTTGACCGCGGATATCTAAGCCCGTACTTCATCACAAACGCCGAAAAGATGCAGGTCGAGCTAAGCAATCCGTTCATATTGCTATTTGACAAGAAGATTACAAATTTAAAAGACCTACTACCTGTGCTCGAGCAGATTCAAAAAACAGGCAAACCGCTACTAATCATCGCTGAAGATATCGAGGGCGAGGCGCTTGCAACGTTAGTAGTAAACAAGCTTCGCGGCGTACTAAACATCTCTGCGGTTAAGGCTCCAGGCTTTGGCGACCGCAGAAAAGCGATGCTTGAGGATATCGCGATATTAACAGGCGGCGAAGTAGTGAGCGAAGAGCTAGGAAGAACGCTAGAAAGCGCGACTCTAAGCGACCTGGGTCAAGCTTCAAGCGTCATCATCGACAAGGATAATACGACTATCGTAAACGGTGCAGGCGAGAAATCGGCAATCGACGCTAGAATCATCCAGATAAAAGCTCAAATCGCGGAAACTACTAGCGACTACGATAAAGAAAAACTACAAGAACGCCTAGCTAAGCTAAGCGGCGGCGTAGCGGTTATCAAGGTGGGCGCTGCTACCGAGACTGAGATGAAAGAGAAAAAAGACCGCGTGGACGACGCTCTAAGCGCGACTAAAGCGGCCGTAGAGGAGGGCATCGTGATCGGCGGCGGCGCTGCGTTTATCAAAGCGAGCGCAAAAGTGGATCTACAACTAAGCGGCGACGAAGCTATCGGCGCAGATATCGTAAGACGTGCCCTAACCGCTCCGCTACGCCAGATCGCTGAAAATGCGGGATTTGACGCGGGCGTAGTAGCAAACTCCGTAAGCGTGAGCAAAGATGATAACTACGGCTTCAACGCGGCTACGGGCGAGTATGTGGATATGTTTAAAGCCGGCATCATCGACCCGGTCAAGGTCGAGCGCGTGGCTCTACAAAACGCGGTTAGCGTGGCGAGCCTGCTTCTAACCACGGAAGCTACCATAAGCGAGCTAAAAGAGGATAAACCGATGCCTGCGATGCCTGATATGGGCGGCATGGGCGGTATGGGCGGAATGATGTAATACGCCTTTATCTGCGGAGGGCTTCGGCTTTCCGCAGGTTTTCTTCTAAATTTCTTACTTTCTAGCCAAATCTCGCACAAAATTCATAAATCAAAAATTATTTGAGACTAATTCGTATTTAATTGAATTTTTTATAAAATATCCAAATTTTTAGCAAAACAATTTGGGTCTTGGCTATAGAATAATATGTTTGCTTTTGAAACTTCAATTATAGGATTGGTTATTCTTTGGATACTATGAAAAAAATACTTATCGTTTTCGGTACTCGTCCAGAAGCTATCAAAATGGCTCCTTTAGTAAAAGAGTTTAAAAAATGTCAGGAATTTGACGTTAAGGTCTGTGTTACGGCTCAGCATAGACAAATGCTTGATCAGGTGTTAGAGATATTTGAGATAGTGCCTGATTATGATTTGGATATTATGCAAGCGGGGCAGGATCTGTACGATCTGACGTCTAGGATTTTGCTAAAAATGCGAGATGTTTTAGATAATTTTAAGCCCAATATAGTCTTTGTGCACGGAGATACTACGACTGCTAGCATTACGTCTTTGGCTGCTTTTTATAAGCAGATTAAGGTGGCTCACGTTGAGGCCGGGCTAAGGACCGGAGATATTTATTCGCCGTTTCCGGAGGAGATAAATAGGCAACTAGTCGGCATAATCGCAAACTATCACTTTGCTCCTACAAATTTATCAAAAGAAAATCTTATAAAAGAAAATAAGAGCCCAAAAAATATCGTAGTAACAGGAAACACCGTCATCGATGCTTTGTTTTTACTGCTTAAAACTATCGAGCAAAACGTAAATCTAAAAGATAAAATTTTAGCCTCTCTTAACTCAAAATTTAACTTAGATTTTGATAGAAAAATCATACTCGTAACCGGACATAGGAGAGAAAATTTTGGCGCTGGCTTTATAAATATCTGCGAAGCCTTAAAATCTTTAGCTGCTAAAAATCCGGACGTTGATATAGTTTATCCCGTGCATCTTAATCCAAACGTGCAAGAGCCTGTAAAAAATATTTTATCAAATATAAAAAATGTCTATCTCATTTCGCCGCTTGAGTACGATGAGTTTGTCTATTTGATGAGTAAATCATATTTTATCATCACTGATAGCGGCGGCATACAAGAGGAGGCGCCTAGTCTAGGCAAACCCGTGCTTGTAATGAGAAATACTACCGAAAGGCCTGAAGCTATCGAGGCCGGCTCGGTTAGGCTCGTTGGCGTTGATAAGGAAAATATAGTATCGCAAGCTCAAATTTTGCTTGATAATGGTATAATTTACCAAGAAATGTCTAAGGCGCGAAGTCCGTATGGAGATGGAGATGCATGCGCTAAAATAGTAGAATTTATAAAAAATTTAAGATCGGAGCGATAATGAGGCAAAAAGTTTGCGTGATCGGACTTGGATACATCGGCCTGCCGACGGCTGCGCTTTTAGCAAATAAAGGCTACAAAGTGCACGGAGTGGATGTCGTAAAAAGCACCGTAGACACGATAAATCAAGGCAAGATACATATAGTTGAACCCGAGCTTGACGTTTTTGTAAAAGGCGCTATAAATAGCGGAAATTTAAGAGCGGACATAAAGCCCGATTTTGCCGATATTTTTATCATAGCCGTTCCGACTCCGTTTCGTGATGGTTTTGTGCCAAATTTGGATTATGTTTCAAGCGCTACGGCATCAATAGCGCCGTACGTAAAAAATGAAAATATAGTAATTTTAGAATCCACATCTCCTGTGGGTACGACGGAGATGGTGGAAAAAATCCTCAAAGAAAACGGCGTAGATACGAGTAAAATTTATATAGCTCACTGCCCCGAAAGAGTTTTGCCCGGCAAGATAATGAAAGAACTTGTGCAAAATGATAGGGTCGTGGGCGGCCTTAGCAAGGAGGCTGCGGATAAGACGGCAGAGTTTTATAAAACATTTGTAGAAGGAGAAATTTTACAAACCGACGCGAAAACTGCAGAGATGGCAAAGCTTACGGAAAATTCTTTTCGCGACGTAAATATAGCATTTGCAAACGAGCTTAGTATTTTGTGCGACAAATTTGACATTAACGTCTGGGAGCTCATACGGTTAGCAAATCGTCATCCGCGAGTTAATATTTTAAATCCGGGCGCCGGTGTGGGAGGGCACTGTATAGCCGTCGATCCATGGTTTATTGTCTATGCGGGCGGCGATGATGCGAAGCTCATAAAAACAGCCAGGCAAGTAAATACGCACAAAAGCGAATGGGCTATAGAAAAGATAAAAAATGCCGCTTTGAAATTTGAATTAAAAAATAGTAGAAAGCCAAAAGTAGCATGCATGGGGCTTGCTTTTAAGCCAGACATCGACGATTTGCGAGAGTCGCCTGCGCTAAATATAACCAAATACTTGATCGCGGAAGGTGTCGACGTGATTGCCGTGGAGCCAAACATTAAGACTCACAAAGATTTTGAGATCGTTGACTACAAAAAGGCTATTGAAATTTCTGATATTATCGTGTTTTTAGTCGGACATAAGGAATTTAAAGGGCTAAAAATTGAAAAAGAAGTTTTGGATTTTTGCGGAGTTTTTAAGCAATGAGCATTTTAAATTTAATAGGGCGCACAAACGAGCTTTTCTATGCCGATATTAAAAAATTTGAAAATGAATTGTTAAATAAAGTTTCAAATTCTACCTTCCTGGTTATAGGCGGAGCCGGCAGTATCGGCCAGGCTGTAATAAAAGAAATATTTAAAAGAAATCCTAAAAAGCTTCACATCGTCGATATTTCCGAAAATAACATGGTTGAATTGGTTAGAGATATTAGGAGTAGTTTTGGGTATATAGACGGTGATTTTAAAACATTTGCTCTTGATATCGGAAGCGATGAATACGACGCTTTTATAAAATCCGATGGGAAATATGATTATATATTAAATTTGTCGGCCTTAAAGCATGTAAGAAGCGAAAAAGATCCATTTACTCTTATGCGTATGTGCGAAACAAATATTTTCAACACCGATAAGACGTTAATGCAGGCAATAGAAAACGGTACGAAAAAATATTTTTGCGTAAGTACGGATAAGGCCGCAAATCCGGTAAATATGATGGGCGCAAGCAAGAGAATTATGGAGATGTTTGTGATGAGAAAATCAAAACAAATCGATGTCTCTATGGCAAGATTTGCTAACGTAGCCTTTAGTGACGGTTCGCTACTTCATGGGTTTAATAAAAGGATCGAAAAAAACCAGCCCATTGTAGCGCCAAATGATGTGAAAAGATATTTCGTAACACCGCAAGAAAGCGGAGAACTTTGTTTGATGTCTTGTATATTTGGCGAAAATAGAGATATTTTCTTTCCGAAGCTAAGCGAAAATTTGCATCTCATAACTTTTTCAGAGATAGCCGTTAAATATTTGGAAAATTTAGGATATGAGCCGTATTTGTGCAAGGATGAAGACGAGGCGAGAGAGCTGGCCAAGACTTTACCTAAAACAGGTAAGTATCCATGCTTATTTACTGCTAGCGACACGACCGGCGAGAAGGATTTTGAAGAGTTTTTTACCGATAAAGAAATTTTAGATATGGATAAATTTGAAAGTATAGGTATCATAAAAAACGACCCGCTATACGACGAAGACCTTTTAAATAGCTTCGAATCAACTATTAAAAAGTACAAGCAGAATTTGTCTTGGACAAAAGATGATATCGTGAGAGAATTTTTTAAACTAATCCCTGACTTTGGATACAAAGATACCGGTAAATACCTAGACGGAAAGATGTAGTATGCAAGAGATAATAGACTTTATAAGAAAAATATTTAATACCGATAAATTTATACCGCTTCACGAGCCTAGATTTATAGGTAATGAAAAAAAATACCTAAATGACTGCATAGACTCTACTTTTGTATCAAGCGTAGGGCAGTATGTAGATAGATTTGAGAAGGATTTTGCAAAAATAGTCGGTAGCAAATACGCCGTGGCTACCGTAAACGGTACGTCTGCACTTCACATATCTTTGATCTTGGTGGGCGTAAAAAGTGATGACGAGGTTATAACTCAACCGATTACGTTTGTGGCAACTTGCAATGCGATATCCTACATAGGTGCAACGCCTGTATTTGTGGATGTAGATTTGGATACTATGGGGCTTAGTCCGCAAGCTTTGAAAAATTTTCTAGAGGCAAATTGCGAAATCATAGATAATAAGTGCATAAATAAGACTACGAGCAGACAGGTGAAAGCCTGCGTTCCGATGCACACTTTCGGCCATCCTTGCAAAATAGACGAAATAAAAGAAATTTGCGATGCGTGGCATATAGTATTGGTGGAGGATGCAGCAGAGAGTCTTGGCAGTTATTACAAAGGTAAGCATACCGGGACTTTTGGAAAAGTCGGAGCTTTTTCTTTTAACGGCAATAAAATAGTTACGAGCGGAGGCGGCGGAGCAATAGTAACCGATGATGAAAATTTATCTAAAAGAGCAAAGCATATTACCACTACTGCCAAAATACCACACGCTTACGAATACGTGCATGATGAAGCGGCGTATAACTATCGCCTTCCAAATTTAAACGCTGCCTTGCTTGTGGCTCAGCTTGAGCAACTCGATAAATTTTTAGTATCAAAAAGAGATTTGGCTGATAAATATAAAGAATTCTTTGCTAATAGAAATATAAAATTTATAGAAGAGCCAAAAAATGCGAAATCAAATTACTGGCTGCAAACCATTATTTTTGATGATGTTAGGCAAAGAGATGATTTTTTGGAATTTTCAAATAAAAACGGCGTGATGACAAGACCGATTTGGCGCTTAATGAATGAGCTTGATATGTATAGAAATTGTCAGAAGGCAAATTTGGAAAACGCAAAATTTTTAGAGCAAAGAGTTGTGAATATTCCAAGTTCGGTGATACTATGAGAGAAAAGATAGTTCTAATCGGCGGCGGCGGTCACTGCAAAAGCGTGATAGACGTGGTAGAACAAGAAAACAAATACGAGATAATAGGTATTATAGACACAAAAGAAAATATCGGTAAAAGGGTTTTAGGCTATCAAATTATCGGTTGCGATAATGACTTGAGTGAAGTTTTTAAAATTTGCAAAAATGCGGTCATCTCTGTTGGTCACATAAAATCAAATGCTTTAAGAGTAAGTCTTTTTGAGAAATCAAAAAAAATAGGTTTTAATATGCCCACTATCATATCTCCCCTAGCTTATGTATCAAGATATTCTAAGATAGGGGAAGGGAGTGTAGTTTTTCACCATGCGCTTATAAATTCAAATGTTGAAGTAGGAAAAAATTGCATAATTAATACAAAAGCACTAATAGAGCATGATAGTATTATAGGGGATAATTGCCATATTTCGACTGCAAGCGTGATAAACGGCGGAGTAGTGGTAAAGGAAAATACGTTTTTTGGAAGTAATGCAATAAGTAAAGAGAATATCGAAATAGGTGAAAATTGTATAATAGGAGGAGGTGCTAGTGTAATGAAAAGCCTGCTGAGTAACATGATGGTAAAAAGATTTATACAGCAATAATTCAGTAATAAAATTATATATGATTTTGTTTGGAAGTGATGCAACTTTTATCTATTTGTTAAATGTGATGAGAATTTCATGAAACGCATGGTATATATTGCAACTAGCGTTATTGTTTACCAAATAGATCATTAAAATTTGTAGAAATATTTGGTCTGCTTATAACAAAAAGCATTGGAACTGGAGGGGTTATATTGAAAGTCCAGTCATTAAATTTGCAAAGTAGAATATTGAGAGGAGAGGCTAAGTGTCTATTTTTTTAAATTCAATCCCAATTGAAGAGATTAAAATCGGTATGAAAGCTAGCTATTCTCAAACTATTACAGATGCCGACATCAAAGCGTTCGCAGGTATTAGCGGGGATAGAAACCCAGTGCATTTAGATGAAAACTACGCTAGACAGTCGAGATTTAAAAATAGAATAGCGCACGGCATGTTTACTGCTTCTTTTTTTTCGGCTATTTTTGGCACCAAAATTCCTGGAGAAGGGTGTGTATATACTCACCAATCGTTAAATTTTAAAAAGCCAGTATATATAAATGATACAGTTGTTGCTAGTATTGAAGTTGTAAATATAGACTTAAATAGCAGAAGAGTAAAATTTAAAACAGTATGTGCTGTTGATGACAATATAGTTACTGATGGTGAAGCTGAAATTTATATTCCTATGAGGTTTAGAAAAATTTTAATAAACGATAAAAATGAACTTTTAAAATTTAAGGAGCAAATTTTTACACTTTTTAAAAGTAGTTTTGATAGGGAGATGGATGAGGGGCTTTGGAGGTGGGCATATATAGATAATCCCAATGGCAATCCCCTTGTTTCTTTGTATTTTGATAAAGAAAGGTTGGTTGGGCATTATGCTGTTATCCCAACTGCTTTTAAATACAAAAATGAACAAATTAAAGCCATGTTGTCAATGACAACTATGGTTGATGTGTCTTATAGAAAGTATAGCGTTTTTATAGATCAATCCAGCGAAGTATATACTAGGGCACATGAGCTTGGCTATAAGCTGGTTTATGGCTTTCCAAATAAGAAGTCTGCCCCTGGATTTAAAAAGAGGCTAGGATGGGTACTTGATGAAAATCTATGCATAGCGAATTTGGATTATGGACAACTTATGAATTTAAATCACAAAAAAGATAATCTTGCTTATTTCGATATAGAGGATAAGAAAAATTTAGAATGGCGTTTGTCTAAACCGTCGCAAAATTATTTTTATAATGGCAAGAATATACTTAAAAAATTTAATGATGAATGTGATGTGGTGTTTGCTGATGGTGATTTTGTGCAGTTGGATAAAGATAAAAGATATAATATCCTAATTGATACTAAAATTTGTTCACCAGCAAACCACGGGAGCGAATATTGTTTTGGATATAAAATCTTGGATGATTCTTTGAGTAATATAGTATTCAAAAAAGATCTTTTAATGTCGGATGTGTTTTAATGGGTAATAAAGTCTTAATAGTGGCTGTTCATCCAGATGATGAAACGTTGGGTTGTGGCGGAACATTACTCAAACACAAGGCTGATGGCGATGAGATATATTGGCTTATTTGTACGGATATTGATAAAACCCATAATTATTATGAAACAAGACAAGATGAAATAAAAATCGTTGGGCAGCTTTATGGTTTTGAAACGATTTATAATCTTGATTTAAAAACAATGAGAGTCGATGAGTACTCCATAAGTGAACTAATTCATAAAATATCAAGTATCATTTGTGATGTTAAGCCTAGTGTGATATATCTTCCGTTTAAAAGTGACGTACATAGTGATCATAGGAAAATATTTGAAGCGGCCTATAGTTGTACAAAGTCCTTCAGGTATCCATTTATTAAAAAAATATATATGATGGAGACTTTAAGCGAAACCGAATTTGCCCCTAGCACCAAGGAAGATGGTTTTATCCCGAATGTATTTGTAGATATTACTAAATACTTTGAAAAAAAAATAGAAATTATGAAAAAATTTAAAAGCGAAGTCGCGGAGCATCCTTTTCCAAGAAGTGAAAGAAATTTGAGATCTTTGGCGACTTTAAGAGGGGCTGCTGCCGGATGTGAATATGCAGAAAGTTTTGTGCTCTTAAAAGAGATACAATGAATAGAATTTTATATAGCACAGTTGTATATCCCTGTGATGATTTTGATTTATTTATAAAAGATTATTTGGCGTCTGTATTTAATCAAACAAATCAAACCTTTGACCTGCTTTTAATTTTAGATAATGTAGAGCCTGAAAAGGTTGAGACATATCTTTCTGAGTATAATACTGGCGGCAAAGATGTATTTATTCGAAAATTTAGGGAACATACTCCAATAGAGCTAAGAAAAAAACAAATTGATTTAGCATACGAGTTAAATTTTGATATTTTAGTTCTTTCTGATTTTGACGAAAATGTTGCCATTAATAGAGTTGAAGAGATTGTGAAAAATATTAATGGATATGCATTTGCTTTTAATGATTTTTATGTTGTGGATCATAATTTAAAAAAGGCTAGCAAAGCAAGTTTTTTTGCAACAAGAGATATACCTAAAGAAGTCGTTAGTTATAAAGATATTTTGGAATTTAATTTTATAGGTCTTGGAAGTATTGCTCTTAATTTAAATCGGTTTAATTATAGTAATTTAAAATTTCCAAAAGAAATCAAGGCGCTTGATTGGTATATTGCCACGATGGTTTTATTAAGTGGCTGCAAAGGGGTTGCGCTATATAATACATATGCAAATTACAGACAACATAAAAATTCATTTGTAGGATTCGATTTTAAACTAAATGAGGAAAAACTATATAAGGGAATAGATGTAAAATTGGCACATTATTATGCCTTAATTGGATATCATGAAATATTTGCGAATTTATATTACGATATGGTTGAGCTAAAGAGGTATATTCAAAATATCGGAATTAGCGAGTACATTAATTTGGTTAATACAAAATTTGATACAAGTAAGTTTTGTTGGTGGGAAAATATTAAAACAAAAAGAGAGTTGGGAATATAATATGATAATAAAAGAACTAAATAGGCCGTATATAATAGCCGAAATAGGATGTAATCATAATGGGGATACTGATGTGGGCATAAAAATGATAAAAGCTGCAAAAGATTGTGGCGCAGATGCTGTAAAATTTCAATATTTTACAAAAGATAATTTATTTACAAATGACTATTTAGATGAATTGGATTCCGGTAGTGTTAAACTAGAAAATGTTGATAAATGGGAAGATAAAGAGCTTGGATTAACCAATATAAGAGATCAAATTAATGCATTTACAAACGACGAAAAGCAATTATTGATTTTTAAAAATTATTGTGATGAAATAGGTATAGATTTTGGATGTACCCCCGTAGACAACGATGGCGTTAAATTCTTATCAAGTATAAAAAGTGATTTTGTAAAAATATCGTCAATGGATGCAAATAATTTAGAAATAATAGAGGCTTGTATTGATGTAAATTTACCAATAATTATTTCTACCGGAATGGCAACGCTGCAAGATATAGATAAAATTTATAACCTTTTTGTGCAACAAAAGTATACAAATTTTTCAATACTACACTGTGTTTCAATATATCCTCCGAGAGATGAAATTGTAAATTTAAATTTTATAGACACCCTAAAGCAAATATATGATTGCGAAATAGGTTACTCCGATCACTCGCTTGGCTTTTCGCTGCCGATTGCGGCAATAGCAAAAGGTTGCAAAATAATAGAAAAGCACTTTACATTAGATAAAAATATGCCAGGATGGGATCATAAGGTTTCGGCAGACGAAAATGACTTAAGGATTATTTGCAGGGAAGGAAATAAAGTATTTAGGTCTCTTGGAAGTAAGTATAAAATCTTATCAGAAGACGAAAAGGAAAAAAGAAAAAAATTTAGAAGAAGTATGGTTGCCAGGTATGATTTAAAAAGAGGGCATGTGTTGACAAAAGAGGATTTTGTTTATAAAAGACCTGGGACTGGAATATCTCCAGACGAAGCAACGTTTTTTATAGGGAAAAAAATTACTAAAGATATAGAAAAGGATAAAACTATATTCCGGAGTGATTTTGCATAATAAAAAATAAAATAAAGTATAGTTATATTTTGGCGATGAAAGATGTAGTGTGATGATTTTTAAAAAGTATTGTTATAAGATATCGAGCCTTAAGATCCTAGACGATTTACTTATTGCTCTAGAGCAAACAGGTGTTGGCTCATTGGTTATAGTGGATGATGATTTTAAGCTGGTAGGGCTTGTTACCGATGGCGATATAAGAAGGGCTATTTTAAAAAAAGAAACAAGCATAGAAGCTATTATTAATACAAAACCAGAAGTTTGGCTAGATACACAAGCTAGGCAATCTGGGGTAAATTATATGAAAAAAATTCATAGGAATATTTTGCCTATAGTTAATAAAAATAGGATTGTGGTTGATGTTCTTTGTTTGGATGAAATTAATTTTACTAATATTGATAGCCCGGTTGTTATAATGGCTGGAGGGTTAGGCACAAGACTTTATCCGTTAACAAAAGAAACTCCAAAACCAATGCTTTTGGTAAACGGTAAGCCGATTTTGGAGAGAATTATTGACAGATTAATGGCTCAAGGATTCAGAAATTTTTATATATCTATTAATTATTTGGGCGAACAAATAAAAAATTATTTTAAAGATGGATCTAGTTGGGGCGCTTCAATACGGTATATAGAAGAGTCAAAGAGACTGGGCACAGCAGGCGCATTGTTCAAATTAAAAAATAATATTAGTGAGCCTTTTGTGATTATGAATGGAGATATTGTAACAGATTTAGATTTTAGAAATTTCTTGGAGTTCCATAAAAATACCGGCAGTGTGTCTACTATGTGTCTATATAAGCAGTCATATCAAATCCCTTTCGGCGTAGTGGAGTTTGATGATGGTCTTAATATGGTTAGGATAAACGAAAAGCCAAACAATGAGTATTATGTAAGTATGGGTATATATGCCGTTTCTCCTGAAGCACTTGAGTATGTTCCCGAAAATGAGTACTACGATATGCCAACCTTGTTTCAAAATTTAATTGATAATAATAAGAAAATAAAAGTATTCGTATTTGATGGCTTATGGAATGATATTGGCAGGATTGAGGATTATAGGTCTGTTAATCTATAAATAAAGCTATAGTGGGATTAAATGAAAACAGCAATTATTTTACAAGCAAGAATGGGTTCCTCGAGAAGACCGTATAAAATATCGGCTTTGTTCGACAGCAAACCTTTGTTGTATTGGCAGATTAAAAGGTTGCAACTTAATAAAAGTGTTGGTGATATTATAGTCGCAACGACTGACGAAAGTCTAGATGACTCCACAGAGTTTATGGCCAAACAAGCTGATGCAAAAGTATTCAGAGGCAATTGTTGTGATGTAATGAAGAGATATATTGATGCTGCCGAATATTACAATATATCAAATATTATTAGAGTGTGTGGAGATGATCCTTTGGTGGATCCTGAGTGCATAGAAATGCTCTCGAATGAAATAAAATTTGATAATAATAAAATCATAACGGCAAGTCACAATAATGGCTGGTTGCTTGGAACTTCTGCTGAAGCATTTTCTTTAGAAAATTTAAAAAAATCTTATACGGTAGCTTCTATTGAAGAAAAAGAGCATGTGGTCCTAAATTTTTATAGGAATACCGATAGATTTAGTTTGATTAAAATTAAGCCTTTATATTTTTATCAAAATTTATCTTTTACGGTTGATTACCAAGAAGATATAGATAATGTCATAGATGTTCTTAGGTATTTTGGTGGGATAAATTTTTCACAAAAACAATTTATTGATGATTTAAAAAATAATAAAATAAAATTATCTCATTTTAGACAAGATAAGTATAGCATATGAAAGGATTGGGGTGGAAAATGGATTATAAAAAATCTTTTGAAATAAATGAAAAACTGCACAAGTTGATTCCAGGCGGGAGTCATACATATAGTAAGGGGGAGGATCAGTTTCCTTATAATTCTCCAAGGGTTATGTCTCACGCCAAGGGCGCATATACTTGGGATGTGGATGGGAATAAATTTATAGATTGGGCAATGGGCAATAGGGTTTTTATATTAGGACATGCTTTTGATGATGTGGATGATGCGGTAATAAAAGCCATGAAAAACGGCACTAATTATACAAGACCAGGCATATTGGAGTATGAAACAGCTGATTATTTAATAAATGAACATTTTAAAAATAAATTTGATATGATTAAATTTGGCAAAAATGGATCTGATGTTACAACTGCGGCGGTTAAGTTGGCTCGTGCTTATACTGGAAGAAAGTATATATTAGCTTGCGGTACGCACCCGTTTTTTTCCATACATGATTGGTTTATAGGCTCTACTAATATGAACAGTGGAACGCTGGATAGCGAAAGAGCATATACGATTAAATTTATTTACAACGACCGAGATAGTGTAGAAAAAGCTTTTGAACAATATAGGAATCAAATTGCTGCGGTTATTTTGGAACCTGTTAAAAATGATTCATTGTATATGAATGCAACAGATGAAGATTTTCATTTGGAGACAATTAATGGCAAGGATAATTCTGCCTCAAATAACTTTCTGCAGTATTTGAGAGAAAAGACAATAAAAGAAGGATCCGTATTAATATTTGATGAGATGATTTCGGGTATGAGGTTTGACCTAAGAGGTGCACATAATTTATATGGTATTTACCCAGATTTATCGACATTTGGAAAATCTATTTCGAATGGATATTCTTGTTCTTTTTTGGTTGGTAAGAAGGATATTATGGAGCTTGGGGGATTGCATCATAAAAAGGAAAGAGTATTTTTACTATCTCAAACTCATGGATCTGAGACGATAGGATTTGCAGCAACTTTGGCTACAATTAAGGCTTGTAAGAAATATAATGTATCAAGTCATGTTTGGAATTTGGGTAAAAAGCTAAAAGATAATTTTAATAACCTTCTTTCTCAAGAGAGTATGGATAAAAATTTTAAAATAATAGGCTTTGATGCAAACCCACAAATTATCTGCATAAAAGAAAATGGAGAATTTTGGCCAGAGTTGCATACTTTTTTCCATGATATTTTAATAAACGAAGGTATTTTTATTCCATGGATAACTATAACGTATAGTCATACCGAAAAAGAATTAAAAGTTACCATGGATGCTATAGAGAAAGCACTTAAAATACTAAAGCCTATTATTAAAAATAATGAGGTTGAAAAACTTTTAGTTGGTAATCCGGTAAAGCCTGTATTTAGAAAGTATAATTAATGAAAATTGCCACAGTATCCCTAAATCAGTTTTGGGAAGATAAGTATAAAAATTTAGATTTATGTACAAAACATATCCAGCTAGCTTCTAGCAAAAATACGGATTTAATAATTTTCCCAGAAATGACATTAACTGGATTTTCAAATAATATAGGCTCGACAGCTGAAAATGTTAAAAATAGCGAAACTATAAAAAGTTTTTCTATTTTAGCAAAGAAATTTAATGTTGCAATAGTTTTTGGTATGGTTGAAAAAAATCAGGAAAAAGCATTAAATAAGGCTGTGTTTGTAGATAAATTTGGAAATATTTTGGATGATTATTCAAAGATTCACCCGTTTACTTTTGCAAATGAAGATGTGTTTTTTAATGCAGGGAATAAACTTTGTATTGTAGATTTTTATAATTCCAAAATCGGACTTACTATTTGTTATGATTTAAGATTTCCTGAGCTTTATTCTTCCTTGGCCTCTAAGTGTGATCTTGTAGTAAATATAGCAAATTGGCCTTTAAAGAGGGTAGATCATTGGAATACCCTGCTGAAAGCAAGGGCTATAGAAAATCAAGTTTTTGTAATTGGTGTAAATAGAATAGGCCTAGATGGAAATGGATTAGAATATGTCGAAAGCAGTAAAATATTTAATGCAAACGGCGAAGAACTAAAATCTGAAAAATATGAGAATATGAAAATATATGATTTAGATATAATCTGGACAAAAGATTTTAGGTTACAGTTTGATACGGTTAGCGATAGAAAGGTTAAATTTTACAAGGAAATATTGTAGTGCTAAAAAATAAAGTTGTAGTTATTACTGGCGGAGCTGGTTTAATAGGTAAGGAATTTGTAAAAGCTGTTGTTGAAAATGGCGCAATAGCTATAATTGCAGACATAAATGATCATATAGGCCTAAAAGC
The DNA here is from genome assembly GCF_900699785.1 of Campylobacter showae. Classification (NCBI taxonomy): domain Bacteria; kingdom Pseudomonadati; phylum Campylobacterota; class Epsilonproteobacteria; order Campylobacterales; family Campylobacteraceae; genus Campylobacter; species Campylobacter showae. The sequence continues at coordinate 1,938,269 of NZ_LR535679.1, forward strand.
TAAAGACGATTTGTGCAAAGAACTAGATTCTTCAAATATAGACTTTGTAAATCTTGACATTACATCAAAAATATCCTTGGATGTATGTATAGAATATCTACATAAGAAGTATAAAAGAATAGACGCATTAGTAAATAATGCCTATCCTAGAAATAAAAATTATGGTAATAGTTTTTTTAATGTGGAATATTGTGATTTTGCAGAAAATTTAGGCTTAAATTTGGGTGGATATTTTTTAGCCTCTCAGCGGTTTGCTAAATATTTTAAAGAGCAGGGGTACGGAAATATTGTAAATATTGGCTCTATTTATGGCGTTGTTGCTCCAAAATTTGAGATATATAGAGATACCAATATGGATATGCCTGTTGAGTATGCTGCTATAAAATCAGGGTTAATTCATCTTACAAAGTATATGGCAAAATATTTTAAAGGTGAAAATATAAGAGTTAACGCCTTGAGCCCCGGTGGAATACTTAACAATCAGCCAGAAAGTTTTTTGGAAAAATATAAAGAGCAATGTCTGAGCAAGGGAATGCTAGATAATGACGATCTGAAAGGAACATTGATATATTTACTTAGCGATATGAGCAAATATGTAAATGGGCAAAATATAATAGTTGATGATGGATTTAGCTTATGAGCACAAATTATATTACAACAAGCAAAGGCGAAGTAGTTAAATTTTCGGACTTGAAGCGCAGAACGCCTTCATCTGTTTATTTTTCATCTTTGCATGATCGTGTTTGTTTAAATATAGCTAAAAGAAAGATATCAAATACAGATAGTGATGATTTTAAGTTGTATGTTAATTTGCTTATTTTGAAATCGAGCAAGGTAAAAGAATTAACTTCATTGATATTTTTAATAACACATAATGTTTTAAGTGTTAGTGAAATAAGGTGCAGTTATATTGAAAAATCTTTTTTTGATGACTTTATATGTTTGAACTATAATATTAAATATACAATAAATTTTAAGCAGTATGATTTTATTGATATAAAATATAAATATATTATTTTCCCAGTAAAAATAATTTTGCATAAAATATACAGGCTTTTGAAAAACAAAGTTGAATACAAAAAAAGTCTTATAAAGACTTATATTGAAGATACTATAAATTTTTATCCAAAACAAATCCAAAATTCTACAATTTTTATATATCCTTTTAATCTAAATTTTAATAGACAAAGAAAATTTATTGAGTATTGCAAAAAAAATTATCCCAATAATTATTCTTTAATGGGAAATCCATACTCTTTATTTGGCTATTTGCTTGGAATGATAACCAAGGATGGCGATTTTAATGTAATAGAAGCCGAAAAAAAAGCCTATATGATACACTCTCATGAGTTATTAAAATTTAATATTAAAGAACTATATACATTAGATGAATTTGAGACAGCATCTTTTGTAATGAATGGCAATTTAATAAGAAATAATGTCTTTGTTTTAAATAAGACTCATGGAGTTGGAGGATATTGCCTGTATTTAAACTATTCTGTTTTAGAAGTTTTTACATCTAGGCAGTATGAGCGATACACAAAGTGGAATCCTCATATAAGGGTATTGTTTCAAAAAATAAATACTTTTGAAAACAAGGAATGTAAAGATAAAGGCGTAAAATTGGTTTTTATGCATGGCAATATGGATGCTTGCGGTTTATATTATGAGGAAGAGCTTGAGCAAAAAATAATTAGAAAACTAAAAGAAATATCACTAAATTTAAACGTGGATTATTTTATTAAATTTCATCCAAATACTACAGATAAAGCAAAATTGAAATATAAGGATTTGGAAATAAAAGAAGTGACCAAAATTGAAGATATAGAGAATCCTTTATTTTTTACTATATTTTCAACATCTTTTTATGATTTTCTAAAATTTGGACCTTTTATTTTTTTATCAGATGATTTTTTTAAGCAGGATGATATTTTTGGAAGAGATATGGTGGCATGCTATAACTACAATAGTGCTGAGGAGATAATAAAGCATAGTATAGTTTATGAAAATTACAAGCATTTACATAAAAGTCAGATCGAACTTCTTAATAGCAGATAAAAATGAAAAAGAAAGTATTTTTATATATCGTATCAGAGGCTATATCAAGAGGAATCCCGCAGCTAATTTTGGTTGTTTTAGCTATTGTGGTGTCTAAGGAGGATTTTGGGGTTTTTATCTTAATATACGGGCTGGAATCCCTGATTGTTTTATTGCTACCAAGTAATTATGTCGAAATTTTATATACTTTACAAAAAAATAGCAATCAAATAAGAATATGCAATAGTATTTTTACTATAAATTTCATCGTTTCTATATTTATTTTTTTGGTCTATATTATTTTCGAAGAAAAACTAAACCATTTTTATGGATATAACAATGGTTTAGTTTTTGGTTTCATTGTTATATCTGCTTTTGTGACATCTTTTATGAGATTCTATAGGGTTCAATTACAGATTTCTTTGGATCATACAGCAGCAATAAAGAATATGTTGTATTCATTTGGTTTATCAAATTTGTTTATTGTATTGTTTTTATTGATATTTGATGATAAAGTTTTTGCTTTTTTTGTTGGTAAGGCATTAGGACTTATATTGTATGCTTTGCACTTGATTTATGATAAAAAACTTAAATTTTATATATCAAAATCAATCTCTGTATACTTCATGTTGAGAATAAAATACTTATTTTTGTTCGCTGTTTATTCCTGGGTTTTTGGATATGGATTTATTTACATCGTTAAGGCTGTTGGCACTCCGGAAGATGTTGCCAATATTGGCTATGTAGTAACTTTTTCAACACCATTTCTTTTGCTGGCAAACGGCATTAATCAAATGTACAACCCAAGGCTGAAGCAGCTATTATCAATAAGTTTTTTAAAGGGTTTTTTGTTTTCAAAAAAGGTAATGTTTTTATATGTTGCTATATCGGCAGCAATTATACTTGTATCGTATTTTATAGGCTTTATTGATTTTGATATATTAAATAAGTATAGTGATGCTATTTTGATAAGTGCGATTATATTTGGGTTATCGACTTACAAGTATGTTTACGAGGTGTATTTATATATTTATGATTTATTTAAAAATTATGTTTTTGGAACAATTTTTGTGGAAACTTTTGTCCTGTTTTGCATTATTTTTGTTTATAAGACCTACGGAATAAATATTATTTTTCTTTACCCCGTACTTATTTTTTCTAGAAACATATATGTATATTTGTTGATGTCTGAGATCAAAAGGCTAAATGTTGAAAATTAGTAATTTAAATTTTATACTAATGTCTTTTACTATTTCTAGTATGTTTTTTGCATTTTTGTATATGGATATCTTTTTATTATTTATATTTCTATTATTTTCATTGTTTTTAATATATATGGATAGAGGTTTGATCTTTGTACTATTGAAAAAAAAATAGATATCTACTATTGTATTCTATTTTGCCGATAGCTATTTCTCTGCCATTTGTTGTGTTTAGAAATCATAGCACTATTTTTTATTTTATTTTGAACCTTTATTGTTTAATGGTCTCTTTTTCATTTTATAAAAGAATTTTTGATGTATATATTATAACTAAATATTTGTTTTATATTTTTGCACTTTGTATTTTGTTATACTTATATTTTACCCATGGTAGTTATCCGCAAGGCTATCAACTTGAGTATATGTTTGGTGGCAATATAGGCGCTAATGGGGTCACAACATTTGCCTCAATATTATGTTTTCTATATACTATACTCAGTTTTAGATTGCTTCATGAGACTTCTTTTTTGCCTTGTGTTATTAATTTGTACATATCCTATGAGGGGTATGGTAGAGGCTCTATAATATTTGCCCTAATGCTAATTGTGATAAATTTTATATTTCTTTTACTGAAATTAAAAACACACAAGAGGATTTTTATTTTATTATCTGCCATCATATCTATTCTATGTTTCACTCCTTATCTACATGAAATATATTCGAACACCAAATTAGTGGCCGGCTTGGATAGCCCTAGAATAGAGATGTTTGTGCAGTATGTTGATGCTATGGATGCGTATAATTTGTTTTTTGGTGCACCTTATGAGGGGACTATAATAGCAGAATTTAATCATAATCCGCATATATCGTATATAAGAGCCCATCATATATTTGGATTATACTATATAATGTTAATTTTTTTAGTCCCTTTTGTGCTATTTTCTCGAGTGGTTAAAAATCATGACGGGGTTGGCTTGATTATTTTCATTGCTATTTTGGCTTTACTATTGAGATGTGTTTCTGAGCCGCTGTTGTTTCCGACTTTATTTGATACATTCTTTTTTTTGGCATTATATGTATGTTGCGATGAAAATTTATCAACAAGAGGATATTAGGTATGCTGGATGTATTTTACTATTGGTCTAAAATATTTAAGAAAATTAGACTTAGTGCTATAAAAAATTGTACCATTCACGAAACATCAAAAGTAGAATCCGGTTCAAATTTGGTTAATGTAACTATGGGTAGGCACTCATTTTGTGGTTATGATTGTAAAATATCAAATTGTAGCATAGGATCATTTTACTCTATTGCCAATGGTGTTGTAATGGGAGGAGGCATGCATCCTTATGTTTGGGATCAACATCGCCAGTATTTTATGCCGACAGAGATAGCGTAAAGGCAAAATTTTCTATCTTTAAAAGAGGGGAGCCTATTTATACCGTAATAGGGTATGATGTTTGGATGGGTCAAAATTGCCTAATAAAGCAAGGTGTTAGAATAGGCAACGGAGCTGTTGTTGGGATAGGAAGTGTTGTTGCGAGGGATGTCTAGCCATATAGTATAGCGGGCGGAGTCCCGGCTAAATTTATCAAAATGAGATTTGAGCCCGGCATAGTTAATGGGCTAGAGACTATAAAGTGGAGGGAATTTAACGAAAAAAGATAAAATTTTATACTAAATTTATAAAAAATCCAAGGCTTTTTATAGAAAATATAAAAAAGATATACATAAAGAGAGTAATAAGAATGAACAAAAATTACCAAATTTGCACAAACTGTGTAATGGATACAACTGACAGTAAAATTAAATTTGACGAAAACGGAGTTTGCGATCATTGTAGAACGTTTTATAGGGATATAAAACCGAATTGGCATACTGACGAAACAGGTTTTCGAGAAATTTCTAGAATAGCAAAAGACATAAAAGAGAAGGCGAGCGGTAAAAAATATGACTGCCTGATAGGTATGAGCGGCGGAATAGACAGCTCCTACCTACTGTATCTAGCCAAAGAAAAATTGGGCTTAAATCCGCTAGTATTTCATATAGACGGCGGCTGGAATACGGAAGAGTCAACCCATAATGTCAAAGTTATAGTTGAAAAGCTGGGGCTTGAACTTCACACGGAAACTATTGATTGGGATGAGATGAGGGATGTGCAACTTGCATTTTTTAAATCAGGCGTGCCTCATATCGACACCCCGCAAGATCATGCATTTTTTGCCACTATGTATAAATTTGCGCTAAAATACGATATAAAATATATTTTAACGGGCGGAAATTATTCGACCGAGTGCATTAGAAATCCTATTGAGTGGATGTATTATCAATCAGACTCCATCCAGCTAAAAGATATACACAGCAAATTTGGTACAAGGCCGCTTAAAAACTATCCGACGACCAATATACTTTGGCATAAAATTTATCTGCCTTATGTGAAGAAAATAAAACTTATTAGGCCGCTTGATTATTTTCCTTATAATAAAAAAGAGGCTACTAAATTTTTGGTAGATTATTTTGGCTATAAAGAGTATCCTCAAAAACATTTCGAGTCTGTTTTTACTAGATTTTATGAAGGGTATTGGCTTCCTAAAAAATTTGGATACGATACCAGAAAAGTACAGTTTTCGAGTTTAATTGTAACCGGCCAAATGAGTAGAGACGAAGCCCTTGAAAAACTAAAAGATACTGTTTATGACGATGAAATGGCAAAGAAAGATATGAAATTAATAGCCGACAAACTTGAAATAACCGCCGATGAGCTTTTGGGATACTTTAATGCTCCGAATAAGAGCTACAAAGACTATAAAAATCAAATGGCAATTTACGATATCGGTGCTAGGGTTTTAAGATTTTTCGGCATAGAAAAGGGTGGTAAAAGATAATGAAGCAACTAATACAATCATTTAAAACGGGCGAGCTTGGGCTTTTTGACGTACCAGCTCCAATATGCGATAAAAACGGTGCATTAGTTAAAACAAACGTAAGTCTCGTAAGCGCCGGAACTGAAAAAATGCTGGTTGATTTTGCTAAAAAATCAATGCTAGCAAAAGCAAAAGATAGACCGGATTTGGTAAAGCAGGTATTGGATAAGATGAAAAAAGAGGGCGTGAAAAATACTCTCGAAAAGGTTTTTACAAAGCTTGATACGCCGATACCGCTTGGGTATAGTTTGGCTGGCGAGGTAGTGCAAGTCGGAGAAAATTTAAGCGGACTAAATGTAGGCGACAGGGTGGCTTGCGGAGGTGCCGGATATGCAAATCATGCCGAAATAAACTACGTGCCTAAAAATTTGATGGTAAAAATACCGGATAAGGTAGACGATATAGACGCTTCCTTTGTAACTGTGGGCGCGATAGCTTTGCAAGGGATTAGGCAAACAGCTCCGTTAATAGGCGAAAAAGTGGCGGTTATAGGGCTTGGTCTCATAGGTCAGCTTACTGTTCAGCTTTTAAAGGCAAACGGCTGCAAGGTTATAGGTAGCGATATAGATCAAGATAAGTTAAATTTGGCCAAAAAAATAGGATGCGACGAGGTTTGCCATGCTTCTGATTTGATAGCTAAGACTATCGAATTTACAAATGGTTATGGCGCCGATGCGGTTATCATAACGGCTTCTACATCTTCAAACCAGCCTATTATCGATGCTGCTGAGATAAGCCGCATGAGGGGCAGGGTGGTGCTGGTTGGCTTGGTCGGAATGGATGTTCCTAGAAATAGCTATTATAAAAAAGAACTCGATATAAAGCTATCTATGGCATATGGGCCGGGCAGGTATGATCCTGATTATGAAGAAAAGGGGCTTGATTATCCTTATGATTTGGTTAGATTTACAGAGCAAAGAAATTTTGAGGCATTTTTGGGGCTCATCGAAGACGGTAAAATAACCCCAAAAGAGCTTATTACGCACTCATATGACTTTGACGACGCCATGACTGCTTATGATTTGCTAGAAGGCAGAATCAAGGAAAAATATCTAGGCATTATCTTAAACTATAAAAATGAGATAAATTTAGATGATCACAAAGTGGTTAAAAGAAGCGACAAAATCGTATCTCAAGACAAGCTAAATATAGGGCTTATTGGTGCCGGAAATTTCACTAAGTCCGTCATTTTGCCTAATTTAAAAAAGATTAGCGACATAGAGCTTGTAGGGCTTTGCACTGCGACCGGAGTGAGTGCTGAGGGTACCGGCAAGAAGTATGATTTTAAATATATAACGACCAATAGCGATGAAATTTTTAAAAATAGCGAGATAAATAGCGTATTTATAACAACTAGGCATAACGAGCATTTTTTTAAAGTTATGCAGGCGATTGAGGCAAAAAAGCACTGCTTTGTAGAAAAACCGCTTTGCATACGCGAAAGCGAACTTGAAAAAATAAAAGAGGCCTATCGCGGCGAGAGTATTTTGCAGATCGGTTTTAACAGGCGTTTTGCACCAATGATAAAAAAAATGAAAGAGCAGATAAAAGGTCAGGTGGCTATAAACTATAGAATAAATGCAGGCGTTATACCAAGAGGAATTTGGATACAAGATGCCGATATAGGCGGCGGTAGAATAGTGGGCGAAGTTTGCCATTTTATAGACGCTTGTAGTTTTTTGACGGGCAGCGCAGTACAAAGCGTTCACGCAACTAGTTTAAGTAAAAATGACCACTCCATACCAGATGAAGATAACGTAAGCATAACTTTAAAATACCAAAATGGAAGCATTGCTACGATAAGCTACTACGCATATGGCGATAGCGCTATGCCAAAAGAGCATATAGAGCTATTTGGTAACGGCTTTAGTATGCAGCTTAATGATTTTAGAGAGCTTAAGGTATATGGGCGAGGCAAAACTACGACCGAAAAAAGTTCAAATCAGGATAAGGGTTTTGTCGGGGAATTTGTTGCATTTAAAGAATCGGTAAAAAACGGCCAAAACGCCATAGAATTTGAAAGTATTTACAATACGACAAAAACGACCTTTAAAATATTGGAATCCTTGAGGACAAATGGTTTGGTCGTCGTAGATGGATAAAATTTTTAGGCTTGTAAATACGGTAAAATATCTAAAATTTATTCAGGTATATTATAGATTATTTTATTTTTTAAGAGCTAAATTTAGAAAAGCTACCGGATTTAAATACCAGCTTGCAAGACAGTCAGAAGTCGTGAAGCTTAATTTACAAGAGAGCATTAAAAATGCCGATTTTACTGATGGCTCTAAATTTTGTTTTTTAAATTTAGAGCATGATTTTAAAGATAAAATCGACTGGAATTTTAGTAGCTACGGCAAGCTCTGGACTTATAATCTTAACTATTTTGAATTTTTAAATCAAAAAGACGATATGCGCTTGATATACGATTTTGTAGAAAAAATTCCTTTTGCAAAGGATGGTTTGGAGCCGTTTCCTATAAGCTTGCGCGCCATAAACTGGATAAAATTTCTAATAAAATACGACACAAATGATAGTGTCATAAATGACAGCCTCTATGCTCAGTACTACATTTTGCTCGACAACTTGGAGTATCATCTGCTTGGGAATCACTTGCTGGAAAATGGTTTTAGTCTTATTTTTGGAGGGTATTATTTTAACGATGATAACTTAAAAAATATAGGCAAAAAGATACTTTATGACGAAGTGAACGAGCAAATTTTATCAGACGGCGCTCATTTTGAGTTAAGCCCTATGTATCATCAGCTTATGCTTTTTAGGCTTCTTGATGTTATAAATTTGATTCAAAATAACGGCAAAGATTTAGTTTTTTTAAATTTTTTAAAAGAAAAAGCTATTTTGATGTTGGGCTACTTAAAGGCTATCACTTATAAAAACGGCGATATGCCAATGCTAAACGATAGCACAAGCGGCATTGCTCCGGCCTCAAGCGATCTTTTCTTATATGCTAAAAATTTAGGTATTGATAAATTTGAGGCGTCTAGCTTTGCTAGCGGATACAAAAAAGTAAGCAGGGGTAGATATGAGTGCGTTTTGGATGTTGCAGACGTAAAAGCTAGCTATATAGCAGGGCATACGCATGCAGATACGTTTTCTTTTGAAATTTATATTGATGGCAAACCTTTTATTGTGGATTGCGGCATTAGTACCTACGAAAACAATCAAAGAAGGGCGTATGAAAAAAGTACGCGTGCCCATAATACCATAGAGATAAGTTCTTGTAGCAGTAGCGATACGTGGGGTTCTTTTAGGCTTGCAAATAGAGCTAAAATAGTAAACATGAAGACGGGCGACAATTTTGTTAGCGCAACGCACGACGGATATAAAAAATTTGGAATTTTGCATACCAGAAGCTGGAAATTTGATGAAAATCTCATAACTATAAATGACGGATTAAGTAAGAATACGCAGGCTGTTTCAAGGCTGCATTTTCACCCAAGTATCACAAAAGAAGAGATATTTAAATGCATAAATTTAGAAGACAAAGATTTTCAGATAAAAGAATACATGTATGCGCTAGGATACAATAGGCTTCAAAGCGCATTTGTTTTGGAGATCTGCTTTGCGAAAGAACTAGAATTAAAGATAGCTATATGAAAATTTTATTTATAACCGATAACTTTCCTCCCGAGGTCAATGCTCCGGCAACCAGGACGTACGAGCATATAAAAGAATGGATAAAGGATGAGAGCGTAGAGGTGACCGTGCTTACGTGCTTTCCGAATTTTCCTCACGGTAAAGTTTATAATGGATACAAAAATAAGCTATATCAAAGAGAAAAATTTGACGGTATAGACGTGATCAGGGTGTGGAGTTACATGAGTAAAAATGAGGGCTTCGTAAAGAGAGTGCTTGATTATATTAGCTTTGCTTTTATGGCTTTTTTTGTCGGACTTTTTCAGAAATTTGACGTAATAGTCGCCACGTCTCCGCAGTTTTTTACTACTTGGGCGGGATGCGGCTTGGCAAAAATCAAAAGAAGACCCTGGGTTTTTGAACTTAGGGATCTTTGGCCTGAGTCGATTAAAACTGTGGGTGCCATGAAGCAGGGTAAAATAATAGAAATTTTAGAAAAAATCGAACTTGGTCTATATAAAAGCTCAAATTTGGTGATTGCGGTTACTGAGGCCTTTAGACAAAATTTGATAGCAAGGGGAATGGATGGCAATAAAATAAAAGTTATAACTAATGGTTCAAATTTGGATCTTTTTGTCCCCAGAGACAAGGATAGAGAGCTTTTAAATCAACTTGGGTTAAAAGATAAATTTATTGTAGGCTACATAGGCACTCACGGCATGGCGCATAGCTTGGATTTCATAATAACGACTATCTCAAAAATAAAAGATGAGAAATTTCACTTTTTATTTGTGGGGGACGGTGCGGTAAAAGAAAAAATAGTTAATCTTGCCGCCGATTTTGGCCTAAAAAATGTAACATTTTTGGACTCGGTGTCAAAAGATGAGGTGCCAAGGTTTTTATCGATTTGTGACGCAATGCTTGCGCCCTTAAAAAAAGACGATAATTTTAAAACCGTAATTCCGTCTAAAATTTTTGAAGCAAGCGCCATGCAAAAACCAGTTTTACTGGGCGTAGAAGGACAGGCTAAAGAAATTTTAGAAGCATATGGCGCAGGGGTGTGCTTTGAGCCTGAAAATGAGAAGGATTTTTTAGAAAAGTTAAATATTTTAACAGACGTTGATTTTTATAATGAATGTAGGGCTGGTTGCTTAAGGCTTGCAAGCGACTATGATAGAAAAAAGTTAGCTAAAACTATGCTTGAGATTTTAAAAACCTTGTCTTAAAAGCTAAAGCCCTTTTTGCCGACCACTACTAAAATCGTTTTTGTTATGGTTTTTAGCTCAAGCCATAAGGACCAATGCTTTATATAATAAAGATCATACATTAGTTTTTGCTTGGTATCATAAATATTTGATCCATATGGGTAATTTACCTGCGCCCAGCCTGTTATGCCCGGCCTAACCAAATGCCGTTCATTGTAGTACGGGATCTCTTTCTCGTAGTTTTTGACTAGTATATCCCATTCTGCCCTAGGCCCGATTAGGTGCATATCTCCTTTTAGGATATTTTTATATTGCGGTATCTCATCTATCCTGGTTTTTCGCATAAATCTACCAAATTTAAAAACTCTATCATCGTCTTCGCTCGTATAAGGATTGTGGTATGAATTTTCATGCATTGTACGGAATTTATAGCATTTAAAAGTTTTTGCATTTAGTCCGACCCTATTTTGTATGAAGTATAATGAGCCGGGAGATTCTACGGATAATTTATGGTTTATAAAAAATTTAGCAAAAAATGCACTAAAAATAAAATACTCACGCCGGTATAGTCTATTATTTTTTTTAGGCAAAACTCAAATTTGTTGTAGGGCCTTATATCGGCTAAAAATTTTAGATCGGAGTTGTCGTCCGGTATGTAGCATTTGTATAGAAATTTTTCTAAAAAATTTTCTATGGTTATTATTTGGATTTTTCTCTTTTGTAGGCGAAATTGAAGTAAGGTGAGATATTTTATCATTTTGGGGTCTACATAGACTTTTGTGTTTATTACCAAATATTTATAAAAACTTTGCTTTAATAGACTTTCTATATCTTTTCTCACTTCTCTGGAGTCTCTATTTTTGTATTTTATAGAATCTATCTTTTTAAATTTTTTATTAACCTTAATAAACTCCAAGTCGTCGAAATGATATTTTTCTCCAAGAATTATTAAAGACAAAGTCACCCTTTAAACACAGTAGAAATTTAATTACTATTTTAGTATAATATATCTTAAATATATACTAATTAGCGAGGATGAAAATGCAATCAGAAAATTTGAATGACGAGATAGATTTGTTTGAGTTGGCTAAGAAGATGTGGGGTTATAAAAAGTTTATTTTTTTGGTTGCCGGCACTACTTCATTAATGGCTGTATTGTATGCTTCCGTAACTACTCCTTGGTATAAAGTTGCCGCACTAGTTGAAACTGGATACTATAAAAATGACAAAGGTGAAGAGGTTTTATTGGCCAATACCGCAGAAGTTGTACAAAAATTAACCGTAAAATATATTAATTTACAAAAAGATGTCGAGGGGGTTGAGTATAGAGTACAAAAAATATCTGAAGAGAAAAATAATAAAAAATTTCTAAATATAGAAGTTGTTGCTGTATCAAACGATATTGCCAAAGAGCAGGTGAATAAAATAGTGGGCGATCTGGCTGATGAGCATCGTAGTATTCTTGATGCATTTTTAGAAACTAAGAGGGTTCAGCTTGCAAATATTGATCGTCAAATAAATTTTCTAAAAAATAATACGGTAGTTGCAAAAGAACAGCAGATGGAATATTTAAAGTCTATACAAATTCCGCGTATAGACAGGCAAATAACATATATGCGCGAGGTTACCATACCTGAAGCAAAACGAAACATATCCGTGATAGATAATATAAACATACCATCTGTAGAAACAAATATCGCACTAAACAAACAAAGGCTAAAGGCGTATGAGGCCAAACTTGAAGAACTTCAAGCAAATAAAAATATAAAGATGGGCGAAAATTTAATACTTAAACAAATGCTGGAGCAGGGTTTTTATAGTCAAATTACAAATTTGGAACAAGGCATAATATCTCTTGAGCAACAAAAAGAGGTGTTGCTGACGCAAACCAAACCTAATGCACAAGATAGATTGGATAGGCTCGCTAGTGTAGAGCTAGAGAATATGCAGGCTGAAAAGGATACTATAATAAACGATAGGTTGCCGACACTACAAAGAGAGCTGGTAAATTTACAAATAGAGGAGCTAAATAAACTCTTGGACCAAAGATCTCTCGTTGAGCTTTCGCTTAATCCCTATAACTATCAAAATACTCAAATAGTTTCCGATATAGTCGTATCAAGAAACCCAGTTAAGCCAAAAAAGGCAATTATTATAGCGATCGCATTTTTGTCAAGCTTGATGCTTTCAATTTTTGGAGTTCTTGTTTATGATTCTATAAAAAATAGGATAAATAAAGAAAAAGAAATTTAAAATAGAGGGCTAAGTTGCCCTCTATTTTTACAGCTTCCCGCCTTCAACGACGAGAGATTCTGGATTTACGCTATCGCCGTAGATCGGTTTTAGCGTAGCGTCGTAGTTTTTGTGGAAGAAATTTTCCTTGCCAAGCTCCACGATTTCGTTATTTAGCCACTCAAGTAGCGCTTTGTTGCCTTTTTTGACCGCAGGAGCGATGACGTCAACCTCGCCTAGGGCTTCGATACCGACGGTAAAGCCAGGATTTTCTTTAGCCCACGCAAAAAGCAGAGCGTTATCGTGCGCTAGCGCCGCGCCTCTTTTATCGACCAAAGCGGCGAAGGTTTCGGTGTTTTGGTCGTATTTTATAAGCTCGATGTCAGGGTGATTTTTCGTAAAATACGCGTCCGCGGTCGTGCCTTTATTGACGATTAGTTTTTTGCCTTTTAGCTCGTCCACGCTTTTTATGACTGCGCCGTCAGGGCTAACTACGCCTAAGGATACTTTCATATACGGAAGTGCGAAATCAACGACTCTAGCACGCTCAGGGGTTTTGGTGAAATTTGCCAAAGTGATGTCGACTTTGTCGGCTACTAGCACTTCTACGCGGCCTGCTGCTTCTACGAGCTCAAATTTTACCTTGCTCTCGTCGCCTAGCAGATCCTTTGCGATGCGTTTGGCGAAATATATGTCGTAGCCTTGGTTTTTGCCCTCTTTATCGACGTAGCCAAACGGCGGTTTGTCGCTAAAAACGCCCACGCGCACGTATCCGCGCTCTTTGATTTTAGCCAAAGCGTCCGCTTCGGCAGCCTGCAAATTAGCCTGACCCGTTAGAAAGACGGCGGCGAATGTTGCCAAAAATGAAAACAGAAGTTTTCTCATTCTTTCTCCTTTAAAATAAAGTGCGCAAAATATACAAAAGCTTGGCTAAAATGCGACTAAATTTGTACTTTTTCGGACGACTGGCGCAGAGAATAATCAAATTTTGTTTAAAAACGTAACGCTAGATTTAAAATGGAGTGTAAAATTTACTCAATATAAATTTGCAAATTTAATTTTAAATTTAAGAAATGGCTAGCGGATCAAATTTGGGCCGGTTATTTTGAGTAAATTTGAGTTGCTTAAATGATAAAGGCGCAAGGTTTAAAAGCCAAATTTGACGAAAAGCTCTCAAATTTAGCGTAAAAACGTCAAATTTAAGCCGCTAAAACGAAAATAAATTTAAAAATTTCTTCGCGCGTTCGCTTTTTGGATGCGTGAAAAACGCCTCAGGTTTGCTCTCCTCGACGATTTTGCCCTCATCCATAAAGACTATACGATTCGCCACCGAGCGCGCAAAGCCCATCTCATGAGTTACGATTAGCATCGTCATGCCCTCTTTTGCGAGATTTATGACGACGTCCAGCACCTCGCGCACGATTTCGGGGTCTAGCGAGGCCGTTATCTCGTCAAACAGCATAATCTCGGGCCTCATGCAAAGCGCGCGCACGATGGCGATACGCTGCTTTTGCCCGCCGCTAAGCTCCTTTGGATAGGCGTATTTTTTGTGTTTTAGGCCTACTTTTTCTAGCCACGCCTCGGCCTCTTTTTCGACCTCTTCGCGGCTTCTTTTTTGCGCTTTTACCGGGCCTAGCACGATATTTTCGATGACGTTCATATGGTCAAACAGCTCGTAGTTTTGAAAAACCATGCCCACTTTTTGGCGGATTTTGATCCAGTCTTTGTAGTCTTTATCGATCTTTTCGCCGGCTATCTCTATCTGTCCGCCGTCAAATGGCTCAAGGCCGTTTATGCAGCGCAGAGTTGTGCTCTTGCCGCAGCCCGAGGGTCCTAGGATCACGACTACTTCGCCGTTTTTGACGCTAAGGTCGATGCCTTTTAGCACCTGCAAGTCGCCGTAAGATTTGCTTAAATTTGAGAGTTTTAAAATTTCGCTCATTTGATTCCTTATGCCCATCTGTTTTCAAGTATCTTGGATAGTTTTGAGATAGGATAGCAGATGAGAAAATATAATAAAAATATAAAGCCGTATATCCAAAACGGCACTGTCGGATTTGCCGTTAGGCTCGCGGTCTCGATCGTTTGCTGGCCGACTTTTAGCAGGTCGGGCACGCCGATGAGAGCGACGATCGGGGTGGTTTTGATGATACGACTTAGCAAATTTACGCCCGCAGGCACTAGGCGGCGCGTGGCTAACGGGATCACGACGTAAAGATAAATTTGAGTCTTGCTAAGCGCCAGAGCCGCCGCGCTTTCAAACTGATGCCGCGGTATCGAGACGATCGCGCCGCGCACGATATCCATCATCTCAAACACGCCCCACAAGCTAAATACGATGAGCGAGGCGTTAAATTTAGAGATATCAAGCCCAAACGCCTTGCTTGCACCGTAGTAAAACAAAAATAGCCAGACGATTTGAGGCATGATACGAACGATTTCTAGGCAAATTTTGAGCACGAAAAAGATAAATTTGTTTTTCGAGCTCATAGCCACGCCCAAAAACGTGCCTAAAACAAGGGAGATCGCGATCGAGATGGCCGAAATCTGCACGCTCATCCACAGCCCCTCGAAAATTAGCCGCTTTAAGACCAGCGGGTCGAATAAAATACTAACTCCGTCCAACTCTCATCCTTTTTTCAAGCCAAAATAACGCCAAAGATATCGGCAAAATGATAATCAAATAGCTAACTACGAGCATAAAAAGCGCCTCGTCGGTCATGTAGTAAAGCCCGATGATGTCCTTGGTCGCATAGACCAAGTCGGGTAGGGCGATGATGCTGATGACCGAGGTTTCTTTGATGAGAAAGATGACGTTAGCGGCAATAGAGGGGATCGAAACGCTAAAAGCCTGAGGCAAGATAACGTAGTGTAAAATTTGCCCCTGCGTGAGTGCGACGCTAAGCGCGGCCTCGATCTGCGTCTTTTTTACCGCCTCAAAACCAAGGCGAAAACTCTCCGCCATATAGCTGCCGCCCAGAAACGCAAGTCCCGCGACCGCGCAGGTAAAGGCGCTCAAATTTAGCCCGAATTTGCTAAGTCCGTAGTAGAGGAAAAAAAGCTGTATAAGCAGCGGCGTGTTTCTAGAAACCTCGATGTAGCCGTTTACGATAGGCGTTAGGAGCTTGACCTTGTAAAATTTAACCAGCGTGCAAAATATACCGATAACAAGCGAGAGCAAGATGCCGTAAAGCGAGAGCTTGACGGTGAAAATGCCCGCTTTTACAAACATCGGCGTAAATTCTTTTATAAACTCAAAATCCATAAATTTTTTAGCTTCTTTTTGATAATTTCGCGAGATTGTAGCGAAAGCAAACTAAATTTAAAACTAATTTTGTATGATTTATTTTAAAATTTAAGCTTGCAAAAGGTATCATAACCCCTAAATTTTGATAGAAATTATTTAAATAAAGGACGAATTTGAGAGCGTTTGCAGAGTGGGAAAAACAAGAGCTGATATTTTTATCGCTGCCGCACGAAAACACCGACTGGAAGCCGTATCTGGACGAAATTTTAGACGCTTACGAGAGGCTCGTGGCAGCTATCGTGCCGTTTCAAAAGGTCGTTTTGATCTGCCCTGAGGAGAGGATTTTTCGGGAGCGATTTGCGAAATTTGATAACGTGGAGTTCGTAAAAATCGATACCGATGATACGTGGATACGCGACTACGGCATGATAGACGTAGAGGACGGCGCTAAAATCGTCAGCTACGATTTTAAATTTAACGCTTGGGGCGGCAAATTTGAAAGCTCGAAAGATAACGCCGTAAATTTGGAGCTAGCTAAGCGTTTTAAAAGCGATTTGCGAAGTATCGATCTCGTGCTTGAGGGCGGCAGTATCGATTTTAACGGGCGCGGCACGCTGATAACGACGCAAAAGTGCCTACTAAACGACAACCGCAACTCTCATCTAAACAAAGATCAGATCGAAGCGCGGCTTAAAGAGCTTTTCGGCCTTGAGTGCGTGATATGGCTTAAAAACGGCTTTATAAAAGGCGACGACACCGACAGCCACGTCGATACTCTGGCGCGCTTTATCGCTGCTGACACCATAGCGTACGCCTCCTGCGACGATCCAGCCGACGAGCATTTTGATGAGCTTGCCTCGATGAAAAAAGAGCTTGAAAGCACGGGCTTTAAGCTCGTGCCGCTGCCGCTTCCGAAGGCTAAATTTTACGGCGGCAAGAGGCTTGGCTGCACGTATGCGAATTTTATCTTTATAAACGGCGCAGTTATCGTGCCGACGTATGGCGACGATAACGATAAAATCGCGCTCGAGCGACTAGCACGGGAGCTGCCTAATCATAAGATAATCGGCGTGGATTCGCTTGTTTTTGTGCGTCAAAACGGCTCGCTACATTGTTCCTCACAGAATAGATTTTTAGGCGCAAGAAGCGTGAGCGAAGCCGAAAGCGAAATCTAAATGCAACTAAACGATGCTAGCATAAAAAGGCAAAATGAAATTTTAGGCCGTAGAGCCGTGATAGTCGCGGGTGCGACGGCATTTGCGCTAGCTGTGGTTAAATTTGCCGCGGGTTTGATCGGCGGTTCGGTGGCGGTGCTTAGCTCGGCGATCGATTCGATGCTTGACCTGCTGGTTTCCGTGCTAAATTTCTTCGCCATCCGTAAATCTCAAGCTGCGCCTGATGCTAAATTTAACTTCGGCTACGCCAAGCTAGAAGCGCTTGCGGCGATGTTTGAGGGCGTTTTGATCGTGGGTGCTGGCGCGTTTATATTTTACGAGAGCGTGCGTAAGCTACAAACGGAGCAAGCGCCCGTAGATACGGCTTTTTCGCTCTATGCGATGGCGCTATCGGTCGCGGTTACGGGGCTGCTGGTCGCCTACCTCTCTCGCGTCGCTCGCCGCACGAGAAATTTGATCGTTAGGGCCGACACTCTGCACTATAAAAGTGACCTTTTTAGCAACCTAGCCGTTATCGCCTCGCTTATCTTGGTCGAATTTACGGGATTTGCCGCGATAGACGCCGTTTTTGGTATAGTGATTAGCGGCTACATCGCCGTTAGCGCGATAAATTTAATGAAAGAAAGCGTAGGCGTGCTGCTTGACCGAGCGCTAGATCCCGAGATAACGGCGCAAATCGAAGAGATAATCCGCTCGCGCCCTCAGATAGCAAGCTATCACGGCCTAGCTACCAGAAAGAGCGCAAACATCTGCTACGTCGCTGTTCATCTAGTCTTTAACCGCGAAATTTCGCTTTACGACGCGCACAAAATTTCAGACGAGATAGAGGCCGCTATCAGGGCTAAATACGGCGAGTTTGAATGGCAGATCACGACGCACCTTGATCCGTGCGACGATCAAAACGGCTCGTGCGAATGCTAAATCAAAGGAAAAATATGAAAATTTTATTCGTCTGCCACGGAAATATCTGCCGCTCGACTATGGCGCAGTCCGTTATGCAAAATTTGAGCGAAAAGGCGGGTTTGGCGGAGCGTATTAGCATCGATTCGCGCGCCACGCACGAAGACGAGATAGGCGAGCCGCCGTATTACGAGACGGTGCGGGTTTTGAAGCAAAACGGCGTGCCCGTGACGCCTCACAAAGCAACCTTGATAACGCAAAAAGATTTTGATAGCAGCGACCTTATCTTGATAATGGACGATGAAAATTTAAGGACTCTAAAGCGTAAATTCGGCGCTGAGGCTAAATTTGACGAAAAAGTAAAATTCCTGCTCGAATTTAGCGACTCGCCAAGCGGCAAGATAATCGCCGATCCATACTACACTCGCGATTTTGAGCGTTGCTACGACGACGTTTCGCGCTCTTGCGCGGGCTTGCTTAAGAGGCTAAAGCAAATTTTATAAGCGGCCAGCGCGGCGAAATTTACTCGCCCGACTAGCCGTTCAAGCCCTATTTTATCCCCGCTTTGATATAATTTTAAAAATTTAAATCGTAAGGAAAAATATGAAAGTAGCGCTAATCCAACAAAAATTTCACGGCACCAAAGACGCGACCGTGCAAAGGACGCTCGAGCTCGTGCGCGAGGCTAGCGGCGGCGGAGCGGAGCTTGTCGTGCTTCAGGAGCTGCACCAGACGCAGTATTTTTGTCAGAGCGAGGAGATGAGGTTTTTCGACCTTGCCGAGGGCTGGGAAAACGACGTCAAATTTTGGGGCGAGGTAGCGCGTCAAAACGGCGTCGTGCTCGTTACTTCACTCTTTGAAAAGCGCGCGGACGGGCTGTATCACAACACCGCGTTCGTCTTCGAAAAAGACGGCAGCGTCGCGGGCAAATACCGCAAAATGCACATCCCCGACGACCCGGGCTTTTACGAGAAATTTTACTTTACTCCGGGCGACATCGGCTTTGAGCCCATCGATACGAGCGTAGGTAGGCTTGGACTTTTGGTGTGCTGGGATCAGTGGTATCCCGAGGCTGCGCGCCTCATGGCTCTGCGCGGCGCGAAGCTACTCATCTATCCGACCGCGATCGGATGGTTCGAGAGCGACGAGGAAAAGGAAAAATCGCGCCAACTAGAGGCGTGGGTCGCCGTGCAGCGCGGACATGCGGTGGCAAACGGCCTGCCCGTGATCGCCGTAAACCGCGTGGGCTTTGAGGGCGACGAAAGCGGCGTGATGGAGGGGATCAAATTTTGGGGCAACAGCTTTGTTTTTGGCGCTCAGGGCGAGGAGCTTTTCCGCGCCGATAGCCAGAGCGAGCAGTGCCGCATCGTCGAGATCGATATGACCAGGAGTGAGGAAGTGCGCAGGATTTGGCCGTTTTTGAGAGATAGAAGGATAGATGCGTATGCAAATTTAACAAAAAGATTTATTGATTAAGGCTCGTCTTTTTGGTTTATACTTCGTTGGATCTAAATTTTACTCGGTCACTACCGACTAGGTAGCTCCCATCGTAAAATTTAGATCCGCCTCGTCTAAAACCACAAAAATACTTCGCCTTTATTTTATCTTGGCGGCTTGTCTCGCGAGCGCTTTTTGCGGATTTCGTTAAAATTTGACCGGGTAGGCTACATTCCTTATCTTCGTCAAATTTTAACTTCTTCTGCTTGCAGCTGCGAGCTTGCGAAGCAGAAAACCCCAAAAATCATCTCACGATACTTCGCCTTGACTTTTTATAGTCAAATTTACAAATTTTACCCGCCGAGACCCGTACCTTTAAAACTCCAAATTTAAACTCGCGACGCTTTGCCTGTAAGGCAAAGCAGTGTCGCCACCTTAAAAGCGTCGTAGGGGGAGGGGGATTAAAGGGGGTGGGGAGCGACTTCGCAATTTAAGCCCCCACCCCCTTTACAACAAAGTAAAAAAACAACCTCAAACGGTTGTTTTTTTACGCAAGAAAGCCGAACTTGCAAAGGCAAATTTAATCAAACCAAATTTTATATTTTCAAGATACAGGTCTCGGCCCGTAAAATTTAAAAAATTATCCAAATTTGACCACGCTCAAACGACTCGCGAAAATACCGCTGTTTAAAGCCAAATTTAGCCTTTCTTAGTAAAATACCGCCCAAGAGTTGCGGGGCAACTATTATTTATACAAGGCATTTCATGCAAAGACGCGATTTTTTAAGAAACACTGCGATTTTAGGCGCCGTTATGGCAACTCCGAGCACCGTTTTTGGAGGGAGCAAGGCCGTGGGCAACAAGAGGGTTTTTGACGTAACTCTAAATCACGAAATTTTAGAGGCGGGCAAGAAAACCAGGCTGTGGATACCGCTGCCGTTCATCAGAGAGTATCAGAGCGTGAGCGACATCAAATTTGACGGCAACTTCGCTAATCCTTCCGTCGATTATAAAGGCGTTCCGACGCTTTACGTGGATTACGCCGAGGTGGCAAAGCCTACGCTTAGCGTTAAATTTAGAGCCCAGACCTTCGAGCGAAACACCGATTTTAGCAAGGTTAAATTTAACCCGAACGAAAAGCTAAGCCCTGAGACGGAATTTTATCTAAAACCGACCCAGCACATCCCAAACGACGGCATCGTAAAGCAAAAAGCGGGGGATATCACTAAAGGCGTAAAAGGCGATCTGGAGCGCGCGAAAGCGATCTACACGTGGGTGGCAAACACCATGCAGCGCGATAACAGTATCCTAGGCTGCGGTACGGGCGACGTAAAAGCTATCCTTGAGAGCGGCAAGCTGGTGGGCAAATGCACCGACATAAACTCCGTATTCGTGGGGCTTTGCAGAGCCGTAGGCATCCCTGCGCGCGAGATTTTCGGTATCAGAGTAGGGCAGAGCAGATTTTCAAACGAGATGGGAAAGGCCGACGAAAAGGGCCTTGCGGCGATCTCTGGCGGTCAGCACTGCAGAGCGGAATTTTATCTCAAAGGTCACGGCTGGATTCCTGTAGATCCTGCGGATGTTGCGAAGGTGCGCCTAGGCGAGAAGCTAAGCAACGACGATAGCAAGCTTGCCAAAGTACGCGAGTTTTTGTTTGGCAACTGGGAGATGTGCTGGATCGGCTTTAATGACGCGCGCGACTTCGTGCTATCGCCAAAACCTGCGGAATTCCCGCTAAATAACTTCGGCTATCCTTACGGCGAAGTGGACGATAACGTGCTAAATTACTATTCTCCGAAAGAATTTAGCTACGACTACAAGTCGCAAGAGGTCAAATGAAGGGCTTTTGGCTAGCTCTAGCGTCGGTTGCAAGCGCGCTAGCGGCTACTCTTTGCTGCCTGCCCGCGCTTTTGTTTTTGATTTTCGGCGCTTCATTTAGCCTGCTTAGCTCGGAAGCGATAGAG
Organism: Campylobacter showae; assembly: GCF_900699785.1. Taxonomy (NCBI): domain Bacteria; kingdom Pseudomonadati; phylum Campylobacterota; class Epsilonproteobacteria; order Campylobacterales; family Campylobacteraceae; genus Campylobacter; species Campylobacter showae. The sequence continues at coordinate 1,960,189 of NZ_LR535679.1, forward strand.
AGCTTAACCGAGCTGAGACCCTATTTTACGGCACTTGCCGCGATCTGCTTTGCGGCGAGCGCATTTTATTTTTTCAAAAAACCAAAATCCTGCGATCTTGCAAATCGCCGCAAAAAATGGATCTTCATCTACGTTTTTTTAGCTGTTTTTGTGATTATTCTGCTATCATACCCCGAAGTTTTAGGAAAAATTTATGAATAAAATTCTATCTATTTTACTGCTTGCAAGCGTGGCCTTTGCAAATCAAAATTTCATCATCAAAGTCGATGGGATGCACTGTCCGCTGTGTACGGCAATGGTGCGAAAAGCCCTGCTAAAGGTAGATGGGGTCATCAGCGCCAAGGCTAGCCTGCACGACAAAACCGCCCGCGTCGAGACGAAAGACGGCGTGAGCGAGAAGCAGCTACTGGATGCGGTGGCTACAACGGGCTACACGGGCGAGATCGTTAAGTAAATTTAAGGAGCAAACATGCAAAAAAACGAGGTTATGAACGATTTTAAAAAGCTGTGCGAGATACCGCACTGCAGCTGCGAAACAGAGCAGATGAGGGAGTTTTTGGCGGATTTTGCGCGCTGCCTGGGCTTTAGCGTAAACGTCGATCAGGCGGGCAACATCCACGCCGTAAAGGGCGAACCTAAAATCTGCCTACAAAGCCACTACGACATGGTTTGCGTGGGCGCGGCGCCGAATTTAGAGCTGATCGAAGAGAACGGCATACTAAGGGCGAAAAACTCGACCCTAGGTGCTGACGATGGCATCGGCGTGGCGATGATGATGGGCGCGATGCGGGAGTTTGCGAACTTAGAGTGCCTATTTACCAATGACGAAGAGGTCGGGCTCGTGGGCGCAAATGCATTTAAGGGTAAAATTTTATCGCCGAATCTGCTAAATTTAGACAGCGAGGAGGATGACCGCGTGACGCTGGGCTGTGCCGGCGGCATAAACGTAAGCGCGAAAATCGGCGCGCAGAGCGTCAAAAAGAGCGGTAAAATCTACGAGATCGGCGTTACCGGGCTTAGCGGCGGGCACTCGGGCAACGAGATACATAAAAATATCCCAAACGCGACGAAGCTGCTGGCGAAATTTCTCGCCGAGGAGGGCTGCGAGCTTATTAGTCTGGATTTTGGCGAGAGGAGCAACTCGATCCCCGCAAACGCCGTGTGTAAGGTGCTGTGCGCGCATGAGCCAAAGCAGCGCGGCCTAGCGTGGGTAAAGAGCCTAGGCGAAGGCGAAGCGGACGTGCTGGTAAACAGCGGCAAAATTTTGGCGCTAATTAACTCCTTCGCTCAGGGCGTGCGCAGCTACGACACGCAGCTTGACATGGTAAACGAAAGCATAAATCTCTCGACCGTTAAGCAAAAAGAGGGCGTGATCGAGTTTGACTTTTTCGGACGCGCGATGAAGCGCGAGGGGCTTGAAAATCTGGGCTTTGAGACTGCTACGCTGGCTAGCGCGCTGGGCTTTGATGTGAGAGTAGCCGACCGCTCGGCGAACTGGGCGCCGTGCATCAGCGACTTCGCGCATCTGGTGCTTGAGGAGCTGCAAAAACAAAAGCCGCAGGCTAAATTTGCCGCCGTACACGCAGGCCTTGAGTGCGGCGTACTGGTCGCAAAACAGCCCGAACTGCAAGCCTGCTCTATAGGCCCGAATATCCACTCGCCTCACTCGGTGAATGAGCACTGCGAGATAGCGTCGGTGGAGATGATGGCGGAGGTGGTGAGAAACATCATCGCTAGGCTTCAGTAGCTCGGAACGGCTTGTCTTTTGAGCATCTAATTTTAAGTCTACGGCAGACTACTTGTCTAGCCTTGACTTAAAATTTCCGCACAACATTCAAATCCGTCTCAAAAATACTTCGCCTTTAAAATTCTTGTGGTGGCTTGTCTCTTGTTGCCCCATGATTCGTTGTATTTAGATTTTACTCGGTCACTACCGATGAGGTAGCTCCCGCCCTTAAATTTAAATCCGCCTCGTCTAGAACAAAAATATTTCGTCTTAGCTTCTTACATCCAAATTTGATTTAAATTTGCAGCGATTTTTTAAAACACAGCCGCAAACTCATCCGTCAAGCGTTAGAAATCCAATTTTTCCAAATTTCAGCTCTAAATTTAAGCCCGCGTTCTTGAGTTAAAATTTTACGGAAAATTCTTATCCTTGCTGCTGCACAGCTCGTTTAAAAAGCACTCTTTGCAGTTTGGCTTGATCGCCTTACAGGTGTAGCGGCCAAAAAGCACCATCGCTTGATGAAGCGTATTTAGCTGTGTTTTAAAGGCTTTGGTTAGGTCAAGCTCGACGGCTTCGGGCGTCTTGCCTCTACTTAGACCAAGTCTATGCGCCACGCGAAAAACGTGCGTGTCCACCGCCATCAAATTTGATCCAAAATGCTCGATCAGCACGACGTGAGCGGTCTTTTGGCCCACGCCCGCTAGGCTCATCAGCTCTTTTTCGGTTGTCGGTATCTCACCGTCAAATTCGCTCATCACGCTCTTTGCCATTTTGATCAAATTTTCGGCCTTGTTGTTAAAAAAGCTACAGGAATTTATGAGTGCCTTTACGCTAGCTAGATTTGCCTGCGCTAGGCTCGCGACGTCCGGGTATGCCTCAAAAAGCGAGGGCGTTATCAAATTTACGCGCTTATCGGTGCACTGCGCGCTTAACATCACGCAAACGAGCAGCTCGTAGAGGCTCTGAAATTTAAGCTCGCTGCCTGCGTCTTTGAAATTTTCTAAAAATAAATTTTTGATAGCGTTTATATCTTTTTTCGTTCTCATAGCGCCGATTTTAGCCGTTTTTATTTAAATTTTCGATGAATTATAACTTATATTTAATGACTTTCCTGCTATAATCACCCTCGCAAAAATCTAAATTTAAGGAACAAAGATGAATAAAATTTTATTCGCATCTCTTAGTTTGGCTGCGGCTCTAAGCCTAAACGCGGCGGAATACGCCACCGTAAACGGAACTGCCATAACCGATAAAGACGTGGCTTTCACGCTTGCTGCTATGCCTGGCGTTACTTTGGAGCAACTACCTAAAGACACTCAAAAAAAAGTGATCGACGAAACTATCAACAGAAAACTACTTCTAGACGAGGCTAAAAAGAGCGGGCTAGATAAGAGCGACGAATACAAAGCCGCACTTGAAGAGCTAAAAAACAACCTCGCGCTTGATCTTTGGATGAAGAGAATTTTCGATAATATCAAAGTGAGCGAAGGCGAAATCAGCGACTTTTACAATAAAAATAAAGCCGAATTTGCAATGCCTGCGCGCGCAAAAGCTAAACATATCCTAGTAGCTGCCGAAAAAGACGCAAACGACGTAATAGCCGCGCTAAAAGGACTAAAAGGCGACGAGCTAGTTAAAAAATTCGAAGAGTTAGCAAAATCTAAATCGATAGACCAAGGCTCTGCGGCAAACGGCGGCGAGCTAGGATGGTTCGAGCAGTCTCAAATGGTAAAACCTTTCGCAGACGCTGCATTTGCTCTTAAAAAAGGCGAAGTAACTCAAAAACCTGTTAAATCGAATTTCGGCTACCACGTAATCCTAAAAGAGGATAGTAGGGCTGCCGGTACGGTTAGCCTAAACGAGGTAAAACCTCAGATCGAAGGTAGCATAAAGATGGAGAAATTTAGAAACGACATCAAAAAAAGAGGCGACGAGCTTCGCGCTAAAGCTAAAGTAGAATATAAATAAGGTCGGTAAAATGGGTGTTTTAGACGTAGTAAAAGCCGGCGTTTTAAGCGGCGATGACGTAACTAGGCTATATAAATACGCAAAGGAACATGGTTTTGCCATACCTGCGGTAAACGTGGTCGGAAGCGACTCGGTAAATGCTGTTTTAGAGGCGGCGAAGACGGCTAACTCACCCGTTATCATCCAGTTTAGTAACGGCGGAGCCGGCTTTTACGCCGGCAAAGCCTGCGGTAATGCCGACGTACTAGGAGCGGTAGCGGGCGCGCAGCACGTGCATCTGCTAGCCAAGGCTTACGGCGTGCCGGTGATCCTTCACACCGATCACGCGGCTAGAAAGCTACTGCCGTGGATCGACGAATTGGTTAAATTTAGCCGCGAATACAAAAAAGCTCACGGCGTGCCGCTTTTTAGCTCGCATATGCTTGATCTTAGCGAGGAGAGCTTGGAGGAGAATTTAAGCACTTGCGAGAAGTATCTAAAAGAGCTTAGCGAGCTTGGTATCAGCCTAGAGATCGAGCTTGGAGTAACCGGCGGCGAAGAGGACGGCGTGGATAACACGGGCGTCGATAACGCGCTTCTTTATACGCAGCCTGAAGACGTCGCGCAGGCATACGAGCGACTAAGTAAAATCAGCGATAGATTTAGCATAGCGGCTAGCTTTGGCAACGTTCACGGTGTGTATAAGCCGGGCAACGTCGTGTTGCGACCGGAAATTTTGAAAAACTCGCAAGCATACGTCGCGGATAAGTTTCAAACCCCAACTGATAAACCCGTAAATTTCGTATTTCACGGCGGTAGCGGTAGCGAGCTAAAGGATATCAAAGACGCCGTCAGCTACGGCGTGGTAAAAATGAATATCGACACGGATACGCAGTGGGCGTTTTGGGACGGCGTGAGGGCGTACGAGCTCAAAAACAGAGCCTACCTGCAAGGTCAAATCGGCAACCCCGAAGGCGACGATAAGCCTAACAAAAAATACTACGATCCGCGCAAATGGCTACGAAGCGGCGAGGAGTCGATGGTAAAACGCCTACTAACCGCATTTGAAGATTTAAACTGCTTAAATAGAAATTAAGGCCCATAATGGAACCCAAAAAAGAAGCGAGAAACGATAATTTCACCGATTTGGCGCTGCCTGAAGTAAAAAGCAGGCGGTCATTTTTCGTTTATGCGAAAATCGTATTTTTGCCGACGGCGATATATCTCGTCGCGCTTCTTGGGTATTTTGGGTATATAAATTTCCAGATCGGCCTACACACGGTCGTTATGATGGGCGTTATTTGGCTGATCTCGCTAATCTTTGCTAAAAATAGCGCCGAGCTTGCTTGCTGCTATTTCGAGCAAAGCGGGGCTGATTTTAAGCGAAATCTAAAAGAATACATCATCAAACATCTTTTAGTTATCGGCAAAGATACGAAGTCAAACGCCGGATTTGACGAATTTGTCGCCTATTACACCAGAAATTTACGTAACGAAAATTTTGCCTCCGTGGGTGCGGGCATCTTTCCGATGCTGGGCATCTTAGGAACGTTTATCAGTATCGCGGTTTCTATGCCGGAGTTTAACTCATCAAATACGATGGAGCTTGAGGCTGAAATTTCGACCCTTCTTAGCGGTGTGGCGACTGCATTTTACGTCTCTATCTACGGTATTTTTCTGGCTCTTTGGTGGATATTTTTTGAAAAATACGGAACGAGCAAATTTGAAACGCTGGTGCGAAGACAAAAAAACGCTACGAGCGACTTTTTCTGGACGAAAGAGGAGCTTGATAGAAGGTATTTGCAAGAGAATTTAAGGCACTTTGAGAAGATCGGAGTGATATTTGAACACGTTAGTAACGCCGAGTTCTTTGAGGAGCTGGATAAGACTATCGAGGCTAAATTTAAAACTTTTACAAATATCTTGAAAAACGAGGAAGAGGCCGTCAAACTAAGCGGCGAGTACATCAAGCAAACTATGAATACGCTACTAAAATCCTCAAAAGATCAAAAAGATCTGATCAAGGTTCACGCCGAAATTTTAAACGTTATCAATAAATTTAACGGCAATATCAAAGATATGCAGCTAAAATTTGCCGAGCAGTATAACCGCCTCTACGACGTGGGCGGCGAGCGCATGGCAAGGCTCGAAAAGAGCGTGGGCGAGCTAGAGTATAACATCAAAATTTTTAGCGAGTCGCTTTCTAAATTTAGCGGCGAAATCTTAGAAAAACAAAAGCTCGCGATGGAGGGCTTTAAAGAGAGCTTGATCGAGGGCGTGCAGGCGTTTAAAAAAGCTTTTGATGCCGAAGCCGGCGAAGTTTACGAGGATAATAGCGCGCTCATTGAAGGACTAAGGCAAGACATCGACGAACTCGACAAAGAGGCAAACGAAGTCTTGCAAACCATCGAAAAGGCGAGTATGCTAGATGAAAACGCGTAGCGAGGGCAAAAGCGGCGACCAGACCTTTTGGATATCGTATGCGGACCTGATGGCCGGGTTGATGTTTGTTTTTATGCTCATCATCGGCGCCGTCGTCGTAAAATACGTCCTTAGCCAAAGCGATCTAGCAAAACTGCAAAAAGACTTGAGCGAACGCGAAAAGCAAATCGCCTCATCTCAAAGCGAGCTCGTTCGCAAAGAAAACGTCATAAAAGAAATTTTTTCAAATTTGGACCGCGCAAAGAGCGAAAATAAAGAGCTTGCCGACATAAACAGGCTAGTAAACGAGATGCTTGAAGGCGTCAAAAAAGAGAAAAACGAACTCACTAATCTAACCCAAACCTACGAGATAAATCTAAACGACGCAAACAAAACTATCGCGGATTTGCAGGATAGAGTGGTGCAGCTAGGGCAAATTTTAGCACAAAAAGACGAGGCGCTAAACGAGCTAAACGCAAAATACGGCGATGAAATCTCAAAATTTGCCGCGCTGGAAGAGGATTTTAATAAAACAAAAGACAAGATCAAAGACATTAGCTCGCTTCGCTCAAACGTCATATCAAATTTACGCGCCAAGCTCGGAAACAAGGTTAGCATAGATCCTAGCTCGGGCGTCGTGTCATTGCCTGAGTCTATACTTTTTGACACGGGCTCGTACGAGCTAAGGGACGAAGCAAAAGCGCGCCTAAAAGAAATTTTGCAGACTTATTTCGAAGCGATTTTAAATAACGAAGAGATCGCAAAACACATCGATAGGATCGTGATCGAGGGGCATACGAACTCTGTAGGTAGCTACATGTACAACCTTGATCTGTCGCAAAAGCGCGCGTATTCGGTGCTGGATTTTATCTACTCGTGGAACAAGGATAAGCGCCTAGAGCACTATCTCATCGCTAGCGGGCGTAGTTTTAGCGATCTGGTGATGAAAAACGGCAAAGAAGAACCCGACGCCTCAAGGCGCATCGAGATCAAATTTTCGATCTCGGACAAAGAGTCGATAAAAGAGATGCAAGATCTCTTGGAGCGGCAAAATCAAAAGTATTCAAAAGACTAAATTTAACGGACTCGAGTTTTACGTACTTCGCGACGACCTGATGGATGGCGAATTTAACGGCAACAAGGCTAGAAAGCTAGAGTATTTCTTGCATGCCGGTCTTGGCGGCATAAAGCGCGTCGTTAGCTACGGCTCAAGCCAGTCAAACGCGATGTATAGCCTAAGCGTTTTTGCAAAGATAAAGGGCCTCGAGCTTCACTACGTAGTTTCAAATTTAAACTCAAATTTGGCGTCAAATCCGATCGGAAATTTTAAATTCGCCCTTGAAAACGGGATGAAAATCTATGTAGATGAAGATAGATGGGCGCGGGCTAGGGCTTTAGCCTATGAGCTTGCCGGGCTAAAAGAGAGCGAGATTTGTGGCGGCGAGACGTTAAATTTAACGGACAATCGCAGCCAAAACGGGTCAAATTTAAAAGACTCCGGCGGGTTAAATTTGAGCAAATTTGACGAACAAACGGAGCTCGCGGGCGTAAAATCCAGCAAATGCATAAGCCATAAAAGCTCGAATTTTGAAAAATCCGCAGATCAAACAAGCTCAAATTTGCCTGCCGCGCAGGATTGCTTCATCGGCGATTCGCTTTTTATAAACGAGGGCGTTTGGCAGCCGCAGGCGGAGATGGGCTTTATCTCGCAGGCTAGGCAGATAGAGCGCTGGGCGGAGGCGGAGGGTAAAACCGTGGATATATTTTTGCCTTCAGGTACCGGCACGTCGGCGGCGTTTTTGGCTAAGCATGTCAAATTTGACGTCTATACCTGTCCTTGCGTGGGTGACGCGGATTACCTAAAAAGCGAGATCGAGGCGCTGACGCCAAACTCGAAGGCGCGCATTTTGCAGCCGCCCAAAAAATATCATTTCGGCGATCTAAAGCCGGAGCTTTATCAAATTTGGCGCGAAGTATGCGAGCAAACGGGGATAGAATTTGAGCTCATTTACGATCCGGTGGGCTTTTTAACGATGATGGCAAACCTGGGCACGTTTAAAAACGAGATTTTATACATCCATCAAGGCGGCGCGCTCGGAAATATCAGTCAAAAACTAAGATACGAAAGAAAATTTAAGGAGACGAGATGAAGTTTTTGCTTACTAGCAACGAAAATTTTAAGGACTATTTCGCGACTTTGGTGAACCGCTCAAACGGCGATATGAGCGCGGTTATGCCCGCCGTTTCGCAGATACTGGACGACGTGCGCGCTAGAGGCGACGAGGCGCTTTTTGAGCAGATAGATAAATTTGACCGTTGGAAACCCGATGCAAATAGCCTAAAAATCAGCACCGACGAGATGCAAAAGGCCTATGATGGCATAGATAGCTGCCTGCGAAACGCGCTAAATTTAGCCTTTGATCGTATCAAAAGCTACCACGAAAAAAGCCTGCCTAAAACCTGGATGGAGCACGACGAGCACGGCGTTTTACTAGGCGCCAAGTACACTCCGCTAGACCGCGCCGGACTATATATCCCGGGAGGCAAGGCCGCCTATCCTAGCTCGCTTCTCATGAACGCCGTCCCGGCTCTAGTCGCGGGAGTTGGTGAGATCGCAGTCTGCACGCCTGCCGTCGGAGGCAAGGTAAACGCGCTGCTTCTAGCCGCCATGCATGTCTGCGGCATCGAGGAGGCCTATAAAGTAGGCGGCGCCTCGGCGGTAGCGGCGATGGCCTACGGCACGCAAACTATCAAAAAAACAGACGTCATCACGGGCCCCGGTAATATATATGTCGCGACGGCTAAAAAGCTCGTCTACGGCGAGGTAAATATCGATATGATCGCGGGCCCTAGCGAGATCTGCGTCATCGCCGACGAGAGCGCCGACCCTCGCCACATCGCCGTGGATCTGCTCTCGCAGGCCGAGCACGATGAGATGGCTAGCGCCGTGCTCATCACGCCAAATCAAGCCTTCGGCGCGGCGGTGCAAAGGCATATCAACGAGGAGATCAAGACTCTAGCTAGGCAGCCCATCGCGCAGGTTAGTATCGATAAAAAGGGCGCTATCATCGTAGCTAGCGACCTTGATGAGTGCGTGAGGCTGGCTAACGAGCTAGCGCCCGAGCATTTAGAGATCGCGACAAACGACGCGATGGAGCTGGCTAGGCAGATCAGGCACGCAGGCGCGATATTTATCGGACATTTTACGCCTGAAGCGATGGGCGACTATCTAGCCGGGCCGAACCATACGCTACCTACGGGCGGTAGCGCGAGATTTTACTCGCCGCTCGGAGTTGAAAATTTTATGAAGCGCACCTCGCTCATCTCGCTAAACGCAAAAGGCATAAGCGAGCTAGGAAACGCATGCATGAAGCTAGCCGATGCCGAGGGGCTTGGGGCGCATAAGCGTTCGGTCGCAGTTAGGCTCGAAGCTCTTAAATAAATTGCGGCGTTATCTCTTGGACGCTTTTTGAAGGGCTAGTAAAAATAAATACTCACGGACAACCAGTCCGCTCCGTTTTATTTTTACGTCGCGACTTCAAAAATCATCTCAAGATATAACGCCTTGTATTTAAATTTGTTTCTGTCCGTCGATGGACTTTGCGTCCTATCTTGGGACTAAATTTGATAAAAACATTTAAATTTGCTCAAAAATTCTTTGCCGCGAGTTTGGCGTGCGAAATTTGAAGGCTTTTATGAAGTGATTTTTCGGATGCTTTTTGAAGGGCTAGTAAAAAAATACTCACGGACGATCGGTCCGTTTCGTTTTATTTTTACGTCGCGACTTCAAAAATCATCTCAAGATGTAACGCCTTTTTTGTTTAAAGTCAGTTTTGCCCGTCGATGGACTTCGCGTCAAACGGCTCATACGGCGATGTTTATGCAAACGGCGATAAGACCTATTGTATCGGCGCTATGGTGCGGGCATGCGGCAAGCTTGTAGCGGAGGCAGTTAGCGAGCACAACAAGAGCTATAAAATTTTATGGTTTTTGATATTTTTGATAGTTTTTGGCTTTGCTTTTTCGGTTTGGAGCTCTTATAAAAAGGCCAAGGAAAGGTTATAAGAAATTTTATGAAAATGAGTAAGAAAAGGTGGGTGATATTACTCGGCGCGGCTTTTGTAGCGCCATACTTGATACTTATTTTTTTCTACTGCGTAGCACAGAGTCAAAACAAATTTGAAAATATCGACGGGAGTGGCTTTTACCGCTCGCCTGAGGGTGAAATTTACGCTGAGATCGCGCATAGTGGTAGGTATTTGCTAAAGGGCGCGGATAAAGATAGCTTTCGCGTCTTAAATTTACCCCATCTTTACTACTACTCAAACGTTGGCGCCGATAAAAACAACGTCTACTGCTCGACAAAGATCTTGCAAGGGCTCGATCCTAAAAACGCTCGCCTGCTTGGCAACGGCTATCTAACCGATGGCAAGATAAGCTACTTTTGCAGCGCAAAAAGCGAGAAAAAGCCAGGATTTAACGAGTTTGTCGCCGTTATGAAAAGCGTTGCTAATCTTTTTATAAAAAGCTACGAGGACAGCTCTTATTTTTATAAAAACGTACGCATTGATAGCGTAAATTTAGAGCCTATTTTTGACATGGGCTTTGCAAAAGACGGCAACGCACTTTATTATAAGGGCGAAAAGCTAGACGCAAACGCTAGCGGGTTAAAATTTATAAAAACTACAAAAGAGCAAAAAACGGACTATTTCACAGACGGCAAAAGCGTATTTTTGGACGGGGTGAAGCTTGACGTGAGCTACACGGACGAGATGCAGGAGATAGCGACCGATCTTTACCGAGATACGCACTATCTTTTTGAGCCAGAGAGCGGAGCTGTCTTTGCAAACGGGCATAAATTTAGCGAGCAGGCGATGCCTTTTACGCCTATTTATAACGAGGGCGACTCATATATCTTTTGGCCTATTTTTGCGGGCAAAGACGGGGTTTACTTTTGGGATAAGAGTAAACCGGCGCTTGAAAAGATCTCAAATTTTAAGCCCAAAGGCGAAATTTACAGATTTTACTCCGATCTATTTGCCGACGATGAAAGCCTTTATTTCTTGCAAAATAGCGAAGAGTGGACGCGTTCTAGACACGGTAGGCAAGTTAGCGCGCGTTTGGTAGGGCTTTATAGGCTAGCCAGCAAAAGCGAGCTTCGCAAGATCGGCGACGTAAACGGCGGCGAGTACGGCGCAGTCTTTGCGGATAATAACAAGAGCTATTTTGTCGGTAGCTACTACGACAGGTTTTATATGAAGGAGGGCGTTTACGAGATAGCAGACCTTAGAGCGGTTGAAATTTTAACCAGGCCGCCTCGCTTTCAGGGTAAAAAGCTGGAGGCAAAAGATATTTATGAGCTTATAAAAACCGGCGCGCTAGTGCCTGCTAGCGGCGAGGAGACGGCGCTATCTCGCATCGAGGTAGAGAAGCCGACCGTCATACTTTATATCACATTTGGTATCGTTTTTATTCTCGCGATCATCTTTGGCGTTTCAAAAGCTAGAGGCGCAAAGAGGAATTACGGATAAATTTAACGTAAATTTTTCAAAGCGCTTTTTTAGGTGCTTTGTTCTTTAAATTTGGCCCAAAATTTAAGGGGCAAATTTGACCCATTTACTCTTTTTTGTTATTTTGAAAGGAAGCTGAAATTTACAAAAAGGAGAAAAATGATCAAATTTCAAAAGTCAAAATTTAACAATTCGGTATTTATCCCATCGCTTGTCGTCATATTTTTAATAACAGCATTTGCAGCGATATTTCCAAATTTCTCAAATGAGTTTTTTAAAGGTATGCAAAACTACATCGCGGCCAAATTCGGCTGGTTTTACATCCTGGCCGTCGCCGTCATACTTCTAAGCATCATTATCCTTGGCTTTAGCAAGCTTGGCGAGATCAAACTAGGAGCCGATCATGTAAAGCCGGAGCACAAAAATATCTCGTGGTTTTCTATGCTTTTTGCCGCCGGCATGGGCATCGGGCTTGTGTTTTTTGGCGTGGCCGAGCCGCTCATGCACTATCTAAACCCGCCGCTCGGCGACGCACAAACTATCGCAGCGCAAAAGCTTGCGATGAACATCACCTTCTTTCACTGGGGCATGGGCGCATGGTCGGTTTATGCTATCGTGGCGCTAATCCTTGCCTTTTTCTCGTACAGACACGGCTTGCCGCTCACGCTTAGATCGGCGTTTTATCCGATAATCGGCGATAAAATTTATGGCAAGATCGGCAACGCTATCGACACATTTGCCGTCGTGGCGACGCTTTTTGGCGTAGCGACCTCGCTGGGATACGGCGTACTTCAGGTAAATGCCGGCCTTACGCACGTTTTTGCCCTGCCGACCATGCATATCACGCTTCTTATCGTGCTTTGTTTTGCAGCGACCGTCTCAGCGGCAAGCGGCGTGGATAAGGGGATAAAAATCTTATCAAACGCAAACATCGCGCTAGCTATATGTTTTATGTTTTTGATACTATTTTTGGGCGACACGACGCAGCTTTTAAAGTCGTTTTTGCAAAACAGCGGCGACTACGTCTCGACTCTGATCTCAAACACCTTTAATCTCTACGCCTACGAGAGACAAAATGAGAGCTGGCTTGGCGGTTGGACGCTGCTATACTGGGCTTGGTGGCTATCTTGGTCGCCGTTTGTGGGGCTGTTTATCGCCAAAATTTCAAAGGGTAGGACGATAAGAGAATTTGTGATCGGCGTGCTTTTCGTGCCAACCGGCTTTACATTTGCTTGGATGAGCTTTTTTGGCAACTCGGCGATTGCGCTTGTGCAAAGTGGATTTAGCGAGCTTGCGACGACCGTAAATTCCGACTCGGCTTCGGCGCTCTTTATGTTTTTAGAAAAATTTAGCTTTTCAGGCGTGCTAAGCACGATCGCAGTCTTTATGATCGTCATATTTTTCGTCACTTCGGCCGACTCAGCGGCGATCGTGATGAACATGCTTTGCTCAAACGGCAAGGACGATACGCCGGTTTGGCAAAAGGTCTTTTGGGGCGTTACAGTGGGCGTCGTGGCGGCATTTTTGATGCTAGCCGGCGGTCTTGGCTCGCTTCAAGCACTTACGATAACTACGGCGTTGCCGTTTGCTATCGTGCTACTTGGCGCCATTTACGGGCTATTTAAAGCCTTACGCGTCGATGTGACCAAAAAAGAGACAAATAACTTTAACAATATGCCTCTTAGCGATCTTTCAAAGCCTTGGCAAGAGCGACTAAGCGCGATCATCACGCTATCTAGCAAAAAAGACGGCAGTAAATTTATAAACGAAGTCGTGCTAAAAGCCTTTAACGAGCTAAAAGAGGAATTTGCCAAAAACGGACTTGAGGCAAATGTAACAAAAGCTGAAAATTTCGTAAATTTAAACGTCGGACTTGGCGACGAGATGGACTTTAGATACGGCGTATATCTCACCAAAAGCCAGAGCCCGGACTACACTAGAGAGCTTGAGGGCGACGATCTTTATTACAGAGCCGAGGTATATCTAAAAGAGGGCGGTCAAGACTATGACGTGCTTGGTTGGAGCGAGGCCACGCTGATAAACGACGTCATCGAGCAATACCGCAAACACATGCAGTTCTTACACGTTGTTAGAAAATAATAATTCGGCGTAAATTTGCATAAATTTACGCCTTTAAATTTATGCCCAGTAGCCTTTTTCTAATAATATTTACCGATTTTAATCCAGATTTGTTTTAAATTTCAAAGATGGTTCTAAAAACTTTAAATAAAATTTTTATATAATCTCTCTTTTTCGTAAAGGTATACAGATGGATAGAAAATCGTGGAGTTCAAAGCTCACATACATTTTAGCCGTTGCAGGAGCTACGGTCGGTTTTGGCGCGACATGGCGCTTCCCGTATCTAGTCGGGCAAAACGGCGGCGGAGCCTACGTGCTCGTGTTTTGTATCGCGATGATCGTGATCGGCATACCGATGATTTTAGCCGAAAACGCGATCGGCAGACGCCTAAAATGCAACGCCGTGGACGCATTCGGCGGTAAAAATATCAGCCCAGCGTGGAAAATCGTTGGCTGGATGGGCTTGCTTGGCGCCTTTGGCATCATGGCCTACTACATGGTTATCGGCGGCTGGGTGCTAAACTACATCGCGCAGATCGCATTTGGCTTGCTCGATCTCTCGCAAGTGCTGAGTTTTGAGGCCACCAGCGCGTTTTACGAGCAAAATATCGTGAGCGATCCGCTGGCTATCAGCTTTGCCACGCTCGTGTTCGTACTCGTAAACTACGCGATCTTGGTGCAGGGCGCGGTCGGTGGTATCGAGCGCTCGGCGAAGTACCTCATGCCGCTGCTTTTCGTGCTCATGATCGTGATGATCGTAAAAAACTTAACCTTAGATGGCGTGGCGCAGGGGGTCAAATTTTACCTCACGCCCGATTTTTCAAAGATAAATTTAAAGCTTTTCGTCGAGGTTTTGGGGCAGGTATTTTTCGCGCTTTCGCTTGGTTTTGGCGTGATGATTACGCTTTCAAGCTTTGTTAAAAAGGACGAAGGGCTGGTTAAAATCTCGATCATCACGGGCATTCTAAACACCCTCATCGCCGTGCTTGCGGGCTTTATGATATTTCCGTCGCTCTTTAGCTACGGCGTATCGCCCGATAGTGGCCCAAGCCTCGTGTTTAAGAGCCTGCCGATCGTTTTTTCGCATATGCCTTTTGGCGGATTTTTCGCGGTGGCTTTTTTTGCGCTGCTGATGATCGCCGCGCTCACGACCTCGCTACCGATCTACGAGGTCATCATCACGACGCTTCAGGAAAAATTTAAGATAAAACGCAAAAGCGCGATCTTGCTGGTGCTTGGCACGATATTTATATTTGGAAATTTGCCGTCCTTGATGGCTACGAACCTGCTTGCGGACGTTAAAATTTTCGGTAAAAATATCTTTGACGCATACGACGCCATCAGCGCAACGATATTTTTCGTGCTGACTTCGCTGGGATGCGCGATATTTGTCGGCTGGGTGCTAAAAGACGAAGCCAAACGCGAGATAACGCAAGGCAGCGAAAAATACGCAAAACTCGTAAATATCTGGTTTTGGTATATCAAATTCGTCGTGCCGTTTATCATATTGGTGCTTTTTATCAGCTCGTTTTACGATAATTTTTTAAAGTAAATTTGATGGCAAATCTCGTAAATTTAGCTAACGGCGACCGCCTAAATTTGCGCGTAGAGGGTCAAATTTTACTCAGCGAGAGCGTCAAAAACGGCAAAACTAGGCAGACGCAAAAGGAGCTTGAAAGCATAGACGAGGCGCAAAAAGCCTGCGTGAAAAAGGAGTGGGAGAGCCTGAAAAAAGGCTACGTCCTGCAAAACATCGGCGCCAAAGCGGGAGAGGCGAACTTGCACGTCTATATCGGCGGCGGATACACGGGCGCGCTAGCATTTGCTGGCGCGGGCGGTGAGCTTTTTGTCTATAAATGCGGCGGCTACAAAGAGGGCGGCGTGCTGGACGATTTTCTCATCAGGCTGGACGCAAGCGGCGCCGTAAAGCAGCAGATCGTCCTGCCAAAGCCGCTTGCGTGGCAGGCTGAGCGCGCGGGCGAGGTTTTGCTTTTGGATCTGGATCATTTTATCTTTAAATTTGACCCGGCAAGCGGTGAATTTAGCGATCTCTCTCAATGGTTGAGCTTTAAAAATAGCAAAGAATTTACGAGTTTCGTTTGCGCGGCAAAAGATACGGCGGCGTTTGCGATGTTCGGTCAAATTTTTACTTTTCGAGGCGGCGAGATTTTGCCACTTGCTGAATACAAATCCGAAATGAAAAGCTATACGCCGATCCTTTGCGCCGCGATTAGCGATGACGGCGCGCGGCTAGCGCTTCACTGCAAGCAAAACGAGATTAAAATTTTAAACACGATAAATGGAGAAATTTTAAACGAGATCAGGGGCGACTTCGGCATTTTTGATAAAATTTGCTTTTTAGCGGACGGCTCGGTGCTGGGCATGGAGCGCTACGCAGGCAAGCTAGTTTGCCTTGATGCCGCAAGCGGCGAGCAGCTTGATCCTGCATGGCTTCGAGGCGAATGCGGCGAGGCGGACGAGTTTTGCGTTAGTGCGGACGGTTCGCGGATAGCGCTAATTAGCTACGACAAGGGTCGCATCATCGATCTAAAAAACGGAAGCTTGCAGCTTAGCTTTGAGCTCTCGCACGTCGTGAAGCGCTGCGAGGCGAAATTTGAGCGCATAAACGGCGAGGAGTTTTTGGCCGTGCGCACCGACTACGGCTGCTTTAGTCTTTATAAAATTTAAGGGAAGATATGTTTTATTTTTTGCTTGGTATTTACTTTTTTTACGTTGCCACAAAGGCGATTTTGGCGATTTTACAGATAAACTTTATCCGCTCGGAGGCTAAAAAGCCGGCCGTCGTGCTAGAGCAGGGGGAGTATGAAACCGCCGCCGCCGCAGCGATAACTAATCAAAAATTTGAGATAGCTAGCCTGTTTTATCACGCCGCGATATTTATGATGTGGGCGTGCTGGGGGCTTGGCGAGATGTATGAAAGCGCCTATAAAACGGGAGAGCTGAGAGATCATATCATCTTTGTGATGGGCTTTTTGATCATCTCGTCGCTGCTGGAGCTACCGCTAAATATCTACGAAACCTTCGTCAAAGATAAAAGGCTCGGCTTTTCAAACGTAACGCCCAAAATTTTCGCGCTTGATCTACTTAAAACGCTCGCGCTAACGCTGGTTTTCGGTACGCTGTTTGTGTGGCTGGTGCTGCTTTGCATTAGATTTTTGGGCGATTTTTGGTGGTTTTGGGCGTTTTTGCTGAGCTTCTCGGTCGCGCTTGTTATAAATCTCATCTATCCGACGTTCATCGCGCCTATCTTTAACAAAATGCAGCCGCTAGAAGAGGGCGAGCTAAAAAGCCGTATAGAAGGGCTTTTAGCGCGGTGCGGGTTTAAAAGTAGCGGCGTTTTTACGATAGACGCCAGCAAGCGCGACAACCGCCTAAATGCCTATTTCGGCGGCCTTGGCGCGACTAAGCGCGTGGTACTTTTCGACACGCTCGTTAAAAAACTAAGCATAGAGGAGATAATCGCCGTTTTAGGCCATGAGCTGGGGCACTTTAAGCACAAAGATATCCTAAAAATGATCGCTCTAAGCGCGGTTATGCTTTTTGTGATATTTTTTATATTCGGCAACATCCCCGACGCGGCGTACGACGCGCTAGGGCTCAGTCCGGCAGGCGGCGGAGTGATCGTGTTTTTACTGCTTTTTTCGCCGATTTTCGGGTTTTTATTTTCGCCTATTAGCTCGTATTTTAGCCGTGCAAACGAATTTGGCGCCGATAAATTCTCAGGCGAGGTTTCAAACAAAGCCGATATGATAAGCGCGCTAAAAAAGCTAGGCTCCGAAAATAAGGCTTTCCCGAAGGCTCATCCGCTCTACGCCTTTTTCTATCACTCGCACCCAAGTCTCTTTGAGCGTATAAACGAGCTGGAAAATGACGGTAAATGACGCGCTAAAAGCCGCCGCCTCGCAGATAGCTCCAGCGTGCGAGATAAACGGCGCAAATCCCGCGCGCGTAGCCAAGGCACTTTTGATGCGGCATCTTGGCGTAAAAATCGAGTGGATATTTTTAAATTTAACCCGCGAGCTTGATGAAGCGGACGGATATTTTGCGCTGGCAAAGCGCTTCGCAAATCACGAGCCGCTAGAGTATATCACGGGTGAGGCGGGCTTTTATGGGCTTAGCTTTAACGTAAAAAAGGGCGTCTTGATCCCGCGCCCCGAGACTGAAATTTTAGTCGAAAAATCTCTTGAAATTTTATCAAATTTGCCCGCGCGAAATGGCCCGCCGCTAGTTGCCGAGATAGGTACGGGAAGCGGGATAATCAGCATCTGCCTCGCGCTAAACTCAAACGCTAAAGTCATAGCCTCCGATATCAGCGACGATGCGTTAAATTTGGCTCGCGAGAATGCCGCGAAATTTGGCGTAGAGGACAAAATAGAGTTCGTAAAATGCGCGTATCTGGACGAAATTTACGGACGGTTTGACCTGCTAGTTTCAAATCCGCCATATATCGCGCGGGACTACAGGCTTGATAAATTCGTACTAAACGAGCCGCACGAGGCGCTGTTTGGTGGCGCAAAAGGTGATGAAATTTTAAAAAATATCGTGCTTCTCGCGCGAAATTGCGGCGTGAAATACCTAGCCTGCGAGATGGGCTATGACCAAAAAGAAAGCATGCAAAACGCGCTTAAATTTAACGGCTTCGAGGCGGAGTTTTACAAGGATTTAGCCGGATTTGACCGCGGATTCGTCGCTAAAAATATATTTGCGAATTTTTAAATTTACGCGGTTTGGGCTCTGGCGAAAAACCAAATTTGACCTAGCTTGCGTCAAATTTGGGCTTGCAAATTTCCGTCCTTCTAACTCAAATTTAGCGAATTTTAAATGCTATAACCCTAAAATGGGTGCGGTAAATCAAAAAAAGGAAAATTATGAAAAGCGTTTATTTTTTGCTTCTTGGCGCGCTCATCGGCACGGAGCTAGCTCTGGGCGTACTAGTGGCGCCCACGATTTTTTATCCGCAGAGCATTCTTGGCGACGGCGTACTTACGCATTTTCAAAGCGGCAAACTGATGGCTACGATATTTGTTAAATTTAACTACGCCTTGCTAGCAGTTAGCGTCTTGATCGCACTTTGCGAGCTTGCCTCGTTTAGATACAGCGTCAAATTCGCCGCTAAATTTAGCATGGGTATGCTTTGCGTGATAAATCTAGCCCTCGCGCTCTCGTTTGTGTTTTACTTCACGCCTTTTGTCATGGACGCACAGGCTGCGGGCGAGGCGGCGACGCGCACGGCCGAGTTTGCACAGATGCACGCGGCTAGCGAGTGGACGATGAAACTGATGCTGTTTGCGCAGCTTGCTTTGTTTTTTATCAAATTTAAAACCGCCGAAAAATGAGCGCAAAGCCCGACATCCAAATTTTAACCGATTTTCTATCTGACTACACGACGGCGATGGTGAGCGCCGGCACCTACACGGCGCGCGTCGAAAAGTGCGTAGACCGCGTGGCTAGGCGCTACGGATACGACGTTAGCGTGACGATTTTCGTGAAGTATTTTACCATTAGCGTCATGGACTCGGCCGACAACTCCCTGCGCCGAACCTACGTGAAGAAGATCCCAATAGGGCAGGTAAGCTTTAACCGTATTTCCGAGCTTTCGTCGCTTAGTTGGCGGATCTTGGATGAAAATTTGAGCTTGGACGAGGCCAAAGAGCAGTTTGAGGGCGTCATGCGTATCGGGGCGAATAAATTTGCAAGCTCGCTTATTTTAATAAGCCTTGCAAATGCGGCGTTTTGCAGGCTTTTTGGCGGCGACGCGGGCTCGGTGGCTTGCGTATTTTTCGCGACGCTCGTGGGGTATAGCCTTAGATTTGCGCTTGCTAAAATGGGCGTAAATTTAAAAATCCAGTACGTTTTGGTCTCGTTTGTGGTCTCTTTTATCGCCTATCTTGGCGTATTTTACGGCTTTACGCACACTAGCGACGTCGCGATCGGCTCGTCGATACTATTTTTGATGCCGGGCGTTTTTCTCATAAACTCGGTCTTTGATATCCTAAACGACAACACGCTTGTAGGCATCAGCAGAGCCGTGAGCACGGGCATCCTGATACTTTGCATAGCAGTGGGCGTCTATATTACGCTCTCGCTTAGCAATGCGGAGATTTTACATGTTTGAGCTTTTTACCGCGACTCTCATAGACGGCGCTTTTGCCGCGGTGGCGGGGCTTGGCTTTGCCTACGCTAGCTCTCCGCCAAAAAGGACTCTCGCATTTTGCGCGCTGCTTGCGGCGTTTGCGCACGCTAGCCGCTTTTGGATCATGCAGATGGGATTTTTTAACATCAGCGTCGCCACTCTCATCGTCTCTTTTTTAAGCGGGATTTTAGGTATGCTCTTTGCCAAACGGCTAAAAGTGCCGGCCGAGATTATCGCGTTTCCCGCGCTTTTGCCGATGGTGCCGGGAGTCTACGCGTACAAGGGCATTTTGGCGCTGTTTTCGTTTCTAAACGAGCCAGATATCGCTAAGAAAAACGAATATCTAATCATATTTTTCGATAACGCGATCACGACCACGACGGTCTCGTTAGCGCTTGGCGTCGGGGTTTCGGTGGTGCTGATTTTATTTTACGATCAGTCCTTGATGATTACCCGCGGCGCTAAATGCGATCTGGCGACGAGAAAGCCCAGCGAAAAGTAAATTTTGTGCGGCGTCTTTTAAGCGTCCTTAAATAAGCTAGAAAATTTTGCCCTGCGACAGACTACATACCTAGTCTTGGGCTAAATTTTCGTCGCAGCATTTAAATACATCTTAAAATACTTCCGCTAATTGTTTTGTTAAAAATTAGCAATCCGTCAAATTTGGATCAAATTTAGCTCTCGAAACGGTGGCTAAATTTGATAGCCTTTCTTATCTTTACCCTAAATTTTTTCTCAAATTTGCCGATATAGCTTAAAACTCGTTTTAAAGGATTAAAATGATAAATGGCTCAAATTTAAATATTTCTACGTCAAATTTTAAGTCAAATTTAACTCCTGCAGATAAAACCGCTAAGACGAACCTGGCGAACGAGCAAACGCAAGCTCCGAAAAGCAAAGAAGAAATCCAAAAAGAACTGCAAGAATACAGAAGTAAAACCATCATAGAAATCGTAAAAGATGCTATCGAGATAGACGAAAGCGACGAAAACTGGATAACAAAGACGATTGATAAGATAGACGGCATATTATCCAAAAAGTATACGACCGAAGAGCTGCGCGGTATAGGACAAAAAGAGCCTGAGAGCAAAGAAGACGTCATCGACGCCAATCTGCAAACCTATATGTGGATGCTGATGGATAACTCCAGAGACGGTAAACCCACTATCTGGGGTAAAATTTTAGGATTTGGAACCAAAGAAGAGCAAGAGGAATTAAAGGCGTTCAGAGATTCGCTCGGTAAAAGTGCTGCAAGTAGTGTGGAAGGCTCTAGGCTTATGGATCGCGCCGACATCAGCATAGAGGAATTTAAAAGACTCTATGCGCAGGACGTCGAAAAAACTATGAAGGCACGCAAAGAGATGAACGAGCAAATGCGCAAAGAACTCGAGGAATATAACGCAAATTTAGCCAAGCAAAATAGAGAAGTTAAATTTAAACCCATCCAAGCCACTAGTAAAAGCAAAACATACGTAGATAAAGACATCAGGCGAGAATTCTTTGAAAATTTCCTGAAAGCCGAACGCGAAAAAGGAACGGATATAACTGAAATTTTAAATCAACTAGCAAAACTAGGCAAATTTGACGTAAAAGCATAAAGGGTTAATATGATAAGCGGCGTAAACGGATTTAACGCAAACGTAAATTATGATTTTAGTAGCGCTCACGAGCGAAATTTAAAACCGCATGAGGAAAAAGAGGCTATAAATTTAACCTCAAATTCGGCGCCGTCTCGATCAAATTTGACCGAACCGATCGATTATTATGCTCTCGATCCTGACGAACTGGACGAAAACGAGCTTGCCGTTTGGGCGCAAAATGTGGAGTTTTCAAAACTAAACGACAAGCAGCAAAATAGGCTTCTTGCTATAAAAATGGGCTTTAAAAAACCGGTATATAAACCTTATGATCCCGTGGTTGCGCGTAAGGCGTATTCGCTAAGCGGCTATACGGAAGATGATAAAATCAGCATTTGGGGCAAGATAAACGGGCTTGACTCAAGCATTAGTAAGGGCGAGGTCGCAGAGCTAAAGAAATTTATAGATAGCACGAAGGTCTTGCAAAACAATTCAAACATGGAAAACGATGTTTTTAGCGTAGATGGATTTATGGGTGTGTTTAATGTGGATCTAGGAAGCTTTGGCGTTGGTCATACGAAGGGTACCGGACTTAAAATGGCGGTCGATATGACAAACCTACTAGACTCCGATATGGATTTGGAAAAATTTAAAGATAAATGGCTTGAGGTTGCCGCCGAAAAGATACTAGGAGAGAACACAAAGGTCAAAATCTCACTCAAAGACGGCAAGCTAAATTTTGACCGGATATCAGGAAAACGGCCTGCGGTCTTTTGGGGACAAGAGATGGTAAAGCAGGTAAGCTACGCAGATGAAGCAACTAAAAAAGAGTTTTTAAATTTCTTAAAAGATGCATTTAAAAAAGGCGAGAGTATCGCAGACGTGCTACAAAACATGGCTCTAAAAGAGGGTGCAGCAAGCGATCAAGCTCCCAAAGAAACGCCCGAAGAGAATAAATTTAAACCTATCCAAGCCACTAGCAAAAGCCAAACCTATGTTTATAAGGATATAAAGCGCGAATTTTTCGAGAATTTCCTAAAAGCCGAACAGGAAAAGGGGGCGGATATAATGGAGCTTTTAAGAAAACTAGGTAAAATAGGACTTGATCTAAAAGCCTAAGGAAATACCGTGAAAATACGAATCTACTACGAAGATACCGATGCGGGCGGCATAGTCTATCACGCAAACTATATAAAATACTGCGAAAGGGCGCGCAGCGAGATGTTTTTCGGCTCGGAGATTAAGCCTTTTAGCAAGGACGGACATTTTGTCGTGAGCGAGATTCGGGCGAAATTTAAAAAACCGGCCGTCCTTGGCGATCTGCTCGGGGTAAAAACAAGCGTGGCAAGCCTAAAAAAAGCCTCCGCGCTCATAAATCAAAAAATTTATAAAATCGCAAATTTAAGCGGAGAATGCCAGCCTGAGCTCGTTTTTGAAGCCGATGTCGAGGTTGCGTTTGTTAGCAACCTAAGGCCTGCTAAGATGAGCGAGGAGACAGTGGATTTTCTCTCCTCTTATTGCTCGTAAAAGCCGTATTCGTCGGCTTTTAAAACCTTCGTATCATAGATGATTTGCGAGTCTTCGACGCTCTCGCTAAAAAGCCTCTGCGCGCCGCGGTTTAGGTAGGTCGCGTAGATGTAGTCAAGCCCGACGCTAGCGGAGTAGCCCACCCAGTTAAAGTTCAAATTTTGCCCCAAAATTTCGTTATTTGAGTCCAGCGCGCCGTCGGTTTTAGAAATCGAGTTGGCTATATAGAGCTTTTCTCTATCTTGCGGTTGCATGAGTTTAAAGATGCTCGGCGCGTAGTTGATCTGCGTGCTTAAAAGGGCGTTAAATTTGACGTCGTAAAGGCGCATTTGAGAGCTCACCATCGAAGCTTTTACGAGCGGAACGTTTAGGAAAACGGTCGCGCCGCTTAGCCTGGAGTTGCCAGAGAGCATTGACTTTAGGTCGGTGACGCCGTTTGCGATCTCGTTTTCGTAGGTTAGTCCGCCGCTAAACTCGTCCGCGTAGCGATTTAGCGCCGCTCCTAGCGCGCTGCCGTCAGAAAACGCCGCGACTTGGCCGTTTGAGAAATTTAGCAGCTTCTCGACTTGTCCTTTGTAGTCTATACCGCCAAATATCAAATTGTCCTGCGGCGAATCGACGCTAGAGATGTGTAGGGTCGGCACGAAAGCCGTCATAGCGGGGTCTAAAACCTCGTTTAGATATTTTGCGCCAACAGGCGTAAACGGCGCGATGATATAGGCGATATTTTCGCTTCTAGCGCGTGCTAGGGCGCCGTCGATAGCGCTTGGAGCCTCGTTGCCGATGTTGTAAAATTTAACGTCGATGGCAGCGTTTTGCCTGACGACGTAGGCGATAACCGCGTTTGAGACGACGCCGGCGTAGCTTTTTATGCTATCCTGCGGGATGATGACGGCGATCTTAAACTCGGCGTTTGAGCTTGGCGTCAGGCTCTCGGTACCGGCGTTTACGTATGAGCCGTTTAGTGCGTTAAAAGCTTGTAAAATTTCTTGATTCGAGCTACCTTCGTAGCGAGCCAAAAAGCTGTGCAAAAGACCTTCTCTAACGAGTTCTAGCAAACATATGTCGTTACATTTGACGGGTTCTAAATTTATATAAATTTCGCTTGCCGGCGGGATGTCCGATGGCTTGTCGCTCCTGGCAAATAGTGCCGAGCAGATCAGTAAAACTGTTAAAATTTTTCTCATAGGCACTCTTTTATCTTTTTTAGATCGCTAAAAAACAGCTCTTTTTTGCTTGGATTTTTCGCTACTACGCTTGGCGAATAAGTCGCCAGCAGGGCTGAGTGTTTAAATTTCATTATGTTTCCCCTTATTGCCTCAAAGCTTTGCGCGCTTTGTTTTATCATTTTGTAAAAAACCTCTTCGCCAAGCGCTACGATGAGTTTTGGCGCTACTAGACGGGCTTCTGCGCTAAAATACGGCTCGCAAAGCTCGTAAGCGCTTGCCGGAGCTTTGGCGGCGGGTTTGCATTTTAGCAGGCTAGTGACGTAAATTTCGTTTTTGTCAAGACCCGCTAAATCCTTTAAATTTTGCAAAAAATTATCGTCGCCGGCTAGAAACTCTCCGCTCGCGTCCTCGGCGGCGTTTGGCGCGTCAAATACGAAAACAACTTTAGCGCTTTCATCTCCAAGGCCCGTTAGCGCGTGATTTGCGCTCTTGCAAAGCTCGCATAGATTGCACTCTTTGATGCTCGCGTTTAGCTCGGCAAGGCTGCTCGGCAAGGCTACGGACGAAGGCGAAAAATCAGCAAATTTATACCCGAATGCCCTTAGATAGTAAAGCTCTCTTAAAATTTCGTTTGCGTAACTCATCGCGCGATGATATCCAAAAGGGCGTTAAAAACAGATAAATCAAAGCGCTAGTTTGATTAAATTTTCGCCCTCCAAGCGGTAGTTTCGCCACTGTTCGGACTGGTTTTTCGCGCCCATTTTTTCGTAAAATTTGATGCCGGACTCGTTCCAGTGCAGACACGCCCACTCGAGGCGTTGGAGGTTTTCGTCCTTGCAAATTTGAGCTAGATGCCTAAAAAACTCTTTTCCTATGCCTCTGTTGCGATGCTCTTTTTGGACGTACAAATCCTCCAAATACATCCCGCCAAGTCCCAAAAAAGTGGAAAAGGTGTAAAAATATATCGCGTAAGCTATGATTTTACCCTCTGCTATGCAGACTAAAATCTCGGCGTAGTTTTTCTTAAAAATAGACTCGGCAAAAATTTCCGGCGTAAATTTAATATCATCGCTCATTTTTTCGTATGCGGCCAGCTCTTTAACCAGCTCGCAAACGGCTGGCATGTCGGCCCTGGATGCTTTTCTAATAACGTAAGACAATTTTTTCTCCTAAATTTTAATGAGCGATTATATTTTTATTATTTTAAAACGAAGTTTAAAAATTTATTAAAAGGATTTTAAGCGATTTGTTGATAAAATCACCGACTTATATCAAAATCACCATAAGGAAAAATTTATGAAAAGAACATACCAGCCTCATAAAACCCCTAGAAAACGCACTCACGGGTTTCGCGTCCGCATGAAAACTAAAAACGGCCGCAAAGTGCTAAACGCAAGACGCGCAAAAGGCAGAGCAAGATTGGCCGTTTAAGCAAATTTGGCTCTATAAGCAGCCAAAAGGAGTTTTCAAGCGTCTACAAAGAGGCCGTCAAATGGCACTGCGAGGAGGCGATAGTCTTTTTTAAGCCTTGCAATGAAAACAAATTAGCCGTCGTAGCCAGCAAAAAGGTGGGCAAAGCCGTCGTTCGCAACCGATGTAAAAGACTTTTGCGAGCGGTTGTAGTCGAGATTTCAAATGAGCTTGCGGACGGCATTTACGTGATAGTCGTTAAAAACGGGCTAGAGAAAAGCTCGTTTTTAAAGCTCAAAAAAAATATCTCTTGGGCTATGAAAAAACTCGGATGTATAAAATCAGGCATATGAAAATGATAAAACAAGCTATTTTATTTTTGATAAAAGCATATCAAGATTATATCTCCAAATTTACTCCGAAGTCTTGTAGATACTATCCCTCATGCTCGGAATTTGCCGTTTGGCAGTTTAAATTTAACGGCTTTTTCTCGGCGCTTTTTGCGGTTATTTTTAGAATTTTACGCTGTAATCAACTCTTTAAAGGCGGCATCGACTACCCCGTCATCAGTAAAAATTTCGACTCTTTTTTTATATCCAATCAAAATTTAAAATCACACATCGCATTTTGGTTCGTCCCGTATAAAAAAAATAAATTCTACGTTATTAAAAATTTAGACTTTCAAAAGGAAAAATAGTGTTAGACAATATGTCAGTTCAAAAACGCGTGATATTAGCGACCGTTTTATCTTTTATCTTTTTTATCGCTTACGATTATTTTTTTATTCCTAAAAATTTGCCGTTAGATCAAAATCAAACCGTAGCTGCGCAGCAAGCTAGCCATGCAAACGCCGCTCCGAGCGCAAATACCGCATCGGCCGCTAGCGCTCCGCAAGCCGTAGCGACGCAAAGCCGCGAGATCGCCGTGATAAAGGGCGAACACTTTGAGGCGCGCATCGACGAGCTTGGCAGGATTTCTAAATTTTATCTAAATGACGAAAAATATAAAAATGCCGATGGCGAGCGCATCGAGCTGGCAGGCGCTCAGCCGCTACCGCTTGAGGTTCGCTTTAGCGACAAGGCTTTAAACGAGCAGGCCTTCAAGGTAGCTTATGCTAGCGACGTTAGTGAGATAAATTTAACTAGCGAGCCAAAAAGCATAGTTTTAACGCAAAATTTGGAAGGCTCTAGCGTAACCAAGAAAATCACGTTTTATCCAAACGGAAGCTACGACCTAGATCTTAGCGTGAGCGCAGGCGAATACTACGTGACTCCGGGCTTTCGTCCAAACGTCGCTATCGACAGCTATACCGTCCACGGTGCGCTACTTAAGCATAACGACGGCAAGCTAACTATCATCGAGGATGGCGACGTAGACGCGACCGAGAGTTTTAATAACGTAAACATAGCCGCAGCTAGCGACAGATACTATACGGCTTTGTTTTTCAAATTTGACGGACTTTTAAATCCCGTAGTTTCAAAAGACGGCGCGGGCAATGCAGTGATATTTGTAAAAGGCGAGCAAAATTTTAAAGCCAAAGGTTACATCGGTGCTAAAGATCATGCGACTTTAAGCCAGATAAACGAGGAGCTCGTGGACGTCATCGAGTACGGCTGGTTTACCTTTATCGCAAAACCGATGTTTGCGTTTTTAAATTTGCTTTACGGCTACATCGGTAACTGGGGCTGGGCGATCGTGGTACTAACGCTGGTTATCAGGATCGTACTTTTCCCTCTTACATACAAAGGTATGTTATCGATGAACAAGCTCAAAGATCTAGCGCCGAAGGTAAAAGAGCTGCAAGCCAAATACAAAGGCGATCCGCAAAAGCTAAATATGCACATGATGGAGCTATATAAGAAAAACGGCGCGAACCCTATGGGAGGCTGCTTGCCGATACTTATGCAGATACCGATTTTCTTTGCGATTTACCGCGTACTATTAAACGCGATCGAGCTAAAAGCTGCGCCGTGGATACTATGGATACACGACCTTTCGGTGATGGATCCGTATTTCGTACTGCCTATTTTGATGGGTGCGACTATGTTCCTTCAGCAAAAGCTCACGCCGACCACGTTTAGCGACCCGATGCAAGAAAAGATAATGAAATTTTTACCGCTTATCTTTACGTTTTTCTTCGTGACCTTCCCTGCGGGACTTACGCTTTACTGGTTTGTAAACAACGTCTGCTCGGTCATTCAGCAAATTTTTGTAAACAAGCTCTTTGAAAAACATAAAAAAGCGGAGGTAAAGGCCTGATGCGAATAGAAGCCGAAAATCTACAAGAGGCCTTTCAAAAGGCTGCCGAGGAGCTAAACTGCTCCGTTACCGAGCTTGATATCAAGATTTTGCAAAATCCAAGCGCGGGTTTTTTGGGATTTTTCAAAAAAACGGCGATCATCGAAGCCGTAAAAGAGGGCGCGCATAAAGAAGCCAAAAAAGCTCCTCAAGCTACTCGCGAAAACGGTCATAAAGAAAACGGCGGCGAAAAAAAGAAGGAATTTAAGAAAAAAGAGAACTCCGGCGAAGAGCAAAATCACCGAAGCGAAAAGAAAAAAAATCATAAAAATCGCCACGAGCATCACAAAAATCATGCGGCAAAGCAAAGCGAAACTAACGCGGCAAACGAGTCTAAAGTAGAAGAATCGCAACCGCAAAAAGAATCTCAAGTAAAAGAAAAAGAGTCGCATAAAAAAGAACAACCCAAAAAAGAGAGCGGCAAAAGCATCCTTGATCACTCGATCATCGATACCTTTAATAAAAACGACTTTTACGAGGGTGAGGAAAAAGCGGGAAGCAGCGAAAATTTAGGCTCGCAAGCTTCCGGCAGCGAGGCAAATTTGACGCAGACTGCGCCAAATTTGGCTAAAAAAGAAAAACAAGACTCTCGTGCCGACCGCGGCTTGGCTCAAAAACCAAAAGCCGACATCGATAAAGTATTGCCCGAGATAAAGCAGGGCGTAGAAAAGCTCTTTGGCGGAAATTTCTTTACGATAGATAAGATAGGCGTGCGCAAATTTGACGACGAGACCGTAATAATCGAGCTTGACGGCGAGGATGCGGCGCTACTCATCGGCAAAGAAGGCTACCGATACAAGGCGATCTCATATCTGCTCTATAACTGGATCAGCTCAAAATACGGCCTAGTGGTGCGCCTT
This sequence comes from Campylobacter showae, assembly GCF_900699785.1. Taxonomy (NCBI): domain Bacteria; kingdom Pseudomonadati; phylum Campylobacterota; class Epsilonproteobacteria; order Campylobacterales; family Campylobacteraceae; genus Campylobacter; species Campylobacter showae. The sequence goes on from NZ_LR535679.1 coordinate 1,988,867, forward strand.
GAGATCGCGCAGTTTTTGCAAAATCAAGAAGCCGCGATCGATCAATATCTAAAAGGCATAATCGAGCGAGTGGAGGAGACTGGCAAAGCCAAAACCAAGTCTTTAGACGGCGTTTTGGTTAAAATCGCTCTTGAAAAACTGCGCGAAAAATTCCCCGACAAATACGTAAGCGTAAAGTCAAATAGCGACGGGCAGTTCGTAGTCGTGAACGACTTTATCAAAAAATGAACGAGACCATAGCCGCCGTCGCCACCGCGCACGGCGTAGGCTCGATCTCCATCATCAGGCTAAGCGGCGCGGACGCCCTTAGTCTAGCTCTAAAACTCACTAAAATCACCTCTCTTGTTCCGCGTTATGCTACTCTAACTAAAATTTACGCCGAAGGCGAGCTTATCGACGAAGCGCTACTTATTTATTTCAAGGCTCCTCACAGTTTCACGGGCGAGGACGTGGTGGAGTTTCAGCTCCACGGCGGACTAGTGGTGGCAAATTTGATCCTAGGCGAGCTCATCAAAAACGGCGCTAGACTCGCGCGCGCAGGAGAGTTTAGCAAGCGAGCGCTCATAAACGGCAAGATGGATTTTAGCAAGATCGAGGCGATAAACTCGCTCATAAACGCAAAAAGCGAGGATAGCGTAAAAATCATCGCCCGCACTATGAGAGGCGACCTGGCTAAATTTGCGGATGAAATCCGCTCCGGGCTCGTAAAAACTCTGGCATTCGTGGAGACTAGCATCGACTATGCCGACGACGATCTGCCTGCCGATCTGCTGGAGAGTATCAGCCAAATGCTAAAACAAAACAGCGCTAAACTAGATAAAATCGTCGCCATAAGTCAGAGCAGAAAAGGGTTGCTCGAGGGCTTTAAAATCGCGATAGTCGGCAAGCCAAACGTCGGCAAAAGCTCGATCTTAAACTCGCTTTTATCTTACGAGCGCGCGATCATCAGCGACGAGGCCGGCACGACTAGAGACAGTATCGAAGAAGCCCTAAAAATCGGCACTCATCTAGTGCGCATCATAGACACGGCAGGCATCCGTAAAAACGCGGGCAAGATTGAGCAGATCGGCATTTCGTATTCGCTGCGGGCTATCGAGGAGGCCGATGTTATCTTGGCTGTTTTTGACGCGTCGCAGGAGGCCGACGAGCAGGATAACGAGATCCTGGAGCTTTTAAAAAACTCGCAAAAAAAGATTTTTTACGTTCTAAATAAATGCGACCTCGGCGTTAAATTTACAAGTCCCGAAAATCCGATAAAAATTTGCGCAAAGCAAGGAACAGACGAGATAATAAGCAATCTAAAAACCTATCTAGATGCACAGGAGACGAGCGAGATACTACTAAACTCCACTCGTCAAATTTCAAGCTGCGAGGCGGCTAGCGAGGCGATAAAAAGAGCTCTAAATTTGCTCGCCGAGTCCGAGCTCGAGCTTTTTGCTTATGAGCTAAATACGGCAATAGAGCAGATCTCGTCGATCACGAAACCGTTTGAGAGAAGCGAAATTTTAGACGAAATGTTTAGCAACTTTTGCCTAGGCAAATAATCAAAATCACTTTAAGAAAGGAAGAATAATGAAAAAAATCCTATCTATAGCCGCTCTAGCTGCGTTGCTGGGCGGTTGCATGCCTTCGCAGGATCATCTAACGGCTAGCGTAGTATCGCCTGAACCGGACTGGATCAAATATCTAGAAAATGACGGCAGCGTCGGCGATGTCGCATTTTTCTCAGAAAATTTGAGCGCAACCTACGCGCAAAAAAACGGCGATATCATCGGCATGGCGCTCATAAAAAAAGACGGTCAAAATTTGAAACTTGGCGATATGTACTCGCAAAACGGTATTTCGTTTATAGTTTTGGAGCTTAACGATAAGGAAAAATTTGGTTACCAGTACATAAATATGCGCGATAAAGCCGAGCACGAAGACCTAAAAAAGGCTAAAAAGGTCAAATTTTATCAGTTTGGCGGCGGTATGCTAGAGAGCGTGGTTTTTAGCGCGGACTCGGGCGCCGTGTGCGAGAGTTTTGCAGCGGGCAAGACGGTAAAAGCTCGTGCGGTGACTAATTATTACGATAAAGAAAGCGCCGACAATAGCGAATTTTTCACAACCGTGATGGATATCGGAGTGAAAAAGGGCAAAGGCGCCGAGATCAAAAATCTAGACTTTAAATTTTTCGTCAGCGACGGTAAGCTAGCTGACACGCAGACGCGGGCTCGATCAGCGGAATTTAGGAGCAAAGTCATAGACGCCGACGCTAAAAAACAGGAGCAAATCCTATCAAACATCGTTTGCGCCGCGCCTAAAAACTGATCGTTTTTATCAAATTTAAACGCGAGCGCGAGATGAAAAGTTTATTTCTAGCGGCTGTCGCAGCCTTGGCATTTAGCGGTTGCGCGGGCATTACCGGCGACGCAAATATAGCCGAGCGCGACATCTCAAATATCGACGTTCCCGAGGATAACTGGACGAGATATCTTGATACGGACGGCGCCGTTAGGGAGGTCGCCTTTTTGACGGCGTTTTTCTCGCGCGATTTTCGCGTGCAGCCGGCTGACGGCGAGACTACAGGCTTTGCTCTTACTAAAAAAGAGGGCAGCAGGCTGCCTTTTAGGCTCGGGGCTGTCCATAAAAGCGGAGATAGAGCGTTTATGCTAAAGGACGCCGATACCGAGGCGGAGTTTGATCTAAAAGACGAAGCGAGCGCGACCGAGCTTTGGGATGCTCGGCGGATCAAATTTTATGAATTTAGCTCAAATTTGACGACGGTAGCGGTTTTTGAGGCGCCGATTTCGGTTTGCGAGGCATTTAAAAAAGGCGGCGACGTTAGCGTGAAGTCCGTATCTAGCTACTATGATACGCAAAATTTAGAAAAACGGTATTTTACGGCCGTTATAACGCAGGCAAAAATTTCGTCCAAAGGCGGCGCGCTACTTTTAAAATCTCATATAGAAAATTTTACAAATCCAGACAGTCCGCGAGAAGTAGCCGAAAAAACGCCTAAATTTGAGGAAAAAATCCAAAACGAGTTGCGCGGGTATGAGCCGAGGCTTAATCAAATTTGCTCTTTGAGCGAGAAGCAAGGAGTATAAAAATGAAAAATACGATGATTTTTAAGACGGTAGCGGCGGCTGTCGCGGCGTTGGCATTTAGCGGTTGTGCTGCCATCACCGGCGACATAGGCGGCGAGAGAGCGTGGCGTACGTATATGGAAAACGACGCTAGTATACAGCAGATCGGATTTATAACCGAGACTACGGTTTACGAGACTAGCGGCGGTAAAACCGAGGAAAAATTCGGCGACTACATGGGTAGGGCCGAGGTGAAGGCGCCGGGCGAGAGCGACTCGGCGAGCCAAAATCTAGGCTGGGTTTACTCAAGCGGCGACGGCGTAAAAACTCTGATAGTGATTGATCTAGATAGCGGTAAAAATGTAGACTTGAGCGATAAAGACGAGATAAAAAAGCTACAAAACTCAAAGAAATTTAAGTTTTATGAATTTGGCGGCGGGATCCTTGAGAGCGTGATTTATAGCGCGCAAAAATCTCCCGTTTGCAAGGCGTTTTTTAGCGGCGAACCTATAAGCGCTAGAAGCGTGACGAACTACTACGTGGGCGCGTCTGACGAGTTTTTCGCCACCGTGATCGACGCGAAGATAGTCGGAAACAAAGGCTTTGAGATAAAAAATTTAGACTTTAAATTTAACCTGCCTAGCAGCAAGCTGGCCGAAGCTAAAGAGCAGGCGACCTCTGCGAAATTTAGACAAGACGTCATCGAGCAAGATGTCAAAAAGCAAGGACGCATCCTGCTAAACATACTTTGCTACTATAGTATGCCGAGCGAGTAGGCATTTGCGGCGGGTAATCGCCCGCCGAATTTACATAGCGTCGGACGCTCTTGCGTAGAACTGACGATATAAAAAGAAAAACATGAATCCGTTTAAAATTTTGATTTTTGCGGTTGTCGTAAATTTGGCTTTTGCCGGCGACGCGTCAAAGGATATAAATTTGACCGCAGATGCCGCTCGCAACCAAAAAGAAGTAAAAATGCTAGAGACGCTTTGCGGATCGATTTTCCCCTTTAGCATGGCCTCATGCATGCAACTAGCGGACAAGCGTTTGGACGAAAACAACGCATTTTACGACAGACAAAATGGACTAGCGGCGCTGCAAAAAGTCTGCGTCTCGAAGGACGAGCGCGACTCAAAGCTTGCCTGCACGAAGCTAGCGTGCGAGTCGGGCGAGAGCCGCGAATGCCTAAACGTCGCTAAATACTATCAAGTCTTGCTTGTCGGCGGCGTGGCGGCGTCGGCGTTTTTTCAAAAGAGCTGCGACGAGCGCGGCGGGATGGACTGCTTGTATGCTAAATTTTTTGATAAGGCTCGGGACAGGATGACTGACGAGTATGTGCAAAAGATGAAAAAATATCTCAAAAAGGCGTGCGATGCGGGCGAAAAAGAGGGCTGCAAGGAGTTTGAAAAACTGCGCGAGCTTTGAGCCGCGGGATAAAATTTAATGTAAAATGCGGTTTTTGCTTAAAATTTGAGCTACTTGCCAAGATCCGCACCCCAAAAATGCTAATTTTATTTGTCTAAATTTAGAGCCGAATTTATTTTTTAATTAAGAGTTGGGCGCTTTTAAATCGTTTGGTTTTGTAACGCGGCACAAATATTATAAAAAGGCGGTAGTATAATTTTGCATGCAGCGTCAAATTTCACCCGTCAAATTTGCCTCATTTTCGTCCCTTTGGTTTATCAAGTTTTTATGCGAATTTAAGTAAAATCAACCAAAATTTTTTAAAGGCTAAAAATGGACAAAGCTACCGTAAAAGCGCACAAGATCAGCGATCAAGAGTATGAGGAGATCCTAAAGATCCTAGGCAGAGAGCCCAATTTGCTCGAGCTTGGGATATTTTCTGCGATGTGGAGCGAGCACTGCAGCTACAAGTCGAGTAAAAAGTACCTAAACGGCTTCCCGACCAAGGCGCCGTGGGTGATCCAGGGTCCCGGCGAGAACGCGGGCGTCATCGACGTCGGAGGCGGTGTCGCGGCGGTGTTTAAGATGGAGAGTCACAACCACCCGAGCTTCATCGAGCCTTTTCAGGGCGCAGCGACGGGCGTGGGCGGGATACTGCGCGACGTATTTACGATGGGCGCGCGGGTCGTGGCGAATATGAACTCGCTGAGATTCGGCGAGGTGCGCGGCGAGAGCGAAAACGCGAAAAAACAGCGCTATCTGCTAAAAGGCGCGGTCGCGGGTATCGCTCATTACGGCAACTGCATGGGCATACCTACTATCGGCGGCGAGACGACGTTTGATCCTAGCTTTAACGGCAACATCCTAGTAAACGCATTTGCGCTGGGGCTTTGTAAGAGCGACGAGATATTTTACGGAAGGGCCGAAGGTATCGGCAACCCCGTGATCTACGTCGGCTCAAAGACCGGTCGCGACGGGCTCGGAGGCGCGGTGATGGCGAGCGATAGCTTTAACGACGCGAACAAATCCCTGCGCCCTACCGTACAGGTGGGCGATCCGTTTGCCGAAAAGCTGCTGATGGAGGCGTGCTTGGAGTTATTTAAAACCGATTACGTCGTAGGTATCCAGGATATGGGCGCGGCGGGGCTTACTTCGAGCAGCTTTGAGATGGCCGGACGCAGCGGCAGCGGCATGAAGATGTATCTAGACCGCGTACCTATGCGCGAGACGGGCATGACGCCGTACGAGCTAATGCTGAGCGAATCTCAGGAGCGTATGCTCATCTGCGCAAAAAAGGGCTGCGAGCAAAAGATACTTGAGATATTTAAAAAATGGGATCTAGACGCCGAGATCATCGGCGAGGTAACAAACAGCGGCGTGATGGAGCTTTATTGGCACGGCGAGCTAGCGGGCGAGATACCCATAGCGCCGCTTAGCGAAGCATCCCCGGTGCTTGACCGACCGACAGCGCGCCCAAAATACCTAGACGAAATCAAAAATTTGCAAATCCCGGGGAACGCGGATAATAAAACCGCGTTTTGGAAGTTGCTTGGCGAGCCAGAGGTGCTAAACAAGTCGCTGATCTACGATCAATACGACGCAAATATCCAAACAAACACGATCAAACAGCCAGGACTCCTCGGAGCTGCGGTTATCCGCGTGAAAGAAACGGGTAGGGCGATCGCGATGGCGGCGCAGTGCGACCCGCGGGCGAATTTCGTCGATCCTAAAAACGGCGCGGCTAGAGCGGTTGCGGCGGCTGGACGAAAGGTCGCTATGAGCGGAGCGACGCCTCTAGCCATCACCGACTGCCTAAACTACGGCAATCCGCAAAAACCCGAGGTCATGTGGCAGTTCGCACAGGGCTGCGAGGGTATCAAAGAGGCTTGCCGCGAGCTAAATACGCCCGTTGTCAGCGGCAACGTGAGCCTATATAACGACACCGAGGGCGTGAGCGTCTATCCGACGCCCGCGATCGTGACGGTGGGCGTAAACGAGGATGCAAACGCGAGCCTTCCGAGCGTCTTTACGCGCGCCGGCACGGCGATATACGTGCTTGGCGAGACGAAGGGCGAATTTGCCGCGTCGCTTTACGCTAAGGCGCTATTTGACGCGGTGGGCGGCGAGCTATCCTCGGTGGACTATAAAAAAGAGCGCGCGCTGTGGGACTTGGTCATCGAGGCAAATAAATCGGGCGCGCTAGAGTTTGCAAACAGCGTAGGCGTGGGCGGCGTAGCCATAGCGCTAGCAAAAATGGCGTGCCTAAGCGGACTTGGCGCGGAGTGCAAATTTGACGTTAAAAAGCCCGATTTTATATTTGACGAGAGCTTTTCGCGCGCGATCGTCGGCGTAAAAGACGAGGCTAAATTTGAATCTCTAGCCGCTAAACACGGCGTCAAATTTGAAAAAATTGGCAGCGTAGGCGGAGATAAATTTAAACTAAACGATATCGAGGAAAAGCTAAGCGACGTGAGCGAGGTTTATTTTAACAAATTTGCCGCAATCATCCGCCAAGAGGATTAAAATTTGACGCCCAATTTTGGCGAGGCGGGTTTAGCCGGACTAAATTTGGCGGCGTAAATTTGACGCTTGCTAAATTTAGCTTGCCTGGGCGATATTTATCCGCGCGCCTTGGCGTCAAATTTGATCAAATTTAATCAGCTCGCGTATCTTGCCGAGCTTGCAGGCGACCGTAAAAGTAAAATTTAACACGAATTTGAAAGGAAAAGTAGATGTCTTGGAAGGACTTTTTAAACAACAAAGAAGAAGAACAGCCGCAAAAGGAGGGCAGAGGAATGGATCAAAAAAGCGTAGCTAAGCCGCCGGTGTTATTTAGCGAGACTCAGCAGGTACTAAAGGCGGTCGAGGCCAAACTGGGCGGCACGCTCATCACATACTACAACTCAAACGCGGGCAGCGTCTGCGGCAACGACGCGAGCGCGATGTATGAAATTTTAAAGGGCAAAAAGATAGAAAATGCGTTTTTGTTTATCAAAAGCGACGGCGGCAGCGGTATCGCAGCACTTCGTATCATCAGCACTCTGCGAAACTACTGCAAAAACATCACTGCTCTCATCCCTGCTAACTGTGCGTCGGCAGCGACGATGATGGCTCTTGGCGCAAACGAAATCGTGATGGGGCCGCTAGCGTATCTAACGGCCGTCGATACCTCGCTAAAGCACGCGATGAGCCCGATAGATAACGGCAACGAGCGCGTTAGCGTGTCGATGGACGAGCTGAACCGCGTGATAAAGCTGTGGAAAATGCACGAAAAAGACAACGACGAAAACCCGTATAAATCGCTATACAACTACATCCATCCGCTGGTTTTCGGCGCCGTAGACCGCGCTAGCTCGCTCTCGCTAAAGATTTGCTGCGAACTTTTGCGCTACCACATGAACGACGAGGCAAAGATCCAAAACATCTCCGAGCGCCTAAACAGCGACTATCCGGCGCATGATTATCCGATACTTTTCCGCGAGGCCGAGGAGATCGGACTGCACGTGCAAAAGATGGACAACGAGCTAAACGAGATGCTTCAGGAGCTTACGCTTCTTTACTCCGAGATGGGGCAGCGCGCGTTTACCGACTACGACGAGAACAGTTACCACGACAACAACATCGCAAACATCATCGAGGCAAACGGCAAGCAGATTTATTATCAGATCGACAAAGACTGGTTTTATCGCCCCGACGAGCGCCGCTGGAACGTGATGAACGACGAGAGCTCGTGGCGTAAAAACGAGCTAGTAGGCGGCAAACTCAAAAATACGATTTATCATTTATGGTGATATTTTGAGTTTTATTTTTTGGTTTTTGATATTTTACGGGATTTATTATCTGGTTTCAAATTTTAGTCAAAATCCCGTAAATTTAGGCGGCTCGCAAAAAAAGGCGATGTTTGAAGAGGCTAAATTTCTAGTTAGCCTGCTTGCTAAAGTCGCCAAAAGCGACGGCAGGGTAAACGAGCTAGAGGCTCGCCTCATCAGCGAGACGCTAGACGATATCTCTCTAAGGCTCGGCAACGACGCTGCGATGAGGGCGGAGCTAAAGCAGATCTATAACCGCGAAAAAGAGACGGTGCATAATGCTTATTTTATCGCGAGACAGTACAAAGATCGCTTCCGCCTTAGTCAAGACGCCGCGGCCGCGAAGCTATCTTTTTTACTAAATTTGGCCTATATAGACGGCGAATTTAGTAAAAGCGAGCATAATGTCATCGAGCAGATCGCTTTGGGATTTGGACTTAACGAGATCGATTTTTGGTCGATTTTAAAGAGATTTGACGATTTTTACGGGCAAAGGCGGCAAGATAGGGGAGGCCGAAGCGATCCGTACGTAAAACGCGCTAAAAGCCCTTACGACGTGCTTGGACTAAAAGAGGACGCGCCGTTTGACGAGGTAAAAAAGCGCTACCGCGAACTCGTAAAAAAATATCATCCCGATATCCTTATGGGGCGCGGCGAGAGCGAAGAGATGATAGAAAAGAGTACCAGAAAACTGCAAGAGATAAATGAGGCGTATGAAACTATAAAACAACGTGCGGCTTAGAGGCTTGTCTCGCGAGCGCTTTTGAACGAGCTTAAAATTTTCTCCCTCGATGAACTACGTGTTCTATCTTCAGTCGAAAATTTTGGCGCAACGTTCAAAATCATCTCACGATACTTCGCCTTTTAAATTCGTAAATTTTAGCCAGGTTTTTGTAAAATTCAGCCAAATTTCGGTGCGGTATTTTCTACTTCGCTACGCTCGTAGCCGCGAGCGGACGAGATGGATTTTGCAAAGTATCAAAAAAGCACCCAAAAACAAACCGGCAATAACTGGGCGCATTATTTTTCGCTTATGCGAGGCGAGTTTTAAATTTTAAGCGTAGATAGAACATATCGTTCATCGAGCTTAAAATTTAAAAACTAACAAAGCATAAGTAGAAAAAGAAAAGCCCAAAAAAGAAAGGAATATAAATGAGAGCATTAATCAGCGTCAGCGACAAAGAAGGCATCGTAGAGTTTGCAAAAGGACTCGAGCGACTCGGTTTTGAGATATTAAGCACGGGCGGCACGCACAAACTGCTAAAAGAGCAGGGCGTAAAAGCGGTCGAAGTGAGCGAATACACCGGCTCACCCGAGATGTTTGAGGGGCGCGTAAAAACCCTGCACCCAAAGATTCACGGCGGGATATTGCACAAGCGAAACGACGCAAACCACGTAAGCCAAGCCGCACAACACGGCATCGGCGGCATCGATCTGGTCTGCGTAAATTTATATCCGTTTAAGCAAACCACCATACGCACCGATGATTTTGACGAGATTATCGAAAACATCGACATTGGCGGCCCTGCGATGGTGCGATCGGCGGCTAAAAATTTCGCTAGCGTTTATATCGTCACGAGTCCGCTTGATTATGACGAGGTTTTACGCGTCATAGGAGGCGCGGATGAGAGCGAGAAAGCCGCTTTTAGGCGAAATTTGATGATAAAAGCCTACGAGCACACCGCGGCCTACGACTCTATGATCGCAAACTACATGAACGAGCGCTTTAACGACGGCTTTGGCGAGATGAAATTTATCGCCGGCAGCAAGGTTTTTGATGCGAGATACGGCGAGAACCCGCACCAAAAGGGCGCGCTATACGAGTTTGATTATTTTTTCAGCAACAACTTCACCGCACTAAAAGGCGAAGCTAGCTTTAACAACATCACCGATATAAACGCCGCTTTGGCACTAGCGAGCAGCTTTGATACCGTGCCTGCGGTCGCCATCGTAAAGCACGCCAACGCTTGCGGCTTTGCCGTAAAATCAAATCTACTCGAGAGCTACGTAGAAGCGCTAAAATGCGATCCTGTCTCGGCATACGGCGGCGTCGTGGCGATAAACGGCACTCTTGATCGCGCCTTGGCCGAGAAAATCAACGAAATCTACGTCGAGGTTATCATCGCCGCAAACGTGGACGAGGACGCGCTTGCAGTATTTGAAGCGAAAAAGCGTATCAAAATTTTCACCCAGGGCAATAAATTTTTACAGCGCGCAAACGACAAATACGACTTCAAGCACGTTGACGGCGGCTTTGTCTATCAGCAAAGCGACGAGGTGAAAGCTAGCGAGCTAGAAAATATGAAACTACAAACCAAGCGCGCGGCTAGCGAGTCTGAGCTAAAAGACCTTGAGATCGCGTGGAAGGTCGCGGCGCTCACGAAAAGCAACTGCGTCGTCTATGTGAAAAACAGCGCCGTGGTTGCCATCGGTATGGGTATGACTAGCCGCGTGGACGCCGCACGTGCGGCCGTGGCTAAGGCGCGCGATATGGGGCTTGATTTGCGCGGTTGCGCGCTTGCTAGCGAGGCGTTTTTCCCGTTCCGCGATAGTATCGATATCGCAAGCGAGGCAGGCGTGAAGGCCGTGATACAGCCTGGCGGCAGCATCCGCGACGACGAGGTCGTACAGGCGGCAAACGAGCACGGCATGGCGATGTATTTTACCGGCGTACGCCACTTTTTACACTAAAATTTGATCGTTTTTGCGGCGAGGCGGCGTAAATTTGACTGCGCCGTTTTGCTGCATTAGAATATTTAGCCCGCATAGCGGACGGCGCTTTTGCCCAGCTCTACTTGTATTTGCCGATCTTACGCGAACGATATTTTTTAAAATTTGACTTACTAGCCTTTAAATTTGGACTGCGATTTGCTTGCGCTTTGGAGATTAAATTTAATTGAAAGCGATTTATGAAGCAAATTTTAGTTTTCTTGGTATTTTTGGCGGGGCTTTATGCGGCCAATATCTACGTAAACGGCGAAAAGGTCGGCGGCAGCGATCAAAACTCGACCTATAACGGTGAGAGCAAAAACGAAATCCTAAAACAAGAGGGCAAAAAACAGCTCTGTAAAAAAGGCTACAAGCAGTACTGCTAGGCGTTTTGCCTCAAATTTTATGCCATTTAAAGACGCAAAATTTGCCCTTCGGCGGTCAAATTTACGCCGCCAAATTTATCTTTTCTTAAAATTTCACGTCTTCGACGCTCGGGTTTCGCCGCTCAAATTTAACTCCGCGACCGTCAAATTTAAAATTTAACCCCTTAAGCAAGGTCAAGACGCCCGCGCGCAAAATAAGAGTATAATTATCCAAATTTAAAACAAGGATAAAAAAATGAGCGATTTTTTCAAAGGCGCCGAACAGTTTAATGCCGAGGGCGCGACGGTTCCGTTTTATAAATATAGCGAAGGCGGAGTGGATTTCGTCGGCTTTGACAGCCGTCCGTGCGTGCCGCCCGAGCCTATGGTAAATGCGCTAGTAGCGATCAAATTTGCAAATCAAAACACCAAAATCGTGATGGTAAATCATAAATTCCCCGCCGGACTGATCCCTAAAATAAAGGAGCAGTTTGACGTCGAGCGCGAGGATCTGGAGGGCGGGGCGGTCAAGATGACCTTTAGCCTAAAGCAGGGCGCGGACGTCAAGAACGTAGACACAAGCCTTTGTCACTGAGATAGGCTATGCTTTTAAACACCTTTGCGCCGCCTTTTAAGCTGGTGGGCGGTTATTTTATCGCGGGCATTTGTTTTTTGATCGCGAGCATTCCCGCCTTTTTCGCGGCGGATTTTGAGACGATCGCGGGGCTTGAGACGGCGGGATTTTTACACGTGTTTTTTGTCGGCTTTGTTATGAGCATCATCATCGGCGCGCTTTATCAGCTCACTTCGGTGATTTTAGAAAAGCCGTTTTCGACGATCAAGGGCGCGGTGGCAAATTTGGCCCTTTACTGCGCGGGTACTGCCTCGATGAGCTACGGGATGATCAGCGGCAAGACGGGCTTTTTGCACGGCGGCGGCATGGCGCTTTTTCTGGCGTTACTGTTTTTCGGCACGACCTATATCGTTAGCTTTATGGACAATGAAAAAAAGAGCTTCGCGGCGTTTATGCTTTTTGTTTCGGCGATATTTTTACTCGCGGGTATCTCGCTTGGATTTTGCCTTTTGATGATACTTTCGGGCACTTTGCCGATGGATTTTATGTTCGCGCTTAAATTTCACGTTTATTTCGTGCTCGGGTTTGTTTTTTTCATCATCGTAGGCGTAGCGACCGTGCTGCTACCGATGTTTGCCCTGGCGCACGATCTAAAATTTACGCTTAGCAAATTTGCCTTCGGATTTTATATTTTGGCAGGAGTTTTACTCTTTTTTGGTGAGATTTACGCGTACTTTGCTTTTGGGGCGGCGATTATTTGCTTTGTCGCGGAGGCGCTACATATCCTAAAAAAGCGCGTTCGCAAAGCGTATGACTACTGGAACGTCAATATCGCTCTTTCGCTCGCGGCCTTCGTGCTGTTTTGCGCATTTATCGCGGCGGGTAGATACGATATGGCGGTGTTTATGCTGATTTACGGCTTTTTGTTTGCATTTATCGCGGCTCATCTTTACAAGATCGCGCCGTTTCTCATCTGGTACCACTACGTAGCGCCCTTTGTGGGCAAGACAAAAGTGCCGCTACTAGATCAGATGATCCTCAAAAGGCCCGCATATATCGGCATTGGCTTTAATGCTCTTGGGCTTGCGCTCTACGAGCTTGGAGCCTGGCTGGAGATAAAATCGCTCGCGCACTGCGGCGTGGCTTGCCTGCTCGTTAGTATCGTTTTGGTCGCGATAAATATGATAAATGTTTTTAAATTTACGAAATTTGGAGTAAAGGAAGAAAAATGAAAGAAAAAATCTACGGCGCGCTCTCAAACATCGTCGATCCCGAGGTGGGCTTTGATATCGTATCTTTGGGACTGATTTACGACGCGGTTTGCGACGAGAACGGAAAGGCGAAGGTCACGATGACGCTATCTACGCGCTCATGCCCGCTGCACGAGATGATACTGGGCTGGGTGGAGACGGCGGTGCTGAATGTCGACGGCGTAAAAGAGTGCGAGATAGATCTCGTATGGGAGCCTGCGTGGAGTATTGAGATGGCGAGCGACGAGGTGAGGGCGGCGTTAGGAGCGTGATTTTGGTGCTAGACGAGATCAAATTTTGCTTAGCTAACGGCTAAATTTGATACGATTTGATCTGTTTATAAGCTTGTCCGGGGCGCGTACTGTTTTATCCGGACAAGCTCGTCTTTGCGCCTTGATATGGCTCGCCTTCGCGTCCGATCATGTTCTGGCGGTATAGATATGTCAATGGCAAAGTCGAGTTTTTTAAATGATCTGACTGACTCGCTGGGATTTGACGCCAATCGCCTAAAGTGCGCAAAATTTACCGAGTTTTTGATCTGTTTTTAATATTTTATTCTTTTAAACTTTTCGTACTTTTCTGCCAAGCTGCTTGTTTTAATCGGATCACTCGCTTTGCTTAGCAAATAGCGTAAAGCCCCAATACCCCGATACATATTTTAAATTAATAACTACTCATTCCTGAGCGTCTCAAGCACGTTTATCTGCGCGGCTTTTTTGGCCGGATAAAACGACGAAAACGCCACGATAACGACCGCCCCGACCAAAATCATAACAAGATCGATCAAAGATAACTCCATAGGAAGCTTCGCGCTGCCGTAGACGTCGGCCGGCAAATTTACGATATCAAAGCTACCGAGCAACCACACGCCAAAGAGTCCGAGCACGAGCCCAAACACTATCCCGCCTCCGCCTATCGTGGCGCCGAGAGCAAAAAAGCTCTTTTTTATCTCGGCCTTGCTAGCACCGAGTGAGAGCAGTAGCGCGATCTCTTGGCGGCGGTTCATGACGGTCATGAGTAGCGAGCTTACGATATTTAGCGAGGCAACCAGGATGATGAGCATCAAAACGATGAAAAGCGCGCGCTTTTCGAGCGCCAAAGCAGAGAAAAAGTTGCCGTTTTGTTGCCACCAGCCGATAGCTTTTTGTCCTAGGCGTAGCTCGCGCGAGATCTTTTTGATGTCGGTAAACGGATCGTCTGAAAACACGTGTATACCGTCAAATTTGCCCTCATCGTACTCAAGTATCTTGCGTAGCGCCTCGACGCTCGTGTATAGATAGCTTTTATCGTAGGCCACTAGCCCCGAGCTAAACGAGCTCACGACATCAAAGCGCTTCATTTTAGGCGTTAGCGCAAAACCGCTCGGATCGTTTTTAGTAAAAATGAGCGTGAGTTTGTCGTTTTCGTTTATCATCATCTCGTTTTTGACGCCTTGACCTACGAGCAGGCCATATCCGTCTAGTTCTCGGTCCTCAAGACCTGCCGCCACGACAGAGTTTATCTGCTTTTCGTCGGCCGAATTTACGCCAAAAAGCAGTCCGCCCTCGAAGCTATTTGCCCCCTTTATGATAACTTGACTCATGATATATGGGCTAAATTTGAGATTCGGAAACTTTTGTTTTAGTTCGCTAACATCGCTCTCGTCGATGTTGCCGCGTATGGCGGAGAGGATCGTGATCGGGTAGTTCATGGTAAAAAGTTTGCGCTCAAACTCTTTGTCAAAGCCGTTCATGATCGCCATCGCGACGATGAGCACCATGAGCCCGACGCCGACGCCCAGAAAAGCCAAAAGCGCTGAAAGCATGATAAATGGCTGGGTTTTATCAAACCGTAGATATTTAAAAAGTAGATATTTGGTTAGGCTCATTTGATTTTCCGTTGTTTAAATTTGGGCTTTGGTTTGCTCGCTACTTTTGCGTCGCTCTGTCTTGTTTAAATTTGCGCCGAGGCGAGTTTAAAATTTAAATCGTCTATCTGCGCAAATTTGACGCCAAATTTTAAAACCGCTTGCAAAATCTAGGCGCTTTAAATTTACGACTTCGCGCCGCTATAAAAAACGGCGGCTAACTTAAATACTAAATTTAGCAAGCCGCCGCCAAAACTCCAAAGCTAAATTTTATCCCAATCCTCCGCAAAAGCTCCTTTTTTCGGGCCGCTTTTGCCATGGCAGTCTTTGTATTTTTTACCGCTTCCGCACGGGCACGGGTCATTTCTGGATACTTTTTTACCAGGCTTTTCTTCGCTCTCGGGCGCGCTAGCAGCCTCAGTATCTTGCGCTTCATGCGGCACAGACTCGGTAGGCTCGGAGAAGCTTAAGCGCACGGCCGTTAGCAGCTTTATGCTTTCAAATTTGATGCGGCTAACGAGCTCCATAAAGAGGTTAAAGCTCTCTTTTTTATACTCGGTGAGCGGATCTTTTTGGTTGTAGCCGCGCAGTCCGATGCCGGTTTTTAGGATATCCATCTGGTATAGATGCTCGCGCCACGCGGTATCTAGCACTTGTAGGCAAAGCACCTTTTCTAGGTATTTGCGCTGATCTTCGCCTATGACGCCCATTTTTTCCTCGTAGTCGGACTCAAATTTAGCCGTTATCTTCTCGGCAAGCTCGGCGTAGTCGAGATCTTTTAGCTCGTCAGGCTGCATTAGCGCGCCGTTTGAGATTATCACGGAGCTTAGTTTTTCGAGGTTATACTCGCTCTTTGGCTCGCCTGCGTAAATTTCAGCCTGGGCTAGCAGGTGCTCGACGAATTCGGCGCGATTTTGTTTGATCTTTTCGCCGACTTCAAAATTCGGATCAAGCAGCTCGTTTCTAAATTTATACACGGTTTTTCGCTGCTCGTTTGCGACGTCGTCGTACTCGAGGATATGCTTTCGCGCTTCAAAGTGCAGGCTCTCGACCTTTTTTTGCGCATTTTCGACAGCTCTAGTGACCATTTTCGAGTCGATGCTTTCACCCTCTTCGATACCAAGGCGCGTCATTATCGCCTTTATGCGGTCGCTGCCGAATATTCGAAGCAAATTATCCTCAAGGCTTAGGTAAAAGCGGCTAACTCCGGGATCGCCCTGGCGTCCCGAGCGGCCTCGTAGTTGGTTGTCGATACGGCGGCTTTCGTGTCTTTCGGTGCCGATGATGTATAGACCGCCTAGGTTTCGCACCTCGTCGTCGATACGGATGTCTACGCCGCGTCCGGCCATATTCGTAGCGATCGTAACCGCTCCGCGAGCGCCGGCTTGAGCGATGATCTCGGCCTCTTTTTCGTGATTTTTAGCGTTTAGCACGGAGTGCGGGATCTTTTCTTTTACGAGCAGGTTGTGTAGCTTTTCGCTCTTTTCGATCGAGGCGGTGCCCACGAGTACGGGCTGACCGCGGTCGTGAGCCTTTTTGATCTCGTCGATCACGGCTTTAAATTTCTCGTTTTCTGTTTTGTAGATAAGATCGTTGTTGTCTTTTCTGATAACAGGCACGTTTGTCGGGATCGATACGACGTCAAGCTTGTAAATTTGCGAAAACTCGGTCGCCTCCGTCTGCGCCGTACCCGTCATGCCCGATAGTTTTTTATAAAGCCTAAAGTAGTTTTGAAACGTAATATCCGCTAGCGTTTGGCTCTCTTCTTGTATCTTTACGCCCTCTTTGGCCTCTAGCGCTTGGTGCAAGCCCTCGCTAAATCTTCGTCCTTCGCTAAGACGCCCCGTAAATTCGTCGACGATGACGACTTGCCCGTCGCGAACGACGTAGTGAACGTCTTTTTCAAAGAGGTTGTGCGCCTTTAGAGCTTGGTCTAGGTGGTGGCTCAAAATCGCGTTTTCCATGTCGTAGAGATTTGCCACGCCAAAGAGCTTTTCAGCCTTTGAGATGCCTTCTTCGGTGATCGCTATCGTGCGGTTTTTCTCATCGACGGTAAAGTCGCCGGTGGCTTTTTCTTGCGGAGTCGCAGGCGGTTCGCCGCGCTTCATCTGGCGCGCGACTTCGTTTGCTTTGATGTAACCGTCTAGCGTGCGGTTTGTAGGGCCTGAGATGATGAGCGGCGTTCTAGCCTCGTCGATGAGGATACTATCGACCTCGTCCACGATGACGAAGTTGTGCTCTCTTTGCACCTTGTCTTTGAAATCCATTTTCATATTATCGCGCAGGTAGTCAAAGCCGAATTCGTTATTCGTGCCGTATGTGATGTCGCTGTCGTATGCGGCTTTGCGCGCCGAGTCGTCGTATTCGCCGCCTAGTATCACGCCGACGCTAAGGCCTAGAAATTTATAAATTTCGCCCATTTGCGTCGCGTCGCGTTTGGCGAGGTAGTCGTTTACCGTCACGACGTGTACGCCCTTGCCGCTCATCGCGTTTAGCACGACGGGTAGGCTTGCTACGAGGGTTTTACCTTCGCCCGTTTTCATCTCGGCGATCTTACCGTCGTTTAGTACCATGCCGCCGATTAGCTGAACGTCGAAATGGCGCATATTTAGCGTCCTTTTACCGACCTCGCGCACGATGGCGAACACATCGTCCAGCAGCTCATCCTGACTCTTTTCGCCGTTTTGCACTTGCGCTTTAAATTCGTTAAATTTAGCCTTCAGTTCATCATCGCTCATCGCTTGATACTTGCTCTCGAGCGAGTTTATGTAAGCGACTCGTTTGAAATATTTTTTTACTTCCCTGTCGTTTTTCGTGCCGAATACCTTCTGCATAAACGCCGTTATCATTTTTAGCCTTTTTAAATTTTGTTAAAGCTTGGATTTTAACATTTTATTATTTAAACTTAGCTAGAATTTCGCCCGATAAAGGAAAATATATGAAAAAAATTTTAGCATTTTTGCTCTTTTGCGCCTCGGCTTTCGGAGTTACGTTAAATTTCGTCACGCTTCAAAGCGACTTCGTGCAAACAATCACGAGCGAGAACGAAACGGTTGATTATTTCGGTAAATTTTACGCAAAAAGCAACAACCGCGCCTACTGGATCTACGAGCGCCCGACGCCTAAAAAAATCTACTTTGATAAAAACCGCGTCGTCGTGATCGAGGATGCGCTCGAGCAAGCGATCATCTCTAAATTTGAAAAGGCGCCCAATTTGATCGACGTCGTTAGAAACGCGGTTAAGATCACCGACACGCTCTACAAGGCCAAATACGACGGCGTAGAGTACCTAATCACCGTCAAAAACTACATCCCGACAAGGATCGACTATGAGGATAAGCTCGGCAACAAGATCAAAATCACGCTGAGCAATACCAAAAAAGATTTTAAGATAAGCGATGATTTGCTGACGCCGGTGATACCGTCGTATTATGACGTTATAAACCAATAAACTTTTAGCAAAAAGCGGCTTGTCTCGCGAGCGCTTTTTACGGAGTTTTAAAATTTTGGCTCGATGAACTACATGTTCTATCTTCGCCAAAATTTTACCGCACAACCCTAAAAATCATCTCGCGATACTTTGCCTTATCGTTTTACACTCAAAGTTTAAAAACTCAAATTTAATCAAATTTACAAATTTAGCCTCAAAATTTTATTCGCCGAGACCCGCATCTTGAAAATACAAATTTGACAAACAAAAATTAGTTTCTAAACCCCAGCGGCGCTTTGCTTGTAGAGCAAAGCTATGTCGCCACCTTGAACGTGCAGTGGGGTTAGAGAGGGCTTGGGAGAGGAAGGGGCGACGCTTCGTAAGTAGAATCCCCTTCCTCTCCCGAAAGAAAAAAGAAAAAGCTTAAATTTTACAAATTTGACTTTAAATTTGAATGTAAAATGATAAGGCGAACTGTTTTTTCGTCAGACGAGTGAGCGGACAGGTCGTCCGTTACCGAAGCCGACTTAGTCGGTAACGAAGTATGGCGGAAAAAGACAAGCCGTTATTAAATTTACCGCTCTCCGAAGTCTTTACCAAAATCATCTATCTGATTTAAATCCATCGGTTTTAGCTGATTTTTATTTCCTCTAAGTATATCCTCGACCTGCTCTTTTTGCGATCTTTTAGAGCCTGTGGTTTTGACGTTTTTTAGCGCTTCAAGCAGCTCTTCGATGTTTGGTTCGCGCACGGTTTTTAGCGAGATGATGAGCACCTCGTCGATATCGACCGAGTGCTTTTTGGCGGTGTATTTAACCAGCGTGTCTTTAAATTTTTCCTTACCGAGCGAGGTTAGCAGATCCTCGACGTAAAAGCTGCCTATAACGACGTTTAGCGCGTCAAGTACGTATGCTTCGTTATCCGCGACGTCGCGCCCCTCTAGACGCAGGCTTACGCTTACTTTTTTGATCGAGCTTTTAGCGTCTCTGGAGTACAGATCGGTTTCAAAGTTGTCGATATTTAGCGTCTCGGCAAAGGCCATAACCGTGGCAAAAGCCAGCGCAAAAATCTTTTTCATACGTCTTCCTTAATGTTTTCAAATTTGTTTTCAAGATAGAATTTCTCGACCTCCTCGTCTATTTTAACGACGCTTTGCAAATACTCTCTAAACGGCCGACTTTTGCCGTAAAATATCCTCAGCTTTTTTGGATCTATCGCCCGCGAGAGCGCGACGTAGAGCTGCCCGTTGGCAAAGATATGATTTAGGTCGCAGACTAAATTTTCTATGCTCATGCCTTGGGATTTATGTATCGTGATCGCGTAGGCTAGCTTTAGCGGAAACTGCGTCAAAGACGCCCTCGCGCGCTCCTCGAGATGCTCGCCCGCCATCACAAACTCGCTCATGTCAAACCTCGCGCGCTCCACCTCGACGATCTCGCCGTTAGCTTTTTGCACGATGACGCTTTTTATCTCGCCGCCTTCTTTTAAAATTTGCATTATCTGTCCGCGCTCGCCGTTATAGTACTCGCCCCATTTATTTACGGTAAATATAACTTTCGCGCCGATTTTTATGTTTAAAATTTCAGGCGCGTAGAGGTTTGCGATCCAACGATCCAGCGCGTTTTCGTTTAAATTTTCATCGTAAATTTCCACTAGCGCCTCGGCTCTTTCAAGCGGCGCGGATAGTTTAGAGAGCATCTTGTTATTTAGCTCGTCCGCTTCGTAATTTCGCCCAAAAAGCACGCTCGTATCGTCATCTACCTGCACGCTTGGCACGCGTAAATTTTCTATATAGGCAAACACCTCTTCGCTCAGCCGCCCGACGCGAAGCATGGATAAGATATCGTAAAATTTCTTATCTTTCGTACGTTTTGAGACGACTAGCTCGATATTTTTAAACTCAAATTCATGCCACGAACTAGAGTTAAAAGCATAAAGAAATTTAAACAGCGAGTTGCCGTCATCTCCGTTTTTTCGTACAGGCGGCAGCTGATAAAAGTCGCCCACGAGCATCACGCGCCCGACGAATCGCGAACTCATCAAGCGGTAATAAATCATATCCATGAGCCCCGCGCTGATCATCGAGATCTCGTCTATCACGATGAGATCGCAGGCGTCTAGCATCTTTTTTAGTTCGCCGAGTTTCCCGCGTTGTTTGCGGTCGTAGCCGCGAAGCTCCTCAAGGCTTGAGCAAATGCCGAATTTAAAAAA
The DNA here is from genome assembly GCF_900699785.1 of Campylobacter showae. Lineage (NCBI taxonomy): Bacteria > Pseudomonadati > Campylobacterota > Epsilonproteobacteria > Campylobacterales > Campylobacteraceae > Campylobacter > Campylobacter showae. The sequence continues at coordinate 2,009,533 of NZ_LR535679.1, forward strand.
ACTATGTACGCTCACTCCACCGACATTTACCGCCGCGATGCCGGTGCTGCCCAGCACCACGACGTTTTTTAGCTCGCTTTTATAGTGCTTGATGACCGCTTGCGTGAGGTGGCTTTTGCCTACTCCGCCGCGCCCGGTGAGAAAAACATTTGATTTTTTTAATATTTCTAAGAGCTGATTTAGCACAAATTTCCCTAACTTTTTGTAAAATTATAGCTTATTTTTAAGGAGCTAGATTGAAATTTTATAAATTTATATTTTCCGTAGCGACGGCGTTAGCGATGCTGGGCGGCTGCGCGTCGTCAAAAGATACCCCGGGCGCGGTAAATTTAGAGGGTCAAGGCGCTAATACGGCGCCAGCATACGACATGCCCGAGGAGAGCTTGGACGAAAATTTAGGCCACATCAGCTATCTAAAATTTGACGTCGATCAAAATGTAAATGCGCTACCGATACTGCCTTTTGAAGCGCAAAGTAGCGGCGAAACGCTACTGCAAAAACGCTTTAACTCACTTGATCTAAAAGCGCCCTCAACCACTGCAAAAGACGCTTTTTGGGCGCTAGATTACTATAAAAACACGTCAAAAAGGCAGTATTATTTCTCAAATATGCGCAAAATCCCGAACGAATGGTTTGAAAAAGTGCGAAAAAACGCAAGCGTAGAGAGCTTCGGCAAGGTTTCTTTGCCTGCGGTAACGACGGCAAACGCGAGATTGCGAAACATACCTACCGATGAAGCCGTACTTTATAATCCGGCACGCGCCGGCGAGGGACTACCGTTTGACTACGCTCAGCTATCTTTCGTCTCTATCGGATATCCGCTTTACGTTTCGCACTTTTCGGCAGACGGCGCGTGGGCATTTGTGGGTAGCGATAACGTCTGGGCCTGGATAAAATCGACCGAAATCAAAATTTTAAGCGCAGAGGCCGTGCAAGAGCTAAAAAATTCTAAATTTTTAAGCGTTATCAAAGACGAAGAACCCGTCTACGACAAAAACGGTAACTTTTTATTTTACGGACGCATAGGCGCGATTTTGCCGTTTCAAAGCGAGGATCAGTTTAAATTTTACGGTAAAATCCAAACCCAAAGCGGGCTAAAAAACTACGAGATCTCAAAACAAAGCGCAAGCCGCTTTCCGCTTAAATTTAGCGACGAAAACGTAAGGGCGCTGGCGTCGTCGCTGCTCGGGCAAAGCTACGGCTGGGGCGGATTCGGCGGCAAGCGCGACTGCTCGCTGTTTTTGCAGGATTTCCTCGGTAGCTTTGGCGTGTGGCTACCCAGAAACTCAAAGGCGCAAGGCCAAATCGGCAAGGTCGTGAGCTTAGCAAATTTAAGCGCGGAAGAAAAACTACGCGTCATAAAAACGCAAGCCGTGCCGTATAGAACGCTATTTCACATGAACGGGCACATCATGCTCTACGCGGGTCTGCGCGGCGACGAACCGCTCGCCGTGCACGACGTCTGGGGCATCCGCACGAAAGATAACGGCAGAGCCATGATCGGCGGCGTGGCGATCACGACGCTAAAAATCGGCTCGGACGTAGCGGGAATCGATCCAAAACGCTTGCTGGTCTCGCGGATAAATTCGATGAATACCTTTGAGGTTGCTAGCGGCGAGGAGGCGTCGCGCGCGAAAAAATCGGCGATCGAAAAAGCCTACGGCGTGAAAATCGTCGGCAACGAGGTGATTTTTGCAGACGGCGCTAAGATCAAATTTGACGACGGCGAGGCAAAGGACACGGCGCATCTGCTAAATCTAGCCGACGTCGAGGATACTTTTGCGCAGCCTTATCTGCTCTTTAAGCCTTTGGCTCTACCTAGCAATGACGCGGGCAGATACCGAAACTACGAGCTTTTAGATAAAATTTACGGCGCGAGCGAGGCGGAAGTGAAGGCAAATTTAACCGACGTCGTTTGGCTAAAAAATCACGGCGGCAAAACGTTTAAATTTAACTCTAAAAACGGCGCGGCAGCGGCTCTGCAAGCCGTCTCAAACGAGCTTGACGCGCTAGCCCTGCAAAAGCCCGAGCTGCTAAAATTTCTTGACAATCCGTCGGGTACGTTTAACTGGCGCGTGATCGAGGGCACCAAGCGCAAGAGCACGCACTCCTACGGCATCGCGATCGACATAAATACCGACAAGAGCGACTACTGGCGCTGGAGTAAGGACGGTAGCTACCGCAATCAAATCCCTGAGGAGATCGTGCGCGTTTTTGAAAAACACGGCTTCATCTGGGGCGGGCGCTGGGTTAGCTTTGATACGATGCACTTCGAGTATAGACCGGAATTTGGGCATCTAAGATAAATTTGACAGCGGTTTTAACGATAAATTTGGGCAAATTGGGCCCCAATTTATCGTTATGTTTTGGCTAGCAGTTAGGCGTCACTGTTTTTGTCGTCCGTTAAAATTTGGGTTCTAGCTGGCAATAGGCGGTTTGTAAATTTTAAATTTAATGCTAGCCTTACAGTAGCTCGCGTGTCAATTTTTTAGTTTAAGCAAATTTGACGAATTTGAGATTTTTTAAATTTCAAGCGGCAAAATTTCCAAAATCGCGCTAGAAATTTGATATGCCCAAATTTATGACGGTGTTTACGCCGCTCGCCATCAACCTGATTCTAGCTACTTAATTTTACCGCCTTATATTACCGCGATCTCGATGCTTTTACTTATAAACGCCCTTTGCAGCTTGCTTTCAAACATCCGCTTGATCCCGCTTCCAAATACGCAGTTACCCTTTTGCCAGGGGCGGCAGATCACGTTTCCTTCTTCGCCAGGGCTTAGGCAGACGCAGTTAAAATAACTCTTATCCGAAGCATTGTCCGAGACAAGGTAAACAAGCCCTCCATCGGGGATAAAATTTCCCTCCTCCAGCCCGCGCGGCGTGGACATTATCTTTATCGCCGCTCCGGCGTAAAATTTCGCGCCGTCCTTTATATCTTTAACGTTTATCCATTTGGCCATTTTGCGCTTCTTTTTCTAAATTTAGCTCCGCAAGCGCGCTCTCGCCGACGATGCGAACGCCTAGATTTTTTAGCGCCGCTGCGGTTAATCCGTCGCCGCTAACGAGCCGTCCCGTGAAGCTTCCGTCATATATCCCGCCGCTTCCGCAGCTTGGACTTCGCTCTTTTAAAATAGCGATTTTACAGCCGTTTTTGCTAGCGATATCGGCGCAAATTCGCGCACCTAAAAGAAACTCTCGAGTCACGTCGCGGCCGCTAAATTTGGTTAAAACCCGCCCGTTTGAGCAAATTTCGGCAGGTTCGCGCGGGGTCGTTAGTCCGCCCAGATACTCCGGGCAAACGGCGATTAGCTCGTAAATTTGCCTAAGTTTGGCAAGCTTGCCCACGCAAATCGCGTCTGCGTTATTGCCGCCGTTATATTTACAGTTTTCGCCGAGCAAACAGGCGCTGATTAAAATTTTGGGTTTATTTTTCATCGTTGGTTCCAAATTTAATAGTCCGGCAAGCGTTATTTCTGCTTAAATTTATTAACGCTTCGGACGACAAATTTAAATGCATTCGTCAAATTTAGCCGAATTTGAGCCGACCCGCACAAATGCAAAGCCGGCCCGAAACGTCAAATTTTAGCCTAAAGCCCGGCCTCTTTTTTAATCTTATCTATATACATTTGCCTTAGCATCGGCACGTATTTGCCGACTTTGCCGCAGTTTATCGGCTTGCCGTCGGCCTTGACGACGGGCAGTAGCGGTAGCGTCGCAGCTGAGATAAACACCTCGTCAGCTTCGTAAACGTCCTGCATCGTAAACGGTCGCTGTCTGATCTCTAGCCCCGCCTTCTGGGCAAAACCTAAGATCACTTTGCGGCGGATACCAGGCAAAATCTCGTTTGAGAGCGGTTTGGTTATCAGGACGTTATCTTTTATGATAAATGCCGACGAGCTAGTAGCCTCGGTCACAAAGCCGTTTTCGACCATAAAACCCTCGTAGGCGCCGGATTTTACGGCTTGTTCTTTAGCGTAGCACTGCGCCAAAAGCGAGATCGACTTGATGTCGCGGCGCTTCCAGCGGATATCCTCGACGCTAACGACCTCGATGCCGGTCGCGGCGTCAGGGTTTGCGACGATATCTTTTTCGTAGCAAAACACGAAACAAGTCGGCTTTAAGCCTTTTATAAATTTAAAATCCCTATCGGCGACGCCGCGGGTGATCTGCATATAAACGCCGCCTTCTTTTAGGTTGTTTCGCCAGACTACTTCCTCTAAAACTCCCTGAAAATCGCTCTTTGAAAGCGGCAAGCTTAGCTCGATCGCAGCCAAACTCCTCTCAAATCTCTCCCAAAAATCATCCCTATCCACGAGCCGTCCGTTTAGCACCGGTACGACCTCGTATATGCCGTCGCCAAAGATAAATCCGCGGTCAAATGCGCTAACTTTAGCCGCCGCAGCGTCTATAAATTCGCCGTTTAGATATACTATTCCGTTCATTTTTTCTCCTTAAAATTTAAGTAATTTTAGCTCAAATACTCTTAAAAAAGCGTTGCCTTAAGTCCAAATTTTAGCTTGGATTACGAAGTTTTTGATATAATTGGGGCTAAATTTAAGGATAATCAGAAAAATGAAAAATAACGCGCTAAAAAATTTAATCCTAGAAAATATCTTCGTTATCTCGAAGCAACCCGTGCTATTTCGCGATCTGCTCGAAGCAAACTGCCTTTTTAACGAAGGCATGCTAGTAGATCCTGCTAAGCTAAATTTTAAATTTCGCTACGCAAGAACTTACCTAGTTTACGGGCTTTTGTGCTTTGTCGTGTTTTTTATTTTACTGCTTTTGACACATCATATTTTTACTAAGCTTGACTTTCACCTCTCGATCGTTAGCGCAGTGGTGGGCACTTCGGCGGTTTTTATCGGCTTTGATATGTTTAAAATTTGGGCGAGAAAAGCCGTAAGCAAGGAGCTCATAAAAAAGGCTTGGAGCGTGCATTTTCCATATTTTAGCTACGAAAAATACTCCACGAAAGTCGAGATGATCTACAACGAAGCGGTAAAAAACGAAATCCCGCGCAAGGACTTGGAGCAGTACGTCCTAGAGCGCTTAGTCGCGCAGTCGGAGGCTGGGATTTAGCTATTGCAGGATGAGCGGGTCTAAAATTTGATTTTTGTATTTCATTCTTTCAAGCTTTAGGCGAAGCTCTCTATTTTCTTCTAACAAGACGTCGCGTTTGCCGCTTAGATCGCCGATTTCGCGACTGATGTAATAAATTTGATTCGTGATGTAAATTTTAGGCAAAAACAAAGCAAGCGCGATAAAAAGCCCGAGATACGCCGTCGCTAGCGTTTTGTAGTCTAAATTTCGTTCCTTTTTTTGCTCGCCGCCGCTAAACTCTAAAACCTCGTTTTTATCTTGCATTTTTACCTCTTGAAATTTTAAAAATCCTCATTTTCGCGCAGCTTGAGCGCGGATTTGCCTTGATCTCGGCAGCGCTTGGCGTTACCGCTTTTTTGCTAACGGTTTTACCCAGCGCGTTATTCCCTCCGCACGTGCATTTTAGAGCTTGCGGCGGACAAATGCAGCTTTGCGCCCACTGCCTAAATTTATTTTTTACGATGCGATCTTCTAGCGAGTGAAAGCTGATTATCGCCACAACGCACTCGTCGATCTGCGAATCCTCGATGCTTTGTAGCAAATTTTGCAGCTCGCCAAGCTCGTTGTTTACCTCTATCCTTATCGCCTGAAAAGCTAACGTCGCCGCGCTAACGCTGCGTCCGTTTACGCCCTTTAGCCCGATTATTTGCGCGAGGCGTTCGGCGCTTTTTATCTCGCCGTTTTGCCTCGCTTCTATGATTTTAGCTGCAAATTTGGCGGGGTTTGGCAGCTCGCCGTAGTCCTCAAATATACGCTCTAGCTCTTTTGCGCTGTAAGAATTTACGATGTCGTAAGCTGAAAATTTAGCCTGCGCGTCCATGCGCATGTCTAAATTTTCGCTTTTTAAACCAAACCCTCGCTCGTTTTTATCCAGCTGTAACGACGAAACGCCGATATCGGCTAGGATACCGCGAATTTGACCTTGCTCTACTTTGCCCAAAATTTCTGAAAATTTACTCTTAAAAATTTGCGCTCTTTGACCGAATTTTTTCAGTCTTTCGGAGCTAAATTTGATCGCTTCTTCATCTTGATCGCAGGCTATCAAATTTACGTTTTGATTTTGCTCTAAAATCGCGCTAGAGTGCCCGCCGTATCCAAGCGTACAATCGACAATCGCGCCGCTTTTTATATCCTCAAAAGCTTGCAAAACTTCATCAAGTAGCACGGGAACGTGTGGGGAGTTCAAATTTAGCCTTTATTTTTTGTGTATAATAACAAAAAAAGTTTAGAAAAGGTTAAAATGGACTTAAAATACTGCGCAAGCGAGATCAGCAACATCGCTCTTTCGATGTTTAGAAAAAACTTTTTCGGCGTCTTTCACGGCTCTATTTCGGCTAGAATTCAGCACGACTCTTTTTTGATAAATAAAAGAACGACGATTTTCGACAACCTCAAAGAAGAAGATCTCATAATGCTAAACTCAAAAAGGGATTATCGCTGGAACGATGCGAGCATAGACGCGGACATCCACCTAAATATATACAAAAATATAAACGAAGCAAAATATATCTGCTACGCTATGCCGCCGTACCTAACGGCTTATACTTTGGGGCATTCTTTTATACGACCGAGGGATTATTTCGGCTATATCAAACATCATGAGATCCCGATTTATGATCCAAAACAGTTTGATGACTGGTATGAGCGTGCGGATACGGAAATTTATCGTTATATGTTAGAGAATAAAACTAACATAATGGTCATCAAAGGATACGGCGTATACGTGCATAGCAGGACCCCGTATCAGCTAGCAAAAGACGTCGCAATCCTTGAAAATACGTGCAAATTGCTAAGCGTAGCGCACCTTTACGAGTCGGAGCGAAACTAACGTTTTTAAAAATGTTAGTAAAATTTTTGAAATTTTATCGATAAAAAGCGCGTTTTTAAGGTGATATTTACGAAATTTCAGTAAAATAATGCATAAAATTTTTATAAATTTGAAGGAACTAGATGATAACTTGGATGCAAAAGCATAGAAAATACCTCGTCGTGACGATCTGGGTGAGCACGATAGCCTTTGTCGGAGCGGGCTTCGTCGGATGGGGGGCATACGATCTAAACGCGAGCAGAGCTAGCTCGGTAGCTAAGGTCGGACATAGAAACATAAGTATCCAAGAGTTTCAAAACAGATACGGTCAGCTTCACGCATACTATAGCCAGCTTTTTGACGGGCAGCTAAGCGATGAAAAAGCAAGCGAGCTAGGTATAGAAAATTTAGCATTAGAAGCATTAGTAAACGACGCTATGCTTTTAAATTTCGCCGATGATTTAGGGCTTGGCGTAAACGACGAAGATATAGTAAAATACATCATCGCCGATCAAAACTTCCACTCAAACGGCAAATTTGACAAAGAGCTTTATAAAAATACCCTAAAAAGAGCTAGAATCACCGAAAGCGAATATGAAGAGGGCTTAAAAAACGTGATACTTTTAGACAAATTAAGACACGCTTTAAATTTGCCTGCAAATGCTCAAGATATAGATATGCTAACGGCTAGCTTTTTGATGCAGGATAAGATCTCGATGCAAGTCGTAGAGGCTGGCTCTGACGAAATAAAAATAGATGAGGATACGCTAAAAAAACTCTGGGAAGAGCATAAGAACGAATATAAAACTATGACCGAATTTAAGCTTGATACCAAATTTATCCCGGCTATATCAAGCGATGCAAATACTAACGAACTAACAGAATTTTACAACGAAAACAAAAATGAGTACAAAGGTAGCGACGACAAGATAAAAGATTTTGAGGCTGTAAAGGATGAAGTCCTAAAAGACTACAACCTAAAGCAGACTAAAAAAGTCGCTCTTGAAGAGTACCTAAAGATCAAAAAAGACGAGAAGCAAGCAGACGTCTCGATATCTACATTTGAAGATAATGCAAGCTTGCCGATGGATGAGCTAAAGCTAGCCAAAAAGGGCGACACGCTAAAGCCGTTTGAATACGAAGACGGCTATATGATAGTAAAAGTAAAAGAGATTGTGGCTCCAAGAGTAATGAGTTTTGACGAGGCGAGGGATCAAATTTTAGAACTTTACAAAGAGCAAAAAACCAAAGAAATCGTAGAAGCGAAGGCAAAAGAGTTGCTTGAAAAAGGATTTCAAGGTACCGATATAGGGTTTGTTAGTAGAGATACCGTAAAAGCTGAAGGCGGACTAAGCGAGGGTGAGTTTAATATCTTTGTCAATCGCCTGTTTGAAAAGGGCGGCAAAAAGGGCTATGTATTGCTTGGCGATAAGGCTGTAGTTTACGAGATAGCGGAACAAAAACTAACAAACAGCGAAAAAGAGAAAGAATATAAAGAGATAATAACTCAAAATGTAGGTTTCTTAAAAAATAACGAGCTTATTAGGGATTTGAGCGGTGCGCTTTCTAAGCGTTATAAAGTAGAATATTACGTTAGTAAAAAGTAAAATATTTTAAAAAGGTATTGAATTGGGTACTAAAATTTTAGGCATCGACGTAGGTTCCGTTCAAATTTGCGCAGTCATAGGACAGCATGATGAGACAGGGCTTAAAATAATCGGAATAGGAACCGCAAAAACTCAGGGTATAAAAAAGGGCGTCATAACGAACATCGAACTAGCTTCAAAATCAATAAAAAGCGCTTTAATAGATGCTCAAAGGATAGCCGGCACCCGCTATGAAAAAGTAGTGGTGTCGATCTCGGGAGCTTACACGAAAAGCGTCGAAAGTAACGGCGTAGTAAACGTACCGACATACGAAATCGGCATAAAAGAGATCCACCGCTCAATGTCAGAGTCTGAGCGAAGGGCGCAAATCCATAGCGATTACGAGAAACTACACATACTTCCTTATAATTTCAAAGTAGACGACCAGGAGCATATAGAAGATCCTTTGGGTATGAACGGAAGCAGACTCGAGGTACAAACTCATATCATAATGGCGCAAAAATCATCTCTGAGCAACCTCAGGAAAGCGTTAAATTTGGCTGGGGTCGAGCCTGATAATATCGTGCTTTCGAGCTACGCTTCGGCTATCGCGACGCTAAATCAAGATGAAAAGGATTTGGGCGTAGCATTTATAGATATGGGCGGCGCCACATGCAATATGCTGGTTCATTCCGGAAATTCGATAAGATATAACGAATTTTTAGGTATCGGCTCGGCAAATATCACAAACGACCTTTCTGCTGCACTTCATACGCCTATTTTAAAGGCTGAGGAGATAAAGCTAAGCTACGGTTCTCTTATAAATAAAGCAAACGAGTTAGTCGAAATCCCTCCGATAAACGACGACGGAAAGACGCAGGAAGTATCTCTTGACGTCATCTCAAACGTAATTTATGCAAGGGCCGAAGAGACGCTTATGATACTAGCCAAGATGCTCGAAGATAGCGGATACAAAGCCTCTATAGCGGCAGGCGTAGTACTCACGGGCGGTATGACTAAGCTTGAGGGCATCAGGGAGCTTGCTTCGGTTATATTTGACAATATGCCGGTCCGTATAGCAAGACCGAAAGAGATGGAAGGGCTTTACGAGATTTTACGAGATCCGGCAAATTCTTGCGCGATCGGACTTTGTATGTACGGCGCAGGCTACTTTACGCCTTACGAGATCGACTCCGAAAAGAAAATGCGCTTTAAAGACGAAGCTATCTTAAGAAATAAAAATTTAAAAAATATAGTAGACGATTCGAAATCCAAAAACAAAGACGATAGCAAAAAGCCCGACGAAAATGGAGAGAAAATTTTCAACGGAACGGTTTTGGACGACAACTATATAGACGATTTAAGAATTGACGACGAAAGAACTTTGCAAGACGAACTAAACGAAGATGAGAGCAAAAAAGAGAAAAAACCAAACGTATTTTCTCAAATTTGGAACAAACTAACACAACTATTTTAAAAGGAGACTGAGTTAAGATGGGTAACTTTATGGTAGAAGAGAAAAAACCTTCATACGGCGCTAAGATAAAAGTAGTGGGCGTAGGCGGCGGCGGCGGTAATATGATCAATCATATCATAAGAGAAAGAGGCGGTGAGATGGATATCGAGCTAATAGTCGCCAACACTGACGTAAAGGCGTTAGATAGCTCTTTAGCATTTACTAAGCTTCAGCTCGGAGAAAAGATCACAAAGGGTCTTGGCGCAGGCATGAATCCAGACATAGGAAGCAAGGCTGCTCAAGAAAGCTACGAGGAGATCAAAACTGCTCTTGAGTATTCAGATATCGTATTTGTGGCTTCTGGTCTTGGCGGCGGTACGGGTACAGGCGCAGCTCCTATCGTAGCGCAAGCTGCAAAAGAAATAGGCGCTCTAACTATAGCAGTCGTAACTATGCCGTTTGATTTCGAAGGCAAAAAGCGTTACAACCTAGCTCTAAAAGGCCTTGACGAGCTCAAAAAAGAATCTGACTCTATAGTCGTAATACCAAACCAAAGACTAAAAGCGCTTATAGACAAAAAAGCAGGCATCAAAGAAAGTTTTAAGATAGTTGATAATGTTTTAGCTCGTGCCGTTAGCGGCATGTGTACCATCGTACTTGACTCAGGAAATAGCGATATAAACTCTGACTTTGCAGACGTCAAAAAGGTAATGGAGCACCGCGGTATGGCGCTACTTGGTATAGGCGAATCAGAGGGCGAAGGCGCAGCGCAAGAAGCTATCAAAAACGCAATCCAGTCTCCGCTTCTAAGCGACATCACGATAAACGGTGCCGTCGGCGTTCTAGTTCACTTTAAGTACCACCCGGATTCTCCTTTTAGTGATATCGAAGAGGCAATGTGCTTGATACAAAATTCAGTCGACGACGATGCCGATATCATATGGGGCACAACAAGCGATGAAAGTTTTGAGAACAACAGAGTTCAGGTTACCATTATCGCGACCGGCTTTCAGGGCAGAGAAGATGAAAACCCTACTGTAGCAACTCCTGCTCCTGTTACGATAAATTCTAAAAACTCGTTTTTAGACCAAAGGATAAGCAGACTAAAAGTCAGCGGCGGATACAACAGCGAAGAAGCATCGATAGTTCTTGAAACACCATCTTACATCAGAAACCAAATGGATTAATTAAAAGGATTGGGTCTCCAATCCTTTTTAAATTTGACTGTATTGGTTTTTTAATATCTACAAGACTGTAGAAATTTACCAAGATTACTACTAAAATTTTTAACAATTAAAATTCAAATAGATATAAATCAAGATATATCAAAGAAATCATCACACCAAAGTTTAACATTTGCATTTAACTATGAAACTGCTTGATACCGATAGGCTGTAAAAACAATAAATTTCAGAAGGTGCTTTAGTAGGATTTTTATGCTCAAACTGTATAGCGTAGGTATCGCATAGTTTTTCGGCGCGCCCTACGCGGTGCATCTGGCGAAGCACCATCCGACCTGGCGGCTTGAGGGCAGTGGGGTAGGGTATAAGCTCGGCGGGATTTTGTACGTATTTTGGTGCGAGCGGACGCGGACGAGCGGGTTTTCATGCAGTGTACGTGAGTGAAATTTTGGAAAGGCACAGTGAAAATTTGCTAAATGTATTGCTGTTAGAAAATGGTCGCAAAAACGATAAAAGAGATATTTGGCTAGCAAATTTCTAGCGAGATTGCTTGCCGGCAGGGTTAAATTTGCCGAGCCGGTCTTAAATTAAATATACTCTTTAGTGCGCTTTAGGTCGGTGATTAGCGGAGGATTGTCCTTGTGCATCATCTCTATGAGCCGTTCTACGCGCTGCGTAGTCGGGTCCTCGCGTAGCCAGTCTAGCTCGCGCTACGTGAGGACTCACCATCTGGAGGAGCTCGACTCTGCCGTTTGGTGTATCTATGCCGCCAAGTACCGGATCGGGCGCGAAGGCGACGCCTACGAGTTTCGTGTCCGTATTAAGGCGCAGGGGAGAATTGGTCGGTATGAAATGATAAGCCTCGAACTATTTTTTGCTTTTATAGACGTATTCGGCGAGATTTTGCATGAGGGATATCGCCCAAAAAGGCTCGTTCGGGACCACCTCGTCGCCAAAGGACTCCGCGCCAGGATCGTCCGCAAACGGCGCGATACGCATACTAAACTCAAAGCCCCAACCGCTAAATTCTTCCTGCGCGCTTTGCGGATCGTAGTAAAGCTCGCTAATGCCAAAGCTCACGACGTGGCGGTGCGGCTTGCCTTTGATGGAGTCAAATATACTAACGCTCTCTAGATAATCCTCTCCACCCAGACTCGCATGTAGCCGCGACGGGTAGTGGCGCTCGTTTGCGGGATCGTAGATCTTTTCTATCCCGCGCGCTATCGCGTCCCAGCCGGGCGCGTCATCCTCGCTAAATTTAGCCTCGTACTCTTGCGTCGTCATTTTTGTGCCTTTTAGCGGGTTGCGTTAAGCGCGAGTACTATATATAAAATTTGCAAATTTAAGGGAATGGGGATAAATTTAAAAAGCTAAAATTTACGCCCGTAAGATTTAGGCGTAAATTTCATCCACGATAGTATCTACGAAATCTTGCGGGTCAAATTTGACTAGATCGTTCATCGTCTCGCCGATGCCGATGTAGAGTATCGGCAGCTCCAGCTCGCGCGCGACGCCAAAAAGCGCTCCGCCCTTTGGCGTGCCGTCAAGTTTGGTGATGATGACGCCGTCAAGGCTCACGATTTCGTTAAAGGCCTTTGCCTGCGCTAGGCCGGCGTTGCCCTGAGTGCCGTCGAGGATGAGGATCTTGCGGTGCGGCGCGCCTGCGTAGGCTCTGCCCGCGATGCGGACGATCTTGCTTAACTCGTTAGCTAAATTCGTCTGATTTTGCAGGCGACCGGCGGTGTCGAGGATTACGTTGTCGAGATTTTTAGCGACGGCCGAGCTGATCGCGTCAAAGGCGACCGCAGACGGATCGTGACCCTGCTGCGTAGCGACGATAGGCACGTCCGCTCGCTGCGCCCACTGACGTAGCTGCTCGATAGCTCCTGCTCTAAACGTATCGCAAGCGCCCAAAATAACGTTTTTGCCTTCGTTTTTGTATAAATTCGCAAGCTTTGCGATCGTGGTCGTCTTGCCTGCTCCGTTTACGCCCAAAATAAGCTCCACGAAAGGCCTTCCGCTTTTTGCTTCGCGCTCGTTTTCGTATATGAAGTAGTTATTTAAAAGCCGCTTTAGATCGTCTTTTTTAACCTCGTTTTGCGGCGGCAGGTAGTAGAGGACCTCCTCGACGATTTCATAGGTGATGTCGGCTTCGAGCAGGATCTCTTCTAAAATTTCCTTTGAGATTTTTTTGTCGGCTGGTTTTGACGAGCGGATCGCCGCTAGCGTCTTATCAAGCCCCTTTTTTAAAAAGCCAAACATTAGTTTATTACCTTATTTATATCGCTTTCTAGCATCTCTTCTGGCACGAGCCCGACGTAGTGCGTGGCGTATTCGCCGTTTGGCTTATAAAGCACCATGTATGGGATGCCTACGACGCCGCCTAGAGCTTTTGCGAAGAGGAAGTTATTTTCGCCGTAGCTAACGCCGAAATTTACTTTAAATTTCTTCATAAACGCGTCTATTTCGTCTTTTGACTTATCTTCCATAAGTACGCTTACGATTTTTAGCTTGCCTTTAAATTTATCGCTTAGATTGTTTAGGTGTGGGATTTCTGCTTTGCACGGCGGACACCAAGTGGCAAAAAAGTTAAACAAAATCGCCTCGTCATTGCCCTCGACTTTGAAGCCTTTGTCGAATTTTTGCAGCGTCATCTTGCTCTCGTCCATTAGCGTTAGCTCAAACGGCGCTTCTAGGCTTGCGCTTTGGTTTTGAGTCGGAGTAGACATGGTTGTTGTCGGCGGTGTCGCGTCGCTAGTTTTGTTTGCGTCGCTTTTATTTTCATTGTCGCAACCGCTTAAAAATAGTGCCAAAAATGGTATAATCAAAAGATTTATTTTCATTTAATAATTCCTGCCTAAGATTGATTTTAGGCTTGAATTATACATAAAATTTATGAAACGAGTGTTAAATTTGATAAAAGAAGAGTTTAGGCGTAACGCGAAACGGATTTTGAAAAAAGAGGTTCAAATTTCGGCGCGGGCAAAACATTATAAGATGTTTAAGCCGCTTTTAAATTTGCTAACCGAGCTTAAAGCGAAACGGATTTTGATATTTAATCCTCTTTTGTATGAGCCAAATTTCTACATTTTGAGGCGCGAGCTAGCTAAAAAGTATGAAATTTTCGTTCCATTTATGCTTGGTATTAGTTTAGAAATGGTAAAATCTAGGCTACCGCTTGTGTCTCGGACGAAATTTGGCGTAAAAGAGCCGCTAAGTACCAAGATTTTTAAAAAGCGTATAGACGTAGCTATAGTTCCGACTCTCGGGGTGGACGGAAATATGGCGCGAATAGGGCACGGTAAAGGTTTTTACGATAGATTTTTTGCAAATTTGCCTTACCGACCTACCTTGATATTCGTTGAAATTTTAGACAATTTTACTAATGAAATCATATCCGAAGATCACGATGTTACTTGTGATTTTTACCTGACCCCGAGCAAAATTCACGTAAAAAGAGGAATCTATGATAGAGATTTTAATCGGCTTAGGAACAGGTGCGGTGGGCGCTGGCGCAGGCTATCTCATCGCTAAAAAAATCAACGACGCGAACTACAATATATTTTTAGAGCAGGCTAAAGCAAAGGCTAAAGCGATAGAATTTGAGGCCGAGCGCACGCTAAAAGACGCTAAAATCCAAGTCCAAGAGGCTGAATTTGAAGCCAAGAAAAAATACGACGACAAAACCGTAAAACTACAAAAAGAGTACACGCAAAAATTCGAAGAGATCGGTAAAAAAGAGCAAACTCTGCTAAACGAGCAAGAAATTTTAAACGAAAGCAGAGCCGAGCTAGAAAAATCCCGAAACGAAGCAAAAAGCGTCTATGAAGAAGGGCTTGGGCTAAAAGCAAGCTATCAAGCCAAACTGCAAGAAGCGCTAAAGGTACTAGAGCACGCCGCCGGCCTAACGCAAGAAGAGGCGCGCGAAGAGGTGCTAAAAAAAGTAGAGGAAAAAAGCCGCGCCGAGATCGCTCACATCGTGCGAAAACACGAGGAGGAGGCTAAACGCGAGGCTAAAAAACGCGTGAATTATATTTTGGCGCAGGCTACGTCGCGATTTGCGGGGGAATTTGCCGCCGAGCGCCTAATAAACGTCGTGGATATCAAAAACGATGAGCTAAAAGGCCGTATAATCGGCAAAGAGGGACGCAATATCAAGACCTTGGAAATGGTGCTCGGCGTAGATATCATCATCGACGATATGCCTCACGCCATAACGTTAAGTAGCTTTAACCTTTACCGAAGAGCGATCGCAACGCGCGTGATAGAGCTCTTGGTACAAGACGGCCGCATACAGCCTGCAAGGATAGAGGATCTGCACAAAAAAGTATGTGAAGAATTTGAAGCCTCGATCCTAGAGGAGGGCGAAAATATCGTCATCGACCTAGGTCTTAGCAAAATTCATCCCGAGATAATGAAACTAATAGGCAAGCTAAAATTTAGAGCCAGCTACGGACAAAACGCCCTAGCGCACAGCCTCGAGGTAGCCCATCTAGCCGGCATCATCGCAGCCGAAACGGGCGGAGACGAAAAGCTAGCTAAAAGAGCGGGCTTGCTGCACGATATCGGCAAGGCCTTGACGCATGAATTTGAGGGTAGCCACGTCGATCTGGGCGCTGAAATTTGCAAACGCTACAAAGAACATCCTGTCGTCATAAACGCTATCTACGCCCACCACGGACACGAGGAGGCCACTAGCGTAGAAAGCGCCGCCGTTTGCGCTGCGGACGCTCTAAGCGCGGCTCGCCCTGGAGCTCGTAGAGAGGTGTTAGAGAGCTTCCTAAAACGTGTCGAAGAGATAGAAAACATCGCAAAAAGTAAAGAAGGTATCAAGCAAGCATACGCGATAAACGCGGGCCGAGAGATCCGCGTCATCGCAAACGCCAAGCTCATAAACGACGACGAAGCGGTGCTCGTAGCTAAAGAGATCGCCGCAGAGATCGAGAGTAAGGTGCAGTATCCAGGCGAGATCAAAGTAAACGTGATCCGCGAAACCAGAGCCATAGAAATGGCGAAATAGGTCAAATTTAGGTAGAAAATGAGAAAAATTTTACTAGCGATTTTTTGCGTTTTAGCACTCGGCGCCAACGACGAGCTCGTGCTAAACGCGTCAAATTCTTTTACGACGACGATGCGCAAGAACGCGGACGCACCGGTTAAGGCATTGCTTCAAAACGCAAAAGCGGTCGTCATTTTTCCGAGCATTACTAAAGTCGGCTTCGTACTGGGCGGTATGCACGGCAAAGGCGTGATGCTCGTGGGGAATCCGTACGCGCCCAGCGAAATGATGGTCGTGGATATCAGCGGCGGCAGTATCGGACTACAGGTGGGTTACGAAAATAGCTCGCTCGTGCTTTTTATCCTAAAAGATAGCCTTGTAGCCGACATAAAAGACGCCAAAATCACGATAAACGCCGACGCATCGTTTGCATTTGCCGATACGGGCAAATTTTACGGCAGAGTGAGCGATTTTAGCTTTACGAGCGATATCTACGCATACACGGATAACGACGGGTTTTTCGCGGGGGCGAGCTTTGGCGGAGCGGTGCTGGCTAAAACTAGCGACGCGCCTCTAAGGATGGATAGCTACGGATATAACGCGCTAATGGGCGCTATCTCAAAATACTAAAGGCCGAATTTGCAAGAGATGCTAACCTCGCTATCGACCTACGGGTACGTGATAGTGTTTTTATATTCGCTTGGAGGCGGTATGGTCGCTATCATAGCAGCCGGCGTGCTGGCTCATCTGGGCAAGATGGACATAACCGTGAGTATCGTGCTGGCGGCCGCCGCCAATGCTATCGGCGATACTTTGCTTTTTTACGTCAGCAGGTATAACCGCGCGGCCGTGATGCCGTATCTGGCTAGACATAAACGCAAGCTTGCCTTCTCTCAAATTTTATTTAAGCAGCACGGAAATAAAATAATATTTTTCAAAAAATTTATCTACGGACTAAAGACTCTCATCCCGCTTGCTATAGGGCTTACAAAGTATTCGTTTGCTAAATTTAGCGTCATAAACATTGTTAGCGCGGCAGCTTGGGCGATTTTGCTCGGGCTTGGTAGCTTTTGGGCGGGCGAGGCGTTTGAGCGGGCGTGGGATTTTATGGGCGAAAACGGCTGGCTGATGCCGGTTGCGATGTTTTCGCTACTGACGCTCATCTGGGTATATCTACAACAAGCGACGAAAAAGAAAGGAAGGTCGGAATGAAAAAGTTACTCATTGTATTGGTGATTATAGCCGGCGTGGTTTTTGGCGGGCTAAAATTTAACGCAAACAAGGTGGAGGAAAAATATAACGAGGCTTTGAATCTAATCAAAGCAAACGGTATGGAGGTCAAAAATAGCGTATTTGAGGGCGGTCTACTAAAGTCGCACGCAAACTACGACGTGGTTTTGTCTAAAAACTACATAAACGAGCTCGTCTCTCTTGGCGAAGAGTACGGCGCGCCAGAGGATCTAATGATAAAAATCGACATGAATATCTCGCATGGATTTGATAGCTTGCTGGGTAAATTTGAAGTCGCGGGCGATGCCGAGTTTTTAAACGACCCGTATAAAAATTTCATCAAAGAGATATTTGATACGACTAGACCTATCAAATTTCACGCGGACGGCGCTTCGGGCGGAGATAAAAAATTCGTCTTTGAGCTAGTCGGAGTGCAAAAAGAACAAGACGGCAATAAACTAAATCTCGCCAAATCGCTTTTAAATTTTGACATAAACGGCGAAAAGAAAATAACCGGAGCTTCTTTCGTAAACGATTTTATCGACTTTGCTAGCAAACAAGGCGTCGCTATAAAGATCAAAAATATCGACTACGACGTGAAGTACGAAACGCCGATCGAGCTTAATATGATTTCAAAAGCGCTCGTAAATAGCACTTATAAATTTGAACTTGGCGCTATAGACGTGATTTCGGGCGCAGAGGCTCTGCAAATCGGAAAGATAACGAGCGACTCCAAGCTAACCGTGCTAAGCGATACTCTAACACAGGACGATACGAGCACGATAGAGAAGATAAAATATGCAAAATATGAATTTAAAGACTTTTTGATCAAAACGAAATTTACAAATTTAGATAAAGCCGCGTTTGAAGATATTATTAACGCCAAGGGAGAGCCTGAAGCTCAGCTTGCGGCTATAATGCAAGCACTTGATAAATTTATAAAAAGAGCTCCGAAGCTTACCTTTGAAAATTTAAATTTTAAAAATGCGGCCGGCAAGAGTTATGCCTCAAATTTTGAGTTTTCTATCGACCCGGACGGGGTAGATAGTCAAAATTTTCTTGACAATATCCCGACTGCTATAAATTTTAGCGGCAAAATTGAGCTTGATACGACGCCGGGAGAGTTTATATTCGGCAGCGGCGAGGAAAAAGAGGGAATAAATGCAATGCTCGTAAACGGCGGACTATTTAAAGAAAACGGCGGCAAATACGTAACTATTTTTAAATACAATAAAAGAACGCAAGATTTAATCTTTAACGAAAATTTATCTCTAAAATCTCTTTTTCAATAAAATTTAGCATGCTTAGACAAATTTTTATGTTTGTTTAAGCATGTTTTCTATATACTTCACTTTCCGCTTCACAGAAAGCGAGTTTTTTAATTTAACACTGTTAAACTAATTAGTCAATCTTTGAAATCTAAACAAGTGATCGATTGAGCCAATCTTTTTTCAGGCTTTCCCTGGAAAGTAGATAAGAGATAAAACTAATTAATAAAATTAAAGTTTTTTGATTAAAACTTCATATTAAATCCTAAGATATTTTATTTTAGGTAAATTTTATATGGAGAGTTTGATCCTGGCTCAGAGTGAACGCTGGCGGCGTGCCTAATACATGCAAGTCGAACGGAGATTAAGTAGCTTGCTATTTAATCTTAGTGGCGCACGGGTGAGTAATATATAGCTAACTTGCCCATTACTAAGGGACAACAGTTGGAAACGACTGCTAATACCTTATACTCCGTATCTATATAAGTAGGTACGGGAAAGTTTTTCGGTAATGGATAGGGCTATATCGTATCAGCTAGTTGGTAAGGTAATGGCTTACCAAGGCTATGACGCGTAACTGGTCTGAGAGGATGATCAGTCACACTGGAACTGAGACACGGTCCAGACTCCTACGGGAGGCAGCAGTAGGGAATATTGCTCAATGGGGGAAACCCTGAAGCAGCAACGCCGCGTGGAGGATGACACTTTTCGGAGCGTAAACTCCTTTTCTTGGGAAAGAATTATGACGGTACCCAAGGAATAAGCACCGGCTAACTCCGTGCCAGCAGCCGCGGTAATACGGAGGGTGCAAGCGTTACTCGGAATCACTGGGCGTAAAGGACGCGTAGGCGGATTATCAAGTCTCTTGTGAAATCTAACGGCTTAACCGTTAAACTGCTTGGGAAACTGATAATCTAGAGTAAGGGAGAGGCAGATGGAATTCTTGGTGTAGGGGTAAAATCCGTAGAGATCAAGAAGAATACCCATTGCGAAAGCGATCTGCTGGAACTTAACTGACGCTAATGCGTGAAAGCGTGGGGAGCAAACAGGATTAGATACCCTGGTAGTCCACGCCCTAAACGATGTATACTAGTTGTTGCTTCGCTAGTCGAGGCAGTAATGCACCTAACGGATTAAGTATACCGCCTGGGGAGTACGGTCGCAAGATTAAAACTCAAAGGAATAGACGGGGACCCGCACAAGCGGTGGAGCATGTGGTTTAATTCGAAGATACGCGAAGAACCTTACCCGGACTTGATATCTAACAAATCATCCAGAGATGGAAGAGTGTCTGCTTGCAGAAATGTTAAGACAGGTGCTGCACGGCTGTCGTCAGCTCGTGTCGTGAGATGTTGGGTTAAGTCCCGCAACGAGCGCAACCCACGTCATTAGTTGCTAACGGTTCGGCCGAGCACTCTAATGAGACTGCCTTCGCAAGGAGGAGGAAGGTGTGGACGACGTCAAGTCATCATGGCCCTTATGTCCGGGGCGACACACGTGCTACAATGGCGTATACAATGAGACGCAATATCGCGAGATGGAGCAAATCTATAAAATACGTCCCAGTTCGGATTGGAGTCTGCAACTCGACTCCATGAAGCCGGAATCGCTAGTAATCGTAGATCAGCCATGCTACGGTGAATACGTTCCCGGGTCTTGTACTCACCGCCCGTCACACCATGGGAGTTGATTTCACTCGAAGCCCAAATACCAAACCGGTTATGGTCCACAGTGGAATCAGCGACTGGGGTGAAGTCGTAACAAGGTAACCGTAGGAGAACCTGCGGTTGGATCACCTCCTTTCTAGAGTACAACGAATATTCTCTCACAAGATATTCGTCAAAGGAAAATTTAGGTTATCGCTATAGATAATCTACTCAATCGACCTTGTTTAGTTTTGAAAGATTGACGATAAAACTTATAGATTTTATCTTTGATTTTTTAGTTATCTTTATATTGGATTTCTAAATTTTATAGAGATAAAAATATTGTAGGCTGTTCTTGATTTAGACGAGGAAGCTTTTTGAGAAATCAAGGAGCGTATATATAATACGTGACGTAGATTTCAAAAAAAGATGACGAAGTATAAAACAAGAAGAGGCACAAGAGGGGCCTATAGCTCAGCTGGTTAGAGTGCACCCCTGATAAGGGTGAGGTCACAAGTTCAAGTCTTGTTAGGCCCACCAGAGAATTTAATTGGGGAATTAGCTCAGCTGGGAGAGCGCCTGCTTTGCACGCAGGAGGTCAGCGGTTCGATCCCGCTATTCTCCACCATGATTAGTTTAACATCAAAAAAGTCTAAACTAAGTATTTTTGTTAAATATTTAGTTTAGACTTTGTCGAAATAGACTCTTTATTCTTACGGCGCTTCCGAAAGAAGCGGTGTGCTTTAGGGGTTTCCAAAGGGCTTTAGCCCTTGGTCGCAAAGACTAGCTTTGCTAGTCTGCGAAGTCTAAACGTTATTTAGTTTATCATTGTTAAAAGTCACAATCAAGTTTTAATAAATAAAACAATTTTACAGGACTTGTTAAAGATTTAAATATCTTGCTTATTTGCTTAATGCAGAAGTTTGACGTCACAAGATATCATAGGATTTAAAACTTACCTAGATATTAGTCAATGCTTTCCGTCTTAAAAGCTAGAGATTTAAATTTCGTAATAGATCTAAATTTGAGGCTTCGTTATGAAATCTTAAATTTATGAGTTACCTTTAACAAGGAAGTGATGCGAATTAGAATATATTATATACTAATAAAAGGTAAGCTACTAAGAGTAAGTGGTGGATGCCTTGGCTAGTAGAGGCGATGAAAGACGTGCCAGGCTGCGATAAGTCTCGGGGAGCCGTCAAGGGGCTTTGATCCGGGAATTTCTGAATGGGGCAACCCAGTTAAGCGCGAGCTTAACTACCTATTATGGAGCGAACGAGGGGAATTGAAACATCTTAGTACCCTCAGGAAAAGAAATCAAAAGAGATTACGCTAGTAGCGGCGAGCGAACGCGTAAGAGGGCAAACCGTTAGTTTACTAACGGGGTTGTAGGACTGCGATATAGACTAAACTTAGCTAATAGAATAATCTGGAAAGATTAAGCATAGAGGGTGATACTCCCGTATATGAAAGCTTTGTTTTACTTAGCAGTATCCTGAGTAGGGCGGAACACGTGATATTCTGTCTGAAGCTGGGTCGACCACGATCCAACCCTAAATACTACTACTAGACCGATAGCGCACAAGTACCGTGAGGGAAAGGTGAAAAGAACTGAGGTGATCAGAGTGAAATAGAACCTGAAACCATTTACTTACAATCATTCAGAGCACGATTCTTTATGACGTGTGATGGACTGCCTTTTGCATAATGAGCCTGCGAGTTGTGGTGTCTGGCGAGGTTAAGGAAACCCGGAGCCGTAGCGAAAGCGAGTCTTAATAGGGCGTTTAGTCAGATGCTGCAGACCCGAAACGATGTGATCTATCCATGAGCAGGTTGAAGCCGGTGTAAGAGCCGGTGGAGGACCCAACCCGCTGGCGTTGAAAAGCCATGGGATGACTTGTGGATAGGGGTGAAAGGTCAATCAAACATCGTGATAGCTGGTTCTCTCCGAAATATATTTAGGTATAGCGTCATGTAGTAACACTGGGGGGTAGAGCACTGAATGGGCTAGGGCATACACCAATGTACCAAACCCTATCAAACTCCGAATACCTAGTGTGTAATCATGGCAGTCAGGCGGCGAGTGATAAAATCCGTCGTCGAGAGGGGAACAACCCAGACTAACAGCTAAGGTCCCTAAATCTCATTTAAGTGGAAAACGATGTGGAGTTACTTAAACAACCAGGAGGTTGGCTTAGAAGCAGCCATCCTTTAAAGAAAGCGTAATAGCTCACTGGTCTAGTGATTCTGCGCGGAAAATATAACGGGGCTAAAATGAGTACCGAAGCTTTAGACTTAGTTTTACTAAGTGGTAGGAGAGCGTTGCATTCAGCGTCGAAGGTGTACCGGTAAGGAGCGCTGGAGCGAATGCAAGTGAGCATGCAGGCATGAGTAGCGATAATTGGGGTGAGAATCCCCAACGCCGTAAACCCAAGGTTTCCTACGCGATGCTCGTCATCGTAGGGTTAGCCGGGTCCTAAGCAAAGTCCGAAAGGGGTATGCGATGGAAAATTGGTTAATATTCCAATGCCAACTATAATGTGCGATGGAAGGACGCTTAGAGTTAAGCAAGCTAGCGGATGGTAGTGCTAGTCGAAAGGTGTAGGTTAAGATCCAGGCAAATCCGGATCTTTTTAAGCCGAGACCCCACAGGCGTTTGAAGTTCTTCGGAATGGATAGCGAATTGCTGATACTGTCGAGCCAAGAAAAGTTTCTAAGTTTAGTTATAGTTGCCCGTACCGTAAACCGACACAGGTGGGTGGGATGAGTATTCTAAGGCGCGTGGAAGAACTCTCTTCAAGGAACTCTGCAAAATAGCACCGTATCTTCGGTATAAGGTGTGCCTAACTTTGTGAAGGATTTACTCCGTAAGCATTGAAGGTTACAACAAAGAGTCCCTCCCGACTGTTTACCAAAAACACAGCACTCTGCTAACTCGTAAGAGGATGTATAGGGTGTGACGCCTGCCCGGTGCTCGAAGGTTAATTGATGACGTTAGCTCTGCGAAGCGTTTGATCGAAGCCCGAGTAAACGGCGGCCGTAACTATAACGGTCCTAAGGTAGCGAAATTCCTTGTCGATTAAATATCGACCTGCATGAATGGCGTAACGAGATGGGAGCTGTCTCGAAGAGGGATCCAGTGAAATTGTAGTGGAGGTGAAAATTCCTCCTACCCGCGGCAAGACGGAAAGACCCCGTGGACCTTTACTACAGCTTGACACTGCTATTGGGATAAAAATGTGCAGGATAGGTGGGAGGCTTTGATCCATAGACGCCAGTTTATGGTGAGCCGTTGTTGAGATACCACTCTTTTTTATTCTGATAGCTAACTAGCTTGAGTTATCCTCAAGTAGGACAATGTCTGGTGGGTAGTTTGACTGGGGCGGTCGCCTCCCAAAATGTAACGGAGGCTTACAAAGGTTGGCTCAGAACGGTTGGAAATCGTTCGCAGAGTATAAAGGCAAAAGCCAGCTTAACTGCGAGACATACACGTCAAGCAGGGACGAAAGTCGGTCTTAGTGATCCGGTGGTTCTGTGTGGAAGGGCCATCGCTCAAAGGATAAAAGGTACCCCGGGGATAACAGGCTGATCTCCCCCAAGAGCTCACATCGACGGGGAGGTTTGGCACCTCGATGTCGGCTCATCGCATCCTGGGGCTGGAGCAGGTCCCAAGGGTATGGCTGTTCGCCATTTAAAGCGGTACGCGAGCTGGGTTCAGAACGTCGTGAGACAGTTCGGTCCCTATCTGCCGTGGGCGCAAGAAGATTGAGGAGAGTTGACCCTAGTACGAGAGGACCGGGTTGAACCGACCACTGGTGTACCAGTTATCCTGCCAAGGGTAGCGCTGGGTAGCTATGTCGGGATGTGATAACCGCTGAAAGCATCTAAGCAGGAAGCCAACTCCAAGATGAATCTTCTTTTAAGAGCTCTTATAGACTATAAGTTTGATAGGCTGGGTGTGTAATGGATGAAAGTCCTTTAGCTGACCAGTACTAATAGCTCGTCTGCTTATCTTTTAATAAGCATCACTTCCTTGTTAAGGGTAATTTTATTTCGGAAATCCGAAATAAAATATCTAAGTTATACCTTATCAAGATCTTGTTTTAGTTAAAATAAGATTTGGCTTTTAACAATTAAATAGCAGTGTTAAAGAAGTAAATTAGCATAGTTTATTTCTTTAACACTGCCCGTGACTATACAGACGAGGAAACGCCTTGCTCCATCTCGAACCAAGAAGCTAAGCTCGTCCTGGCTGATGATACTCTCCCTTACTGGGATGTCGGGAAAGTAGGTCGTTGCGGGCTTTGTTTTTATACTTTTATACTATTTACTCCCTTGTTTTGCATTCTGTATTCTTTAGTTTGTTTGTCTTGTAATATGTTGTCTGTTCTTTGGGCACTTAATTTACTGTCGGAAAGACTGAGTGTTATCGGACTAGGTTTGTTTCTTTAATATAGAAGCAAATTGGTAAATTTTAGGAGTTGTGTTGGTTGGTTTGCTTGACTCGAAAACGATTAGTGTGTTGTTTTGCCTGGATGCTATTTTTTAATAATTGCAGTAAGACTGTTCTGTTTTTAGAATGGGTAAGTTGGTGTTATAGAATGATTGAACTAAAAAATAAGGTGTTATTAGTGCATAATGAATAAAACTTTTAATTTGCTAAGAAAGGATGGAGAAGGGCTGTTCTGTGGTTTATTTGCGGGTATGTAAGGGGTTTGTAGTGGGGCAGAATGAGGTGTATAAAAAGAAAGATAACAATAAAGCAAGTGAGGAAATCATATAAGTGCAAAAAAGTCTTTTAAGGACTTTTTAAAGGTCTTTATCGTACGGGGAGTAAATGGATGTTAGGGTTTTTTAGTGGTAGCAGCATTGGTTTATTTTATGTAAACGGCTGAGCTGATGCTACTTTATACTATTTGCGGTGAAGTGCATTAGACTAAATTGATATAAGAATTAAGCAGAGTGCTTAAAAGTGTACATTCAAAGCCCTATTAAACTTTTAAGCTATTGTTGATTGTTTATATTAATAATATTTCTTAATAATCTTATAATTATTTTTTGGTAGAATGTGGACTTAAATTTTTAAAAAAGGAAAAACAATGAACAAATTCGTGTTATCAATGTTAGCATGCGCCTCAATGGTATTTGCTGCTATAAATTTAAATACCGCTACAAAAGAGGAGCTTATGAGTTTAAACGGCATTGGTTCAGCAAAAGCCGATGCTATTATTGAATACAGAAAAACAAACAAATTTGAAAGTATAGAGGATATAAAAAACGTAAACGGTATCGGCGATAAGACGTTTGAAAATTTAAAAGGCGATATCTCTACGAGCGGCGCAAGCGTAATACCTTCGAGCGATAAAGCAACCAAGAAGGCGCAAGAAGCTAAAAGCGATATGCTTGACAAAGCAAAGCAGAGCAAAAAAGATGTCGCTAAAAAAACAAAAGATGCAGAAGAAAAAATAGCTACGCCTGCAAAAGATATGGATAAATCTAAAACCGATATAGATGAAAAGGCTTCTAAAAATATTAAAAGCAAAGTAAAATCTGGCGAAGATAAAATAGAAAAAGATATTGATGAGGCTAAGACTAAGACAAAAGTTTCAAAGAAGAAGGTTGAAGAAAATGTGGGCAAGGAAGTTGAAGCTAAAAAATCTACAAAGAAAAAATCAGAATAATCTATGTTGTGCAGCTCAAATTTGAGCCTATAATTTAAACTGCGTAAATCCTTTTTAAAATAATCAGAAAGGATTTACGCAATCCTTCTTTCTGATTATATACGCCCTCCAGAATTGATTAAATCACGATAAATGCAAAATTAAAGTGCTATATCTGACATTAATCATTATTAGTAAATGTTAGCCAAAAAATAAAAACGCCTACTAGCAGCGAGCAACTTAAAAACTAACTGCTGTTGTCTTTATTATGGATAGTTAATAGCTGTAAAAATAATATATTTGGATAGTGTTATTTTGAAAATTACAATATAGTGCCACAGTTGACAATGCCAAATTTAATTCTCCGTACACGGATGATCTATGTGTACAATTGAAATACATCAATTTTAAAAATACGGTTACTAAATTTACATTGTTGTATTTTTAAACCAAAATCTCGTTGCTAAATTTTTTAACAAAGTCCGACAAATTTTATTAAAAAATATCTTGCATGCCGATTTTTGCACCCTGCGTTGTTTTTAAAGGTTAAAAAGATATAATCTGTGCATTATTCTAAAACAAACAAAATTTAATAAGGCGACCAAAGGGTGGGTTTTAAAAAAGTTTTAAAATTTATATCTATTTTTGCGGCGGCATTTGCGCTCGGCGGATGTGCGGCGAAGGCTAAATTTGATGTTCCGCAGATCGTAAATTTCGATAAACGCGAATTTGAAGTGACTTCGCAAAGCGGCTCAAATTTGCTCTATATTTCGCATGAAAAAGAGGATTTTTATTTTACGATGATAAACTCCATGGGCACTCCGCTGGCTAGGAGAGTTTTAAGGCCGAGCGGCGAATTTGAAGCTATCGGCTTTTTACCGCCAAATAGCACATACAACGAGCTTTTTGTTAAAGTGCTAAATATCGTAAAATCAAATCAAAAAGAGGCCGTCATAACGGCAAATAACGAAAATTTTAAGGTAAGAGCTCTTGATATACGTTAGCAAGCCCGCCGTCATCAGCGCAGCCGGAGCCGATGCTGAGGAAAATTTTGCAAATTTATGCGGAGAAAAGAGATTTTTGAGCGTCTGCGAAGGCTTTAGGGCGGATAAAAGCTTTATCCTCGGCAAGGTCGGCGTGCAGCTGGCTAAATTTAGTCAAAATACGCCAAAACACCTGCAAACGCGGACGAACGCTCTAGTTTTAAGCGCGCTTTTGCAGATAGATAAAGACGTGCGAGAGACCATCAAAAAATACGGCAAAAACCGCGTCGGCGTAGTCGTAGGTACGACTACTAGCGGCGTGGAGGAAAACTACGAAACGTTTAAGGATTTTGCCGCGACGGGGTCTTTCGATGCTTCAAAATTTGGCATCAATCGCAACTCTCTAGCCAATCCGTCCGAATTTATCGCCGATTTTTACGGGCTTAGCTCGGTTGCGTTTTCCGTCTCGACCGCCTGTACGTCGGGCGTCAAGGCGATCATAACGGCAAAAAGACTGCTGGAGTCGGGTATCTGCGACGCCGTTATCTGCGGCGGCGTGGATAGCCTAAATACGCTCACGATAAACGGCTTTGATAGCCTAGGCATCTTAAGCGCACGCGAAACCAATCCGTTTTCCAAAAATCGCGACGGCATAAATATCGGCGAAGGTGCGGCATTTTTTGTGGCGAGCAGGGATGAAATCTCAAACGTCGTTATCGCGGGCGAGCACTCAAACTGCGACGCGTTTCATATGACGCAGCCAGATTTTAGCGCTCATATGCAAACAAAGTGCGTGCAAAAGGCGCTGCAGGCGGCAAATTTAAGCAGCGTCGATTATATAAATTTACACGGCACGGGCACGCAGGCAAACGATAAAATCGAGGCAAAGATCGTGCACTCGCTCATGCCGAGCGTTTTTGCCAGCTCCATAAAACCTCTAATCGGCCACACGTTAGGAGCCGCAGGAGCCATCGAGAGCGCGCTTTGCGTTATGCTTTGTGCTAAGGGCGAAACAGCGCTGCCGCCGCACGTATATGACGGCGTTTACGATGATGAGATAGAGGGGGTAAATTTGGCAAAATTTGGCCAAAGAGCGATTGTAAATTCGGCCATGTCGCTGTCGTTTGCATTTGGCGGAGACAACGCGGCGATAGTGTTCGGGAGGGCGAGATGAGCCTTGGAGATTATCTCCCGCACGGTACGGCGATCGTCTTTATCGACGAGATACTTAAATTTGAAGATGGACGCATAAAAACTAAAAGCGTGATAAAAGAGGATAATAAATTTCTCTCAAACGGCAAATTTGCCATGCACAAAACCATCGAGATGATGGCCCAGTCGCTGGGTATCTACGACTCAAAGATGCGCGAGCTAAAAGGGATGAAATTTGGGCTCGGTTTTTTGTTGGGCAGTAGAAAATTTGAGATATTTAAGCCGTTTTTAAAGGTTGGAGACGAAGTCGTCATCGAAGCCGCCTGCTCGATACAAGACGCGAGCGGTTTTGGCGTTTACGACTGCGAGCTTTACGTAAACGGCGAGCTTGGAGCGCGTGCGACGCTAAACGTGCTAAGCCCGGATGAGGAATACGTAAAAAGGATACTAGATGAGTAAAAGAGTGCTGATAACGGGCTCGAGTCGCGGCATCGGTGAAGCGGTGGCTAGACGGCTGGCGGTGGCGGGATACGAGGTCGTGCTGCACGGCAAAAGCGCGAGCGAGCAGCTATTAAAACTACAAAACGAGTTAAATTTGAGTGCTTTAAAATTTGACGTAGCCGATACCCAGGCGGCAAGGGCGGCGATCGAAGCCGATATAGAGGCTAACGGCGCTTATTACGCAGTCGTGCTAAACGCCGGCATCACGCGCGATAATACGTTCGTAGCGATCGAGGACGAGGATTGGTTTAGTGTCGTGGATACGAATTTAAACGGCTTTTATAACGTCCTAAAGCCCGCCCTCATGCCTATGATCCGCGCTAAAAAGCCGGCTCGTATCGTCGTGATGAGCTCGGTTTCAGGCGTCGTCGGCAACCGCGGCCAGAGTAACTACGCGGCTAGCAAGGCAGGTCTCATCGGCGCGGCAAAATCCCTAGCCGCCGAGCTAGCCTCGCGAAATATCACCGTAAACTGCATCGCTCCGGGGCTCATCGAGACGGATATGACGGACGGTGGTTTGCCGATGGAGGAGATCTTAAAGGCAATCCCGGCCAAAAGAGCGGGCAAAGCAGACGAGGTCGCGCCTTTGGTGGAGTTTTTGCTAAGCGAGGGCGCAGCCTACATAACTAGGCAGGTTATCGGCGTAAACGGAGGGCTTTGCTGATGCGAGTTTTTATAACCGGCATGGGTATGGTGAGCGCGTTTGGCAAGAGTTGGGGCGAGATAAGGGCTAAATTTGAGCTTGGCCAAAACGCCGTGAGATATATGCGGCAGTGGGATAGATATGAGGATCTAAATACCCGCCTGGCTGCGCCGATAGAGAGCTACGAGTGCCCTAGCTCGTGGGACCGCAAGCAGCTAAGAAGCTTAGGTATAGTCTCGATGTATAGCGTCGAGGCGGCGGGACTAGCGCTAAGAGACGCAGGACTGATGCGAGGCGAAAATTTAGACGCCGCAAGCCTCGATCCTAGCGTGCAGGACGGCAGACTAGGGGTCGCGTGCGGTTCGTCCACGGGCAGCACCGAGTCGATACTCGCGATGGCAAAACTGCTAGAGCGCGGCGAAAACGAATGTAACGCCAACACCTACATCAAGATGATGCCTCACACCACGGCGGCAAATATCGCGCTTTTTTACTCGCTAAAAGGGCGCATAATCCCGACGTCATCGGCCTGCACGAGCGGTTCGCACGCGATCGGATACGCCTACGAGAGTATCAAAAGCGGTAAGATCGACATGATGTTAG
Source organism: Campylobacter showae (assembly GCF_900699785.1). Classification (NCBI taxonomy): domain Bacteria; kingdom Pseudomonadati; phylum Campylobacterota; class Epsilonproteobacteria; order Campylobacterales; family Campylobacteraceae; genus Campylobacter; species Campylobacter showae. The sequence goes on from NZ_LR535679.1 coordinate 2,039,354, forward strand.
CAGGCGGCGCAGAGGAACTCTGCCCGAGCGAGGCGTACGTGTTTGACATGCTTTATGCCACTAGCGTGAAAAATGGTTCGCCCGAAATTTCGCCAGCTCCCTTTGACGAGGGGCGCGACGGACTAGTGCTAGGCGAGGGCGCTGGGATACTTTTGCTAGAGAGCGAGCAGAGCGCCCTAAAACGCGGAGCTAAAATTTACGCCGAAGTCGTAGGTTTTGGCTCAAACTGCGACGGCTCGCACGTCACTCGCCCGCAAAGCGCGACGATGAAAGGCGCGATGGCTTTGGCGCTAAAAGACGCAAATTTAACGCCTGAAAAGATCGGCTACGTAAACGCTCACGCCACGGCGACTAAGCAGGGCGACATAGCCGAAAGTATCGCTACAAACGAGCTTTTCGGCGATAAGATCGCTATCAGCTCGCTAAAAAGTTACCTCGGCCATACGCTGGGAGCATGCGGCGGTTTGGAGGCGATATTTAGCGTGATGATGATGAGAGAGAAGAGATTTTTCCCGACGATAAATTTAACCAGCGTCGATCCGGAGTGCGCGCCGCTCTTTTATCTAACCGAGCAAACAGCGATAGATACGGATTTTGTTATGAGCAACAACTTTGCTTTCGGCGGAGTAAATACCTCGCTGATATTTAAAAGAATTTAAAATTTGAAGGTAAAATATGAAGCATATTTTGGCTATTTTACTTTTGATTTGCTCTTTTGCGGCGGCGGAGGACGAGTTTTACGAGCACGATATCGCAAGCGCTCTGGAGTCTAAATTTGCAAAGAAATATCTACTAAAAGATATAAGCTTGCAGTTTTCTAAACAGACGGACGAGGAGTTAGAGCCCGTAAAATCGCAAAGGCGCAGCAACAAATATCGCGCGGTAGAGGAAAATAGCTTCGGCGATATAGTAAAAGACCCGCGCGAGGATAACTACAATGAGTCTTGCGAATACGTATTCGTTAAGGTCTTGGTTGATCTGCAAACGGCGGCTAAAAACGCGGGCAAAAGCAGCGTCGTAAATATACAAGGAAACTATAAGGATAAGTTACTAGACAGCAAGGATAAATTTCAATGCGTAGTCGGAAATATGGCGACTGCGGTGGCGTTGAAAGCAAATTTGAAATAAGGAGAAAAAATGAAAAAATTACTAGTTTTAGCAGGCGTTTGCGCCTTGGCCTTAAATTTGAGCGCGCGCGACGATGTGCATCACTTTTCGATCGAGGAGGCGCTAAACTCGCCGAAGGCAAAAGAGGTGCTAAATCCAAACATCAAGCTAAGCTTTGGCTCGGGCACGAAAGGCGGCATCATCAAAAGCGGCCTAATGGCGAACAAAAAAACCAACGCCTTTAACAAAAGCGACAAAGAGGCGTGCCAGTGGGCGTTTTTGTCGGCGATAAAAACTTTCCAAGAGCGCGCTGTGCAAGAGGGCGGCGCGAGGGTGGTAAATTTAACCGGCTACTACAAAAAACAGCCTTTTGACTCCAAAACGCAGTTTCAGTGCGGCGCGGGCGCTTTGATGGCGGGCGTAACGCTAAAAGGCGATATAGCAAAATAGGCGGCGAGAGGGGCGAATGAGGCTAAAATTTAAACTCGATTTTTTTGACGCGGTAGTTTTTAACGGCGCGCAGGATGCGAAGCTGGCGGCATACGAGAGGGAGCTTGACGTCTCGCACGTGCCCCCGCTTGAGCGCCGCAGGCTTAGCTGTGCGGCAAAATGCGCCTTTGATCTAACCAAAAACATCGCGCCGCTTGATATGCCTATCGTTTTTAGCTCTTATGAGGGCGAGATAAATCGCTGTTTTGAGCTGCAAAATACGCTAGCTCACGGCGAACTCATGTCGCCGACCTCGTTTTCGCTCTCGGTACACAACGCCCTTTCCTCGCTTCTAGCGATAAATTTTAAAAATTGTAGCGAGATCTCGGCCGTTTCTGCATACGCACCGCTAGAGTACGCTTTGGTGCAGGCGCATCTGATGCTAAAAAGCGGAGCCAAAAATGCTCTAGTTTTAGCCTATCACGAGAGTATTTCGCAGGAGTATTTTGACGAGTTTGCGCCCTCTTGTATGGTTTGTTTGCTAGTTAGCGAGGGCGAAAATTTAAGCCTCTCACAAGGTGAACCTGGCGGTAAGACGGATGAAAATTTGCTCGTTAGATTCTTGCAAAATTTCGATCCGAAGCAAAAATGCTCTTGGCAAAGCGTGGATAAAAACTCCGCTTGGCGGTGGGATTATGAGCCCTCGTCACGGGTTTAAAATTTTTATCGTCGGGGCGAATTTTGCGCTATTTGGGCTCATCTGCGCGCTTGGGAATTTGATCTTTATCCCGGTCGCGCTTCTTGGACTTTATAAATTTAAATTTATCCGTTATTTTTGCCGCGATCTGGTGCGTTTGGCTTGGAGATTTTTTATATTTTCTACGCAAATTTGCGGCTATCAGCGCACTAAATTTAACCTTCCTTTGGGGCTTGGCACCGCTTCGCAGATAATCATCGCAAATCACCCGTCGCTTTTAGACGTCGTATTTTTGATAGCGCTCATCCGCCGCGCAAACTGCGTGGTAAAAGGGGGCCTTGGTAAAAATATTTTCTTAGCTCCCGCGATAAAATCTTGCGGCTATATCCTAAACACGGTAAACGAGGAGCTCTTGCAAAAAAGCGCGGATGCACTAAAAAGCGGCGAGAGTTTGATAATATTTCCAGAAGGCACGCGCACGGCCGGCGAGATCGTATTTCACAAAGCAGCCGCTTATATCGCGGTAAATGCGGCAAAACAGCTAGTCGCCATCGCCATTAAAATGGATCCGCCCAGCCTCAAAAAACACGAGCCTTGGTACAAAACCCCGAGCGTTATGATAAAATACGAGTTCAAAGAGCTTTTTAGGCTAAATTTGGACGGGTTTTGCGCGGATAGGCCAAATCCGATCAGGGCCAGAGAGCTGCACGCTTTTATCAGCGAAAATTATACGAAGGAGTTTAAACAATGAACGAACTAATAGAGGAGATAAAAGAGCTCATCATAAAGAGCTTAAATTTAGAGGATATGAAACCGAGCGATATCGACGAAAACGCGCCGCTTTTTAACGAAGGGCTAGGACTCGATAGCGTCGATGCGCTCGAGCTTGGCCTTGCGGTGCAAAAAAGCTACGGCCTAGTGCTTGATTCTAAAACCGCAAATTTAAAAGAGATTTTTTACAGCGTAAAAAGCCTCGCGCAATACATCTTTGAAAACAGGAAATAACGATGAAAAAAGAAGAAATTTTTGAGATCTTAAAGTCCGCGCTAGTGCAGCTTTTTGAGATAGATGAGGCTAAAATCACGCCGCAAACGCGCATTTACGAGGATTTGCAGATAGATAGCATCGACGCGATCGATCTAATAGACCACATCAAGCGCAAAACTGGCCACCGATTGATGCCTGAAGATTTTAAAAACGTAAAAACGCTCGAAGACATCGTAAACGCGGTGGCTAAAAAATTTGACGAGCAAGCTTAAAATCGCCCTAAGCGTAGTTAGCATCCTTTATCCGTTCGCGCTATTTTTCGCGGGCGATTTTGCCTTTTGGGTCGTTTGGGCGCTTGCCGTGCTATGGATAGCGCGCGGGGCGTTTTCAAGCGGTTTTGAGAGGAGGCTTAGTATCGCAGCGGCCGTTTTTTTCATAGTATGTATGATTTTTAGAGGCGGATTTTTAGCGTATCTTTATCCCGTTTTGGTGAGTTTGGCGTTTTTTGCCTTTTTTGCTTTTAGTCTAAAAAACGAGGCCGTCATCACCAAAATCGCAAGGCTAAAAGAGCCTGATTTGGATGAAAAAGGCGTGATATATACGCGAAATTTGACCAAAATTTGGTGCGCGTTTTTTGTTTTTAACGCCGCCATGTCGCTTGCGCTAGCCTTGATGGAGGATAAGCTTTACTGGAGCGTTTATAGCGGCGCGGTATCTTACGCGCTGATGGGAGCGCTATTTTTCGGGGAAATTTTATTTAGAAAGAGATTTGTAAAAAATAATGAGCTTTGAAGAAAATTTAAAAAATTTTAGATTTACTGACGACTCGCGCGACGTCTTTGACGCGTGCCTCGGGTTTGCCGCGTTTTTAGAAAAAAACGGCATAAAAGAGCTGCAAATTTATCTTGATGACGCGTTTAAATTTTACGCCGCGTTTTTTGGCTCGCTATTAGCGGGCGCGACTCCTTACGTGCTAGCAAAGCCGATCTATGAGCCAAATTTGACCGCCGTAAACGATGAAAATTTTTCAAATTTTCTTTCAAGCAAGCTTGCTGAGGGGCTTAAATTTGATCTGCAGGCTAAATTTTACCTGCAAACTTCAGGCTCGAGCGGCAAAAGCAAGATGATAGAAAAGTCGCTAGCGCAGATGATGAAAGAGAGCGAGTATTTAGCCGCTGATCTAAATTTTAGTAGCCAAAATACCTTTTTTTCGAGCGTTTCGCACAGGCATATGTTCGGACTTACGTTTAAGGTCTTTTTGCCGCTGGTGCTGGGCGCTCGCGTCATCGCGGACGAGCTAAACTACCCCGAGGCGATTTTGGGCTTAGATCTCGCAAATCACGTATTTATCGCTAGTCCGGTGTTGCTTAGGACTCTAACCCAAAGCCCCGCCGCAAGCGCGCTAAAGGCCCTAAGCGGGATCGTAAGCGCGGGTTCGCCGCTAAAAAAAGAGCTAAGAGACGAGCTAGGCCGAATCTGCGATGCGCGGATCATCGAAATCTACGGCAGCACGGAAACGGGCATAGTGGCTAGGGACGAGGGGTGCGGACTTAGGCTGTTTAGCGCGGTGAACGCCGGGCTAGACGGTAGGGGCGCGCTAAACGTGAGTTCGCCTTGGTGCGACTTTTTTCAGACTAACGACGCGGCTAGCATCGACGAGGGCCGCCTCGCGCTACAAGGCAGGATAGATCGCATCGTCAAGCTAAACGATAAGCGCGTGAGTCTAGAGAGTATCGAAGCAAAGCTGCTAGAAAGCGGCCTGCTCGCGGACTGCTACTGTGCGCCGCATCCGAAATTTAAACGCATCGCTGCGCTTTTACAGCTTAACGGCGAGGGGCTAAAAAAATTTAGAAAAATCGGCAAAAAAGGCGTTGCAGACGAGTTAAAAGAGCTTTTGAGGCTTGAGTTTAAAAACAGCGTCCGCTACTTTAAAATCGTGGAAAAAATGCCGCGAAATCAGCAGGGTAAATTTGAAAAAAGCGAATTTGAAAACGCGCTATTTGCTAGTCCCAAACCAGTCTGGAGCGGCGGGCACGTAAATGAGGCGGGCGAAATTTGCGGCAGTCAAATTTATAAAAGCGGCCAAAATTTAGCTAGCGGCCCAAACTGCGGCGCGGATAATGCAAGCGATGTCTGCGCTAAATTTGAGGGGGGCGGCGAGCGGCTGGAAAACTCGGTGCAAAAATACGAATTTAGCGCTATCATGCACGCAGGGCTTGAGATTTTCGAGAGCCATTTTCCAAATTTACCGCTACTGCCTGGATTTATGCAGCTTGATTACGTCTTTGAGCTAGCTAGCAGGGTGGGTATCGACGTTAGCGGCGCAAGAGCTGTAGAAAATCTAAAATTTATGAAGTTTGTAAGACCTGGCGATTTGCTCCTAGTTTGTTTTGAAAAGCGCGGCGGCAAGCTTTACTTCGAGCTATTTTGTAACGGCGAAAAGTGCTCGGTCGGCAGGGCGGCGCTTTGAATAAATTTGCGTTTTTAGTACCCTTTTACAATCACCCGCAAAATATCAAAGCCCTGATCGTCGCACTAAAAACATACGAGCTGCCCGTTATCGTCGTGGACGACGGCTCTGATGAGGCGAGCAAGCTAATCTTAGCGGAGCTTGAGCGCACTGAGGGCATCTTGCTGCTCACGCGCGCGCAAAACGGCGGCAAGGGCATCGCGATGAAGGACGGGTTTAAATTTGCACTGGAGCGCGGTTTTAGCCACGTTTTGCAAATCGACGCCGATTTTCAGCATGACGCGGCGCTCATCGGCGAGTTTTTGAGGCAGAGCCGGGCACACCCGCAAAGTATCGTCTGCGCAAATCCTATCTACGGCGATGACGCGCCAAAATCACGCGTCCACGGCAGGAAGATCACAAATTTTTGGGTCGCGATAAATACGCTAAGCCTTGGCGTCAAAGACGCTATGTGCGGGTTTCGCGTCTATCCTTTAGAGCAGCTTAAAAAAGCGGTGGCAAAAAGCAAAACAAATAGGATGGAATTTGACATCGAGATCCTAGTAAATGCCGTTAGGCAAGGCATTAGCGTGCGCTGGATCGATACGAACGTGCGCTACGAAAATGGCGGCGTTTCGCACTTTAAGATGCTACGCGATAACGCGCTAATCAGCCTCATGCATGCAAAATGCTTTTTTTCATTGCCTAAATTTGCGCTGGGTAAAATTTGGCGAGCGTGCGGGCTAAATTTTGGCGAAAAAAACGCGGCAAACGCTCAAATTTCCGTAGAGGCTCAAGAAAGCGCCGAGCAAAATCTCTGGTGGAAAAGACAGGAAAGAGGAGGGGCGTTTTTTTTAAGACTTAGCCTATTTTTGTCTCAAATTTTGCCTGAGTTCGCGCTAAAGCTTATCGTTAAAATCGTGGTTTGGTTTTATTATATATTTTCAAAAAACGAGCGCGAAAATATCGCCGAGTTTAGACGAAATTTAAGCGAATTCGCAGGCGCGCAGACGCTAAAAAAAACGAGCGTTTTTAGCCATTTTGAGGCGTTTGGCGGCGCTATCTGCGATAAATTTAGAGTCTGGAAAGGCAAGATCAAAGATGACGAGCTAGAGATCATAGACCTAGAGCGCATAAAAAGCGAACTAATCGGCGCGCAAAAGGGGCAAATTTTGCTCACGGCGCACCTTGGAAACGTCGAAATTTGTAAGGCTTTGGCTGCGCGGGTCGAGGGCTTTAGGATGGTGATTTTGACTTATGACGAGAACTCGCGTAAATTTAACGAAGTGCTGCGTGAAATCAGTAAAAACGGCGGCAGCGTGCGCATGATGGCGGTAAATAAGCTAGACGTAGCCGCGATGCTAGAGCTAAAAAATATCGTCGAAAGCGGCGAGCATATCGGCATAATGGGCGATAGGACGCCTCTTGGCGGAGATAAGGCCGCGCGCGTGAAATTTCTAGGCAAGGAGACGAGTTTTAACTACGGTCCGTACTTGATCGCGGGGATTTTAGGCGTAAAGATAAGCTCGCTGTGGTGCCAAAAGATCGGCGGTAAATTTAGGATCGAGCTCGTACCGCTAGCAAGCGCCGTAAAGCTAGGGCGAGATAAGGCCGCCTCAGCGCGCGAATATCTGCAAATTTACGTCCGCGAGCTGGAAAATCGCTGCAAGCAAACGCCTGTGCAGTGGTTTAATTTTTTTGATTTTTGGAGATGAGATGATATCAAAATCAGTCGCGCTAAAGGCGCAGTTTTACGACGTAGACAGCATGAACGTCGTGTGGCACGGCAACTACGTGAAGTATTTCGAGACGGCTAGATGCGCGCTGCTAGAGGAGATAGGCTACGACTACGAAGCGATGAGGGCGGACGGCTACGCCTATCCGATCGTAAAAATCGAAGCAAAATATATTAAGCCCGTGTTTTTCGGCGATGAGATCGAGGTAGAGGCGACACTAAAGGAGTGCGAGTGTTTTTTAAGGATCGGCTACATCGTAAAAAGCGCCAAAACAGGCGAGACGCTGTGCACGGGCGCGAGCTCGCAGGCGGCCGTGGATATGCGCGCGATGCAGACGTGCTTTGAGATCCCGCAAGAGTTACAAAATGCAATAAAAAGGTATGTAAATGAAAAAAATAGCGATAATTTTTAGTTTGGCTGCGAGCCTGATGGGGCTTGATTTTAACGAGATAAAATCTCAAATCAAAACGCAAAATATCAGCGGCGATTTCGCGCAGACGAAGTTTTTGAGCGGTTTTAACGTGGAGTTTAAAAGCTACGGCAAATTTGAACTCAGCCAAAGCGAGCTGCTCTACGATACGTTAAGCCCGATCGCGGTGAGTATCGTCATAAACGAGCGCGGTATCTTTCAAAAAAGCGGCAACCAGCTCATAAAAATCGATCAAAATTTTGATAAAAAGCTCTTTTTATCTATCATAAAGCTCGATAAAACCGAGCTTGAGAAGGAATTTATCTTTAAAATCTCAGGTGACAAAAACAACTGGAAAATCGAGCTGACGCCCAAAAACGTGCTGCTAAAACAAATCTTTACGCGTATTTTGGTCGGAGGCGATAAATACGTCAAAAAGATCGTGCTAAACGAGGTTAGCGGCGATAAAACGGTAAATGATTTTTACAACGTAAAATGAAAAAATCCGCGCGTTTTTTTATCTTTTTAGCGGCGTTTTTAGCCGCGCTCGCCGTTTGTTTTACAAACGCGAAAAAGATAAACGCGGATATTTTTTCTCTCGTAAATTTTGAAAACTCTACCGAGCAAACCGCGCTAAAATCGATGCTTGATAGCGCTTCTAGCGAGTTTTTGCTGGCTTCAAATTCGCCTGAGCTTTTAGAAAAAAGTGAAAATTTAGCCGTGCAAAGCGGAGTTTTTGAGGAGTACCGCGCAAAGCAGGACGTAAATTTAACATCCTATCTAACTCAGCTAAACGCCCTAAAAATCGCGCTTTTAAACGAGCAAACCTACGAGCTTTTGGTAAAAGATAAAAACGAGTTTTTTAAACAAAGCGCGCAAAATTTATTTAATCAATTCGCTTTTAAGCCGCTTAACGCGAAGGATGATTTTTTCGCCTTAAGCTCGCATATGAGCCTCGAGAGCTCAAAAATCAGCCTAAATTTGTCAAATTTGATGCTAGAAGCCGCGCACGAGGGTAGGAAATTTTACCTCGTAAAAGCGCGCCTAAAGCCCGGCTACGAACCGCGAAATTTGATCAAATTTTATGAAAGCGTCCGCGAGCTCGCGGCGCAGGACGGAGTGCAGGCTTACGCTAGCTGCGGCGCGCTATACGGAGCCTATGGAAAAAAGGGCGGCGACAAGGAAAGTGCCGTTATGAGCGCGGTTTCGCTTAGTTTTTGCGCGATTTTTTTGCTGCTCGCGTTTAAAAATTTGCGCATTTTTTGTGTCGTTTTCGTCGCGATTTTCGGCTTTGCGTGCGGGCTTGCGGCTTCGCTTTTGATCTACGAGAGCCTTAGCGTCATGGTCGTGGTTATCGGCACGAGCCTGGTCGGGCTGATGTTTGACTTCGCGCTGCACTGGCTGGGTAAAAATCAAAACGCGCCCGTGGCAGCCGCAAGCGTGCGTCTGATGCTTAAAATTTTCCTGCTCGGGCTTTGCATCACGATGAGCGGATACGGCGTTTTTGCCTTTTCGTCGCTTGAGCTGCTGCGCCAAACCTCGATATTTTCGCTATTTACGCTGCTTGGGGCGTTTTTATTTACCTATTTTTGCCTGCCTTTTATATTTGAGGGTGCGACGTTTTCGCAAAGCGCCGTGTTTTCGAGATTTTTTGATAAATTTGCAGGACTTTGCGAGCGCGCGGCGGGAGCGATAAATTTAAAAACTTTACTCGCCGCATTTGCGCTTTGCGCGGGAATTTTGGCGCTAAATTTTAAAAGCCTAAGCGCGCCCGAGCAGATTAAAGACTACGCAAGCTCGCCCGCGCAGCTGCTGGAACAGTCTAAAAAGATCAGCGAGATAACGGGCGCCGCGCCGCAAAACTCCATCATCGTACTAACGGGCGCCGAAGACCAAGTCGGCGACGAAAAGCGGCTGATGCGCGAGCTAAAGCAGGCAAATCTAGTCAAAGACTATGCTTCTGTTTCTAAATTTATCCTAAGTCTGGCCGAGCAGGAAAATGTAAAAAATATCTTTAAAGAAGCCGCGCAGGACGAGGAGGTCTTTAAAATTTACGCACGGTTTGGCTTATCCGCCGAGCTAGTAAAACCCGAGCTAGAAAAGATCGCAAATGCCGAAACTATCGGTGCTAGCGAGATTTTAGAATTTGACGCGGCAAAAAATTTGACGCGATTTTTACCGAGCAAAAACAGCAGCGTGGTATACGCCGAGGGGCTAGCGGGCGGCGTAAAAACGGATGAAATTTTAAAGGCAAACGGCGCATTTAGCGTCGATTTTGTCGGCGCGCTAAATCAAAATTTGACCGAGGCAAAGGCCTGGGCCGCGGTGCTAAAGGGCGGCGCTTTTTTGCTTGCGTTTGCGCTTTTGTGGGTGTTTTTCGGGGCGGCGCGCTCGCTTTTGGTTATGAGCGTCATCGCGCTTGGCGTGCTAGCCGTGCTTTGCGGTTTTACGGCGCTCGGCGTCCACGTAAATATTTTTGCGATTTTCGGGCTTATCTTGGCAAGCGCGGTCGGGATCGATTATCTCATCTTTGCGCTAAATGAGGATCTGTCGCGACGGGAGCGCCTGTTTGGGATATTTGCCGCGTTTGTCACGAGCTTTATATCGTTTTTTGCGCTTAGTTTTAGCCAGACGCCAGCAGTTAGCGTTTTTGGGCTAGCCGTTAGCCTTTGCGTCGCGTTTTATGGGCTTGCCGCCTGCATACTCGCGATGAAAAATTTGGCTTAAATTTAGCAAAAAGAGGTATAATCGCGAGCTTACGCAGCGCGAAATTTGACCCGAACGGGCGCGCTAAATTTAATAATACGGAAAGAAAATGCTAAAAATAAACGGCAAAGATGGGGGCGAATTTATCGGCAAAACCGTAGAGCAGCTGCTCGCCGCAAAGGGGCTAAAGCCTGAGCGTATCGCAGTCGAGTTAAACGGCGAAATCTTGCCCAAAGATAAATTTGACGCGGTGCTAAGAGACGGCGACTCGGCCGAGATAGTGCATTTTGTAGGCGGAGGTTGAGATGAAAAATGACGAAAAAAACGATATTTTAGAGCTTGGCGGGCATAAATTTAGCTCGCGCTTTATCCTGGGATCGGGTAAATTTTCGCTACCTCTTTTGGAGGCTGCGGTGCATGAGGCGGGCGCGCAGATCGTGACGCTAGCGCTTCGGCGCGTGAACGAGGGCGGACTCGAAAATATCCTGGACTTTATCCCGCGCGGCGTGACGCTGCTACCAAATACCTCTGGTGCACGAAATGCCGATGAGTGCGTGCGTATCGCAAAGCTCGCGCGAGAGGCCGGCTGCGGCGATCTCGTCAAGGTTGAGGTCATCAGAGACAGCAAATACCTGCTGCCCGATAACTACGAGACGATAAAAGCGACCGAAAAGCTCGCAAACATGGGCTTTGTCGTGATGCCCTATATGTATCCCGACCTAAACGTCGCGCGCGATCTGGCGTCTGCGGGCGCTGCGTGCGTGATGCCGCTGGGCGCTCCGATCGGGACGAACAAAGGCCTTTGTACGCGCGAATTTATCAAAATTTTGCTCGACGAGATAGACCTGCCCGTGATCGTTGACGCGGGTATCGGCAGCCCCGCGCAAGCGTGCGAAGCGATGCAGATGGGCTGCGCGGCCGTGATGGCAAATACCGCTATCGCGACTGCTGGCGACGTAAAAACGATGGCGCGAGCATTTGCGCTAGCGATACAGGCGGGCAGGCTGGCGTACCTATCGGGGCTTGGCAATGTAAGCGAGAGTGCTAGGGCGTCGAGTCCGCTGACGGGATTTTTGGAGTAAATTCGGCTTTAAATTTGATGATATAAAAACGGCGTCAAATTTGAGGCGGGCGAGGATTAAATTTGCCTCGTTAAATTCTGCGAATTTTAAATTTGATAAATTTGCCGAGTTTTAAATTTAGCGCCGAAAAGCACGGGTCTGGGCGCGTCAAATTTGCCGCCTTGCGCTCTAAAAACGATCAAATTTAACGCCTAAAATTTAGACGAAAAAACGGAGAAATATTTGAAAAATATAGACGTGATGGAGTATGCGGCGGACGCCCAGCGTATCGACGAAACGCTGATGCGGCGGGTACTAGCTGCGCGCGAGGGCTACGACTACGAGAAATTTGACGCCCTCAGCGTAAAGCGCGCTCTTGGCGAAGAAAATCTAAGCGTAGAGGGCCTAAAAGCGCTTCTAAGCCCCGCTGCGAGCGCATTTTTAGGCGAGATGGCTGAGGCGGCGCGAGATAGGACGCACAGGCAGTTTGGCAACTCGGTGCAGTTTTTTACGCCGCTTTATATCTCAAATTTTTGCGATAGCGACTGCGTTTACTGCGGCTTTAGCTCGAGAAACAAGATCTCTCGCGTGCGGCTAAAGGCGGACGAGGCTGCAACGGAGCTAGCAAATATCGCAAAAAGCGGGCTAAAAGACGTGCTGATTTTAACCGGCGAAAGCGCGAAAAAAAGCGACCTGGGCTATATCGGCGAGGTATGCAAGGAGGCGTCTAGGCTTTTTAGCAACGTCGGCGTCGAGATCTATCCGCTAAATGCCGACGAATACGCGTTTTTGCACGGTTGCGGTGCGGACTACGTCGTGGTTTTTCAGGAGACTTACGACCCAGCGGCGTATGCGAGATTTCACCTCGGCGGTGTCAAGCGCTCGTTTGCCTACCGCTTCCACGCCCAGGAGCGCGCTCTCATGGGCGGTATGCGCAGCGTCGGATTTGCCGCGCTTTTGGGGCTTGACGACTTTAGAAAGGACGCTCTAGCCACAGCTCTGCATGCGCATCTCATCCAGCAAAAGTACCCGCACGCCGAGATCGCGCTATCTTGCCCGCGCCTTCGCCCCGCGATAAACAAGGCTCACGTCGGTCCGAGGGACGTCGATGAGAGGGCGCTGTTTCGGGTCATTTGCGCGTACCGCCTCTTTTTGCCGTACGCAAATATCACGATCTCCACGCGCGAGTCGGCGCGCTTTCGAGACGGGGTCATCGCAGTCGCCGCGAACAAAATCTCGGCCGGCGTTAGCACGGGCGTGGGGACGCACTCGGATAAGGCCAAAAAGGGCGACGAGCAGTTTGAGATCAGCGACGCGCGCTCGGTCGAGGAGATACTAGGCGCCGTGCGAGGGCTAAATTTGCAGCCCGTGATGAGCGAGCATATTTACGTTTGAGGTCGGTCGGCTATCGGTCGCGCGTTTTTGCGGACGTAAAATTTGGCTTTTAGGGTAAAGAGCGATGGAATTTGACAAATTTGAGCTCGTTTGGGTGACAAACCGCCGCTTGAGCGAGGATTTTTTCGCTGATATTAGGCGCGTAGCGCAGGGCGGTAAGGCGGATAAAATTTTGCTCAGGGAGAGCGATCTGCCCGAATGCGAATATGAAAATTTAGCCCAAAAAATGCTTGATATCATCGCTGAGTGCGGCTCTGGCGCGCGGCTCGTTTTACATACTTACGCAAACGTTACAAGTAGGCTTGGTGTGGGTGAACTACATCTGCCTTTTGCTAAATTTATGGCGTTAGGAGGCGAGCGGGCTACAAATTTGAGAAATTTGGTTAAATTTGACGGCGTCTGCACGGATAAAGACGAAGACGGCGGCATTTGTGCGTCAAATTTAACGCAAAAGCTTAAAGTCGGCGTTTCGGTCCACTCTTTGCAGCAGGCTTTATCGGCGCAGGAGCTAGGCGCTGATTACGTCGTGGCGGGGCATATTTTTGATACGCCCTCTCACGCGCCAGAGCGAGGCAGGGGGCTTAATTTTTTACAGGAAATTTGCAAGAATTTAAGCATAAAAACCTACGCTATCGGCGGGATAAATTTTGAAAATCTAAGCGAGATCAAGGATGCGGGCGTAGCCGGAGCGTATATGATGCGGGGATTTTTGAGTTAAAATTTAGTTGCCGATGTTTTATTGATTTGGCGGTTAAATTTGAGTCGGCGGCAATTTCTTTAAATTTGGATTTTGCAAAAAAGCAAACCTCGACTGCGAGTAAAATTTACCGCGCAAAAACGTAAAATCATCTCAAATTTGCAAATCTCTGTTTTTGCGTAAAATTCTCAAATCACCGCCGTAAAATCCGCCAAATTTAAGACTATTTTGCTACTATTTCAGACGAAATTTAACTCAAAATGGAGAATACGTGAAAAAATTGATCTTTGTTACAGTGCTTTGGGCGTTTAGCTTTAGCCTCATCGGCGAGTTTTTGGCGGGGCGAGTGGATAGCTACTTCGCCGCGTTTTCGCGCGTCGTGCTTGCGCTTGGCGTGTTTTTGCCATTTATGATTAAGGATTTTGCCGCGCAAAACCTAGCTTTATACGCCAAAGTAGCCGCGATCGGCGCGATTCAGATCGGCGCGATGTATATTTTTTACTACAACTCGTTTGCCTATCTTAGCGTCGCCGAGGTCGCACTCTTTACGATATTTACGCCGTTTTACGTGAGCGTGGTTTACGATGTGCTGGCGGGCAGGCTTAGGCTGCTGTATCTGTTTAGCGTAGGCACGGCGGTTTTGGGTGCGCTCATCATCAAGTACGGCAACGTAAACAGCGGCTTTTGGCATGGATTTTTGCTCGTGCAGGGGGCGAATTTATGCTTTGGCGTCGGACAGAGCGCGTATAAATTTTTACTAGAAAAGCGTGATTTTAACGAGCAAAGAGGGGTTTTTGGCTACTTTTTCGTCGGAGCCGCGGCGGTTACGGGCGTAGCCTTTGCCATGTTTGGAAATCCGGAAAAAATCAACCTCGACCTCACGCAAAGCGCAGTGCTGCTCTGGCTTGGTATCGGAGCTAGTGGTCTTGGATACTTTTTATGGAACAAAGGCGCATGCGAGGTAGATAGCGGCACCCTAGCTATCATGAACAACGCTCTCATACCTGCGGCCATCATCGTAAATTTAGTATTTTGGCATAAGGATGCGGATATACTAAGACTCTGCCTTGGCGGTGCGGTGATTTATGTCTCGCTACTAATCCATAACAAAATCATCGCGCACTACGAGCGAGCAAGCGTAGCGGCAAAATAGTTAAATTTGAAGTCAAATTTAGCTAAAATTTAAAACTAGCGGCGGCATTTGAGTTCGCCGCTATATGTTTTGTTGCAATTAATTTGCTTCTTTTGTTTGGACGGTATTTTACAGATACGATTTTTATGGTACCGCCTTGTAAAACCGCCTTAGAGCTTTAAGGCGCTAAAACTCTAACCTCATTAAAATATACGTAAATACAAAATAGCGTGATAGAAATACACCAAAAGGCGCAAACAGTAAGAAAAAGAAGGCCGAAAAACACAATCGTCCATCTTGGTATCTCTAGTGTATAAATTTGCATCTTAATTTTAATCTTGCCAAGAACAAAAAAGAGAAAAAGCTGACATGGTCTTTGAGGATTGGAGGCAGGTTTGATGGTATAATAAATAGCACAATAATTCTTGCGACAACCGTAAAAATAGCGAATGCATTACAGCGTTTCTAGGCGTTTTTTTTTGGGGGGGGGGGTGGTGGTGCCCGAGGTCGGACTCGAACCGACACAAGGTTGCCCTTACCAGATTTTGAGTCTGGCGCGTCTACCAGTTTCACCACTCGGGCCAATAAAGAGTTGAGATTTTACCTTGAAAGATATAAAAAAGAGATTAAAAAAACATGAAAGCTCAAATTTGAGCTTTCATGAAAGGGGGATTATTTCTTTTTGCCTTTTTTGCCTGCGCCGGCTACTACGGCTTCTTTTAGTTTTTTGCCCACTTTAAATTTAACGGCTTTGCTAGCAGGAACGTCGATAACTTTTTTAGTTCCAGGTACTCTTGCCTTTCTAGCTGCTCTATCGGCTGTACCAAATGTACCAAAACCTATAAAGCTAACGCTATCTCCTGCAACTAGTGCGTTTTGGATTACTTCTAGTGCCGCGTCAACGACTTTTAGAGAATCTTTTTTAGAAAGACCAGCCTTTTCGGCAACAGCTTGAATAAAATCAGCTTTTTTCATTGAACCATCCTTAATAAGAAGTGATATGCGGGCATTTTACAACGTTTTTATAAAAAATACAATAGTTTTTAGCCGAAAATTTAACGAATTTCACGCAAATTTGACAAAAAGTAGCGAATTTTAGACGATTTGCACCAAAAACTCGCTTTTTAGCCCCGTTTTTTTGACGTCTATGAGGCGCAAATTTTCTATATCCATTTTGCAAAGTTCGCCGAAATTGTTTACTCCGTTTTGCGCAACCTGTCTCAAAACTATTCCGCGGTAAGCTTTGGCGTAGTGACTGACGACTTTGCCGTTTTTTAGAAATTTAAAGGTCGCAAACGGTTTTCGTATGCGGTAAAATTTCTCGTAAAACTCAGCCCTAAGGTCTAAAATATCGTCATCCCCCAGCCACTCATCTATCTCGTCACTAAAATTTTGCCTATAAAATTCCTCCAAATTTAGCCCGTTTATGCGCTCGCCTTGTTTTAGTTTGTATTCGGGCAGCATATCCGCCGCAGTCACGGGGCCGAATAAATTTGAAAAAATCAGCGTATTTTTATCTATAAACTCCTGCGGCGCGCTATCAAGGCTGCCGTAGTCAAGGTGCTTGTATGCTACTCCGTCGTAGCGCAGGATGGCTTTTACCGCGCCTTTTTTAAAAAGACTTTCGCGCAAGCTCGGCTCGTCGGTCAAATTTTTTACGCCGAAAAGTTTTGAAATTTTCTCCAAGTTTGCCGTTTGTAAAAAATCATCGTAAATTTTTAAAATTTCGCGCCGCTTTTCATATAAATTAGGAAAAACAAAGTCGCCCCTATCTATAAATTTATTTGGACTCACGGCGGTTTTGGCTTCGCTCGGCGAAAAGAGTATTTTCATTGATGCTCCTTAAATTTGGCAAAATCATATCTAAAACTAAATAAATTTTGAAATTTGACGATATAGCGAGTGGAACTTTATTTGCTTGTAAGAGCTTAATTAAATTTAAGGAAAAACTCAATGAGAATGACGAATCAGTTGATGAAATTTATGAACAACTACGACTACCAGACCAATATGAAAGCGCTTTACAAGCTAAATAACCAAATGTCAACCGGTCTAAAAATCCAAAATTCTTTCGAGGACAGCAGCGTCTATAACGACGGCATGAGGCTTGATTACGAGGTTGCGACGCTTGAGCAGGTGCAAACGGCGACGTCGAAAGCGCAGCACTTTTCAAAAAATACCGACAAGGCTTTGGGCGAATTTAAGCAGCAGCTTGAGAGTTTTAAAACAAAGCTGGTTCAAGGCGCCAATGAAATCCACTCCAAAACATCGCGCGAAGCCATCGCAAATGACCTTCAAGGTATCAAAAATCACTTGGTAAATATCGCAAACACCTCGATCAATGGGCAGTTTTTATTTTCTGGAAGCGCGATAAATACAAAGCCTGTAAACGGCGATACAAACGAGTATTATGGCAATGCGCAGGCGATGAAAACGGTAGGCGGAGCTCAGGTAAATTTGACCTACAACCAAAACGGGCAGGAGCTATTTTTGGGCAAGGACGGCGATTATAATAAAAAAGTTACATCCAATACGATGCTAAAAGCGCAAAATTTAGACGATAGAAACAAGACCGTTTATATCGATAGCGAGCATAAAATGCGCGATTTAATCGGTTTTAAATACGTAAAAGACGAAAAAACACTAACCAATCAAGATTTTACCGGCACCGGCGTGAGGCGGTTTCAGGACACGACGTTTTTCTTGCAGGGTAAAAAGCCAAACGGTACGAGCTTTACGAGCAAATTTAAGATGACTTCGGACGCTTCGATAAATGACTTGCTAGAAAAAATCGGCACCGAATACGGCAACACTCCGACTAATAAAGTCGTCGAGGTAACGATAAACAACCAAGGTCAAATCAACGTAAAAGACCTAAGTAAAGGCAATCAGGTTATTGATTTTCACATGATAGCGGCGACGAAAAAGGTGGCAAACGCCGGAGATTTGACTGCGGCAAATATCAATGCAGCCTCAAATGCGTTTAATAACATTACGAATCTCACGGGTGGCAATCCTGCAAATTCGCTTGAAGCTAGGGTGCGAGCAAACCCTGACGACTATGAAATCACGGAATTTGTAAAAAGTAAATACGAAGACCTGGGCGGAGCCGTTACAAATGCTTACGACTACGACAAGATAAACTTTAAACAAGAGGGTAGAAATCTAGTAGGCACAGTATCGCAAGTAGAACGGGGCAGCGGTAAATTTGCCGACGATAACACGACTCTAAGCCAAGTTGTGGCCTCAAAAGAGCTATATCCTGGCGAAAGAGACAAATACGATATAAACGACCAAGCCCTAAAAATGCAGATCAAATCTAAAAGCGGCGGAGATTATAAGGTCGACGTGCTTTTTGGTACCGCCGTACCTCCTACGACCTCAGGCAATGCGCGGGTAAATATAACAAGGCCTGACGGCACCACATATACGACCGAGGTTTGGGATAGCTTTTATAACGACACTACAAACCCGCCGACTACCGAGGGTAGAACTACCCAGTCAAAAAATATGACCTTTAGGCAGCTAAACGATATCATAGGTATGGTTGCTAGCGATAGCGTCCCTGCAGGCGCCGGCGGCAACACGCAAGCCGACTATGCCGCCTACAAGCAAGCCATCGCAAATTCACAAGGTAGCGTCGAGGCAAATATGGATCATAGGGGCCGAATAAAAGTAACCGACAAACAAAACGCCGTTACTCCGATAAAAGTCGGAATTTACGACGAGGCAAATTCCGATCAATTTTACGGAGATAGCACCGGCACGACTCCTGCAACAAAGCAAGGAGACGGCTCGCTGTGGAGCTTTTCTGCAAACAACGGCGTTGAGATAGATAGCCCGAGCGTGGATATTTTTGATGACTTAGATAGGATGATAGAGGCCGTTAGGAGTGGTCAGTACCGCGCCGATAGCGAGGGCGAGCATCCGCGAAACTCAGGCATCCAAGGCGCGATCGAGAGGATAGACCACATCGCCGATCACGTGAGTAAAATCCACACCAAGGTAGGCGCTCAAAGCGCGGCACTAGCAGACACCAACACTCGCGCTAGCATCATGGAGGTAAACGTAAAAACCGTCAAAGCCGACATCACAAACGCCGACTACGGCGAGACCTATATGAATCTCATGCAAAAAATGATGTCGTATCAGGCGATGTTGCAGTCCGTGGCGAAGATAAATCAGCTCTCGTTATTAAACTATATGTAAAAACTCGCTATAATCTACCGTTTTATTAAAGTTTCGTTATCAAAGTGGGTGGAGCGAAAATGGGGTCAAATTTGGTAAATTCGGCTCTAAAATTCGCTTTCCCTCAAATTTAAATTTACTAAATTTAAAAGGACGCGCCATTTTAAGAGAATCGGTTTTAGTCGTAGTCGTTTGTTTTTTGATATTTTTTGGGATCGCTACCATCGCGCCTGCGGCAAATTTCGTCGGTAGCTTCGGCAATGCGATCGGACTTTGGAACTTCAAGCTTTTCGGCTTTATAGCTTACGTTTATCCTTTTGTTTTTATATTTTTTGCGTATTATATTTACAAATACTTTAACGGTTTTAATGCCGAATTTGCCCAGACGACGCTTGGTGCGGCGCTACTGTTTTTGGCGTTTTTGATGTTTCAATCAGGCGCGGACGCTAACTACGGCGGACTGATTGCAAATAGCGCAAACGAGGCGCTAAAAGACGTTGCGGGCGTGATAGGTATGTGGGTCTTTATCGTGATGCTTTTCGTGCTGAGCTTTGGCCTTATCGCGCAAGATAACATCATAGCTATACTAAAAAAGGCTTTCGTTGAACCTAGTACCAACGAAGATAAATTTGAAAACGCGGGCGAGGTTAAGCCTAAAACGCAAAAAAAGCCTAGGCAAATCAAAAAGCCTAAAGCTCAAAGCGAGTCAAATTTGAGCGAGGAAAACGGCGAAAAGCTAGAGGACGAAGATAGCCAAGGCGAAGAAAACGAAGCGCAGGATGAGGTCGAGTTAAATTTAGAAGAAAAAAGTACGGTCACGATAAACGGCGTCGAGATCCTAAACGAAGTCGCCGAAAATAAAAAGCTACTCGAACAAATGGAAAAAGGCAAGGTCGAAAAGCCTAAGGATTTTGCGTTGCCGCCGCTTAAATTTCTAAACGATCCGCCAAAGCGCTCGCACAGCGTAAACGAAGCCGAGATCGATCAAAAGATCTCCGATCTGCTCGATAAGCTGCGCAAATTTAAAATAGACGGCGACGTCGTGCGCACTTACACGGGTCCGATCGTTACGACGTTTGAGTTTCGTCAGGCGCCTCATATCAAGGTGAGTAAAATTTTAACCCTACAAGACGACCTCGCGATGGCTTTGCGCGCGCAGACTATACGTATCCAAGCGCCCATACCGGGCAAGGACGTCGTAGGCATCGAGGTTCCGAACAAAAACATCGAGACCGTATACCTAAAAGAAATTTTAGATAGCGAAGTTTTTAAAAACTCGAGCAGTCCGCTAACTATCGCGCTAGGCAAGGATATCGTCGGTGCGCCCTTTGTCACCGATCTAAAAAAGCTGCCTCACCTGCTAATCGCGGGCACGACGGGATCTGGCAAGAGCGTGGGTATAAACGCGATGCTGCTAAGCCTGCTATATCGCAACAGTCCGCAGACGCTGCGCCTGATGATGATAGATCCAAAGATGCTTGAGTTTAGCATCTATAACGACATCCCGCACCTGCTAACGCCCGTCATCACGCAGGCCAAGCAGGCCATCACCGCGCTATCAAATATGGTCGCCGAGATGGAGCGCCGCTACAAGATCATGAGTCATACGCGCACCAAAAATATCGAAAGCTACAACGAAAAAATGAAAGAGGAGGGCGGCGAGCAGTTCCCGTACATCGTCGTTATCATCGACGAGCTAGCCGATCTCATGATGACTAGCGGTAAGGACGTGGAGCTATACATCGGGCGTCTAGCTCAGATGGCTAGGGCTAGCGGCATACATCTCATCGTCGCCACCCAGCGCCCGAGCGTGGACGTCGTGACGGGGCTAATCAAGGCAAATTTACCTAGCCGCATCAGCTACCGCGTCGGTCAGCGCATCGATAGCAAGGTAATCCTAGATCAAATGGGCGCGGAGAGCCTGCTAGGACGCGGCGATATGCTATTTACGCCTCCGGGAAGCCCCGGCGTCATCAGACTGCACGCGCCGTTTGCTAGCGAAAAAGAGATTGACACGATCGTAAATTTCCTAAAATCTCAGCAAGATGTTGTCTATGACGAGAGATTTTTAGCCGAAGAGGGCTCTAGCGGCGGTGCGGGTACAGGCTCCGGCGCCGTAGCGGGCGAGCTAGACGAGCTCTACGAAGAGGCCAAAGAGATCGTATTAAGCGAGCAAAAAACCTCGATCAGCTATCTGCAACGCCGCCTAAAAATCGGCTATAACCGCGCAGCTACGATCATCGAACAGATGGAACAAATGGGCGTGCTAGGCCCGGTAAACGCAAAAGGGCAGAGGGATATTTTGTAAATTTGCTCAAATTTACAGGCGAGTATCGGCTGTATCTGGCGGATACCAGGTTGCGTTTGAGCGCGGCAAGGTCGCGGTTTTCACGCGCAAAATTTACGCGGGCAAAGGAGCTAAATGCAAACGGATGCTTTTGTACGGCTCAAATTTGAACTCTGCGAGTATCTAAGGCTCTACGATGCGGGGCTAAAAAAGCGAGCAAACGCGCATCTAAAGGGCGCGGTGCATAAATTTAAAAGCGAGTTTAGCGAGGCGGAGCAGAGCTATGCGCTAGGTGAACTTTGCCGCGAAATTTTAGACGAAAGCAAAAAGCGAGCTAAAAAACCTAAAAACCGCGGCAACAGAGAGCTACCGTTTCGGCTTGGCGAGCTAGCCAGCGAGTATCTAAAAAATCGCTGCATCGCAGGCCAAATGCCGCATCTACGCTGGGCGTATTAGCTCTGCGCGCACGGCTCTTGGGAGAGCTTGATAAGGACGAGCTTTTACGCCGCGCATACCGTCATGAGCGCTGCGACGCATACACCGTAGAGCTGTACTTTTGCATGCTATTAGACGCGCTAGACTGGGGCGCGCACCACTTTCCAGAGGGCTGTCTGATAGAGAGCGCACGCTATGAGCGGCTAATCCGCGAAGCCCACGACGCAATGTAAAAGCACGAGATAAGCGCGCGGCTAAATTCGGAATTTGAATACTTAGTAAAGCTTTACGAGTGCTATTTTGAGTTTAAATCTCGCGGCGGCGAGGTAGATTTTTACGCGCTGTGTGAAAAGGCGGGACTAAATTTTTCGCCCGTAAAGTCTTTTTATTATGAGTAGCGAGGAGCCCTTAAATTTGATCGGATACAAATTTAAAACAAGCGACAAATTTACGGCTCAAAATTTGGCGTTTAGTTAGTCGCAAACGATACGCCGAATTTCAAAATTTAAGCAAAAACGGCTTGCTTTAAATTTTAACTCAAATTTTACTCGCGCTCCGCAAATTTTACAAAACGCTCAAATTTACCCCTACGCCGCGATATTTTGCAGATTTTCAAAGCTAAATACGTTTAGTCCGTTTTTGTATTCGTAGCCCAGGGTTAGCTTGTGGGCTTTGATTATGTTTTCTACGATGTAGAGCCCCAGACCGAAGCTCTTTTGCGCGTTTTCGCCCTTAGTAAAGGGCTCTACGTAGTGGCGCAGCTCCTTTGACAATCGCTCGCCTTCGTTGATAAATTTGATCGACTCGCGCGTGATAGTTATATTTACGCGCTTGTTTGGAGAGTATTTTAGGGCGTTATCGATCATGTTCTTAGCAGCGATTGCTAGCAGTTTAAAGTCCGCATTTAGATTCACGTCTTCTAGCTTGCTAATAGTAACCTGTCCCGGATCAACCATCGCGATATCCAGAGCCTCGTCGATGATATCGTCGATACGGCAAATTTTAGTATTATTTAGCGCGATGTTTGAGGTGACTTGCTCGACGGCGGCAAATTCGTTTATGAGATTTTCGAGTTTTATAAAAACCGACACGAGTCGCTCTTGGTTTTTGCTTTTTTCTATCATTTCGGCGGCTAGGCGGCCTTTGGTGATCGGCGTTTTTAGCTCGTGCATTATATTTCTTAAAAATAGCTTGCGCGACGCATTTAAGTTTTTGATCTGACAAACCGCATCGTAAAATGCCTCCGCAACCTCGGAAATTTCGTCGTTACCGCTGCTGACATTTTGCACTTCGTCGATCTCGCCCGCGGCAAATTTAGCTATCTGGCGCTTTAGTTTTCTTAGCGGTTTTAGCTTCCTGATAACAAAAACGTAAGCGGCCAAAAGTATGATCGCCACTAGCGAAAAGATGATCTTGATGATGTCGTAGCGGTACGGTTGGTAGTCGTTATCCTTTAAAAGCAGGACTTTATCCACGTGCTGGACTTTTAGATAGTGGTGATTTTGATAGATCATGATAGCGCTGGAGCCGATGTCTGCTGATATCTCCTCAAGCACGGTTGCGTTTGCTAGGATCTCCTCTTTCTGCTGCTCGTTCGTGATCTCGGGCATCTTAAAGTCGCCCGTTTGGCGCTCGTACTCTTTTTCGTTTATGATACCGCTCATCAAAAAGAGCTGATTTCTAGCGATCGTGGAGTATTTGGCGTTTAGCTCGCGCGCGTAGTTTTGCTTGTCGTAGTCCATCAGCCACAAAAATGCTAAAAATATGCTTGTTAGCGCCAAAGCAAAGATAAAAGTGATAGTGTAAAAAACAGATGAACGTTTCATTTGCGGGCTTTAAAATTTACTGCATTAGCTTGTAGCCGATGCCGCGGATAGCGTGGATGTATTTTGGTTCTTTTGGGTCGTCGCCTAGCTTGCCTCTGATGCGCCCGATGATGACGTCGATGCTCTTGTTCGTCGAGTCCTCGCTGATGCTCGCGCAGTTATAGATGAACTCCTCGCGCGTGATAGCGCCGCCTTCTTTTTGAAGCATGTATTTTAGGATATCGTACTCCGCGGCGGTCAAATTTAACGGCTCGCCTTTTAGCGTGATGACGTGTTTAAAGTCGTCTACCGCAATATCTTTCTCGCGCGCAGGCTCCTTTGCGCCGCTTAAATTTGTGCCCGCTACCGCGCTTTGGCGGCGCAGATGGCTTTTGATGCGAGCTAGCAGCTCCTGCGGGTCGTAGGGCTTTGGCAGATAGTCGTCCGCGCCGTTATCTAGGGCGTTTACTTTGTCGGTGATGTCGTGACGCGCGCTTGAGATGATGATGGGCACGTCGTGGCGCTTGCGGATCTCTTTGCACACTTCTAGGCCGTCGAGTCCCGGTAGCGTGAGATCCAAGATCACGAGGTCGAATTTTTCTACGTTTAGCGTCGAAAGCCCGATATAGGGCTCCTCCGCCATCTTTACGTCCATATCGCTTTTTGCTAAAAACTCGGTCAAAATTTCAGCTAGCTCTAAATCGTCTTCTATCATCAGAATTTTTATCATTTTATGTCCTTTGGGGGATTATAGCGAGTTTTGACTAAATTTTTAATGGCGGCCGCGGCTCGTCTTTTTGCTACGCTACGCTTGCAACCTTCAGTCGAACGCTTTTTTAAGCTTGGTTAAATTTTGAAACTAGAAATTTAATCGGTTCAAATTTAAGATGAAATTTAGAAAATTTAATAAAGAAAAGGCGCAGTTTCCCGCGCCTTAAGGTAGAAATTATTTTATAACAAGACCTTGGAAAAGTCCGCCGCGATTGACCCAAACGAGCGTCTTTTTGCCTTTCGTGCTTGCTAGGGCTTTGTTAAAATCATCCATATTTTTGATATTGTCTTCGGCGATCTGGATGATGATATCGCCTTTTTCAAAGCCGATTTTTTCGGCATTTGAGCCGGCTTTTACGTCAGTTACCAGGATGCCGGTTGCGTCTGCAGGCAAGCGGTATTTGTACCTTGCGTTGTCGTCGATCGCCGTGACGCTAAGGCCCTCGATAGCCGTGCCGTTTTTTGCGGTAGGGGCGTTTGATTTTGCATTAGCGTTAGCTAGTTTTATCTTGGCGGTTTCGATTTTGCCGGAGCGTTCGTAGGTTAGCGTGATCTCTTTGTTTGGAGCTAGCGAGCCGATGAGATTTTTGAGGTCATTGGCGTTTTTGATCTCTTTGTCGTCGATTTTGATAACGAGGTCGCCTCGTTTTAACCCGGCTACATCGGCAGGGAGACCGCTTTCTACGCTGCTAATGAGCGCGCCTTCTTTGTTTTTATAGATCTCTTTTTGCTCTTCGTTGAGATTTGCTATCATCACGCCGATATATCCGCGCTCGATCTTGCCGTCTTCGATGAGCTTTTTGGCGATATCTTTAGTCATGTTTGACGGGATGGCAAAGCCGATGCCGTTGTTTCCGCCGCTGCGGCTAAGTATGGCCGAGTTTATGCCGACTAGATAGCCGCGGCTATCGACTAGCGCGCCGCCTGAA
This sequence comes from Campylobacter showae, assembly GCF_900699785.1. Classification (NCBI taxonomy): domain Bacteria; kingdom Pseudomonadati; phylum Campylobacterota; class Epsilonproteobacteria; order Campylobacterales; family Campylobacteraceae; genus Campylobacter; species Campylobacter showae. The sequence continues at coordinate 2,064,574 of NZ_LR535679.1, forward strand.
TTGCCGGGATTTATCGAGGCGTCGGTTTGGATGAAATTTTCATATTGATTTAGTCCGATATTGTCTTTATTTAGGCCTGAAACTATGCCCTGAGTGATACTGCCGCCGACGCCGAAAGGATTTCCGATGGCAAATACGATATCGCCTTCCATCAGTTTAGCCGAGTCGGCAAACGGTATGGCTTTTAGCTCTTTTGCATCTATTTTGATGATGGCTAAGTCGGTTTTAGGGTCGGTGCCGATGATTTTGGCTTTATACTCTTTATCGCTATCTAGCAGCGTGACTACGATCTCGTCGCTATCTTCTACGACGTGGTTATTCGTCACGATGTAGCCGTCGCTAGATATGACGACGCCAGATCCCAGCGAGCTACTTTTTTGTTTTTCTTGAGGGATGTTAAACTGAAATCCGAAAAAGTCCTTGAAAAACGGATCGCTAAACATATCGTTCATGTCTGCGACGTTGCTGCTGACGGTTTTTGTAGTGGAGATATTTACGACTGATTTTTTAGCGTCGGCTATAGAGCTGTTGTAGGACAGCACGACGTTTTTGTTAAATTCCGGATTTATTCTAGTAAAATCCTCTGCGGGTTCGTTAAAGTTTATGCTTGCGGCAAAGATCGCGCAAGAAGTAGCCAAAGATAATATCATTATCTTTTTCATTACTTTTCCTTTTGATAAAATTTTTTCAAAGCGCGATTATATGGCGTTAAGCTCAACGTAAAGTTAATTATTATTTAAGTCGTTTAAAATCGTTTTATTTACTATACTTGATTGACATACGCTAAACTTTTATGCTATAATTGCTATAAAATTAATTGACTATAAGGACATAACATGAGCAATAGTCTTTACGAAACGTTAGGAGTGTCCGAAAAGGCCACCGGCGACGAGATCAAAAAGGCCTATCGCAGGCTGGCTCGAAAGTATCATCCCGATATCAACAAAGACCCAGGCGCGGAGGATAAATTTAAAGAGATAAACGCCGCGTATGAAATTTTAAGCGACGAAAAAAAGCGTGCGCAGTACGACAGGCACGGCGACGCGATGTTCGGCGGGCAAAATTTCCACGACTTTGCGAGCAGCTCGGGTATGGGAAATTTGGACGAAATTTTAAAAAATATCTTCGGCGGAGGCGGCTTTAGCGGCTTTTCAAGCAGGAGCGGCTTTGGCGGTTTTAGACAGACGGGCGGATTTAGCGGCTTTGAGGACGATGAGGATCTAGACTCCCGCGCAAAGGTAACTATCCCGTTTGACGTAGCGGTAAAAGGTGGCGAACACTCGATAAATTTTAACGGCGAAAATATCAAAATAAAAATCCCAAACGGTATCAACGATGGCGAAAAGCTACGCATAAAAGGCAAGGGTAGCGGCGGTCGCGGAGATCTGATACTAACCGTAAATATCGCGCCTAGCGACGAATACGAAAGAGACGGCGACGATCTATATAAAGACGTGCTAATCCCGCTAAAAACGATGATGTTTGGCGGTAAGATAGACGTAAAAACGCCTAAAAAAGACGTAACGATAAAAATCGCCGAAAACTCAAAATCCGGGCAAAAAATCAGGCTCAAAGGATACGGCGTGCAAAATAGAAAAAGCGGGATATTCGGCGATCTATACTTGAGGGCGCGCGTGTCATTGCCGGACGTAAATGCTCTAGACGGCGAGCTAGCCGAACTCATGAAGCAAAAACTCCCGGAGGCATAAGATGAAACAATACGAAGAACCGGTATATCTAATCAGTGTCGTAGCAAAGGTACTCTCCATACACCCGCAAACGCTTCGCCAATACGAGCGCGAAGGACTGCTAGAGCCCTCAAGAACCGAGGGCAAGATGCGTCTTTACTCCGAAAAAGACATGGACCGTATCAAGATGATACTGCGTCTAACGCGCGATCTGGGTGTAAATTTAGCAGGCGTGGATATCATCTTGCAGTTAAAAGAGCAGATCGAGCAGTCTGAGGTCATGATAAAGCAGATGAAAGATGAACTAGCTAAAATGGAGCAGGGCGGCGTGCCGTCTAAAAAAGCTCTGGTAAAGCGCAAAAATAGCTTTGATCTCATCTTTTATGATGATAAAAATTAATCCTTTTTATCCGTTAAAAAGGTAAAATCGGGTAAAATTTATTTACAAAACGCGCCAAATTTGAGGCTGTAAGGGTGCTAAATTTAGCCTTAAATTTGCCCCGCTTTGAACTCAAATGAGGGACAATGTTAGAAACTTTTTTACTATTTTTTTCTATTCTACTTATCGCTTGTATCGTCTCTAGTAAGGTTTCAGATAGATTCGGTATCCCGTCGCTAGTCGTATTTTTGGCCGTGGGCATGCTAGCAGGCTCGGACGGACTGCTCGGGCTTGATTTTAATAATCGCCAAATCGCCCAAGACGTAGGCACTATCGCGCTTATTTTTATACTTTACGCGGGTGGTCTTGATACGAATCTAAAATCTATCCGCCCAGTCATGGTAAACGGCATCATCCTAGCAACTCTTGGCGTCGTGCTGACTGCGGGCATGATAGCCGTGCTGGTAAAATACCTGCTAGGCCTTGACTGGCTGGAGGCTTTGCTTTTTGGCTCTATCATCTCCTCTACCGATGCTGCGGCGGTGTTTGCGATACTTGGGGCGAAGGAAATTTCGCTGCGAAACAACATCCGTCCGCTTTTGGAGCTAGAGTCTGGATCAAACGATCCGATGGCGATCTTTTTAACCGTCACGATACTGCAAATCATCTCTATAGCCACGATTCCTAGCGTTCCCGATGTAGCGCTTACGTTAGTAAAGCAGTTTTTGCTAGGCGGGCTGATGGGATATATGTTCGGCGTCGCGCTACCGGGGCTTTTTAACCGCCTTAGGCTTGAGTACTGGGGACTTTACCCCGTGTTTTCGATGGCTTGGGTGATGCTTTTATACGTGCTAGCTGGCAAGGTCGGCGGCAATGGCTTTCTTGCTGTATATATCGCGGGAATGTTTATAAACAAAAAAGAGTTCGCGCATAAGAAAAATTTGATCGGTTTTCACGACGGTATCGCGTGGACGATGCAAATCGTCATCTTTTTGACGCTGGGACTTTTGGTAAATCCTTCCCAGCTACCGGCCGTCGCGCTTGCGGGCGCCGTGGTCGCGTTTTGGATCATGTTCGTCGCGCGTCCTATGGGTGTTTTTCTCTCGCTTTTGCTTTCTAGGTATAATGTTAAAGAAAAGATATTTATCTCATGGGTTGGACTTCGCGGCGTCGTTCCTATCGTACTTGCGACCTATCCGTTCGGGGCAAATTTGCCAAATTCGGAGCTAATCTTTAATACGATATTTTTCGTAGTATTCGTCTCGATCATCATCCAGGGCATGACGCTAGAAAAGGTCGCGCAAAAATGCGGCGTCAAAGAAGATGTCGTCGTGGAAGAAGTTGAGATGTCGAACTTGCCGATCTTTTATCACACTTTACGTCAGCACACCATACGCTTTGACGCCGAAGTCGTCGGCAAAAACCTAGCCGAGCTCGAGCTTCCTAGCGACTTTTTGGTGCTACTTATCAAGCGCAAGGGCGAGTACATCAAACCTACCGGCTCATCGGTGTTTGAAGAGGGCGACTTGCTGCTCATTCAGTGCGAGGACGAAAACAAATACAACGAAACCTTAAAAACGTTTACGGCGTAAATTTGACAGAAATTTAGCCTTCGGTTTCGGTCAAATTTGACGCTAAAAGGCGCGCCTTGGCCTAAAAGGAGCAAATTTGGACTTATCCGCCGTTTCGAAGACGCTATTTATCCCGCTTAGCGCGCGAATTTTCGCTTCTAAAAATTCCCCCGAGTATTTTTACGACGAAAAGGCTCTGTCGCTCGAAAATATCGCACAAACAAACTGCGAGTCCGTGCAAGAAAAATCGTCCGAATATGCGCTCATGGCATCTGCGGCTAGATACTACAATATAGACGAGATCGTGCGTAAATTTTGCGCAAAATATCCAAAATGTAACGTCGTTTATCTAGGCGCAGAGCTCGAGACGGCTTGCTTTCGTTTAAAAATCGCAAACACAGCCTTTTACGAGATAGATTTGCCCGAGGTGATAGAGCTTAGAGGGCTTTTGCTTGGCGAGCGTCCAAACGAAGCGCTCATGGGCTGCGATATGTTTAACATGGCTTGTGCGCGGAGCATTGATAAGGCTTGCCGATGCTGCTTGTAGCGTGCGGAATGTTTCAGTATTTTACGCGCGAGCAGGTTTTAAATTTGATCCGTGAACTTAAAAGCGCCTTTAAAAATGCCGAGCTCGTATTTGACGCCACAAACGAAGCGGGCCTAAAGTACGCTAACAAATACGTAAAAAGCGTCGGAAACGACGAGGCGATTATGCGTTTTTGCGTCGAGGACGGTCGCAAATTTGCGCTGGAAGCCGGCGTAAATTTGATAGAGGAGAAAGTATTTTTCGCTGATGCTCGAAAGATTCTTGCAAAAAGGCTCAAATTTACCACCCGACTTATAATGAAATTCGTAGATTTTACGAAGCGGGCTAAAATTTTACATTTTGATTTAAAGTGTTAGCCGTCTAACCAAGCTCAAAGTTTTTAAATTTTGCAGTTTAGTAAAGCTTGGATTGTTTTATGTAGATCTATTTTCTTAAATTTACTAGCCGCCAACACTGTTAAATTTACGTTCCGATTGCAGCGCAAGTTCACAGCGTCAAAGTGTCGCGAGTGAAATTTAGAGCAGATTTTTATCTGCTCCTTTTAAATTTACTCCAAAGCCTGCGCGAGATCGGCGATGAGGTCGTCTGCGTTTTCTAGGCCGACGCTGATTCTGATTAGCTCCTTTGTTATGCCTGCCTTCGTTAGCTCCTCGGCGGAGAGCTGCTGATGCGTAGTGGAGGCCGGGTGCGTGATGAGCGACTTTGAGTCGCCGATATTTACGACAATTTTAAAGAGCTTTACCTTGCCGAGCATCTTTACGGCGCGTTCATAGCTGTCGGTTTCAAAGCACATTAGCCCGCTGGCCATGCCGTCCTTGAAGTATTTTTGCGCCTTTTCATGCTCCGGATCGCTTTTTAGCGTCGGATAGGTTACGCGTTTTACGTGTTTGTGCGAGTTTAAAAACTCGGCGATTTTGCTCGCATTTTGCGAGTGTCTCTCGATACGAACGCTTAACGTCTCAAGCCCCTGGATGAGCTGCCATGAGTTAAAAGGCGAGATCGTAGCGCCTATATCGCGCACCAAAGCCACCCTCATGCGCAGCGTATAGATGTCGAATTTATCCGCCATCTGGGCGTAAACTAGCCCGTGATAGCTTTCATCCGGCACGTTAAAGTGCGCGTATCTGGCGTTGCCGACTAGCTTGGCGTTTAAATTTTTACTAGCTACGACAGCGCCCGCTAGGCTTAGGCCCTGGCCGCAGATATATTTGCTAGCGCTATGCACGACGACGTCTACGCCGTGATTTAGCGGCTGGAAAATGATCGGCGTAGGCACGGTGTTATCTGCGATCGTTACGACGCCGTGCTTGTCCGCGATCTCGACGATTTTTTTTAAAATTCGGGATTGCGATTTGCGGGTTTGATAGCGTCTCGAAAAATATCGCGCGAGTTTTGTCGTCTATCAAATTTTCAAGATCGTCCGCGCTGTCGCTATCAAACACCCGCGCCTCGATACCGAAACGCTTAAGCGTGTGCATGAAAAGAACCATCGTGCCGCCGTAAATTTTCTTTGCTACGACGATGTTGTCGCCGACTGCGGCTAAATTTGCGATCGAGTAAAAAATTGCCGCCTGACCGCTAGCCGTCACGATAGAGGCCGAGCCCTCCTCGAGTGCGGCTATACGGCTCTCTAGCACGTCCGTCGTCGGGTTGCCGAGCCTCGTGTAAATGTGGCCCGGAGCCTCTAGCTGAAATCTCGCCGCGGCCATCTCGGCGCTGCCGAAATCATAAGCCGTAGTCTGGTAAATCGGCACCGCCATGGCGCCTGGGCCAGCCTTGGTGTCGTAGCCGTAGTGCGTGGCGATCGTCTCTTTTTGCATTTTTTCTCCTTGTAAAATTTGCGCGCATTATAACCGCTAAAAGTTTAAATTGGTATAATTGGGCTTTTGAAAGGAAAAAATGGCTGAACAAAACGACAAATTTAAGCGCGTAAAATACCTGCGCGGCTTGGAAAAATTCGCAAAAGCGGCGATTAGCGCGCTAAAAAGAGAGGATTTTAACGAGGACGAATTTCGCGCTAGGGTGGGCAAAAACGCCGAAATTTTACGCAAGATCGAGCCGGTTTTTTTAGATAACGCCTACTCGAAATCTCTTGAAAATTTCGTAAATTTGGTCGTAAAAGGCGGCGAGAGAGCTGAGCTAATATCCTGCGCCAACGCGCTAGAAAAGCTAAAAAATCAAAAAACGTATAAAAAAGAAAAACATAGAAAAAAATATAAGGACGAAGAGTGAAATGCGTGATATTTGACATGGACGGCACGCTCATAGATAGCGCAAAAGCGATCTGCGAGACGGTAAACGAGGTGCGGCGCGAGCTGGGGCTTGAGGGCGATCTCGCGGCGGAGTTTATCGTAAAGGCCATAAACGAGCCGGGGCGAAATTTGGGACTTGACTTTTACGGTATCGATAAGCCGGATATGAAGCTGAGGGATAACTTTGAAGCTAAATTTAAGAAAAACTACCGCGAATACGCCGCGGCCTACGAGGGCGTAGAGGGGCTACTAGCCGGGCTAAAAGAGGCTGGGCATTTCATCGCTCTAGCTAGCAATGCGCCGCGATATACTTTGGATGAGATTTTGCAAAGAAGCGGGATATTTAAATTTTTTGATCTTATCGTCGGAGCGGATGAAAACGTACCTCAAAAACCCGATCCGGCGATGTTAAATTTGATATTAAAATCAGGCGAATTTGATAAAGCGATATTTGTCGGAGATAGTAAAAAAGATGAGCTTGCCGCACGTAATGCAGGCATGAGATATCTAAACGTTTGTTGGGGTTTCGGTAGTCAAAGTCCAAGCTGCGACAATGTCTTTACGGTGGCTGAAGCAGCCCTATACATCGAGAAGTTATAAAAATTTAGCGTATTATAGTGCATATGATTTTAAGTAAGATTTTACAAAAAATAGTATGTATTTTAAGATCTGCGAAAGGTTTTAAAATTTATGGATTATGATATATTTTCTCAAAGTCCGAGAGAAAAATTCTTTGAAATTTTATTTAACGCGAACAAAAATTTAGTCGAAAACGAGCTTGAAAAAACCTTTGAAAAATTTATCGCGATGAGCGAATTTTGTGAAAAAAACGGATTTGACGAAACGGCGCAAAATTCGTTTATTTCTCAAAATCAGACCCTTGTAAATGAGCGGCTGAACGACATTTATATCGGGCTTAGTGGGGATATTTTAAGTCAAAATGAGTAAAATAGCCGTTGTATTTTCGTTGTTTTTATCGCTGGTTTTCGGTGCGGTAAATTTCGAGGAAGAGCACCTTTTTGAGCTCAAAAAAGACGAGTGGGCGCGGGTTTTCGTAACCAAAAAGGGCACTGACGAGCGCGAGAGTTTTGATTTTCGTTGGACTCTTTTTGATAACACGAACATCATCGTGCATTCGCGCTACCGAAACTATCCTTGCCAGCTTGTTATGTCGCTAAGGCGCGGCCTTGAAACCTATAAGCAGACTTTGATACCTGATCTTAAGTTTCCGCCTAGCGACCGCGTCGCGCTATATCTGGTTTTTGAGGATTTTAAGCAAGGCGTAGCGAAATTTCGCGTGCTGATAAACGACGACGAACAGCGCGTAGACGTGGAGTTTTTGGACCCGCCAAAAAAGCAGAGCGGCGCTCAAAATAGCGCGCAAAACGCCAGATAAAAGCAAAATTTAAGTGAGCATAAATGAAAAAAATCGATCTGATAATGAAAAATTTTATCGCAGAGCTTGGCTATGAGCCCGCAAATGCGATGTTTGCTCGGATAAATTCGGGTAAAAAGCTGCGCTCTAAGCTGCTTTTAAAAATAGCGGGCGAGAGCGAACAGAGTCTCAAAATTTGCGCGATTATCGAGCTTATTCACCTAGCTAGCCTGCTTCACGACGACGTGATCGACGATGCCGACACCAGGCGCGGAAGCCCTAGTATAAACGCGAGCTTCGGCACCAAAAACGCCGTGATGCTGGGCGATATCCTCTACTCGAAGGGCTTTTACGAGCTGTCGAAATTCCCGCACGAGATCGCGGGCGAGATATCGGGCGCGGTTAGCAAGCTAAGCGTGGGCGAGATGATGGACGTGGATCTCTCGGCTAAATTTAACGAAGATAAATTCGCGTACGAAACGATGATCTACTATAAAACCGCCGTTTTGATCGAGGCTGCGGCTGCGGTCGGAGCGATGCTAGCCGGACTTGAAGCGCGTAATTTTAAAATTTACGGCAAAAATTTAGGCCTAGCTTTTCAGATAATCGACGACATCCTAGACGTCACGCAAGACGCCGCAACGCTCGGAAAGCCCAATTTTAGCGACTTTAAAGAGGGCAAAACGACGCTGCCTTACATTTATCTTTACGAAAGTTTAAACGAAGCGGACAAAGAGAAGCTAAAAAGCCTGTTTAAAAAAGATCTGAGCGAGGCCGAGCAAGGCTGGGTGAGGGCGAAGATGAACGAAACGGGCGCGATAAAAAAAAGCATAGAAGCGGCGAAAAATTTAGGCGAGCAGGCGATAAAATCGGTAGAAAAATTTAACGTAGACGGCCTAGAAAGTATCGTAAAATCAATGATAGATAGGGAATTTTAATGCATTACGCAAGCGTGAGCTTTACGCACAAAAATACCGATATCTCCGTGCGCGAAAAGCTCTCTTTTTCCAACATCGAGCGCAAGAACGAAATTTTACGTCTCATTAGCTCCAGTCAAAACATCAACGAGTGCATGGTGCTAAGCACCTGCAACCGCGTCGAGATCATCGCTAGCGTGAAGACGGTCGAAGGCGCTAGTAAGCACATCATCGCCTGCATGTCGCTCATCTGCGGTATCCCTTTTGAGGAGTTGCAAAGCAGAGCCGACATCTACGAGGATAACGGCGCCGTGCACCACCTCTTTGCAGTTGCTAGTTCGCTAGATAGCCTTGTTATCGGCGAAACGCAGATCGCGGGGCAGCTAAAAGAGGCGTATAAATTTGCACGCGCTAACGGCAAATGCGGCGCAAAGCTCGGTAGGGCGATGGAGTTTGCCTTTAAGTGTGCGGCGGAGGTGCGAAATAAAACCGAAATCTCCAAAAATCCGATCTCCGTTTCAAGCGTCGCGGTGGCTAAAGCAAAGGAAATTTTTGGCACGCTAAACGGCATGGTCGCCGTGATAGTGGGTGCGGGCGAGATGGCCGAGCTAGCCGCAAAACACCTAATCGCAAGCGGCGCGCGAACTATAATCATTAGCCGAAACAAAGAGCGCGCTAAAAATTTAGCCCTGACGCTGGGGGATAATAACGAATATGACGCGCTTTCAAACGTAGCGCAGTACATAAATAAATATCAAATAATATTTTCCGCGACCGCCGCACCTCATCCGGTTTTGATTGACGCAATGGTGGAGCCAAAGGAGTTTAAGCGTTACTTTTTTGATATAGCCGTGCCGCGCGATATCGCGATCACGGAGAGCGAAAATATCAAAATTTACGCCGTGGACGACCTGCAAGAGATCGTAAATAAAAACCTCGCCATGCGCGAAGAGCAAGCTCAGATCGCATACGGTATCGTCGGGCGAAATACGGCGGCGTTTTTCCAAATGCTGCGCGAGCTAGCCGTCACGCCGCTAATCAAAGGCATCAGAGAACAGGCCAAAGAGTGCGCCCAGAGAGAGCTAGCAAAAGCCCTAAAAAAGGGCTATCTAAAACATAGCGACAAAGAGGAGGCGTATCGCCTCATACATCAGGTTTTTAGGGCGTTTTTGCACGCACCGACGATAAATTTGAAAAACCTCGCGGGCACTGCGGGAAGCGAAGCGCAGCTAAGAGCCGTCGGGAAAATCTTTGACGTCGCGGAGCAAACGCCGCAAGAAGAAAATAACGAATTTGAATGGGAGAACGAATGAAATTTAGCAAACTTTACGCGCCGACGGCAAAAGAAGCACCCAAAGACGCAACTCTGGCAAGTCATAAATTTTTGCTCCGAGCGGGCTACGCCGAGCAGGTAGGTAGCGGGCTTTACAACTTTTTGCCGCTTGGTAAACGGGTGCTTGAAAACATAACAAATATCATAAAAGAAGAGATGGATGAGGCCGGCTCGCAAGAAATCCTGATGAGTTTCGTCACGTCTGCGGATCTTTGGCGCGAGAGCGGACGCTTTGACGTCTACGGCAAGGAGCTTTTGCGCTTTAAAGACCGCAAAGAAAACGACTTCGTTTTAAGCCCGACAAACGAAGAGAGCGTGGTCGCGCTCGTGCGAGGCAAGGTAACGTCCTATAAGCAGCTGCCGTTAAATTTATATCACATCAATACTAAATTTAGAGATGAAGCAAGGCCGAGATTCGGGCTACTTAGAGGGCGCGAGTTTATAATGAAAGATGCGTATAGCTTTCACGCAAGCGCCGAGGATCTAGACCGCGAATTTGATCTGATGGAAAAAACTTATAGCAAAATTTTTACTCGCCTCGGATTAAATTTCCGCGCGGTTAGAGCCGATAGCGGCGCGATAGGCGGCAGCGGAAGTAAAGAGTTTATGGTGTTAGCTAATAGCGGCGAGGACGATATCATCGTCTGCGAAAACTGCGACTATGCCGCAAACATAGAGGCCGCAACTCGCGCAAAACGAACGACGCAGGCCGAAAGACCGGAGGCTGACGCGGCTAAATTTTTAACGCCCGATGCCAAAACCATCAAAGACGTGGCGGAGTTTTTTAGAGTCGACGAGTTTTACTGCATAAAAGCGGTGATAAAAAAGGCGATTTTTATCGACGCCAAAGGCGAAAAGAGCGAGAAAATCGTAGTATTTTTCGTGCGCGGCGAGGACGAACTACAAGAGGTCAAGGCTCAAAACGCATGCGGGGCGCTCGAGCTAGCGGACGCGACCGAGGCCGAGATCGCGGCGGCCGGGCTTGTGGGCGGATTTTGCGGGCCGGTCGGGCTAAAAGGCGTAGAGTTTTATATCGATAAAGAGCTTGAGGGCGAGTCGCAGATGATCTGCGGCGCAAATGAGCGGGATTATCACTTCGTGGGCGTTAGCGTTAGCAGCTTTAACTTTGAGCGCTTCAAGGACCTAACCGCGGTCAAAGCTGGCGATAAATGCCCTTGTTGCGGCGGAAATTTAAGCGTTAGCAAAGGTATCGAGGTTGGGCATATATTTAAGCTGGGCACCAAGTACTCAGAGCCGATGGGTGCGACGTTTTTGGATGAAAACGGCAAGGCAAAACCGTTTATCATGGGATGCTACGGTATCGGCGTTAGCCGCCTGGTCGCCGTCGCCGTCGAGGCTAGCCACGATGAAAAAGGCATAATCTGGAACGAAACCCTAGCTCCGTTTAAATTTGAAATCATCGTCTCAAATTTAAAAGACGAAGAGGGCGTTAAATTTGCGCAGGGGCTTTACGAAGACATACGCGCGGCGGGCGTTTCGGTGCTACTTGACGATAGAAACGAGCGTTTCGGCGTTAAAATGAGCGAATTTGAGCTGATGGGATTTCCTTATGCCGTGATCGTAGGCAAGGGGCTGGCAGAAGGCACGGTCGAGCTCGTTACGCGTGACGGCCTAGTTAAAGAAACGCTCAAAGCGAGCGAAATTTTAGCACGCCTAAAGAGCCTATGATAAAGCATTTTTTTACGCCCTACGTCGTTTTGGAGATCGTGGCGGCGTATTTTTTTATCCACGCGTACGGATTTTTAAATTTAGTCCTTGAGGTCATCGCATCGGCTATTTTGGGGCTGTTTTTTATGTTTCGCGTCGGATTTTTTCAGCTCACGAGCAATATCGCGTTTTTTAAGCCCGCGGACGTCTTTAGTAGCGTAGGTATGGCGATCGGGGGCTTTTTTATGTTTATCCCGGGGCTTATCACCGACGTTTTGGGCGCGGCGATCATAGCGGTCGCATTTTTTGCAAATTTAAAAAACGGCGGCGAACGCAAGAGCGGGAGCGAATATTATTACGAAAAATTTGAAAGCGGACGTGACAAGCCGCGTGATGACGGCGAGATCATCGACGTCGAAGTCGTAGAAGAAAAGAGGCAAATATGGAAAAACTAAAAATCGCAACGAGAAAAAGCGTGCTAGCGATGTGGCAAAGCGAGCATATCAGGGATAAAATTTTATTGCGCTACCCAAATCTTGCGGTCGAGCTAACCGGCATGAAAACCAAAGGCGACGTGATACTCGATACGCCGCTAGCTAAGATCGGCGGCAAGGGGCTTTTTACAAAAGAGCTAGAAGACAGCATGCTAAGCGGCGAAACGCACATCGCCGTTCACAGTCTAAAAGACGTGCCAGTCGTGTTTCCAGAGGGGCTGGTACTAGCCGCGATCTGCTCGCGCGAGGACGTGAGGGACGCGATGCTAAGCGAAAAATACGCTAAATTTGAGGATCTGCCCCAGGGCGCGCGCGTGGGCACGACGAGTCTGCGCCGCAAAATGCAGCTTTTAGCGATGCGTCCCGATCTTGAGATAATCTCGCTGCGAGGCAACGTCCAAACTCGCCTGCGTAAGCTAAAAGAGGGCGAATTTGACGCGATCATCCTAGCGATGGCGGGCGTAAACCGCTTAAATTTACGCTCCGAAGTCGCGCATATAGTGCCGTTTGAGCTAGATCAGATGATACCTGCGATGGGGCAGGGCGCGCTTGGTATCGAGGCTAGAGAGGACGCTGAAATTTTAAATTTGATAGAGTTTTTAAAAGACGAAAAAGCCGTCATAGAAACGACCGTGGAGCGCGATTTCGTCGCGATGCTAGAGGGCGGTTGCCAGGTGCCTATCGGCGTAAATGCGAATTTAAACGGCGATAAGATCGAGATACGCGCCGTCGTGGGACTGCCCGACGGTAGCGAGAGCATACGCGAAAGCATCGTCGCGCAAAAAAGCGAATGGAAAAGCGTGGGCGCCGAGCTTGGACGTATATTTATCGGCAAGGGCGCAAAAGAGCTGCTAAAGCGCGCCGAGGAGATGACATAGAAGCGTGTTTGAGCTAAATTTTAAAGCAAAAGCCGTAACCGCTACTAAAAATAGCAAAGACAACTACTATATGATCGGTCTTGCAGACGATAAATACGATTACAAAAACTACATAATCTTTCAAAGACCGATCAAACTCAAAAAAGATGACGATGAAAATGCCGATATAAACGGCCTATACGCGGAGTGTAACGGAGACGTTTGCTATAACGCTTGCAAATGCGTAACTATCGCTGATAAAACCATAGTTTTTGAAGTGAAGGATAGCGTCATCAGCGCCAATATAGAAGGCGTGCGGCTAAATGAACGCTTTATGAAATACTGCAAAGAGATATTTGGCGAGCTGCTAAAGCTTAACGTGCCGGAGTAGGTTTTAAATTTAATAAATTTGCCGCTATTTTCGGAGCTACGACACCGTCTGGCGCATTAACTTAGCAAAACAAAACTGCAATGAAACGCTTTAAAAAGGTATAAGTATCACAGTACGCACGAGTATGACTTTTGGCGGCGTTGCGGCGACTGGGCGAAAATTTAGCGCTTGCGTGATGAAATTTGTAGTGCTAAACGGCGAGACAGTATCGCAAACTACGCGGCAGCCGAGACGGCGATTGACGCTTTGTCGGTTATCGGCGCACGCGATAAATAACGACTCCCCGCTTTGCTTCGCCTTTTTCAGCTATTTTTGGCTAAAATCGCCCAAAAATCAAAAAGGCGACATATGGACTACATCAAGCTTCTAAAAGATAACGGCCTACTGCGCGTCATCGACGAGCTCGCGGATATCGACCTAGAAATCGCGCACGCAAGCTACATCGAGGTTAAGCGCGAAAACTCGCAGGCGCTGCTTTTTACAAATCCTATCTGCAAAAAAACCGGGCGCAAATTTGCTCCCGTGCTAGCCAATATCTACGGCTCAAAGCGCGCTTTAGAGCTTATTTTCGGACGAAATCCGGACGAGATCGCGGGCGAGATCGAGCGGCTTTTAAAACCCAAAAAGCCAAAAAGCTTTGGCGAAAAGCTAAATTTCGCCGCGTATTTGTTTGAGATGAGAAAAATTTTTACCAAACGCCTAAAAACTCGCGGCGAGTGCCAAGAGATCGCGTATTTCGGCGATGCAGCGGATTTAAATTCGCTTCCTGCGCTAAAAACATGGCCGCTTGACGGCGGGGCCTTTATCACGATGGGGCAGGTCTATACGCAGAGTTTAGACGGCGAGCTGCAAAACGTCGGCATGTACCGATTGCAAATTTACGATAAAAATCGCCTCGGCATGCACTGGCAGATACACAAAGACGGCGCGAATTTCTTTAACGAATACAAGCGCGCGGGCCGCAAGATGCCCGTATCCGTGGCTATCGGCGGAGATCCGCTCTATATCTGGTGCGGTCAGGCGCCGCTGCCAAAGGGCGTGTTTGAGCTGCTACTTTACGGCTTCATCCGCAAAGAGCCGGCCAAACTCGTAAAGTCGCTAACGAATGAAATTTACGTCCCGCACGACGCAGACTACGTGATCGAGGGTTTCGTGGATACGGATAAATTTGAGCTTGAAGGGCCGTTTGGCGATCACACAGGCTTTTATACGCCGATCGAGCCGTTTCCCGTTATGGAGGTTACGGCGATTACTAGCAAGCGCGAGCCGGTATTTCACGCGACCGTAGTCGGCAAGCCGCCGCTTGAGGATAAGTACATGGGCTGGGCGACCGAGCGCATTTTCCTGCCGCTTTTGCGCACGACGGTACCCGAGCTTCTAGACTACAACATGCCTGAAAACGGTGTCTTTCACAACCTGATTTTGGCTAAAATCAACGCCCTTTATCCCGCGCACGCCAAGCAGGCGATGCACGCGTTTTGGGGCGTGGGGCAGATGAGCTTCGTCAAACACGCGGTTTTTGTGGGCGATGATGCGCCGAATTTGAGCGATTATGACGCGCTTGCGGAGCATATTTTAAATCGCTTCGGCGATAAAAGCCTGCTAATCAGCGAGGGCGTGTGCGATCAGCTCGATCACGCGAGCCCAAATTCGTGCTTTGGCGGTAAGCTTGGCATCGACACGACGCAGGATTTTTCGGCGCCTGCGCCAGCACTTTTGGATGACGCCGCGCTGCTGGCTAAATTTAAAGAAATAGAGCCAAATTTAACGCAGCTAGTGCAGTTTAAAACAAATACCAAAACTC
This sequence comes from Campylobacter showae, assembly GCF_900699785.1. Taxonomy (NCBI): domain Bacteria; kingdom Pseudomonadati; phylum Campylobacterota; class Epsilonproteobacteria; order Campylobacterales; family Campylobacteraceae; genus Campylobacter; species Campylobacter showae. Next base: position 2,079,850 of record NZ_LR535679.1, read on the forward strand.
CGATTTGCGTCGTCAAATTTGATAAAAACCGCCTCGTAAAAGAGGTTTTTGAAGAGCTTTTGGAATTTAAAGAGCACTTTAAACTACTCGTTTTCGTCGGCTGCGAAAACCGCCTAGAAAACCCGTATATGCTGCTTTGGCGCGTGACAAATAACATCGACGCTCTGCGCGATATTTACGTGCGTGAGGGTGCTGTTTGCATCGACGCCACCGCAAAAGGCGAGGCCGAGGGCTATACGCGCGGCTGGCCGCTACAAACCGACTGCGACTGCGACGTCGTGGCTGATCTCGTTAAGCGCGGCATAGTAAAAGACGAACCCGAGCTATTTAATAAATTTGAAATTTTCGGATAGATTTTTAAACTCGGCAAATTTAAAAGCGGCTAAATTTGCCGAGCCGCTTAAATAAATTCGTTTTTCAAGCGCCTTTTTAGCCCGAATTTTATAAAATCGCAAAATGGATAAAGAACGCCTAATAATCGATAAATTTAGCAACTCCTTCATCGGCGACGACGGCGCTGTCGTGGCGCATGAGCGCGGCAAATGGGTGTATAGCAAGGATCTTTTTTGCGAGGGGACGCACTTCCTGGCAGGCTGGCTTAGCATGGAGGAGATCGCGCGCAAGGCGATGCTCGTAAATCTCTCCGACGCCGTCGCGATGAACGCCAAGCCTAAATTTGCGCTTCTGGGACTTGGGCTGCCCAAAAACACGAGCGCGGCGCAGATCTCGGCGCTACGCAAGGGATTTGCCGACGTTTGCGACGAGTACGGCGTGACTATCATCGGCGGCGACACGATCGGCAGCGATAAAATTTTACTTAGCGTTACCGTTATCTCGCGGCTTTGCGGTAAGGCGGTTTTGCGAAGCGGAGCGAAAAAGGGCGATCTGGTTGCTTTTACGGGCGAGCTTGGAGGCAGTCTAAAAGGGCTTAGGACGCTTTTAAACGGCGGACGGGTCGCGTCAAATTCTCGTTTTAAAAAGCCTGTTTTAAAGGATAAATTTTTCTACGCCGCAGCAAGCAAAATAAACGCCGCCATGGACGTTTCAGACGGGCTTGGCGCAGATCTAGCCAAGCTTTGCGCGCAGAGTCGGTGTGGGGCAAAATTTAGCAAACGGCTAAGCAAACTCGAGCTAAATAGCGGCGAAGAATACGAGATTTTATTTACGTTTAGTCCGAAAAATCGCGCCAAAATTTTAAGCCTAGCTCGCAAAACACGCACGAAAATCACGATCTTTGCCAAAATCACGAAAGGAAAATTTAAAAGCAATGCAAGAAACCACCATTTTTAAGCCTCTTTACGCGCTCACTCATGCGCCCATTAACGCGTATTTTAGTAAAAACTCGGACGATTTTGTGGTGCGCGAGATCCCGCTTTACGCATTTAGCGGGCAGGGCGAGCACCTGATAATCGAAATTTGCAAAAAAGACATGACGACGCAGGAGGCCTTGCAAGCGCTTAGCGAAATAAGCGGCGTAAAGATGCGGGATTTTGGCTACGCGGGGCTAAAAGACAAGCAGGGCATGACGACGCAGTTTATCTCGATGCCGCGTAAATTTGAAGCGGCTCTGGCAAATTTTAGCCACGAAAAGATGAAAATTTTAAGCCTTGCCGCGCATGATAATAAGCTTCGCATCGGGCACCTAAAAGGCAACAGCTTTTTTATCCGCCTAAAAAAAGTGATGCCGAGCGAAGCGGCAAAGCTGGAACAAGCCGTGCGAAATATTGACGAGGCGGGGTATGCTAACTACTTTGGCTATCAGCGTTTCGGTAAATACGGCGACAACGCGCAAAGCGGGCTGGAGCTACTAAAATCAGGCACCGTAAACGGCAAAAAGAGCAAAAATCCAAAGCTAAACGACTTTTTGATCTCGGCATATCAAAGCGATCTTTTTAACCGCTGGCTTAGCAAACGCGTGGAGATTTCGAGGTTTGCGCAGGATTTTAGCCTTTCTGAGCTAGCTCAAATTTACCCGTATCTTGACGGCGCGATTTTGAAAAATTTAAAATCGCAAAAGAGATTTTTTAAGCTGATAGAGGGCGAAGTTTTGGGGCACTACCCGCACGGCAAGTGCTTTTTGTGCGAGGATTTGGACGCCGAGGGCGCGCGCTTTGACGCTAGAGATATCACTAGCTGCGGCCTAATCGCGGGTGCGAAGGCGTATGAGGCGCAGGGCGCAGCTAGGGCAGTAGAGGATCAAATTTTCGCGCAGGTAAATGAATATAAAGCTAAAATGACGGGATCTAGGCGCTTTGCGTGGTGTTATTTGAATGATGCGAGCTACAAATACAACGAGGAAAAAGCGCACTTTACGATAAATTTTACGCTACAAAAAGGAAGCTACGCGACGGTGGTGTTAGAAGAAATCTTGCACAAAAATATTTTTGAGTAGGGCGGCGGCTTGTCTTGCGAGCGCTTTTAAATGCTTTTTGCTCCGCTTTGCTCGCAACTGCAAGCAGAGCGTAAATTTCGCCATATGACAGACTATATGTCTAGTTTTGGGACGAAATTTACTTCACTTCGCCTTGATTTTTTAGTTCAAATTTGAAGTCAAATTTTATAAATTTCTACTTTAAATTTTGGCGACTACAGTAGAGCATTAAATTTGACTAGATGAGCCGCTTGCCTTGTTTTTGTCAAATTTAAACTCTATCGCCAGCTTGCCTCATACCTCGCGCTCGTATTATTAAAGCTACAAATTTACGGTTATTTTTATTAAATTTGATTGTTTTAAAATCAAAGTATCTAAAAGTAACATTAACTAAAAGAACTAAATATTATTCATTATCTTAATCTGCTTTTTACTCATTCCTAAGCTTCGCGACTGTATATTACCTATGTATTTACTTTATTTTTAAGGAGGCTTTATGCAAGAGGCAAATGACGGCAAAAAGCTAGCGATCGGCACCGTTGCCTTGATCCTAGCTATCGTCTTTTTCGGCGGTTTCTTAAAGGATGTCGCGGGCGGAATTTTTGATTTCGGTAAGCTAACCGGACAGTTTCCGGAGTGGTTTAAGACCGCAGGCGGCACTAGCGCAAAGGGCGGTTTTATATTTGCGCTCAGTCTGGTTCCCGCGATCATGCTCGCACTTGGGTTTGTCGCGATATTTGAGAGATATTACGCGCTTTATGCGGCTTCACGCTGGCTAACTCCCGTGCTAAAGCCTCTCATCGGTATCCCGGGCTGCTGCTCGATCTCGCTCATAGCTAGCACGCAAAGCACCGACGCGGGTAGTTCTACGGCGAAGTTTTTACGCCAAGACGGCAAGATCACGCACAAAGAACTTTTGATATTTGCCGCGTTTCAGTTTAGCGCGGGCGCGATGATCACGAATTTCCTAGCGTCTTTTGCGCCGCTACTTTTGGTTGCGGACAAAAACGGAGCCCTAGCGCCTATGTCTATCGCGGCGGGCCTAGGAATTATTTTGGTGTTTAAGGTATTTGGCGCAAATTTGATGAGACTTTACGTTAAAAAATTCGTAAAAGACGGGGAGACTGAAGTATGAGCGAGCAAGCTAATAATAAATTATTAACCGACGTTTTCGTAGAAGGTGCTAGGAAGGGCTGGGATATCGCCGTTCACAACACTATCCCAAACGTCCTTATGGCTTTTGTTATCATACACATCCTAAAAGTCTCTGGCACGCTTGATATCATAGGCAAGTATCTCGGGTTTGTTATGTTGCCGCTTGGACTTCCGGGCGAGTCGATAGCGGTGATCATGGCGGCGTTTCTTAGTTGGGGCGGATCTGCCGGCGTGCTAGTGGCACTAGTCCAGGGCGGCACTCTAACGGCTCCGGATATCGCCGTACTGATCCCAGGCATGGCGCTAGTGGGCTCTACGGTGCAGTATATGGGACGCGTACTGGGCGTGCTGGGAATCCCTGGCAAGCACTACTTGGTGTTATTTGGCATATGTATCCTAAACGCCTATCTAGCGATGTTTGTCATGAGTCTCATCGTATAAAGGAGGGTCTATGAAGCAAGAGGAGCTAAAGCAATACCTAGCCGAGCTAAAGGAGCTAACTAATATCGAGAGCCCGACGGCTAGCATAGAGGGTGTAAATAGTGTCGCAAAGTGGTTTATAAACAAGGCGGAGACGCTGGGTCTAAAGCACGAAACGGTAGCGCTGGGCACCGATAAGGTCGCTGACTGCCTGCTCATCTCAAACAACCCGAACGCGGCGAAATTCGACGTGCTTTTCGTCGCGCACATGGATACGGTTTTTCCCGTTGGTTCGGTGCAAAATACTCCATTTACCCAGAGTGGGGGGAGGGTAAACGCGCTAGGCGTCATCGACGACAAGGGCGGCGCGCTACTGTCGCTCTACGTCATTAAGGAGCTTGATCTTAGTAAAATCAACGTCGCTTTGTTTCTAAACTCGCACGAGGAGACGGGGTCGAATTTTGCCAAAGAAAAGATCCGCGAATACGCTAGAAAGTCTAAATTTTGCCTCGTGATGGAGCCTGCTCGCGAGGACGGCTCGATGGTGGCCACTAGAAAGGGCGTGATGTCTTATGTGATTGAGTTTTACGGCGTGGGTGCGCATGCGGGCAATCATCCCGAGCTCGGCCGTTCGGCGCTCGTCGAGGCGGCAAATTTCGTAGTCGAGCTATCAAAGCTGACCGATTTTGCGGCTGGGCATACCTTTAACTCCATCATCACAAACGGCGGCACCGCGCAAAACGTCGTGCCCGAGTTTGCCAGCGTGACTTGCGAGATGAGGTATAAATTCGCCTCATCGGTCGAGTTTTTTAACAAAAAGCTGGACGAGATACTAAGCAAAGGTATCGTAAACGGCGTAACGCATAAAAAGATACTAATCAACGAAGAAGCGCCGATGATAGACGAGCAAAATTTACCGAGGATCAAGGCGATCTTCGACGAGGTCGCCAAAAAAACGGGCGCGAAGGTGAACTGGGTGGATGCCGGCGGTCTAAGCGACGGCAATATCACGGCCTCGGCGGGCTGCCCGACGATCGACGGACTGGGACCTATGGGCGGAAATATGCACACCAAAAACGAATACATGGAAGTTGACTCCGTCGTACCGAAGTGCAATCTCGTGTTAGACGTCATCAAAAAGCTTGTTTAAATTTAATGGCAAAAGGGTCAAATTTGGCTCTTTTACCCTAAATTTTAAAATTTGAAAGCCTTGAAACTTTGTTTAAATTTTAGAGGCGATTTTTCTACACAGACTTATCACAATATTGTCCAAATATAATCAAATTATCAACTTTATTTAACGATACGAAGTAAATTTAACGGCTTGGACTTTATTTTTTGTTCATTTTTTAGTAAAATGGGCGCTAAATTTAAAGGAGAAAATATGCCAAAAGACGCAAACGGAACCGAACTAAACGCCGGAGATAACGTAACTCTGATCAAAGATCTAAAAGTAAAAGGCGCGGGCGCTACGCTAAAGCGCGGAACTATGGTGAAAAATATAAAAATCACGGATAACGACAAAGAAATCGAAGGCAAGATCGATAAAATGGGCGTCATCGTGTTAAAGACAGAGTTTTTAAAGAAGGCTTAATCTCGTCTATGGAAACGCAAATTTGACGCGAGATCGTTAAATTTGCTGCATTTTTAGCTACGACCTTGTCTTGCTGGTAGAATAGGCAAAGCTTTTTACGCCTTGCCTTTTAGAGGGTAGCAAGGCTAAGTCGTAGCTAAAAATTTTATGATTTTCGCCATTGGCAAATTTATTATTTGAGTGCTTTGCTTTATGGCAGCTTTAGCTCGTTAGAACATCAGCTCAAACCCTGCATTGATAGCTCCGCCTCTTGTTTTGCCTACGTAGCCTTTGCCTCCTAGGCTAAAGATAAGATTTTTGCTCTCATACTTATAGCCTGTTTCAAATATCCCGGTCGAGCCTTTTAAGCTAGGCTTAGGAGCGTCAAGTCCCATAGTAGATGCTTTAGCATCTCCTTTAAACTCATACTCGTATGCGCCTCCAAAGTATAGGTTATGCTCATCTTTTAAATTTATAGTATCTCTAAGACCCGCTCTTACTCTATTAGACGCAACGCTATCAAAGTGATAGCTCTCGCCTGAGCTTATAGTAGCATCGGCGCTAGCCGTATGTGCATATAACCATTTTGTATAGATATCTAGCTTATTGTTTTGGTTTAGATCAAAAATTTGACCTACTCCTATATGAGTAGCCGTATAGGTTGAGCTTATATCAAATTTCTCATTATGAGCTAATATTCCAGGAGCTATAGCATAGGTCCAGTCGTTACTATTGTAGTCGCTACTTATCTTACCTGCGCGAAAGCTTGCATCTATATATGTGTCGCTGCTAAATACCTGCTTTAGCATTAAGCCCCCGCCTATATATTCGCTTATACCGTCTGCATGTAGACCGTTATCTAGGTAACTATCGTATTTTGCTCTTCCGTATTCTACGAATACTCCGCTTAGTATCTCTCCTGCGGAATTCGGAGTTAAGCTAGCAAGACCGGCTACTACTCCATAGCCTTTGGAATTTACGTGCGAGCCCGTCTCATGTCTTAGAGAGTAAGCTTCGCTTATAGCAAAAGGAAATAGCTCTAAGTGACCGTCAGGTATTAGCTTATCTAGGTAGTTGGTAATTAACTCGCTTCCGCTCTTTAGGCTAGCTAGGCTTGCAGCTCTGGTTTCTGCGAAGGATTTGGTATCCTCTTTTACCCTTCTTTTACCGCTAAATTTAAGATCTAGCGCTCTTCCGTTTGCATCTACCATACCGTAGGTCTCATACTCTATGGTAGCTCCTTGCTGAACTCTTGTTTGTAGATGCGAAGGATCAGGAAGTAGTAATCGTCCGCTTCCTTGCTTATCGATCAGGTGGATAGTGCTAGTATCTCCTATATCTGTATTGCCGCTAATGTAAGCGGTGATCTTACCTCTCATATTACTTAGATCGGTATTAGCCGTAGGATCTGTAAGCGTAATCATAGAATCGCCGTCTTTAACGGTAGGAGGCATAAAGATATTGATATCGTCAAACCCTCCGATATTTCTAGCTGTTATAGAGTTAGGAGCTGCCGGATTGGTAGGGTTTTTACCTACGTTTAGAGTGCTTCCCGCTCCGCCGGTGATATCTCCGATATTATTGCCGCCGGCTAAATTTACGGTAGAGTTGTTGCCGCCGTTGATATTTAATCCGTTGAAATTCGTAGGACTGTTTGGATCTTCATTAACTACGTTTATTACAGGATTCGGGATCGGATTGTATCTATTGATCTCATCGTTTCCAAACTCGCCGCCGGTGATATTTCTAGACGTAAGCTTGCTTCCTTGAATCAAGATAGATTGATCGTCGCTGCTCTTAATCAAGCCTTTTAGCATTATATCGTAGGTGGTAGAGTTTTTAAGCGTAAACTCACTGGTCGTTTGCTTAGCCTTCTCGGTAAAATTCGTAAAGGTATTTCCTCCGTTTTTAATTAGATAATACTCCTTACCCTCCTCGATATTTAAAGAGCCGTAGCTATCGTTACTCGGATCGTAATCTATTCCGTTTAACTGGAACTTAGCGTTATTGATATCGGTATTGCCGGTAGCGGTTAAATTTAAAGCTGCGGCATCTGCGCTGCCGTTAGCGTTTGAAATTCCGTCGAAGTTTAATACGTTTAGATTTGCTATATCGCCCGCGGTTTTTTGAGTAGATGCGTTATATACGTTTAGGCTATTGTTGGTACCGCCTGCGTTAGATAGACCATATATCGTTCCTCCTACGCTTCCGCTATGGAAATTTACGCTGTTACCGCTACCGTTAGCGGCATGCGCTGCATATACGTCGCCGGCTACTTGAGCGCCTTTTAAATTTACGGTATTGTTAGTCGCGCTACCTGTTTCTGATCTTCCGCCTATGATATCGCGACCCACGGTAGCACCTTGTTTGACTTCTACTTTGTTTTCTTCGACGTTTCCGCTAACGCTGCTTCCGCCGATAGCGTCATGTCCTACTTCACCGCCATCTAACAACACATAGCTTTTTGAAATTTTACCGCTTTTGGTAAGTCCGCCATAAGCACTGTCGCCTACCTTGCCGCCTGTCATTTTGACGTAGCTTCCGGTTATATCTCCATTAACGTTACGAAAGCCGTAGGCATTGCCCTTTATGTCGCCGCCGCTTATTTCGGCGTAATCATTCTCGCTCGTAGCGACGTGAGTAAGAGTTGGGTATGAGCCGGCATAACCGCCTTGTACATCGCCCATAACTGTTCCGCCGCTAATTTTAGAGTAATTATTTTTGGAGACGGCGGCCATGTATGAGCCCGTAGTAGATTCGACTTGTCCGTTTTGTAAAATTACGTAGTTTCCTATTGCTGTAGATTTGCCTCCGACACCGATATCTTTTTTTGTAGTGTTGGCGCCGGTTATATTTCTAAGTTTGGCGCCGGCGTTATTTATGACGACATGGTTTTCCTCTAGGGTGCTTTCATGTTCTGGGGATACGGATACAGCGCCATCCATTTCTTGACCATCGTTTAAGACTACGGCGCCTGTGATATTAACGCTATTGCCTTTTGCTTCTCTCCCTCGGTTTATGGTAGCGCCTTCTATTCTGCCTCTATATATCGTAGCTGCGCCGGTGATATTTACGGTGTTGTTGTTTGCGGAAGCGCCATACCCGGCTCGACCTCCCGACACCATCGCTTCATCAAAGTAGGTTATACCCTCGTCATCTCCGATTATCTGGCTATCGCCTTCGATATTTACGGTGTTGCCGACAGCGTCTCCCGCATGCGCCGACTGTCCCGCCCAGGTGCCGTTTCCGCCTAGGACGGCTCGTTTAACGGTTGCATCTGTTATGCTTACGGTGTTGTCTGTAGCGCCTTTACCTTCGCCGCCTATTATAGTAGTAACGGTAGCGCCGTTTTGAACGACGATCTTGTTTCGGTTGGCAGAAGTCGTAGGCGTAACGGCAGGATCACCTACGCCGCCGCCGTATATAGTGTATGAAGACATATCTGTTCCGCTAGGATCACCGGTAATAGTTACTATATGATCGCTTGAGCCGCCAGATACTAGGCCCTCGTAACCGCCCGAGTAATAAGTGCCGCTTGAGTGATGCAAGCCGTTGCTGCCGCCGCCTGTTACTGTTGCCGTTGCGTTTTCGGCTAAAACTTGCGAAGGAATAAGTGCTAAACATGCCGCTAAACTTAAACTAGAAATAATTGGTATCTTAATATCTTTCATAATCCATAATCTTTTGTAAAAAATAAAAAACTATTCATTATACACTAAGAATATAAATTTACAAAAAAATTAGAAATTTTATGTATCACTAAAAGGTAACATATAGAAATTGATGTCAAGATTATTACTTGTTTTGCCGTTATTTAGCAAAGATTCAATTTGAAGCTTTAACGGATAAAAATATAGGGCTTTGTCCGCATTCCATTCCTTAAAATTATACCATTAATAGATCCGGCCGACGGATTGTGATTTTGTATCCATAATTATAAATACTTCAACTCAATAGCGCGTGCTAAAAAGCTATCCTTAAACCCGAAAAAGCTATAATCGCGCCCAAGGTATGGCAAGTGATTGCTTTTGCGTAGGCAAAAGAGGAAAGTCCGAGCTGCAATAAGACGGAGTTCCATCTAACGGATGGCTGGGGCGACCCAAGGGACAGTGTAACAGAAAGCAGACTGCCGCTTCGGCGGTAAAGGTGAAACGGCGGGGTAAGAGCCCACCAGCGCGGCGTGCAAGCGCGGCGGCTATATAAACCCAACTCGCAGCAAGAAGGGATGGTTTTGAGTCTTATGTTAAACCCTTCGCTAGAGCCAAATTGTAAAATTTGGAGTAGATAAATAATCACTCACGACAGAACTCGGCTTATCGCCATGCCTTTTTACTACTTTTATTTCATCAAATTTAGCTAGCTTGGATACCAAATTTGTTTTTAAATTTGCGGTTTTACTGCAATAAACCGCTATCTTGACAGCGCGTTTTGCGAGGTTTGGGCAAATTTAAGCTGAGGTTTGCGGCGAGCAGCAGAGTAAAATTTGATCAAATTTGGCGAGGCGGAATCGGGTTTAAATTTGACGGCTACGGACAGGGTTTAAGTTTGAAACGGCGCAAGGCGCGTTTTTGGAGCCTAAATATCCCAAATTTCTAAAATTTGCGGACATAGAGCGCTAACGGCTAGTTTTAATTTGGATTTTTGTTCGTCGCTCGGTTCGTCTATGGTTTCAAATTTTCCAAACAACTCGGCGACTTCAAGCCAGCCTGTTGTATCCAGATCAAATTTAACCAAATTTGACGCGCAAAGATATCCAGCGTCGTGGTCGTAAAAAGCGACCTTGCCGTCATCTAAGCAGGCAAGCCAAAGATCGCCCGTACCTGTATCTGCAAAGATATAAAACTCGCGCACTATCTCGCTCTCGCCTTCAAAGACAAACTTCGCTTCATCGTTAAATTTGACTAATTCGTGTTCCTTTAGCACTCTAAAATCGCCCGCTATATCCGCACCCAGTCTGCTTTTTAAAGCATCTTTTATAGCGTTTTTCGTCATATCTTTGCCTTTGCGGGATAAAATTTAGAAGAGAATTTGAGATAAAAAGCGCCGTAAATTTGAGAAATTATTTACGACGCTATATATTTTTTTACGTTTTTTAGTTTTTCTAGCTCTTTGCCGAGCTCGGTTCTGTTTTTTTGTATCAAATTTATCGCTGCACCTAGAAGCTCCTGAGCTTGTAGGGCGTCCTCTAGGCTGTCAAATTTACTAGGAGTCTCGCCCGCTAGTGCCGCGATAGCCTCCGCGTCATTGCTAGCGACGGCTATTTTTAGCTCATCCAGCCACATCAGCTTGTCCTGCGCCAGTCGTCTCTTTCCATGCTTCAAGCAGCTGTTTGGTTACGCTCACGACCTCGTTTAGGCTCTGCTCGTCGTTATTTATATTTGCCATCGACAGCAGTTGGATCTGCCTCGTGTAAAGCCCGCTTAGATAGTGCGCGACGTTACCTTGGTTGTAGTCTAGCGAGTTTAAAAGCTCGATAAAGATGGCATTTGTGCGGTTTATGAAATATACTTTTTTCTCTACGTCGTTATCTTGCATTGCTTTTCTAGCTCTAAAAATAAATCTCAAAACACCTTCGTAAAGCATCTCGATAAGCTTGGTAGGCGACTCGATGCCGCCTACCGTATTTTGCGAATACGCCGCGTGTGCAGTGTTGTATTGCATAAATTTACCTTTTATTTCTTGTTATATTCGGCTTCGATCATCGATTTTAGCGACGAAAATTCGCTGTTTAGCTTGCTGATGATCTTGTCGTATGCTAAAAATCGCTCTTCCATCGTGGCGTACTTCGCGTCTAGCGACTTTTGCGTCCTTTCTTTTTCGGCATCGAGCGTTTTTTTCTCCTCGATCAGGCTTTGTCCGTATTTAGTTAAAGAGCCGTTTTTTGAGTTGATTAGCCCGTCTACAGTCTTTTTCGCTGAGGAAAAGATGCCGTTTACTGTCGTGTTTTTCGGCGTTACGGTCGATTCGCTAAAGCCCACTGCATTTAGCGCCGCAGCAGAGCCTTTTATGCTTATCGCCGTACCGTTTGTCGTTTTTAGCGATATGCCGTCTTCGTTTGCGGTTAGCGTCGCTTGTACGCCCGATATCCCGGCGTCGTTTATGGCTTTTAGCAGCGCCAGCGCGTTTTCTTTTGCCGAATTTGACGCGGGCGTAGCGGCTAAATTTATCTTTTTTCCGTTTATAACGAGATCGTCGCCGCCGATAGTGAGCGCTCCGCTATCTATGGGTTTTGAGCTAAGGACTTGAGCCGTGCCGTAGGTGGTGCCGCCGGCAAATATCTTTTGGACGCTTTGCAAATCCTCATCTAATTTTTTGCCGAGTTTTGAGCTATCTAGCTCTAGCAGACCTTCTTTGTTTAAACTTAGGCCATAGTCGGCTAAATTTGCCGTCTTGGTCACGTTGTCCTTGGTGTAGGTCTGATTGCTGAATAAAATTTTATTTAGCGTCGATTTTATCGTATTTATCTCGCTTACGCCTTGAAAGGTGCCAGATTTTTTCGTATCCGAATCGTAATCGGTAGCGACTTTTAGGTTGTTTACGAGGTTATTGTACGCCGTTACCATGCTTTGCATGCTCTCTTTTATCGCGCTCGTGTCCTCTTTGACGCTAAAAGTCGTCTTGCCCGTATCTTTTAGCTTTATCGTCATTCCTAAATTTAGATCTTTTACCTCGTTGCCGCTTCGTTTTATCGTGATACCGTTGTAGACGAACTCGGCGTCTTGCGCGGTCGAGATTTTATTATTTGCGATATTTGAGCTATCCCAGCCGAGTTTACCCAAAACATCTTCTGCGCCGCTTAGGGTGTTGCCGTCGTCATCGACGTTTGTTAGCTCGACCTTGTTTTCCGCGCCCGTTTCTTTTGATTGCAATATAAGCTGATACGGATCTTCTCCGCCGACCTTCATCGCTTTTGCGGAAACGGCGCCGTTTGTGACCTCGTTGATCTTATCGGCTAGCTCTTCTAGCGTGGTTGAGCTTTTGACTTCGATCTTGTAGGTTTGACCTCCGACTTTTACGCCAAAGGTTCCGTTTTTGCCGATAAACGAGCTTGAGGTGGCAAATTTGGTGCTTTGATAAACGTCTTTTTTGGCTAGTTGTTTAACGTCTATCTCGATATCTTGTACCGCGACGCCCGAGCTTACGTTTATATCTGCGCTTTTACCGTCCGAGCTAGTCGTTCTTTTTTGATACGAGCCATCGTCTGCCAGGGTCGAAACAGAGGAGCGAAAAGTGCCTATCAGCGTTTTTAGAGCCGTTAGGTCCTTTTGCTTTGTCGCGTTTGCCGTGATCTTGGTACTTACGGGTTTTATCTGACCCGCTTCGTCGGCAGCTTTTAGCTTATCTATAACGTCTTGCGTTAAAACTTGGCTACCAAAGCCAAGAGAAGAAACTTTACCTAGCGCCATTTTTAGCTCTCCTTGTCAAATAAAACTCCGACTGCCTCTCTAAAATATTCGCTTAGTTTCATGGCTTGTTCAGTCGGGATTTTGCGGATCACGTCGCCGGTTTTCATCTCCATTACGTTTACATACATGGCTTCTATCTTATCGTTGTAGCCAAAGCGTATGCTAGTGCCCAGATCTTCCATTTGTTTATTTAGCTTTTCGGTGGCTTCTTTTACTTTTTCATTTAGCGTTTCGTTATTTTGCTCGGTTAAATTTTGGGTTGCGTCTTGCTGGATCTGCGTCCTTTCGACCTCTCTAGTTTGCGTAGAGCTTTGCGCGTGCGAGCTTGTAGCTACGTTTGCCATCGGTTGGCTCGCTACTTTGAAAATTTCCATATTTTCTCCTTTAAATATTTGCTAGCTTCTATATCGTCAAATTTACAAATTTTTTTAGCCCCGTTCGGGAAATTTTTTGCTTAATTTAAATTTTCGCATAAATTTGTTAAAATCCAGCCTAAATCAAGGCGAGAAAAAGGAGAATTTGTGAAAATTTCGTTTGAATGCGACTGTATTTTGCTGGAGGAGTCGCTAAGGCTATTTCTGAGAGATTTTATCTCGCCTAGAAAAGATTGCGATTTTATCGTGGCAGACAAAAAGATAGAGGCCAAAAAGCCCGTTTTCGTGATCGCCGAGCGCTCGCCTCATCTAAAAATCCCTTTTAGTAAAGAAGCCCTTATCTCCGCGCTTGAGGAGTTTTACTCGGCGATTCAGTTTTCAGAGCCTATCGCGCCTTCTCGCACGACCTCGCCCGCATTTGTTATAAAAGAAGAATCCGCGCCGCAAAACGGTTCAAATTTGGAGCTTGAGGTTTCAAATTTGATAGATAAATTTAAAGAAGAGCTACTCGCGATTCTAAGGAAAGCTCGTTGAAAAATCTCTACGCGACTATCTCGAGCGGTAAATTTAAAGGTAAAAAGCTGCTTTTGCCTTCGCTTCAAACAACAAGAAGCACCAAAAGCATCGTCAAAGGCTCGTTTTTTGATTCGTTTCGCTACGAGCTAGCGGGTAAGGTTTTTATCGAGGCTTTCGGCGGTAGCGCGCTGATGGCCGCAGAAGCGCTAAGTAACGGCGCGACAAAGGCCTACGCGGTAGAAATCGACAAAAACGCCTATAAAATCGCGCTACAAAACGCTAAACTTATCGGCGACGAGTTAGAAGTCATAAACGGCGATACTTTTGACACTACGCCGGCTATCGTCGCGAGGCAAAATTTACCCGTTATCTTGTATCTTGACCCGCCTTTTGATATCAGGGACGGCTTTGCGGACGTTTATGAAAAGTGCGTAAATTTGGCGATAAATTTGCCCAAAGACAAAATTTATCTGATCGCTTTCGAGCATGTCAGTCACTTAAATTTACCGGAAAATATCGGCGCCTTTTCGCTTTTAAAATCTAAAAAATTCGGAAACACCTCGCTTAGCTACTATTCTTAAAAATTTTTGCGTCAAATTTGGAATGCTAATTGCTTTTTCGTACTTGAAAATACAAAATTAAGGACGAAAATGAAATTAGCGGCATGCTTGCTGAGCCTTGCTATATCGGCTTTTGCGGCGCAGATAAAAGATATCGCAAACGTCGTTGGCGTGAGGGAAAATCAGCTGATCGGATACGGTCTGGTCGTCGGTCTAAACGGCTCTGGCGACGGCAGTAGCTCTGAGTTTACGATACAGTCTCTTTCAAATATGCTTCAAAGCGTGAACGTAAAAATCAAGCCCGACGATATCAAATCTAAAAACACCGCCGCGGTAATGGTTATCGCAAAGCTGCCGCCGTTTGCTAGGCAGGGCGATAAGCTCGACGTCGTGATATCATCTATCGGCGACGCAAAGAGCCTTCAGGGCGGAACTCTTTTGATGACTCCGCTTAAGGGCGTGGACGGCGACATTTACGCTTTGGCGCAGGGCTCGCTAACCATAGGCGGCAAGACGGCATCTCGCGGCGGCGGAAGTAAAGGCGGCAATCACGTAACAGCAGGCACGATCCCAAGCGGCGCTATCGTGGAGCGCGAGATCGCATACGATATCTATAATCAAGAAGCGATATTTTTAAGTTTAAAAGAGTCGAATTTCGACACCGCTTCAAGCATCCAAAGAGCGGTAAATTTAAACGTAGGCGTCGATAGCGCGGTAGCCGTCGACTCGCGAACGATCAGGATCGCTAAGCCAAACGGGGCAAATATGGTCGACTTCGTAGCTAGAGTGTTAAATTTGGACGTGGATTATAAAGCGCTAGATAAAATCGTAATCGACGAGCGCACCGGCACGATAGTAAGCGGCATAAATATCACGGTAGGTCCCGTCGTCATCACGCACGGCGACATCACGATAAAGATAGAGCCCGACTCATACGACGAGGCGCTGGCAGAGCAGAGAACTATCGACCTGCGAGACGGCGCAGCAGTCGATCCCGTAGCTAACATGCTAAAAATCAGCGGCGAAAAAACTACCGTAGCTAGCGTCGCAAGGGCGCTAAGCAAGATGGGCGCGACGCCTAGCGACATCATCGCGATAATGGAAAATCTAAAGCGCGTCGGCGCTATACACGTAGACTTGGAGATAATATAATGCTAAACGTAGATACTTCGGCGGCTTTAAGCTCTTATAATAAATTTGCCACGAGCTCTATCGAAAACAGGCGCGTGGATAGATTTCAGAGCGAACAAGACGCTCTTTTAAAAGAGCAAACCGACGCTTTTGAGGCGTTTTTGGTTAAAAGCGTGCTAGATATCGCGCTAAAGGATGAAAATCCGTTATTCGGCAAGGATGCCGGAGACGAGATCTACCACTCGATGTATAACGATACGATGAGCAAGGCTCTGAGCGGAAATTTAGGCTTTAGCGAACTTTTATTCAATTATTTGAAAGAAAGGGCTTAAGAAATTTCAAAATTTGCCGATTTAGTTTCTAACAAATCTAAAAAGGCTTGAAAATGATAGGAACTCTCGGAGCTAAACTGGGCATGAGCCCGCAGCAAATCATTCGCTCAAACGATGTAAAAAAGAGCGAAAACATGGAAAAAACACAAGGCAAAGAAGAAAGCAAGGTTGCAAAGATAGCCGAGCAGATCGCAAACGGAACATATAAACTAGATATGTCCAAGACTGCAAAAGCCGTTGCCGATACGCTTTTATAAGATTTTTTGTCCTTGCGTAAAAAGAAAGGACAAAAATGCTTAAAAGATATTTGGATGAGGCGATGGGGGTGCTAGACGAACTCATCGCTCAAACTACGGAAGATATAGAAAAGATAAAACTAGCCGACCACAGCAAGGTCGATGATAGCGTCAGACGCAAAAACGAGCTGGTTAAAAAATTCGAATCCGTAAAATCGCTGCTAGATAAAGAGCTTTTAAGAGTCTCAAAGGAAAACGGCGGGGCAAATTTAAGCTCTATCCTCGACGATGAGGTAAAGTCATCTCTCGCGCTTATGCGCTCAAAGCTTGAAGAGCTCTACTCAAAAAACAAAGAATACGCAAAATACGTCGTCGGAGTGAAAGAATTTTTCGATAGCTTGCTAAAAAATATGTTTAAAGGCGAGCAAGACGGCGGCTACGACAAAAACGGTCTAAGACCGGAGAGTTTATTTAAAACGAGGGTTTAAAAAATGGCTAATATATTTTCGTCTTTGCACATCGGCGTGAGCGGCCTAGATGCCGCGCAGACGCAGATCACTACGACCGGACACAACATCACAAACGCCGACAGCGAGCACTATACTAGACAGCGCGTCGTGCAGTCTGCTAGAGAGCCTTTTCACGATATTCCTGGCGATATCGGCAGGGGTACGCAGGTCGATACGGTCGTGCGCGTGCATGACGAATTTACATTCGCTAGGCTTCGCACTTCAAATATAAATTTAGAATCGACCGAGTACAAAAAGCAAATTTTAGAGGAGATTTCGCAGCGCTTTCCAGATCTGCAAAGCGTGGGTATAGGTAGAGATTTGCAAAATTATTTCAACGCGTGGAACAACCTCGCTTCAAACCCGACCGAGGGCTCGCAAAAGATAAATTTGCTAAATAACGCTAGCACGCTCTCAACCAGCATAAACAAAGCTAGCGACATGCTAACTAAGATCCAAAAAGACGTGGACTCGCAGATAGAGGTTACCGTAAATGAAATAAATAAATACGCCAAGCAAATCGCGCAGATAAACAAAGAGATCGTGCGCGTCGAGTCCGTGGGCAACACTAGAGCCAACGACCTGCGCGACAAACGCGATCAGCTCGAGCTTGCTATGTCAAAGCTTGCGGGTATAAGCGTGTTTAAGGGCGAACTGCAAGGCACTAGCGTCGATCCTACAGTAACCGACATAGGCACTAAGCATCAGATAAATATCTCGGGGTTCAATATAGTCGACGGCGTGACCTATCACCCGCTAAAGATAGATAAAATGAACGGCAAGAGCGAATTTAAGGGCGTTTATTTTGAAAGGGAGGACGGCAAAAAGGTCGATCTAAACGGACGTATCCAGGGCGGTAAACTGGGCTCGGCTCTAGATCTGCGCGGACGCAGGATGGATGATAGCGGAGAGTTTCAGGACGGAACGATACAAAAATACATCGACAACCTAAATACCTTCGCCAAAGGTATCATAAACGAGACGAACAATATCTACGCAAGATCGGCCGTAGAAAACGCCGTAACCGACGAGATAAAAGACCTAAGCGACTCTAGAACGCTCATGAATTTTAATAACGACATCAAGCACGGTAGCTTTGACGTCGTGGTTTATAACAACCAAGGCCAAGAGGTCGCTCGCAAAACGATAAACATAAACGCCTCGACTTCGATAAACGACAATACTCGCGGTAACTCTATCGTGCGCGACTTTAACTCCGATACCGACGACAATGGCGATAACAACTCTCTAAACGACGTGGATGATTATTTTCAGGCAAGCTATCAGTACGACGCGGCGACGGGCAGGGGAACGTTTGGCGTCATACCGAAAAGAAACGCTGGCGAATACAGCGTAGCTTTTATCGATAAAGGCACGAATTTCCCCGGTATCATCGGGCTAAATAGGGTATTTGAGGGCGACAAAGCCAAAAACATGAGCGTAAAAAGCGAGCTGATAGAAAATCCGCACAAGCTAAAAGCCTACTCAAATCCGACTCCGGGTAACAACGAAGTCGCAAATGATATGGTGCAGCTGCAATACAATAAAATCGTGTTTTACTCCAACAAACACGCAGATAAACAGGAGAGCATCGAGGGCTACTACCGTTACATCACGTCCGATCTAGCTAGCGAGACGCAGGCAAATAACGACCTAAACGACGCAAATACCGCCATCCATAAGGTCGCGATGTCCGAGCATCAGTCCGTTAGCGGCGTAAATTTAAACGAGGAGCTAACAAATCTCATACGCTTTCAAAGTAGCTACGGCGCGGCGGCGAAAATCATCACGACCGTAGAAAAGATGCTCGATACCTTGCTAACCGTCAAACAATAAATTTAAATTTCTTTTAGCCTTTTTGGTTTAAAATCTCGGCCAAAAAGGCTAAAAATGGACTTAAAAACCCTCCTAGATCAAAACGTAATCTCTAAAAATACCCATGCGGACTTGTTTGCTGCCGCCGATCCGCTGCAGGTCGCGAGCAAATTTAAAACGCCCGAGATCTCGCTCATCTGTGCGCTTTTTGCTTACGGCAACGCAAAACTCATCGTAAATTTTCTAAATTCGCTTGACTTTTCGCTGCTAGATAAAAGCGAGGAGGAGATCATTTCAAATTTGACGCGGCATAAATACCGCTTTCAAAGTTGCGAAGACGTGCGGCAGATTTTTATCACCGTTTCGCGTCTAAAAAAGCAGGGCGATATCGAAAGCACGGTGAGATCGGGCTTTGAGAAAAGCGGCTCGATGATAGAGGGCGTAAACGAACTCATCAAATTTATCTACTCGCTAAACCCTTACCGCTCGGAGGGGTATGGGTTTTTCTTCGGCAAGCCGTACGAAAAAGCGCCGCAAAGCCCGTATAAACGCTACAATATGTTCCTGCGCTGGATGGTTCGAGATAGCGACATCGACCTTGGGCTTTTTAAAAGCCTGCCAAAAAGTAAGCTCCTTATACCTCTTGACGTGCATACGCACCGAGTTTCGCTAAATTTGGGCTTAATCTCTCGCAAAAGCTATGATTTTAGGGCCGTGCGCGAGCTAACGGACAAGCTTTGCAAATTTGATACCGCCGATCCGATCAAGTACGATTTCGCGCTCTACCGCATCGGCCAAAGCGGCGAACTAGCGCAAATTTTAAGCGAGATAAAATAAATTTGACGGGTTTTTCTCGCGCGAAACGGCGGCAAATTTAAGCCCTTGCGGCGCGTTAAATTTAAGAAAATTTAAAGCCTAAATTAATCAAATTTAGGCTATAGTTACCTTGCAATTACATTTTAAGGAGAAAAAATGAAAAAAATCGTTTTAGCTAGCGCGGCTCTAGGCTGCTTACTTGCTACTAGCGCTCTTGCGCATGAGGAAAAAGTCTTTGATCCAAAGGCAGGCAAGCACCTAGTCGTCACTATGGAGCAACTAAGCGAAAAGGGCAACACTGTCGTTGGCGAGGTAGTAGCGGTCGAGACTAACTACGGCGTGGCCCTATTCCCGAATCTTAAAGGCCTTGAGGGCGGCGCGCACGGATTTCACGTGCATCAAAACGCTGACTGCGGCGCAAATGAAAAAGGTCTAGGCATGAAAGCGGGCGGCCACTGGGATCCAAGCGACACCAAAAAACACTCGTTTGCATGGGACGACAACGGCCACAAAGGCGATTTGCCTGCGCTTTTCGTCGATGCCGAGGGTAACGCGGTTTATCCGGTGCTAGCTCCGAAAATCAAAACAATCGACGAGCTAAAAGGCCACTCGCTAATGATCCACGTCGGCGGCGATAACCACAGCGACCATCCAAAGCCTCTTGGCGGCGGCGGCGCTAGAATGGTTTGTGGCGTTATAAAATAATCCCGCATTCGCCGATTTGCCGCACTCGGCGGTCGGCGAACTTCTTTTTCTTACTCGGTCAAATTTAACGCGGCTTTAAATCTAGCGTGTCGTGTATTTTAAAACCCTTATCTCGAAAAAGCAAAATCTCAATCAATTTTCTAAAATATCCAAATTTTGTCTGCGCGGTTTCGCAAACTAAATTTTAAAAACTATATCAAATTTGCCGCCGTTAAATAGAACTCAAATTTGCAAAATTTATCTAAAACTTCAAAAAATCTCCGAGCTCGCCCACAAAATTTACAAAATGCTCCGCAACCTAAACCGTTAAATTTAACCTTGCTCGGCAAAATTTACTCGCCGCTTTATTAAATTTTAACCGCAGTAAAACAAAAAGCCGAATTTTATAAATTTTTTAAATTTTTCGTAGTATGATTTTGCTTTTTAAAGGGGCGAAAATGGACTTTGACTTCGGCATTACGGCGTATTTGATATTTTTCGCGGCGGCCTTTGCGGCGGGTTTTGTAGACGCGATCGCGGGCGGCGGCGGACTGATCGCACTACCCACGATCATGGCGATGGGCGTGCCGCCTCACGTGGCGCTAGCTACGAACAAGCTTCAAGGTACTTTCGGTAGCTTCACCGCGGCGCTAAATTTCGCCCGAAAAGGGATGATAAATTTCCGCGAAGTTTTTATTGGCATAGTTTTTACCTTTATCGGCGCGTGCGTCGGTACGGTGCTTATACTGTTTTTGAGCGCCGAGTTTTTGCGCGTTATTATCCCGTTTTGTTTGATAGCGATTTTCATCTATACGCTTTTGATGCCAAAGGTCGGCGACGAGGATAGGGCCGCACGCATGAACGCGCGAGCCTTTTACGTGATATTTGGCCTAATTTTAGGCTTTTACGACGGATTTTTCGGGCCGGGAGCGGGCAGTTTTTGGACGTTTGCGATGGTTGCACTTATCGGGCTAAACATGAAAAAAGCCGTCGCGCATACGAAAATCCTAAATTTTACCAGCAATATCGTCTCTCTTGCCGTTTTTATTGCAGGCGGACAGATACTTTGGGCGGTCGGGCTTTTGATGGGCGCGGGACAGGTTTTGGGCGCGTATTTCGGTTCAAATATGGTTATGAAAAAAGATGTTAAATTTGTTAGAGTCGTGTTTTTAGCCGTCGTGGGCGCGACGATACTAAAGCTCGTTTATGATAGATTTTTCGCGTGAGCGGGAGCTTTAAAAAACGGCGACGAAATTTGAGCCAAATTTTACAAAAAAGCTAAAATTCGGGCGAAATTTGAGGTAAGCTTAAAAAACTTTTAACGTTTATTTGGATAAAATTGCCGTTAAATTTCATAAATCTAAGGTTAATCCATGCAAGAAAATTTGTTTTTGTTTACAGGTTGGATCGCTTCTTTGTTTACCGACAACGAGCACGTTATCCACGCGGTAAATTACGCGGGGCATCTCGTTTTAGTCGCGATTATCGTGCTTATCGTGGCAAAATTTGCAACTAAAAATTTGCAACTCGTGCCTCGCGGAACGCAAAATATCCTCGAAGCGTATCTAGAGGGCGTCGTGTCAATGGGCAAGGACGTGCTAGGCAGCGAAGCGCTATCTAGAAAGTATCTGCCGCTAGTCGCCACCATCGGTTTGATCGTATTCGTAAGTAACATAATAGGCATAATACCTGGATTTGAAGCTCCGACTTCGAGCTTAAATTTGACTCTTACTTTAGCGCTCGTAGTTTTCGTGTTTTATCACTATGAAGGTATCCGAGTAAACGGCGTCGTCAAGTATTTTGCGCACTTTATGGGGCCTAATAAATGGCTAGCTCCGATAATGTTTATCGTTGAGATCGTTTCGCATCTGTCTCGCGTCGTATCGCTTTCTTTCCGACTTTTCGGTAACATCAAGGGCGATGATTTGTTCCTTTTGGTCGTGCTTGCTCTTGCGTCTTACGCTGCGCTCCCGGCGTTTGTTTTACTTACGTTTATGGCGTGCTTGCAAACATTTATCTTTATGATTCTTACTTACGTGTATCTTGCCGGCGCGATCTTGATCAGCCACGAAGAGCACTGAAATTTAAATTTACGCGTCCGCTAGCTAAAATACGCTAAAAATCGGCGGGCGCAACCCCTTCTTTTTATCTAACTTAAATAAAAATCCTGCTAAAATAAGCCCTAAATTTTAAATAAAAGGCAAATTATGTTTGAAGTCGTTATCGGGCTTGAGGTTCACACTCAGCTTAATACAAAAACTAAAATTTTCTGCTCTTGCTCCACAAGCTTCGGCGATGAGGCAAATACGCACGTTTGTCCGACCTGCCTGGCGTTACCTGGATCTTTGCCGGTACTAAACAAAGAAGCCGTGAGAAAGGCGATAAGCTTCGGCGCGGCGGTAAATGCGACTATAAATAAACGCTCGGTTTTTAACCGTAAAAACTACTTTTATCCCGACCTTCCAAAAGCCTATCAAATTTCGCAGTTTGAGATACCGATAGTAGAAAAAGGCGAGCTTTTTATAGACGTAAACGGCGAGAAAAAGCGCATCGGCATCACTCGCGCGCACCTTGAAGAGGACGCGGGTAAAAACATCCACGAGAGCGGACAGAGCCTAGTCGATCTAAACCGCGCTGGCACGCCGTTGCTTGAGATCGTGAGCGAGCCTGATCTGCGCAGCTCCGGCGAGGCGGTTGCGTACTTAAAAAAACTGCACTCGATTTTGCGATTTTTAAACATCAGCGATGCTAATATGCAAGAGGGAAGCTTTCGTTGCGACGCCAACGTCAGTATCCGCCCAAAAGGCGACAGCAAGCTCTACACGCGCGTCGAGATTAAAAATTTAAACTCGTTTAGGTTTATCCAAAAAGCGATCGACTACGAGGTCGAGCGTCAAAGCGCGGCGTGGGAAGACGGCAAATACGATGAAGAAGTTTATCAAGAAACGCGCCTTTTTGATACCGTAAATTTGGTCACGCGCTCGATGCGAGGCAAAGAAGATAGCGCCGAGTATAGATATTTCCCCGATCCAGATCTATTGCCCGTCGAGATCCCCGAGGAGATGTATAACGAAGCGATCAAGATCCCCGAGCTTGCTGAGCAAAAGGTCGCTAGATACGAGCGCGAGCTTGGCGTCAAGGAAGACGACGCGCTTATTTTAACGAGCAGCGTGGAGACGGCGAAGTATTTCGAAGAGCTCGTGGAGGCTAAAATATCGCCGAAACTTGCCGTAACGTGGCTCATCGTCGAGCTTTTGGGTCGCCTAAAAAACGGCGCTACGATCGAGACGTCGCCCGTAAATTCGGCTAAGATGATAGATCTCTTACGCCGCATCGAAGACGGCACGATAAGCGCCAAGGCGGCAAAAGAGGTGCTTGACTATCTTATGGAAAACGAGGGTAGCGTAGACGCCGTCATCGAAAAATTGGGATTAAAGCAGGTCAGCGACGACTCGGCCATCATAGCGATAATAGATCAAATTTTAAGCGCGAACGCCGACAAGGTCGCCGAGTATAAAAGCGGCAAGGATAAGCTTTTTGGATTTTTCGTCGGACAAACGATGAAAGAGGGCAAGGGCGCGTTTAATCCTGCAAAAGTGAATGAGCTTTTAAAAGAAAAACTAGGATAAATTTGACTTGTGCCGCCATTTAGCATTATTTGGCGGCGCGGGTTTCGGGCTAAATTTGACCCGAAAAGTAAATTTACGGCGCCAAATTTCTTATTTTATAGAGACGGACGGTGCGGTCAAATTTAAGTTGTTTAATTTTCGCAAAAGCAAGATTTGAGGTTGCGAGCGGATCGATCAAATTTAGCTAAAATAAACGTAAATCACAAAAAAGAGAAAAAATGAAAATAGCCATCATCGGAGCAGGGAAGTGGGGCAGTGCGCTTTTTCATGCGCTTTCGCAAAAAAACGACTGCGTCATCAGCTCGCGTAGGCAGCTTGAAGGCGCGCATTTCGTGAATCTAGAGGAGGCGCTAAAGCGTGATCTGCTGGTCGCTGCCATACCTTCGCAGTCCGTTAGCGGCTGGCTAAAAGAGCATTTTAAAAACTTCGGACAGAAAATTTTGGTCGCCTCAAAAGGTATTGAGACTTCGAGTTTACGATTTTTAGACGAGATTTATGAACAACACGTTAGTGCGGTAAATTTGGCCTTTTTATCGGGTCCGAGCTTTGCCAAAGAGATACAAAACGACCTTCCGTGCGCGCTCGTTATAAACTCTAAAAACGAAGCCTTGGCGCGTGAGATTTCGGAGCTTTTCCCGCAAAATATCAAAGCCTACGCTAGCAGCGACGTTATCGGGGCGGAGATCGCGGGCGCCTATAAAAACGTCATCGCTATCGCGGGCGGTATCTGCGACGGACTCGGGCTTGGCAACAGCGCTCGTGCCAGCCTCATCTCGCGCGGGCTTGTCGAGATGGCGAGATTTGGCGAGTATTTTGGCGCACAGCATCAGACGTTTTTGGGGCTTAGCGGAGCGGGCGATCTCTTTCTCACGGCTTCTTCTGTACTATCGCGCAACTACCGCGTTGGCTTGGGACTTGCCAAAAACGAGAGCCTTAACAAAATCCTAAACGATCTAGGCGAGGTCGCAGAGGGCGTGGACACCTCCTACGCGATAGAAAAGATTGCCGCCGGCAAGGGCATCTATACGCCGATAGTAAACGAGGTCGCGGCGATGTTACGCGGTAAAGACGTGCAAGAAAGCCTGAGAGATCTACTAAGTAAAAAATAAAATTTGGCTAAAACGCAGCACTTTATGGCGGAGGTAAATTTGGTTTGTAGGACCGCTATTTGCCTGTTTTGGGCTTAAATTTAAATTTTAAAAACTCCAATCCTGAACGAATTTTATTCGCAAATTTTAAAAAAGTTAAATTTGATGCGACTGTTTGCATGCTTTATTTATGTTGTTTTTAGCTAGTAAAGCAAAACAACAAATCCATACCGCCCAAACATAAGTATCAATCGAGTAATAACATCGCCAAAGCCTCCAAGATCAAATTTGCGTTATTTTTTATTGGTGTTTGCTTGTCTTTAAATTTTATCCCGCTTGCAACCTTGCAACAAATTTATAGATTTCAAATTTTGTCGCTTTGCCGCACCTGCCTGTCCAAACAGCGCCAAGAGTCCTTAAATTTATCCAAAATAGTGTAAAATCCGCAAAAACAAAAAAAGGAAAGAAATGAAAAAAATTATCGCCGCACTTTTTTCGGCTCTGTTTTTGGCTGGTTTGCCGACTATGCTAAACGCTGCCGATACACAAGCGCAAGAAAAACCGACGCTTCGCAAAATGATAGCCCAAATGATAATGGTCAGCTTCAACGGCTCTGATCCAAAAACCGCCAAAGAAGCCGTCTCGGAGGCCAAATATCAGCGTTTTGGCGGCGTGATGCTGCTCGGTAAAAATATCTCGGACAAAAAGAACCTCAAGGCGCTAACAAGCGCATTTAAAGAGGCGCAAAAAGGCATTTTTATCGCTATCGACGAGGAGGGCGGGCAGATCACGAGATTTAAGGATAAGAGCGGATTTGAAACCTTTATCTCGGCGCAAAAAGTGGCAAAAACGCTCGATCTAGCCGCTGCGGGCGAGCTTTACGCTAAGATGGCGCAGCAGCTAAAAGACGTCGGCGTAAACGTAAATTTCGCTCCCGTGGCCGACGTGCTAAATCCAAAATCCACCATCATCGGCTCGCGCGGCAGGGCGTTTAGCGCCGATATAGACGAGGTTTCGCTGTACGCAAGCGAGTTTATGAAGGCCTCGCAAGCTCGCGGCGTGATAGCGGCGATGAAGCACTTCCCGGGACACGGTAACGTCGAGGCTGACAGCCACACCGCCAAGGTCGTGATCGAAAAATTCGACTACACCGAGCTTAAGCCGTATTTTGACGCGGTTCGCAAAAACGAAGCCAAGATGATAATGGTCGGCCACATCTACCTCATGCAGCGCGACTCCGAGCTGCCGGCCTCGCTTTCGCCGGCGATCATCGATGGCTTGCTGCGCGGCGAGCTCAAATTTGACGGCGTAGTCATCAGCGACGACATGCTTATGGGCGGACTAAAGGACTTTACGTTGCAAGAAAAGGTGATAAACTTTATCAACGCAGGCGGCGACGTGATGCTCTTTAGCGACTACAAGATAGACGGGCGCAGGACCGCGGAGCTCGTCACGCAGCTAGTCGTGGACGCGGTGGGCGCCAAGCAGATACCAAAAGAGCGTATCGAGGAATCCTACGAGCGGATAATGAAGCTAAAGAGTAGCATAAAATAGGCTAACCGTAGGGCAAATTTGGGCTTTTGCGCGGAGTTTGTTTAGTGGCTAGTCGGTGTGCGCGGCGGCTGAAGTCAAATTTGCCTCTTTTTTCTTGTTTTGTAAATTTGGGTTCAAATTTGACGACATTTTAAATTTGAACTCAAATTTATCGCCCAAATTTTACTGGCTAGCTCGCCAAACCCGCACCGCTTTGATGCAAATCGCCGCTTAAAAACCGACTGAAATACCCCCGCGGACAAAAATCAAATTTACGCCAAACAAGTCGGCTTGCAAAAATCAGCATTAAATTTATCATTATTCGGCTCAAATTTAAGCTTTTAAAACTAATCTTGATGTATAATATATATTTAAGGAAGATAATAAAAATTCTAAATTTAAGGAGCGAAAAATGGACGAGGTAGCAGCAAAAGTCGAAGCACTAAAAGACGAAATGGTGAAAAATAGGCGGTTTTTTCACTCGCATCCCGAGACCGGTTTTTTCACGTTTTTTACGACGGCAAAGATCGCTAGTGAGCTAAAAAAGCTCGGCTACAGCCTAAAAATGGGACGCGAGATAATGAAACCCGAAGCTAGAGCAGGTCTTGGTAGCGAGAAAGACAAAGAAAAATATCTAGAACGCGCAAAAAGCCTGCTAAGCGCCGACGAGCGCGAGTTTTTGCCCGTGATGGAGGATGGGCTAACGGGCGTGGTGGCCGAGCTTGATACGGGTAGGCCCGGCAAGACGCTTGCGTTTAGATTCGACATTGACGGCGTGGACGTGACCGAGAGCAAGGATGAGGCGCACAGACCGTTTAAAGAGGGGTTTAGAGCCGATATAGACGGCATCACGCACGCCTGCGGGCACGACGGGCACATCACGATCGGCCTAGCGATGGCTAAACTCATCGCGCAAAATTTGGACGATTTTAAAGGCAAATTTAGATTTATATTTCAAACCGCCGAGGAGGGCACCAGAGGCGCCGTGCCGATGGAGCAAGCAGGCGTGCTGGAGGGCGTAGACTACCTGCTGGGCGGTCATATCGGCTTTCAGGCAAAGACTAGCGGCGGCATCATCTGCGGTACGAACAAGCTTCTTGCGACGTCGAAATTCGACGTAAATTTCACGGGTAGATCGGCTCACGCGGCGGGCGCTCCGCAAGAAGGCGCAAACGCTCTGCTGGCCGCAGCTCAGGCGGCTCTAGCCATGCACGGTATCACGCGCCATGCTGACGGCGTCACGCGCATAAACGTGGGCGTTTTGCGAGCGGGCGAGGGACGAAACGTCATCGCGCCAAACGGCTACATCGCCTGCGAAACGCGCGGCGAAACGACCGAGCTAAATGAATTTATGTTTCAAAAATGCATGGACATCGTCGCAGGCGTCGCGCAGATGTACGGCGTGCAGTACGACGTGAAGCTAACCGGCGGCACGAGCGGGGGCGATAGCAGCGAGGAGATCACCGATATCTACGAGCGCGCCGCGCGCCAGTCGCCTTTTATCAAGGACGAGCTCATCGTGCGGGATCTAAATTTCGGCGCTTGCGAGGACTTCGCGCACTTTATGCACGCCGTGCAAAAAGCAGGCGGCAAGAGCGGCTATCTGATGATCGGTACCAAGCTCGCCGCAGGGCATCACAACGGCGCGTTTGACTTTGATGAGAGCGCGCTGCTATCGGGCACGGACGTGTTTTTGCGCTCGGCGTACGCGATAAACGGCAAGGACGCGTGAGGCTAAATTTTGAGTCAAATTTGACGAATTTGCGTCGCTTGCGCTCGGCTTGATCGGTTTTTTATCATCGATTGAGCTGACGCGGCGGCGTGGATTTGTCTGTTTCGACTTCTAAATTTTGATAAATTCGGCGGTTAAATTTGCTCGGCAGTCGGTCGTAAATTTGGCGGGCTGAATAGAGTCGTCGAAATTGTGCAGCGACAAGGCAAATTTGCCGATATCAAAACCGCAAATTTTAAACGGATTTAAATTTATTTGCTCTCTTTTCCCAGGTAAAAAATCTTAAAAAATAAATCTCGCAACAAGATGGCCGATAAAAACAGTCCAAGTAAAGAGAAAAAAAGTTGAAAAACCGTTATGACGGCAAATATTTCAAATTTTGTATCAAACGTTATCTCGATACGAGTTCCGTCGCGTAAAACTATGCCGTCTACGCCTATGCAACCAAAGAAATAATCATATATAATAAATGTGCTAAGTATAAGACCAAGCATCGATATCGGCCAGCTTATGTTCGGAGCTTTGCGTTTACCGGATATAACGAATAATGCACTCAAAATTATCGCCAGTAGCAGCCCAAGTACCCACATATAATAGCTCGCTTAAAATTCTATCTCTTGCTTAAACGGACTTATGTCGCTAAAAATTTGGATATTTGGAAAGATTTGCTTCATAACTTCTACGAAACTGCGGCAAATTTTGCAACTAGATAATATATCCTCGGGGATGATAAAAATCCCGAAAGAGGCGACGACATAAGCGATAAAAATGTTTTTAAAAAACTGCTCTTTTGTATTTTTGACGGTTTTGGTCGCGGGTTTATTTTGCAATACTTGTCCTATGGTTTCAAATTTTGTTTTTTAGTCGTTGCTAAATTTGACCATACGGCAACCTTAACCGCCGCAAAGTCAAATTTCAAATTTACGTCAAATTTATCGGATCACGCCACGACGTTTGGAAACTCAAACACAGTTTTCCCGCTTTTTATCGTGATTACCGCCGCGCCTTTTAGCATTTTGCCTAGCAGCGGGGAGTTTTGGGATTTTGATTTATTTAGGTTTTTGTCGTAGAGATACTCAAAGCCTGGATCGATTATCGCGATGTCGGCGAGGTAGCCCCCCGCGATCACGCCTTTGTCTTTTAGTTTTAAAATTTTAGCCGCGTTATAAGACGTTAGAGCCGCCATTTTTTCGTAGCTTATCACGCCTTCGCGGACTAAATTTAGCGTGAGCGGCACGAGGGTTTGCAGGCCAAGGATACCAAAAGGTGCCTTGTCGAATTCTAAAAATTTCTCGTCGTTATGGTGCGGGGCGTGGTCGGTCACGATGACGTCGATGAGGCCGCTTTTAAGAGCTTCTCTGATCGCGTCCACGTCTGATCTGGTGCGAAGCGGCGGCGACATTTTAAAGTTCGTATCATATCCTAGCAGCTCGTCCTCGGTGTAGGTAAAGTGGTGCGGCGTCGCCTCGCAGGTCACGTTTATGCCGGCCGCGCGAGCCTGAGCGATGAGCTTTAGCGACCATTCGGAGCTAACGTGCGCGATGTGGATGTGACCGCCCGTGAGCTTGGCTAGTAGCAGATCGCGCGAGACCATGATTTCTTCTTGCTCGCGCGGCATGCCTTTGATGCCTAGTATCGCTGAGACGCGGCCCTCGTTCATGTGGCCGCCGCGGCATAGCGAGCAGTCTTGGGAGTGGTTGATGACGAAGCTACCGAAGTGCTTTGAGTATTCAAGCGCGTATCTCATCACATCGCTGCTAGCTACTGGCAGCCCGTCGTCGCTAAACGCCACTGCGCCCGCCTCGGTCATATCGCCCATCTCTACGCACTTTTTGCCGTCCATCTTGCTAGTTATCGCACCGATTGGTAGCAGGTCGATGAGGCCGCGAGCTTTTGCCTTAGCTACCATATCGCGCGTGACGACGGCGTTGTCGTTTACGGGATTTGTATTTGCCATCGGGCAGCAGGTTGTTACGCCGCCCGCGACTGCGGTTTCAGAGCCCGTGTTTATGTCGTCTTTGTACTCAAGGCCGGGATCGCGAAAATGCACATGCATATCGATAAGTCCCGGCATCACGAGCTTGCCGCTAGCGTCTATTACTTTATCTGCTGCTGGTTCGTCAGCCGTGATGAGAGCGATCCTGTCGCCGTTTATTAGGACGTTTGCTTTTTGCGAACCGTCGTGATTTACGATCGTGCCGTTTTTGATGAGAGTTTTCATTTTGCGCCTTTGTTTTTGATGAGAGTATCTAGGATCGCCATCCTGACGGCGACGCCGTTTTCGACCTGATTTAGCACGTGTGAGTAGCGTGGATCGTCGGCTACGTCGGAGTTTATCTCGACGCCGCGGTTTATCGGGCCCGGGTGTAGGATCATGACGCCATCTTTGGCGTATTGCATTTTAGCTTGGGTTAGGCCGAAAAATTTGGAGTATTCGCGCACGGACGGAAACGCTATCTCATCATCCTGACGCTCGAGCTGGATACGCAGCATGATGATGACGTCCGAGTCCTGGATAGCCTCGCGCATATCGGAGCAAATTTGACAGCCAAAAGCCTCCATGCCCGTTAAAAACATCGGTGGGCCAAATAGCTTAACCTTGGCTCCGAGCGTTTTTAGGACGTAGATGTTTGAGCGCGCTACGCGGCTGTGAAAGATATCGCCGATGATGGCGACCGTGAGATTTTCTAGGCTGCCGCGATTTTCTAGTATAGTAAAAAGATCAAGCAGCGCTTGGCTAGGGTGTTCGTTTAGGCCGTCGCCTGCGTTTACGACGTGAGCGTCGGTGTTCTGGGCTATAAATTTAGCCGCGCCCGAGCTGTAGTGGCGCACGACTACGACGTCCGTTTTCATCGCGACGATGTTATGGACGGTGTCGATGAGCGTTTCGCCCTTTTTGGTGCTGGAGTTTGAGGCGGTGAAATTTATCGCGTCGGCTCCGAGGCGCTTAGCTGCGATCTCAAAGCTCGTTCGCGTCCTAGTCGAGTTTTCGAAAAAGGCGTTTACGGTCGTTTTGCCGTAGAGCGACTTTGCTTTTTTGGTCTCGGAGTTGTTTAATGCCTTAAACTCCTTGGCTAAATTTAGGAAATGGTAAATTTCGTCTTTGGTTAAATTTGCAGCGGTTACGAGGTCTTTTTTGGTATAGCTCATCCGTTTTTTCCTTAGAAAGATAGAGTTAAATCAAAAAAGCGATATTACCCCGTTTTTACTTAAGATTTAATTTTGTAGCTTGCTAAACTCCGCGCCCAGACGCTCTCTAATCTCGTCGCCCGCGCGCTCGCCGTCTTTGAAATTTTCAGTGACGAGATCGTCTAGGCGGCTAAGTACCTCAAATAGCTCGCTCTCCCATTTGTCGGGGTTTCTAGCGGTGTTCATCGTCTCGATAAACGTTAACTTCTTGCTCATCTCGCTTAGGCTTTCTAAAAATTTTTCTTTTAGATCTTCGTTTTTTAGGGCGTCGTCGTAGAGCGCTTTCATCTTTAGCTCCCTTAGCTCGCCGTTAATAATCTCGCAAAAATCTTTATATTTTTGCACCGAAATTTGACGCACGGCCTCGGGGGAGTTGTTTGCTAGAGTGCCGTTTTCGTCGATCTTTCTCGTTGTTTTTTGTATTTGCGCGTAGAGCACTAGCGCGGCTATGACGCAGATGACGGCGTAAAATGCGATAGATGACATTGTTTATCCTTTTTTGATTTAAATTGGCGGTTATACTGAAATTTTGCTTTTTTTACTATAAAACCATAGTATTTAAATGCATTATCATGTTTTAAAATAAAATACAAATATTTTATTCGTATTTAAGTTATCTATTATTAAAATACGACCTTGATTTAATAATTATTTTCATAATTAGCTAATTTTGATAATTTTTTGAGAGGAAAATGAAAGATGCATAAAGCCAGTATCGTTCCTGCGTTGGTTTGCGCCTTGTCTATAGGAGGCATGTGTGAACTAGGAGCCGCAGAAACCAAAGACTCGGAAGTAAATTTAAATGCCGTTGAGGTTACGGCTAGTCCCGAGGATGATCCGACTACTAAAAAAGTTGGCGAAACAAAAAAGAGCGCACAAACTCTAAGTAAACAGCAAGTTTCTGATAGTAGAGATTTGGTTAAATACGAAACGGGCGTAAGCGTTGTGGAAGCCGGCAGAATGGGTGCCAGCGGATACTCGATCCGCGGAGTGGACGAAAACCGCGTTGCTATTACGGTAGATGGACTACATCAGGCCGAAACGCTAAGCTCGCAAGGTTTTAAAGAGATATTCGAAGGTTATGGAAATTTTAACAATACTCGTAATGGCGTCGAAATAGAAAACATGAAAGAAGCGACGATTACCAAGGGTGCAGATTCAATTAAGACTGGTTCGGGCGCACTCGGCGGCTCGGTTATGTTTGAGACTAAAGACGCTAGAGATTATTTAACAAAGAAGGATTGGTTTTACGGCTTTAAAGTAGAGCACTCTAGCAGAAACGACGAAAGACTGCACGCCCACACTCTAGCGGCTCGAGCAAAGTGGTTTGATTTTTTAGTGATCAAGACTGATAGAAACGGTCATGAGACTAAAAACTATGGGTATTCGACATATGACGATAGCGTAAGGGGCAGGGAAAGAGAGAGGACTGATCCGTATAACATAAAAAAGGAAGGAACTCTAGTAAAAATAGGCTTTCAGCCACATGAAGAGCATAGATTTACCTTTATGAACGACGATTATGAAAATAGATCGCAAGGGCATGATTACTCATACACGCTTTATCCGCGATCGATTACAAATCCGGGTTTTTTTGAAACCAAGCTTGGAGAGAGATATACGGACGATCTAAGCAAGAGAACAAATAGAGGAATAGCGTATGAAAATTTTACCGAAACGCCGTTTTGGGATAGCGTTAAAATTTCATACTCAAATCAAAAAATAAAACAAAGAGCTAGGACGGAAGAGTATTGTAGAGGTGATAACTGCGCGGAAACAAGCAACTCAATCGGGCTACAACCCAAGGGCTCAAAAATAGTCGATAAGAACGGAAAGGATTTTAATACTGGTAGAGAATTGCTGCCCGGAGACGGCACTTCTTTCCCCACGCTTACCGATTCGGACGGCAAGAAGCATAGAGATTTTTCTTATAAAAATATCAACGAATACGGCTTTGACTGCTCGATTTTCGACTGCTCCGGCAAGACGAAACTTTATAAACCGAAACCTTGGGGGACCGGCCCCGATGAAACTATCGATCTTGACCTGTCCAAAAAACAATATACCACTCCCAACGGCAGGCATAGGTTTGATATTACAGAAGAAACTCATAACGGAAAAACATATAAAAGGGTAACGCAAAAAACTTATAATACTTGGACACAAAAATGGGAAAAATCTATCCAAAACGACCAATATAAAACTGTTCTGCCTAATTCAAAAGGCTATAAGGAGAGAGACTGGAAAGAGAGGGATTTAGACACCAATACAAAACAGTTTGATTTAGATTTTAGTAAAGATTTTGAATTTTTAAGTTTGGAAAATAGCCTTACATACGGGTTAAAATATATAAAAACCGATAAATCTATGGTAAATAGAGCCGGCTATGATGCGGCAGACCCGAAGTGGTGGGCAAATACATCTCCGGGTGCAGATTGCCAGGATGCTGATAAGTGGGATGCGTTAAGATGTCCTAGAACCGATCCGGAAACATCGTTTCTAATACCTGTTGAAAGCAAAAGCGGAGTCTTTCACATAGCGGACGATGTCATAGTAAATGACTTTTTTGATTTTAATCTAGCATATAGGTATGATAAAATAAAATACGAACCAGAGTATATCCCGGGCAAAACTCCTAAAATCCCTGACGACATGGTTAAGGGATTATTTATACCGTTAGCGGTAAATCCTCTTAGGGAGCCAAGCTGGCGCGATTATGCCAACTGGTCGGATTACTTAGAGGCAAGAAGGAGATATGATGCCAAGCAAGCCGAGGTGGATGCTCTAAATGCAACGAATGCCGAGCGAAATATCGCCTATCTGGCACAACCGAAAGAGTATAAAAATAACTCCTATGCCGTGGGCTTAAATTTTAATCCATTTGAGTTTATGAGAATTCAAACGAAATATTCAAAAGCTTTTAGAGCGCCGACTACAGATGAGCTATATCTTGCGTTTAAGCATCCGGATTTTACGATAAAACCAAATGTGGACTTAAAGCCTGAAATAGCCAAAACCAAAGAGGTGGCCGTTACTTTTCATAGCGAAAGCCAAAGTTTTATTACTATTAGTAAATTTAAGACGGATTACCAAGACTTCTTGGATTTGGAATACCAAGGCACCAAAAGGGTAAATACGAACGCGAATAGCGCACTTGACTTTGATATGTATCAAAACGTAAACAGACAAAGAGCCAAGGTACATGGCATAGAGATAAACTCCAAATTTAATCTCAGCGATATCGCGGATAGTCTAGGTGGATTTTATATAGGATATAAATTTACGAAACAAAAAGGTAAAATTTTAACCGATGCCGACGGGTTAGTGCCTATGAATGCGATACAACCTAAAACCTCAGTTTACAACATAGGCTATGCAAGCAAAAATGATAAATTTGGAGCCGATTTGTACTTAACGAGTGCCTCGGCCAAAAAACCAGAGGAAACATACAATATGTTTTGGAAAAACGAAAGACAAAGCGGAGATCCTATAAACGGACGCCAGGTGACCGATTATAGGGCGCATTGGTTAAGCTCGAATTATAAAGTGATAGATCTGATAGCGTATGCTAAACCCGTTAAGAATCTAACCTTTAGACTAGGTTTATACAATATAACCGATGAAAAATACATCACGTGGGAGTCTGCTCGCTCTGTAAGGTCATTTGGTACCACAAATATGGTTCGCAAATCAGACAGCTTAGGCATTAACCGCTTTTATGCTCCCGGAAGAAATTTCAAGCTAACGTTTGAAATGACTTTCTAGTCAATAACGGGTCGATATAAAACTATCGACCCATATCTCCTTCAACTTCTTTTTGCAACAAGTAGACATCTAAAATTTGGTTCATTATTTAGAACTGCGCGTATATTTTTGATTTAAATTTGCGGTTATGAAATTTTGCTTTTTTTACTATAAATCGCGCTAAAGCTAACCACCGCAAGCGCGCTCCAGATAAGCAAAAACGATAGAGCCTTGAGAGCGCTAATTTGCTCGCCGTAGTAAAAAACGGCAAGCAAAAGCTGCATCGAAGGCGAGATATACTGCAAATAGCCGATCGTGCTCAAATTTAGCCTAGTAGCCGCCGAGTTAAAAAGCAAAAGCGGCACTACGGTCGCAGGCCCGCAAAGAGCTATCAAAAGCCCAAACCACGAAAAGCTAAAGTGATTTTGTCCGCTAGCCGCGACGAAAAATAGCGCGACGAGCGCGATAGGAGCTATGAGCGCGGTCTCGATGAAAAGCCCCTCTAAAGAGGGCACGCTAAGGCGCTTTCTAATAAGCGAATAAAATCCAAACGTGATAGGCAAAATAATAGAGATGATAGGCAGGCCGCCCGCGTCGTAAATTTGCACTCCAATAGCCACAAAGACGACGCCTACGGCAAATTTGCCCGCGCGCGATAGCTTTTCTTTTAAAATCAGCACGCCAAGGAGCATATTTACGAGAGGATTTATGAAGTATCCTAGGCTGGTTTCTACTATCTTGCCTATATTTACGGCGTAGACGTATATCCACCAGTTTGCGGCAATGAGAAGTCCCGTGACAAATAGCCAAAACGTAGTTTTCTTGTTGCTTAAAATTTTCTTTGCGGCGCCTAGTTTGTGACCAAATTTGAGTAGTAAAAATAAAAGTAGCACCGACCAAAGGATGCGGTGAGCGACGATCTCGGTAGCCGAAAGCGCGCTGAGTTGTTTAAAATAAATAGGAAAAACGCCCCAGATCATAAAGACCGACAGACCGTAGATTAAGCCGATTTTGGTTTGATTTTTGTCTTGCATTTTTCCGCTTTTTTTGGCGAAATTATATTTATTTGTCGTTAATCAAACCTTATATGGCTCAAAAAGGCGCAGCGAGGGCAAATTTGGGGCTAAAATTTGAAATTTTATCTGTAATAAAAGTTCTTTTAGCTAAAATCGGCGTTATTTTTAAAAAAGGTTTAAAGATGTGGAGTAGAGATTCGTGGAGAAAATTTAATATCTTGCAGCAGCCAAGCTATCCCGACGATGCCTTGCTAAAAAAGGCCGAGGATAAGCTAAAGACGATGCCGCCGCTAGTTTTTGCCGGCGAGGCTAGAAATCTAAAGCAAGACCTTGCTAAAGTTTGCAACGGCGAGGCGTTTTTACTCCAAGGCGGCGACTGCGCGGAGAGTTTTTCAAATTTTAACGCCGTAAATATCCGCGATATGTTTAAAGTAATGCTACAAATGGCGATCGTTTTGACATTTGCCGGACGCTGCCCCGTCGTAAAAGTAGGGCGCGTGGCGGGTCAGTTTGCAAAGCCTAGAAGCTCGGACTACGAGGAACAAGGCGGCGTAAAGCTACCGAGCTACCGCGGCGACATCATAAACGGCTTTGAATTTAACGCCGAGGCTCGCGTGCCCGATCCAAACCGCATGATCGAGGCGTACTATCAAAGTGCGTCCACGATGAACCTTCTTCGCGCCTTTTCTCGCGGCGGTCTAGCCGATCTGCACGAGGTAAATCGCTGGAATCTGGGCTTTATCAAAAAGCCCGAGCTTGACGCTAAATACGGCGAGTTAGCTAGGCAGCTGAGCCAAACTCTAGCGTTTATGGGGGCTTGCGGCATAAACGCCTCAAATACTCCCGTGCTTAGCGAAACTAAGGTCTACACCTCGCACGAGGCGCTTTTGTTGCCGTACGAGGAGGCGCTCACTAGAGAGGATAGCCTCACCGGCGACTGGTACGACTGCTCGGCGCATATGCTCTGGATCGGCGAGCGTACGCGCGGCGTAAACGACGCTCACGTGCATTTTCTAAGCGGCGTTCATAATCCTCTTGGAGTCAAGATCGGACCAAACGCTACCGCACAGGACGTCATCGCGCTCGCAAATGCGCTAAATCCGCAAAACGAAGCGGGCAGACTAAACGTAATCATCAGAATGGGCGCGGATAAAATCGGCGAGCGGCTACCTAAAATCCTACGCGAAGTAAAACGTGAAGGCCTAAATATCGTCTATAGCATTGACCCGATGCACGGCAACACGATAAAAGCCGCAAACGGCT
The DNA here is from genome assembly GCF_900699785.1 of Campylobacter showae. Taxonomy (NCBI): domain Bacteria; kingdom Pseudomonadati; phylum Campylobacterota; class Epsilonproteobacteria; order Campylobacterales; family Campylobacteraceae; genus Campylobacter; species Campylobacter showae. Next base: position 2,116,942 of record NZ_LR535679.1, read on the forward strand.
ACAAAACGCGCGAATTTGACAAAATCCTAGCCGAAGTGCAGAGCTTTTTTGAGATACATAGAGCAGAAGGTACGCATGCGGGCGGCGTGCATCTAGAGATGACGGGCCAAGACGTGACCGAGTGCACGGGCGGATCGTTTAAACTAAACGAGGATGATCTCGCGCACAGATACGAAACGCAGTGCGATCCGCGCTTAAATGCCGATCAGTCGCTAGAACTAGCGTTTTTAATCGCTGAGTTTTTAAAGAAAATTTAGCTTTAGCGGGCGTAAATTTGATGAAATTTGCGCCTATTAAATTTGACGCATTAAATTTATCAAAATTTGGCGAGGCTCAAATTTGATTCGTAAATTTACGGAATTTAAACGAGTCAAATTTGCTCACGCCCGCCTTTTGTCTTTCAAATTTTACTGCTTTTTCCGCTTTTAAATTAAATTTACCCCAAATTTCGCGAATTTCTTAAAATTTAATACAATTTTCGCTACATTAATGAAAAATTATCAAATCGGAGAGAAACAATGAGCGATGTTTACGACATTATCGTGATAGGCGGCGGCCCTTGCGGCATCGCGACCGTCGTAGAGGCGAGAGCCAATGGATTAAAAAAAGTTTTGCTTCTCGAAAAGGGCGACAACCACAGTCAAACTATAAGAAAATTTTACAAAGACAATAAGCGCGTGGATAAAGAGTATAAAGGTCAGGACAGCACCATCCACGGTATCGTATCCTTTGAGGACGGCACGAAGGAGAGCACGCTTGATTATTTCGATAAGCTGCTAGACGAGGAAAAGATCGAGGCCGTGTTTAACTCCGAGGTCGAAAGCGTAAAGAAAAAGGACGGTTTGTTTTTCGTGCACACCGCAAAGGGCGACTATCAAGCCAAAAACGTGATGATAAGTATCGGTAAAATGGGGCGCCCGAACAAGCCCGACTATAAGATCCCACCTTCGCTAAACAACGTTATAAATTTTAACCTAAACTCCTGTTCTAGCGGCGAAAAAGTACTCGTAGTAGGCGGCGGAAACTCGGCCGTAGAGTACGCTATCGAGCTATGCCAATACAACAAAACTACGCTGGCCTACCGCAAGGATAAATTTAGCCGCGTAAACGACGTAAACGTAACGGCGCTATGGGAACTAGAAAAAGCAAATAAGCTAAAAGTGCGACTAAATCACGATATCACGGAGATCGAAAACGAATCCGGACGCGTGAGAGTGCACTTTTCAAACGGAAAAATCAGAGTCTACGACAGGGTCGTCTACGCTATCGGCGGCTCGACTCCGGTGGATTTTCTACAAAAATGCGGAGTAGAGCTCGATGCGGATAAAGATCCGGTTGTAAACGAGCACTATGAAAGCAGCGTCGGCGGGCTATATATCGGCGGCGACATCGTGCTAAAAAACGGCGGCTCGATCGTGCTCGCGCTAAATCACGCGCATAAGGTAGTCCAAGACATCAAGGAAAAATAGAATTGAGAGCGTTAAATTTAGTCTTATTTTTTATCTGCGGTTGTTTGCTCACGCTGGGCGGGTATTATTTGTATTTCGAGTTTACGAAGCCGTCTGCAAGGCCAACGGAACTCGCCGTGCAGATAATGAACGTCGAGGAGATATCTAAAAACGAGCGCGTAAATATACCGATTAAAGAAAATTTGATCCCGCAAAGCCAAACCGCGCCGCAGGAACAATACGCTAAAAATTTGGATGCGAACTATACGGACGCGCCTATTTTAGGCAATGAAACCGAGCTAAAAGAACAAATCCGCGTCCTGCGCGCTCAAAATAAGCTGCTTTATGACGACAACGTCGATCTAGTCGGTAAAAATCTAGAAATCTCAAACCTCTTAAACGATCAACAAGCCGAGCTGGAAACTAGGCGAAAACAAGCTGCTAACGCTAATGACAAACAGCGTCTAAGCGCGATCGACGAGCTAAACAAAAAACTAGCCAAAGCGCAGGAAGAAAACGAAAAAAATAAAAATTTAGAGCAAAATTTGACTTCGCTTCGTAGCGAGATCAAGACTCTAAAAGCCGAGCTTGAAAAAAAGCAGAGCGAATTTGACAAATCAAGCGCCAAAACGCAAAACGAGAGCCAAAATGCGTTAAAACGGCTCGAAGCTCAAAACGACGAGCTAAAAAATGAAGCGACTTCTGCTAAAGCTAAATTTGAAAGCGAACTAAGAACTGCGACCGAGGAGGCCGCAAAACTAAAGAGCGAAAACGCTAGACTTACAAACGAGTTAGGGCTAAAAGATACCGAGATAAAAAGGATCGCGAGCGAATACAACGCCCAGGCGCTAAACGCTCAAAATTTAACCAAAAGCAGGATAGCGGCTCTAGAAAAAGAGCAAAACGCGGACAAGAAAAAAATAAGCGAGCTTGAAGCGAGCCTCGAAAACGCAAATAAAAAAGCCGAGTCAAAAGCCAAACTAAAGTCAATAAATAGCGAGCTAAATGCGACGAATAAAGAACTAGTAGCAAAGCTCGAAAGAGAGAAAAAAGGCTTTGAAAAAGAGGTAGAAAAAATCCTAGCTATGCACAAAACGGAGTTTGAAAAGCTAAAAAGTCAGCTTGAAAAAGAGCGTCAAGACACCGAGCGAAACGTAACCGAGCTAAAGGGTAAAATTTATGAGCTAGAAGATCAGGTCTCAAAAAAAGATAGTTCGTTAAAAAGCGCGGAAGCCAAGGTGGTCGATCTAAACGAGTCGCTAAATATCCAAAAAGAACTGCTAGCAGACGAGATCGCCGCTGGTAAAAAAAACATCCAAAACTATAAAATTTTAAATAACAAAATCACAACTTTAGTTGAAAACGACATCAAAACAGCCAAGGAAAACAAAGAGCAACTAGATGCTTTAAATGAGCTTTTGACGCAAAAAGACGCAGAGCTCGCGACTCTAAAAAAACAGATACAAGACGGAGCTAAAGATCTAAGCGACACGAAGGAAAATTTAGCCAAAACAAGTACACAAAAAAACATCGCAAAGGGCGAAGTGGCGCAGATACTAACTAAAAACGAAGAGCTGATGAGCGAAAATGAAAATCTAAAAAAGATAATCCAGCTAAATTTTAGAGCCGAAGTGCCTAAAAAAGTTGTTTTCATCGCCTCGGTCGAGTGCTCGGATATGAGCGCGGGCTCAGACAGGCCGACGCAAGTTTGCAAAAACAAGGTAAGCGACTTTTTGCAGAGTTATAATTCAAATTATTATTTCGAGATCACGCCGATAGTGAGCCGAGGTAACTTTATCGCCACGTCAAAAGCGGCAAAAGTGATCCCGCAAGATGAACTCGAAAAGATCAACTCATATGCAAATTTCGGTATCGGCAAGGAGCGCGCTAAGGTTGCTGGCGAGATGATAAAAGACGAATTTGGCGACTTTTCTCGCATATCGTATAGTAACGACATTATAACGTCTCAGGATAAGCAAGGATTTATCATCAAGGTATATAGATGATAATCACTCAGCCCAAAAACGGTTACCGCTACAACAGCGATACGATGTTTTTGTATGACTTTATCCGTGAGGGCGGAGTGCGCGGCGAGGTGCTAGAGGTCGGCTGCGGTAGCGGGGTTTTGGGGCTACTTTTAAAGCGCGATTTTCCCAAAATTTCGCTTAGCTTGCTTGATGTTTTAGAAGCTAACGTAAATTTAGCCGCCGAAAATGCTAGCCAAAACGGTATTGAAGCCGAATTTATAACAGCTGATTTTGCTAAATTTAAGAGCGAAAAAAGATATGATCTCATCGTCTCAAACCCGCCCTTTTACCACGACGGTGTGAAAAAAAGCGAGAATGAGCATCTGCGCACCGCTAGATACAGCGAAAATTTGCCCCTTAGAGAGCTTGTAGGTAGGGCAAATTCGCTCCTAAAGCCGCGCGGAGTTTTTAGCTTTTGTTACGACGCTAAGCGTCTAGCTGAAATTTTACTTTGTTTGAGCGAGTTTAAATTTACGCTTACTAGGCTTTGTTTTGTGTATCCAAAAGCAGACGGCGCGGCAAATTTAGCACTCATCGAAGCTAAAAAAAGCTCAAAATCCTTAGCTCAAATTTTGCCTCCGATTTTCGTTTTTGAAGGCGGAGTTTATAGCAAAAAGGCGGCTGAAATTTTTGCCGCGGCAAATACGCAAAGCAAGGACGCGTTAGAGTGAGTTTGCTAAGACAAAGCGGCTTTGGATATGAATTTGACGCTAGCAAGTGCGAGCGGTGCGGCGGCAAGTGCTGCACGGGAGAAAGCGGCTATATATGGATAAGCTCGGCGGAAATTTCGGCGCTAGCGGAACATTTAAAAATAAACGAGGACGAGTTTAGATCACGATTTTTGGATAAATTCGGATATAAATTTAGCCTCAAAGAAAAGCCCTATGAGGGCGGATTTGCGTGCGTATTTTTTGACGAAACGGCAAAAAACTGCTCGGTTTACGACTTTCGCCCGAGCCAGTGCCGCACCTTTCCGTTTTGGGACTATTTTAAGGATAAAATCAATGAATTGGAGAAAGAATGCGCGGGAATAAGGCGATTTTAAAATTTATATTGGCGGCCTTGCTTGTTTGTTTTGCTACCGCCAAAGACGGTTTTGACGAGAATTTATACGTTATCAAGGCGCTTTTGGCGGTGGAAAACGCCAGACACGACGAGGCGACCGAGCTTTACGAGCAGCTTTACGAAAAAACCAAAAACACGGACTATCTAAAAGAGGCGCTCAGGCTCGCGTTTTTTTCTAAAAACGTAAATTTTAAAAGCATTTTAGCGCTCAGCCAAAAGGTACTAAAAGACGACGTAGACGTGCTTCGCATACAGGGCGCAAATTTGATGAGCGAAAACAAACTAGACGAAGCGGCAAAGATAATGCAAGAGCTGGTCAAAAAAGAGGATGTCTCTAAAAACCACGTCATGCTCTCTGCCGTCTACTCGATGCAAAACGACAACAAAGCCGCTCTAGGCGAGCTAGAGCGTGCGTACGAGCTAGATAGGAGCGTGGAAAATTTGTTGCGAATAGTCGATCTTTTATACAATAAAATGAACGACAAAAAAGAGGCGATCAGGCATCTGGAGAGCTCGCGCCGTATCGATGGCTGCGAGGTCGAGACCTGCACGGCGCTAGTAGATATCTATGCGCAGGACGGCCGCTACTCCGATATGATCGATGTTTACGAGGGGCTTTTTGAAGCGACGAAAGAAAAAATCTATCTCGAAAAAGCGCTTGGCGTCTATATCTATCAAAAAAACTACGACGGTGCGATCAAATTTTTGCAAAAATACTCCTACAATGACGACGCTTTGATGGATCTTTACGCCGCGACGGGGGATTTTGCTAAGGCTTATAAAAAGGCGCAGGAGGCCTTTGATAAGAGCTTTAATCTCGAATATCAAGCCAAAATGGCGATATATCAATACGAAAGAGACACAAACAAACAAACCAAAAAGATAGATCAAGATAGCCTAAAGCAAGTCATAAATAACTTTGAAAAATCGGCCGTAAAACTAAATAATGCGCTATATCTAAACTACTACGGCTACCTACTCATCGATCACGATATAGACGCGAAAAAGGGGATAGATCTGGTAAATAAAGCCCTCGAGCTGGAGCCGGGTTCGGTGTTTTATCTAGACTCGCTAGCATGGGGATACTATAAGCTTGGCGAGTGCAAAAAGGCCGACGAGATAATGCAACAAGTCCTGCACGACGAGGAATTTGTAAATTCGCCCGAAGGCAAAGAGCACATAAACGCTATCAAAGGGTGCTTAAAAAAGGGTAAAAAATGATACTAGATCAGATAATCGAACGAACTAAAGAGGACTTGGCGCTGCGAAAATCGCAAACGCCTTTTGAAAAGCTACAAGAACTCGCAGCCAAAAATCCTCGCGAGATAAAAGACGCGGTAAAAGCGCTAAAAAGTAGCTCAGACGAGCCGTATCGCATCATCGCCGAGGTCAAAAAAGCAAGCCCTAGCAAGGGGCTGATAAGGCCAAATTTTGCGCCCGTAGAGATAGCCAAAGAGTATGAAAAAGGCGGCGCAAACGCCATCTCGGTTCTAACTGAGCCGCATTTTTTTAAAGGAAATTTAGAGTATCTAGCTGCCATCAGAAGCGAAAGCTCGCTACCGCTACTTCGTAAGGATTTTATCGTAGACGAGTATCAAATTTTAGAAGCGCTCGTTTACGGGGCTGATTTTATCTTGCTTATCGCAAAGGCTCTTAGCGCGGGCGAGTTAAAGCGGCTGCTTGATTACGCGCGATCGCTCGGGCTTGAGGCATTAGTGGAGACGCACGACGAAGAGGATGTGGAAAAGTCAAATTTCGCACGCGCAAAGATAGTCGGAGTAAATCACCGAAATTTAAGCACGTTTGAGATGGATATGAGCCTTTGCGAGAAGTTGTTTTCTAAAATCAAAAACGCAAGCGCCATCGTCGCCGAAAGCGGTATCTACGAGCATTCGCAGCTAAAAGAGCTTCATGCGCAAGGAGCCGATGCGTTTTTGATAGGCGAGCATTTTATGAGGCAAGAGGACTTGGCAAAAGCCGTAAAAACCGTAAAGGAGGGCTAGGATGGATCACATTTGTGCGCCGTGGAGGAGCGAGTATTTTGGCAAAAAGGAGCAGGGCTGCGTCTTTTGTAGCGTCGTAAATCATCCCGAAAAAGACGCCCAGACTGGCGTTTTGTTCCGCGCAAAGCGGTGTTTTGGGATCATGAATCTCTATCCGTATACGCCGGGGCACTTTATGGTGATACCTTACGTGCATACCGATAATATCGAAAGCCTAGACGAGCAGACGTGGTCGCAGATGAGCGCCTACGTGCGCGAGGGCGTGAAAATTTTAAAACGCGAACTAAATGCGGCGGGCGTAAATATCGGGATGAATCTAGGCAAAGCAGGCGGTGCGGGTATCGCAGAGCACGTACACTATCATCTAGTGCCGCGCTGGAGCGGAGATACGAACTTTATCACATCTATCGCCGAAGTGCGCGTAAACGGCGTGCCTTTTACTCCGCTTTACGAGAAGCTCAAAGCCGCGTTTGCGGACGTTTGCTTTAATGAGCGGTAAATTTATTTTTACCAAATTATTTTTTGGTAGAATTATCAAAATTAAAAGATATTGAGGCATACGATGAGATTTATTTTGCCGATATTTTTGTCGTTTTCTTTTGTTTTTGCAGATTTTAGCTGCGATGACGCTTTGACTGAAAAGCAGCGGTTTTTCTCGCAAAATTTAACATTTTCGGGAGAATTTGAGCCAAACTGCAATGACTCTATCCTGGGGATAAAAGAGGCGCAAATTTTACTCTCGGCCGCTCAAAAGATCCGCGCCGAAAGCCTTGCTTGCGTCGGAAATTTAGCGACTAAAAATTTAAACGAGTTTAAATTTAAGATACTAAAAGCCTCCTATGCGCCCGAAATTTATGCCAAAGAGCTAGAGAGTCCAGACGAATACGAAAAATTCGTATCGCAAAACAGAGCCAGGCTTCGCTACTGGGGACATCAAAGCCTAAGTAACTTCACGGTTTTTAAGGACTTTAACAAAGACTATAACGCCGCGCTTGAGCCGCTGGTAAACTACTACAAATCAAATTTCAAAATAGACGAAGGCAGCGCGATTTATTATGCTTCGAAGGTCGCAAACGAGTTTTTAAAATTTGCCGCCGCGACTTTGCAAAACGGCGATATGGACGAGTTTGCGAGGAAAGTTAGCGACCCGACCTTTACAAAATACGGCATAAATGAGGCGATATATTCGGGCGCCGTCTCGCAAAGCTCGCTGCAAAACGCCTTTAACGCCGCGCTTCTTTACGAAAAAAGCGAGGACGTGATAAGAGAGTTTTTGCGTGCGGGGGTAAATTTAAACTACGGCTTTGAGAGTTCGCTGTTTTTCGCGCTTAAAAATTTAAATAACGTAAAGCTCCTAGTTTCTAGCGGCGCGGACGTAAACTACGAAAATCTGCTCGGTATCACTCCTCTTTTTAAGGCCGTACAGCTAAACGACATAAATTTGGTCAAATTTCTGCTCAAAAATGGAGCGCTGGTAAACAAAAGGCTGATAGACCTTAGCACCAAGCTTGCCTATAGCTCAAATTTGAGCGTCCAACTACCGAGCTTCGTGAAACTCTGCGACTTTGACGCGGCTTCAAAAAGCGTGCTCATGAGCGCGGCGGGGGCGGCTGATGTGGAGATATTGCAGCTTTTGGTAGATAGCGGCGCGGACGTGCAGGCGGTTGATGATAACGGACTAAACGCCCTAGACTACGCGATCATCGGCAAAAAGGAGATCAATGCGCAGTATCTAAGGGCGATGGGGCTTGAGTCAAATTTGATCACCGAATAAGGAGAAAATATGAAAGGAACGGCTTTTATCACGGGAGCTACGTCGGGTTTTGGCGAAGCGATAGCTAGGATGCTGAGCCGCGAAGGCTACAAGATCGTAGCGCTCGCTCGCCGCAAGGAAAGGCTCGAGGCCTTAGCTAAGGAGCTTGGAAATACGCACATCATCGTCGCAGATATCCGCGATAAAAAGGCGGTTTTTGACGGCGTGGCAAATTTGCCGCAGGAGTTTCGCGATATCGAAGTGCTCGTAAATAACGCAGGCCTAGCGCTGGGGCTTGAAGGCGCGGCGGAGACTAGTATCGAGGACTTTGAGACGATGGTAGATACCAACATCAAAGGCTTTTTGTACTCGACTAAGGCGGTTTTGCCCCTCATGATCGCGCGAAAGAGCGGCTATATCTTTAATCTAGGCTCGACAGCTGGCGCATGGCCGTATCCGGGCAGTCACGTTTACGGCGCGAGCAAGGCTTTTGTGAAGCAGTTTAGTAGAAATCTGCGCAACGACATCCGCGGCACCGGCATACGCGTGACCGAGATAGCTCCGGGCATATGCAAGACCGAGTTTAGCGAGGTTCGCTTCGGCGGCGATAAGGCTAAGGCCGATGCTGTTTACGAAGGCGTAGCGTACATCACCGCCGAGGATATCGCGCAGATTGTGCTAAACTGCCTAAATATGCCTCACCGCGTCAATATCAACGTCGTCGAAGCGATGGCGACGCAGCAGACTTGGGCTGGGCTTTTTATCGAAAAAAAGTAGGCTTTTGGCGTTAAATTTGCGTGATCGTCGGCTGGGTTAAGCTTAAATTCGCTTGCCTTGTCGCCTAAATTTGAGCGGCGGAAGCGAGGCTGCATTTACATTGCCCAGCCTGCTCAATCTTGAAACAAAATCTAAATTTAACCTTCTTTCGTGCAAATGATGCGCGGCGCGCTAAATATCAAATTCGACCGATAAATCAAAGCTAAAATTTCCCACAAAATCTAAACTACGAGCAAATTTAAATTTGCCGTTTGGTATCGTGCTAAGCAAAATTTCCACAAAAGCTTCTTTTCTAACATAAATTTTAATAAAGGGCTAAAATTTTTGGCCGATAAGCGAATTTAAAACAAAAATTTAAGCCGCATTTAGCTAAATTTACGCCTTAAATACCGACCGATGGCACGCGGGGCGGAAAATTTGATTAAACCGACGAAAAACAAAAAGGAGTTTTTGATGAAAAAGATTTTATTTTTGTCGCTTTTGCCGATCTTGGCGCTAGCCGTAGATCCCGAAGTAGCGAAAAAAAATGCCGAAATTTTCGGCTTTTGGACGCTCATACCGCCCGTGGTGGCGATAGTTTTGGCGTTTATCACCAAAGACGTCGTTTTGTCGCTGTTTATCGGCGTTTTTAGCGGTACGTTTCTCATAAACGTCATCGACTCAAGCATCCCGATGACCTTCGTAAAGGGCTTTACCGACATCGTAAAAAGGGTCGTGGGCTCGCTGGCCGATAGCTGGAACGCGGGCATCGTGCTTCAGGTGCTTTGTATCGGCGGCGTGGTCGCGCTCATCACCAAAATGGGCGGAACCAAGGCCGTGGCGATATGGCTGAGCAAAAAGGCTAAAACAGGCGTTTCGGCTCAAATTTCAACCTGGGTGATGGGACTTTTCGTCTTTTTTGACGACTACGCGAACTCCCTCATCGTGGGCCCGATCATGCGCCCGATAACGGACAAATTTAAAGTCTCTCGCGAAAAGTTAGCCTTCATCATCGACGCTACCGCCGCTCCGATAGCGGGCCTAGCCGTCATCTCGACTTGGGTCGGACTTGAGATCTCGCTGATCAAACAAGGCTACGAGCTCATCGGCATAACGAACGTAAACGCTTTTAGCATCTTCGTCGAGACGATGCCTTATAGATTTTACAATCTTTTCATGCTATTTTTTATCGTCTGCACCGCATTTATGGGGCGCGAATTTGCCGGTATGCTAAAAGCCGAGCGCAGAGCTAGAGCGGGCGAACTACACCCTAGACGCGACGGAGCGATGATAGAGGACGTCGAGGATAAGACGCTAGAGCCTAAAGAAAACATAAAACTACAAAGCTCAAACGCGATCGTGCCGCTTTTGGTGCTTATTTTGGGCGCGTTCGTTAGCTTTTATTTTAGCGGTTTGGGCTCGCTTGAGGGCGAGGCTCTTGAGAGCGCGAAGGCTCATCCGCTTACGTTCCACACCTTCCAGGCTACTTTTGGCGCAGCTGATGCATCGGTGGCGCTATTTCAGTCAGCTTTGTTAGCTACGATAGTGGCGATATTTATGGCCGTTTATAGAAAAATTTTAACCGTGCGCGAGGCGATAGAGACATGGGGTAAGGGCTGGAAAACCATGATAACTACGATCATCATCCTGCTTCTTGCTTGGTCGCTTAGCTCGGTGATCAAGGAGCTCGGCACGTCTCGCTACCTAGTCGATCTGCTTTCGCAGTCTACGCCAAAGATCGTCCTTCCGGCGGCGATTTTTATGCTGGGTTCGTTTATCAGCTTTTCTACCGGCACCAGCTACGGCACGATGGGTATCTTGATGCCGCTTGCGATACCGCTAGCTAGCGCGGTGGGCATGCACAGCGGACTAGAGGGCGACGCCTTGCACGCGTATATGATAGTAAATATCTCAGCCGTTTTAACGGGCGCGATATTCGGCGATCACTGCTCTCCGATCTCGGATACTACGATACTTTCGTCCATGGGCGCGGGGTGTAACCACATCGATCACGTCCAGACTCAGATGCCTTATGCGCTTGCCGTTTGCGCGATTAGTATTTTTGCGGGATACTTCCCGACCGCGCTTGGCCTAAGTATCTGGATAGTGCTTCCATTTGGGCTTTTGGTGACGGCATTAGTGGTTAGATTCGTCGGGCAAAAGGTTTAAATTTGCCCGATAAGTTTTGTAAATTTTTAGGAGAGTGCGGTAGCTGCACTCTTGATATGCCTTATGAGGAGCAGGCTGAATTTAAAAAAGATCTCATAAGGCGCGAATTTGAACCGTTTTACCGCGGCGAATTTGAGTTTTTCGCCTCGCAGAGGGCCGCTTACCGCACGAGGGCGGAGTTTGGAATTTGGCACGATATTTGGCATAGCGCGGTCGATCTAGCATACACGATGCACGGTGCCAAAACCAAGCGGATTATGATAGACGAATGCCCAAAAGTAGCCGCTCCTATCGCAAATTTGATGCCGCGTTTGCTTGAAGCGCTTATGAAAAATCAAATTTTAAAAGAGAGGCTCTTTGGCGCCGAGTTTATCTCGTGCGCGAGCGGGATACTAGCGACGCTGCTCTATCATAAGCGCCTAGGCGAGGCCGAGCAGAGCGAGATAGAAAGCTTAGCGCGCGAGCTTGCCGGTCACCGCGTAACGATCGCTGCAAGGGCAAAGGGGCAAAAGCTGCTAAGCGGCGAGTTAAATTTGCTAGATAGCCTAAATATCGGCGGTAAAATTTATAAATTTACATTCGGCGACGGAGCTTTTATCCAGCCAAACACCGCCGTAAACGAAAAGATGGTCGCATGGGCGAAGGGCTGCGTAGAGTGCGGCGCGGATCTGCTCGAGCTTTACTGCGGACACGGCAACTTTACCGTCCCGATGGCGGAAAAATTTAAGCGCGTTTTGGCGACCGAGATATCCAAAGGCTCGATCGCAAATGCCCTTAAAAACTGCGAACTAAACGGCGTAGATAACATTAAATTTTTACGAATGAGCGCCGAGGAGCTAATGAGCGCGTTTGGGCGCGAGCGCGAGTTTAACCGCTTAAGAGAGCTTGATATCTTTAGCTACGACTTCTCGCACGTTTTGGTCGATCCGCCTCGCGCGGGACTTGATGAGAGCGTGATAAATTTCATCAAAAACTACGAAAATATCATCTATATCTCCTGTTCGCCGCAAAGTCTAAAACGCGATCTAGCGCAGCTTGCCGCGACGCACGAGGCGGTTAAATTTGCCGTCTTTGATCAGTTTGCAAACACAGCTCACATCGAGTGCGGCGTGCTTTTAAGGAGTAAAAATGCCTAGCGACTTAAGGCAAATTTTATCCTCTGCTAAAAATATCGCGGTCGTGGGCCTTAGTCCTGATGAGAGCAAGCCTAGCAACGAGGTGGCGAAATTTCTCATTGAGAGCGGTTTTAACGTATTTCCCGTCTATCCAAAATTTGATGAAATTTTAGGGCGCAAGGTTTATAGAAATTTGACCCAAATAGATGAAAATATCGACATCGCCGTGATGTTTAGAAAGGGAGAGTTTGCTAGCGAGCTAGTAAAGGACGCCGTCAAAAAAGGCGTGAAAACGCTGTGGTTGCAACTGGGCATAACAAACGACGCAGCAGAAGCGGTCGCGCGCGAAAACGGGATAAATTTCGTGCAGGATAAGTGTATAAAAAATCGAGCTTCAAAGGCTTGATTGGTCTAAATTTGACGGTGACGCACGATTTTGAGGTAGCGCCGTAAACGTAGCAGATAACGGCAAAAACGAAAATATAAATAAAAATAAAGAAAACGTAAGCAAAAATACGGTAAATAAACGCGCGAGCAAAAGCGACGAAAAGTAAAATTTAAACAAAAAACGAAAGGCCAAAATGATCTCTCTAAATAAAATAATCCAAGCCAAGCGCACGATAAGCGGCTTCGTGTATAAGACGCCGTTTGCTTACAGTGCGAAACTAAGCCTCGCAAGCGGCGCGCTCATCTACCTAAAAGAAGAAAACCTCCAGCGCACGGGCGCATACAAGATCCGCGGCGCGTATAATAAAATCGCAAATTTAAGCTCAAACGAGCGCAAAAAAGGCGTCGTCGCAGCAAGTGCGGGCAATCACGCCCAAGGCGTAGCTATCTCGGCGCGCGAGTTTAAAACGCCGGCTACCATCGTGATGCCCGAGTCCACGCCGCTTTTAAAGGTGCTAGGCACAAAAGATCTAGGTGCCGAAGTTATCCTAAAGGGCGACAACTTCGACGAGGCCTACGCCTACGCCGTAGAATACGCCAAGCAGCAGGGCATGAGCTTTATCCATCCGTTTGACGACGAGTACGTGATGGCCGGGCAGGGCACGGTGGGGCTTGAGATGCTTGACGATCTGGCCGAGCTTGAGACTATCGTCGTGCCGGTTGGCGGCGGCGGGCTAATCAGCGGTATTTCAAGCTGCGTAAAACAGGTAAACCCAGACATTCGCGTAGTCGCCGTGAGTGCGAAGGGCGCGCCTGCGATGTTTAACAGCTTTAGCGCTAAAAAAAGCATAAACTCAAAAACCGTGCGCACGATCGCCGACGGTATCGCGGTTCGAGACGCTAGCGAGACGACGCTGGCAAATATCCTAGAGTGCGTGGACGAGTTCGTGCAGGTCGATGACGAGGAGATCGCAAACGCGATTTTGTTCCTGCTCGAGACGCAAAAGATCGTGGTCGAGGGCGCGGGCGCGGTCGGCGTAGCCAGCATCCTGCACAACAAGGTCAAATTTAAAGCCGGCGAGCGTATCGGCATCGTGCTAAGCGGCGGAAATATCGACGTGCAAATGCTAAACGTCATCATCGAAAAGGGTCTCATCAAATCCCACCGCAAGATGGCGCTGCAAATCACGCTGATCGACAAACCCGGTGCGCTCATGAGCCTAACCGATAGCCTAAAGATCGCAAATGCCAATATCGTGAAAATCGACTATGACCGCTTCTCCACGAGCCTAGAGTACGGCGACGCTAATATCACGATCACGCTGGAAACCAAGGGCGAGGATCACCAAGAACTCATTAAAAAAGTGCTCAGAGAGCATGATTTTAAATTTATTCAGGTGTTTTAGGCGGTTAAATTTGAGCTCAAATTTGCTTGCTAAATTTGGAGCAAATTTGAGTCAAATTTAAACCCGTATCTTAAAGGTGCGGGTTTTGCCAAATCGCGCCGACCCTAAAAGCTCGCTAAATTTAAATTTACAATCCAAATTTATACCGATGTAAAACAACCAAAAGCTCAAATTTAACGATTATTTTAACGAATTTCGCTAAAATCGCCTTTTAAAGGAGCAAAGATGATAGATGTTATAAGCCTTATTTTAGCGATTTTGCTAGCGATTTGCGTATTTATGATTTTTAGATTTAACAAAGCCTTAAAAACTGTGCAAAAGCCTTCTACGACGCAGATTAGCACCGAGATATCGCAGCTAAAATCCATCGGCGAGTTATCCGTTTTTCAGGTCTATAGCAAAGAGATCGTGACCAAGACCGACCATGCATTCGGCAGCTTCGGCAAGGAGTATCTACGCTGGCTAGTGAGCGAGAAAAAGCTCTCGATGATATTTGAGTTTGAGATAAATTTCATCTACGACCTAACTAGCCCGCGCCTAGAGATCGTAAACGTCGCGAGCGAGGAGTATCTCATCAAGATGCCGCCTTGCAAATACAAATTTTCGATCGCGAATATGAAATTTTACGACGAGAAAAACGGCAAATTTATCCCATTTTTGTTGCCTGATTCGCTAAACGGATTTTTCGGTAGCAGCTTTAGCGAGGAGGATAAAAACAGGCTCATCGAGGAGGCGCGCGCCGAGGTCGAAAAGATGTCCGTGCGCCTGATAAATCAGCTCCAGTCCAAGATTCACAAATCCGCGCGCGACACGCTAGAGGCGATCGCAAAGAGCTTCGGGGCTAGGGCGGTGAGATTTGAGTTTAACGACGAGGGCGAGCAGGTCAGGCTAAATCTACAAAACGTGGCGTGAGGACAAGATGGCATTCGTAAAAGCGCTCTTGATAGGTAAAGCAAGGCAGTACGGCAGCGTGGCGGCCACGGACGAGCTGGGCAAGGCTTGGCGCTCGGCGATATTTAAAAATGCGCAGACGGGCGAAATCTACGCAAACGAGCTTGGCTTTGAGGGCGACGAGGTCGCCGACACCAAGCATCACGGCGGCGTAAATAAAGCCGTGTTTGCAAATTCGCTAGAAAACTATCCCGCGTGGGAAGCTTATCTTGGGCTTAAAAATTTGCCGCTAGGCGCGATGGGCGAAAATTTGACCGTTAGCGGACTAGATGAAACTAGCGTAAATGTGGGCGACGTCCATAAAATCGGCTCGCTGGTGCTGCAAGTAACCCAGCCTAGAAAACCGTGTTTTAAGCTCGCAAAACGCTGGGGAAATGCAAATTTAGCCAAAGAGATTTTTGTCACCGGATTAACCGGCTGGTACTATAAAGTGCTTGAAAACGGGTCGTGCAAGGCCGGCTGCGAGGTAGAGATCTTGCAAAAAAACGAAAATGCTCTAAGCATAATGCAGATAAACAAGCTATTTTTTAATCCGAGCGAAAATTTGGATTTATTGCCCAAATTTAGAGCGCTAGAAGCGCTGCCTGCAAGCTGGCAGGACGATATAAACAGACGCTTAAACGGCTCGTATAGCACGGCTTTTATGGAAAAACTTTGAAAAAAACGGCGAAAATTTGCCAAAAAGCTTGACAAATAAGGTAAAAATATATATAATCACCTTTCTTTTTACAGGCTGGGGTATCGCCAAGCGGTAAGGCAATTGGTTTTGGTCCAATCATCCAGAGGTTCGAATCCTCTTACCCCATCCACTCAAATTTCATCGCGGAGTAGAGCAGTGGTAGCTCGTCGGGCTCATAACCCGAAGGTCGGCGGTTCAAGTCCGTCCTCCGCAACCAAATCTAATTTTTCCTTCATTTACTCCGAAAAATCAAAATTTCGCATTAAAGAAAATTGCTTATGAGCTTTGACGTACCAAAAATTTTAATCGTTTTGCTACTGATTGTAATTATTTTGCTGACTTTAAAGCTATTTAAAAAGCAAAAAATCAAGCAAACTAGATACAAAAGCGATAGCGGCGATACGGTAAAAAGCCGTGCCGAGCTCATCGTGGCAAATTGGCTGTTTTACCGCGGCATAGATTTTATCTACGAGAAAAAAGCGCCGACCAAAGAGCGCGTCGTTAGCGATTTTTACCTTACGCAAAGCAAAATTTATATCGAATTTTGGGGACTTGAGACGCCGCAATACCTAAAAAGAAAAAGCAAAAAAATCAAAATTTATAAGAAAAACCGCCTAAAACTTATCCAAATGAACGACGACAGCCTGCGCGATTTAAACGTATTTTTTGCTAAAGAATTTGCAAGGCTCGGCGCAAAATATCAAATCAAGCCAAAACAGTAAAATTTATCAAATTTAAATGCTTCCGTCTTTGTCGCAAATTTGTATGCAAATGCGTCGATTAGTACAAAATACAAGAAAGAGGAGGTTGAATTTGGCGGATATAAGATTTATTAAATTAGAAAATCGACTATTTAAAAGTGTTTGCGGTTGTTCGAAAAAACAGATTTAAGTGTCGGTATCGCAACCGTAGTTGTCGGTCTGGGAGTGGGTGATAAAACCGTGCGAGTAAAGCGCGAGGTAGGATGTTAAGATGACTTACCGCTCGCGTAACGTCAAACAGGCGTGTCTGCACTTTTAGGTCGGCAATTTTTTTCCAAAATAGTAAGCAGTCGGCGGCGAGTTTGATCAAATTTGGTCGTCGTCATAAAAACAGCCAAACTCCTACCGTCTGCCTTTTTTAAAGGTTTGGCAAATTTAACCAAAACAAAGACGCGCAAAATTTACCTCACGCATATTATTATCGCTAAACTGAACATTAGCATTTTCAAGGTGCGGGTTATACCCAAAATCGGTCAAATTTGATAAATCCGTAAAAATTAAACAAAAACTTACAAGCCTGGTCGCTTCGTTTAAATTTAACCAAAATTCGTTTGCACCGCGTCTGACTACGTCTAAAAGTCCGTAAAATCTCAATCCAAGTCCGCGTAAAAGCCTAAATTTAAAGCTAAAAATGTATAATTATCCTAAATTTTAAACAAGGAATAACAATGGATAGAGTAGAGCAGGCCATAAACGACATCAAAAACGGCAAAATGGTCGTCATGGTCGACGACGAGGATCGCGAAAATGAGGGCGATCTCGTATTTGCGGCGACCTTTAGCGATACGCAAAAGGTAAATTTCGCCATAACTCACGCAAAAGGCGTGCTGTGCCTTGCGCTAAACGAGGAGATCGCAAAGAGGCTTGAGCTAAATTTAATGGTGGATAAAAACACGTCCTGCCACGAGACGGCGTTTACCGTCACCATAGACGCCAAAAACACGACCACGGGCGTGAGCGCCTACGAGCGCGACGTCACGATCCGCCTAGCGGCCGATCCGATGTCAAAGCCGGAGGATTTCGTGCGCCCTGGACATATCTTCCCGCTCATCGCTAAAAAAGGCGGCGTGCTAAGCCGCACGGGACACACCGAAGGCTCGGTGGATCTATGCAAGCTTGCCGGCCTAACGCAAGCAGCCGTCATCTGCGAGATCGTAAAAGAGGACGGAAATATGGCTCGCAGACCCGATCTAGAGGCGTTTTGCGAGAAATTCGGGCTAAATATGGTCTCGGTTTCCGAGCTCGTGCAGTACCGTCTAAAACACGAAAGCCTAATCGAGATAAAAGAAAAAAGCGCGGCTAAGATAGTAGGCTTTGACGCCCTAAAATGCGAGATCCTAGATCACAAGGGCGAGCGCCACTATGCCTTTGTTTTCGGCGAGATAAAGGATAAAACCGCGGTCAAATTTCATCAAATTTCAAGCGATGTAGAGCTGCTTTGCTCGGATAAATTTGACGATTTGCGCGGTTCGCTCGAGTATCTAGCTAAAAACGGCGGTGTCGCGGTGTTTTTACAAGGCGAGGAGAAGTGCGGCGGACAGGTCAAGGACTACGGCATCGGGGCGCAAATTTTACACAAACTAGGCGTCAGCCGCATCGAGCTTTTAAGCGCGAATAAGAACAAAGATTTTGTTGCGTTAAAGGGCTTTGGACTTGATATCGCGGGTTACAAAGAATAACGCAAGCGGGCCTAGCGAGGTCGCGCGAGCCTTTGCCAAGACGCTAAATTTGGGGCTTTTGTACGCGGATAAAAAAGGCGTCATAAAATTTATAAATAAAAAATTCGAGCGGATTTTCGCTCTGACGCCAAAAATTTTTTACGGAGCTAAATTTGACGATATGATCGCTGCGGCGCAGGGGCTGGGCGAGCTAAAAAGCTTTGAAAATCTCAAAAATAGCCCGCTAAACTCGAGCGATTTTATCGTAAAAAAGGGTGAAAAAAGCTTCAGGCTAAACGTCTCGAACGTGCTTGAGGGCGGGGTGAAATTTGACGGATTTATCCTCGCGGTCACCGATGTCACGCACGAAAAGGAGCTCGAAAAAAAGGAGCTTGAGCAAAGGCGCTCGGTGCTAGTTCACGCCAAAACCGCGCTGGTAGGCGAGATGATAAACTCCATCTCGCATCAGCAGCGCCAACCTCTAAGCGCGCTGGGGCTGTATCTAGATAACATCGAGGAGTGCGCGAGTGAGGGCGAATTTGAGCGCATACCCGCTCAAATAGCAGCCTGCAAAAAGAGCCTAAGGCTCATGGATGAAACGATAAAGGCGTTTAGAAATTTTTACGCCAGTGGCGAGGGGGCTGTGAAATTTGATCTCGTTAATATCATAAACGAGCTTATTTTGATAGTTAGACCCGAGCTAAACTCTCACGGTATCGAGCTAAAATTTACCTACGAGGGCGGCAAATACGAGCTAAAAAGCGTCGCTAGCTACGTGAGGCAGATCCTACTCTCCTTGCTCTCAAACGCTAAGGACGCATTGGTTGAGGGCGGATGCGAAACGCCGCAAATTTTGATCGAGCTAAAGAGAGCGGGCGAGCTATTTTGCGTGAGCGTGAGCGATAACGGCGGCGGAGTCAAGGCGGATAGCGATAAAATTTTCGAGCCGTTTTTTACGACGAAAAATATGGGCACGGGCACGGGGCTAAACGTAGCTAGGGAGCTCGCCGTAAAAAAGTTAGGCGGCTCGCTGGAGCTTGAAAGTGCGGCGAATCCGACTAAATTTACGCTATTTTTGGGCGAAATTTAGACGAGGCGATAAATTTGAAAATTAGTTTGCAAACTTAAGAAACACAAGCAAGAAACGAGGCTAGCGTGTATAGCAAAATAAAAAATATCTTAAACGGCGTAAATTTGCTCATCGTCGAGGATGACGAGAGCCTGCGCGAAAGTATCAAAATATCGGTCGAAAACTACGTGAGCGAGGTTTACGCCTGCGCAAATGCCAAAGAAGCGCTGGAAGTTTTTGAAGTAAAGGGCGTAAATTTGGTGCTTTCAGATATCAACATGCCGCATATGAACGGGCTTGAGATGGCGGCTCGCATAAGGGGGCTGGATAAAGACGTGCCCATTATTTTTCTCACTGCATATGATAGCGACGAGAACGTGCTTAGCGCGATAGAGCTAGGGAGTTTTGGCGTGCTAAAAAAGCCGTTTGAAAAGCGCGATCTAATCATGCAAATGAGCTTTGCGGCGAATAAATTTAAAAACGATTTCGCGGAGGTCGATCTAAAAAACGGCTTTAAATTTAACGCCTTTAGTAGGCAGCTAACAAAGGGCGGCGAGCCCGTGGCGCTAACGAAAAAAGAGCAAAATTTACTACATCTTTTTCTAAAAAATCAGGGCCACATCGTGAGCTTTGAGATGATCGAGTCGTGCGTCTGGCAGGATGGTAGCTGCACTGCCGACGCGATACGAAGCTTCGTCTATAAACTACGCAAAAAACTCTACCCCGAACTCATCCAAAACGCGCAGGGCAGCGGATATGCGCTTATCCTAGCCGAGCAAAATCAACGAACCGTGAGTCAAACGAGCTATATCTGAGGCAAGACGGCTTAATCAAAAATTCATAGTTTAAATACAAAATGCGGCGCTTTTAAATTTGGCGTCTGCAAAGACCGCAATGATAAATTTAATACAAAACTCGGCGATTATAATCCGTTTAAAATTTACGTTTTATTAAAAGCGTAAATTCAGCATAAATTAAAATTTAAGTCGTAAAATGCGAATTGCTAATTTTAAAATCAACTTTAAGGAGAAAATATGCAAATAAATTCGCAAGAAGTCACGCAGGCGCCGGGCAATAACACCGTCTTTCAAACTTGGTTGCTAAGCGGCGACGAAAACGCCTGTAAAAAGGGCTTTGAGAGGCTTTGCGCTTTGGTTGTAAATTTAAACAAAACGGCTAAAGTAAGGTTTGGCGCGGAGGCGAACGTAAACTGCGTAATCGGCATCGGGCGCGACGCGTGGCTAAAACTAGGACTCCCGCAACCGCTACCAAAAGAGCTTGTAAATTTTAAAGCGATAAAAGGCGACAAGCACGAAGCCGTAAGCACCGCGGGCGATATCCATGTGCATATTAGGGCGCTTGATGCGGCGGATTGCTTTGATATGGCGCAAAATATAAAGGCCGAGCTTTTTAAATTTGCCAAGCTCGCAGACGAAACTCAGGGTTTTAAATACCACGACGGCAGGGCGATCATCGGCTTTGTAGACGGTACGGAAAATCCAAACGGCGAGGATAGAGATTATTTTGCCAAAGTCGGTGACGAGGATGCGAAATTTAAGGGCGGAAGCTATGTGTTTGTACAAAAATATAAACACAAAATGAGAGAGTGGAATGCAGCTAGCGTGAGCGAGCAAGAAAAGGTTATCGGCCGCACTAAGGCAGACGATATCGAGATGAGCGAGGATGAAAAGCCTAGCAACTCGCACTCCGCCGCGGCAAACGTAGGAGATGATAAAAAAGTCGTTCGCGGAAATATGCCTTTTGTCGAGGGGAGCGTGACGGGGACGTACTTTATCGCGTATGCTAGCACGTTTTCGACGGTTGAAGCGATGCTAAATAAGATGTTTATCGGCGAGCCGCGCGGCAACTATGATAGATTGCTTGATTTTAGTACGGCGATGACCGGAGCGCTCTTTTTCGCGCCTACTTTTGATATGCTCTCAAGCTATAGCGCGGAGTAGGATTTTTGGCCCGCGAACCCTCCTAAATTTCGGGCGTTTTGCGGGCTACTGCTTTAAATTTTACTTTTAACAACCTTGCCTAATTCGCTTTTAAAATTTAAAACCGAGATTAGTATTTTTTCGTAAGTTTTTACCGCTAAATTTGCAAATTTTGCTTGCAAATTTACGGCATGAACCGCGCAAATATAAAATTATATTTTCATAAAATCATACTTTCATCATACTTTTCTTATATAATCCTTTTACATCTTAAATTTAAGGGAGCAAAATGAAAAAAATCCTACTATCAAGCTTGCTAGCCTGTTCGCTATTTGCGGCGGGCGAGGTGTATAGCCCGTCGGTAAAAGACGTTTACGCCGATGCGACGTCGCAAAAAAGCATAGGTAGGCTCTTGCCGACTAATGCCGTAAAAATACTAGCGAACGAGGGCGACCGCGTGAAAATCTCCGTTAAAGGCTACCAAAATCCCGCCGTTAGCAACGTCGTTTACTTTAGCGACTCCGAGCGCGTCATCGCCGTGGCGTTTGCCAAAACCGCGACGCCTGAGATCAAGGTTGTAAAAAAGGGCGCTAACGGCAAATGGGACGAGGTCGAGACTGTGGTCTATGCGCAAAAAGACGGCTTTACGAGCGATCTAGGCGGGCTTTTTGCTAAGGGCGGCGAGATTTACAAAGAGAGCTGCGGAGTGTGTCATTCGCTACATCAAACCACGCACTACAAGGCAAATCAGTGGCCTAACCTGCTAAAATCGATGATCGCGCGAACGGCAATCGACAAAGACGACGAGTGGCTGGTAATACAGTACTTGCAAAAGCACTCTGCCGACGTGAACGTGGCGAAAAAGTAAAAAGCGGTGCGTAAATTTGACGAGGATTTACGCCTGGTGCGCTCCCAAACGGACGAGATTTGCGGGAGCTAGATTTTTATAAAAGCCGTTTTTTTAAACGCCGAATTTGAAGGTTCGGCGGATGGTAAATTTAGCGCGTAAGACGAGATGCGCGCTAAATTTGAGCGGCAGCTTTGCGGGCTAGGTTGCGCGAACGAGGCTTTTAGCCGTCAAATTTGACTCGCTGGACTAGAAAGCGGTCAAATTTGAGCGTAAAAGCTTAAATTTGAGTCCGTGCAAAAGACCGGCTTTGCCAGTTTGTGAAGTAAATTTTAACAGGGTACCCTACGCAGTAGGGACTTTAGGTGGGTGCAGGGAGCGCTTGCGCTTCCGCTCGGAGGTCGGATTTTATTCGACCGAGAAATAAAAATAGGAGAGAAAAATGAACCTACAAAGACGAAATGTATTAAAAGGCGGAGCGGCTCTTGCGGCAGCTCCTTTGTTTTCTAGCGTAACGGCGTCAAATTTACTCGGCGCCGAGCTAAATACGGCAAACGTACGTAACGGCGAGGTGCTAACAGCTGCTCACTGGGGCATGCTAAAAGTTAGCGTCAAAGACGGCAAGATCGTAAAATCAGAGCCGTTTCAAAAAACGAGCGAAGTGTATAATCCGCTGCAGCACTACACCGCCGATATGGTCTATAAATCACGTATAAAATACCCAATGGTACGCAAAAGCTACCTAGAAAATCCGGATTCGCCAAAGCCTGAGCTAAGAGGTAAGGACGGCTGGGTACGCGTACGCTACGAAGACGCGATAAAACTAGTAGCTAGAGAGCTAAAAAAGACTAGAAAGCAAAAGGGGCTAGAGGGCGTGTTTGCGGGTAGCTACGGCTGGAAATCAAGCGGTAACGTGCATAACTCGAGAATTTTACTTCATAGATTTATGAACCTTAGCGGCGGATTCGTGGGGTCTCTGGGCGATTATTCTACGGGAGCTAGCCAGGTCATCATGCCTCACGTCGTGGGCAGCATCGAGGTATATGAGCAGCAGACCAGCTGGCCTGTGGTACTAGAAAACTCAAAAGTAGTCGTCATTTGGGGTGCAAACCCGGTGGCAACCCTTCGCATAGCGTGGACAAGCACCGACGAGCAGGGCTTTAAGTACTTTGAAGAGCTAAAAAAACGCAGCGACATAAAAGTCATAATAATCGACCCTATAAGAAGCGAAACGGCGCAGTACTTTGATAAGGCCGAGTGGATCGCTCCGGTGCCAAACACCGACACTGCGATGATGCTAGGCATGATGCACTACCTATACGAGAGCGGCAAATACGATAAAAACTTCATCGAAACCTATACGAGTGGCTTTGATAAATTCCTGCCGTATCTGCTCGGTAAAACCGACGGCACGCCTAAAAATTTGGAGTGGGCAAGCAAAATTTGCGGCCTAAAAGCAAGCCTCATAAAAGAGCTTGCGGACACTTTCTGCGCTAACCGCACGATGATAATGAGCGGTTGGGGTATGCAGCGCGCGCATCACGGCGAGCAGCCGCACTGGGCGATGGTAACTTTGGCGGCTATGCTAGGACAGATCGGGCTTCCGGGCGGAGGTTTTGGCCTTAGCTACCACTACTCAAACGGCGGCGCTCCGACTTGCAAAGGCGCAGTCATCGGCGGCGTAAATAGCGCAAGCGTGGGTAAATTTAACGACGAGGGCGAGTTTATCGGTACCGATAGCGGAGAATTTGACGCAAACGGCCGCTTCGTTGCTAAGGCTGCAGCGGTTGCGGGTACGGGTCAAAGCTGGCTGCAAAAGGCGACAAACTATGCATTCCCCGTCGCTCGTATCGCGGACGCTCTGCTAAATCCTGGCAAAGTGATCGATCACGACGGCAAGAAAATAACGTATCCGGATATCGACTTTATCTACTGGGTCGGCGGCAATCCTTTTGCTCATCATCAAGAGACCAACCGCCTGCTAGAAGCGTGGCGCAAACCTCGCACGGTAGTCGTAAACGAAGCTTACTGGACTCCGACGGCTAAGATGGCTGATATTGTATTCCCGACTACTACGGCGTACGAGCGCAACGACGTCACGATGACGGGCGACTACTCGAATATGAACATAGTGCCGATGAAGCAAGTCGTGGAAAAATACGGCGAAGCGCGTGACGATTATCAAATTTTCGTCGATCTTTGCAAGGCATACGCTAAAAATTTAGTCGTAGCCTACACCGACAACGGCAAGGACGAATTTGACTGGATTAAGGAGTACTACGGCGCGGCGTACGAGCAGGTTAAAGCCATACCTGATTTTGAAACCGATATGAAGCCATTTGAGGAGTTTTGGAATGAAAATAAGCCGGTAACTTTTGCCTCGACGCCTGAGAGCGATATGTGGGTGAGATTTGGCGAGTTTAGAGAGGATCCGGTGCTAAATCCTCTAGGAACGCCAAGCGGCCTAATCGAAATTTACTCTGAAACCATCGAGAAAATGGGCTATGACGACTGCAAAGCGCATCCGATGTGGTTTGAGCCGATCGAGTGGCTAGGCATGAAAGATAAACCTGCCGAGCTACACATGCTAAGCCCGCATCCGACCGATCGCCTCCACTCGCAGCTAAACCAAACCTCTCTGCGCGTAAACTACGCGATCGCAAACCGCGAGCCGATCTGGATACACCCTAAAGACGCCGCGAAAAAAGGTATCAAAACGGGCGATTTGGTTAGGGTATTTAACGCGCGCGGCGAAGTGCTAGCGGGCGCATACGTGACGCAAGATATCAAAGAGGGCGTCGTGAAGCTTGCTGAGGGCGTATGGTACGACGGATTTGACGCGGGTCTTTGCAAAAACGGCTCGCCAAACGTCCTAACCATAGATATCCCGACTAGCAAGCTAGGAAACGGTAACATCAGCCACACTGCGCTTGTAAATATCGAGAAATTTACGGGCAAGGCGCCTGAGCTAACGGCGTTTAGCGATCCGAAATTCGCTTAAATTTAAGCCGCGAACTAAAATCTGCAGCTTAAATTTGATAAAACCTCGCCGGGTTAAATTTGACTCGGCGAGGCGTTTAAAATTTAACCGTTAAATTTGACTCGTAACTATATAAATTTGGATTAAATTTATACCGTTTCTTTATACAAATTTACCCCTTTTTACCCCGTTTTTGCCGCTTTAAACGGGATTTTTATATTTTCATTCGCAGACTTGTATAAATTTGGATCAAATTTTGCTTTTAAAGCTAAGTTTATGCTAAATTTCAATTTTATTTAACTTTGAAAGTAGTAGAATAATTTTTTAATTTTAAGAAAAAATATAAGGAGAGAAAATGCGTTCTATCACGAATAAGATCGCGTTGATGCTCATCGTCGCGCTGATTGTTTCGTTTGCCGCTATTTCGGCGGTTAGTTATTATACGGCCGAGAACAAGGTCGTTCAGCTCGTTAGCCAAAATCAGGCTCAAATTTTAAAAGACGTCGACGCGGTCATGGATTCGTTTTTTCACGACTACATGGAGGTTGCGAACAAAATCGCCCAGGCAGTAGCAAAGACGGATAATGATGGCGATGCCTACATGGCGCAGACTAAATTTCAAAAAGACAATGCAAACTCTTTGGTTTCGTTTGTATTTTACGGCCGCGAAGACGATGGATATTTTTTTCAATCGGACGGCACTAGACTAACTCCGGAAAAAGACAACTACGACCCTCGTAAACGCGGCTGGTATATGGAAGCAAAAGCCGCAAACAAGCCCATCTATACTGAGCCTTATAAAGCCGCTACGTATAACGCGCTGGTTATAAGTTTTGCCGCACCGGTCGTAAAGGACGGCAAATTTGTAGGCGCGATCGGTTTTGATATCCAGATCGACGCTCTAAGTAAAAAAATCCTTGATATGGGCAAGACCGAATACGGTTACGTTTACGTGATGAATAAAGACGGTCTAATACTAATGCATAGCGATCCCTCAAATGTAGGGAAAACCGTCCCCGCGAGTAAATATTTAGCGGAAGAATACGCAGCAAAAAGATTTGACGAAAACGGCCTGATCCCATACGTCAACTACAAAGGCGAAAATGTAACAGCCAAGCTTATACCTATCAACGAACAAGGCTGGCTAGTAGTTGCCGCTATCGGCGCGGATACCTTTTCTAGCAACACCTTGCCGCTCTTAAAAGCTCAGCTTGTGCTAGCTACGGTGTTTATCATCGCGCTTTCGCTATTTGTTTACGTACTGCTTAAAAAATCTCTAAGCCCGATAAAAACTATCCAAGAAAAGCTTGACGACACGTTTAAATTTATCACTTACGAGACGCAAAAAGCTCCCGATAAACTAAAAGTTACTACAAAAGACGAATTTGGACTAATGAGCTACGCCATAAACGAAAACATCGACAAAGTCATTGACGGTATCAAAAAAGATAGCGCGATGATCGACGAGCTAAACGGCGTAGCAAACAAGATGATCAGAGGAAATCTCGGCGCCAAGATCGCCCAGACGCCTAACAACCCTGCGCTAGTCGAGCTAAAAGAGCTGTTAAACCGCTTCTTTGCCTCTATCTCGTCAAATTTAAAAGATATCGCCGCGGTGCTAAACGCATACAATAAAAACGACTATACATCCCGCGTGGATATAAAAGACGACATCGAAAGCGACCTGCGCGATATGATGCTGGGACTGCAAAGCGCAGGCGATGCGGTGTGCAACATGCTAAGAGAAAATCTAAGCGAAGCTCAAAGTCTCGAAGAGAAAGCAAAAATACTCGCTGACTCCATGAGG
Organism: Campylobacter showae; assembly: GCF_900699785.1. Lineage (NCBI taxonomy): Bacteria > Pseudomonadati > Campylobacterota > Epsilonproteobacteria > Campylobacterales > Campylobacteraceae > Campylobacter > Campylobacter showae. The sequence goes on from NZ_LR535679.1 coordinate 2,143,763, forward strand.
GAGCTAACGCAAGGCGCAAGCAAACAAGCAAGCGCGATCGACGAGAGTGCGGCCGCGATCGAGCAGATGAGCAGCTCAATGAATGCCATCAGTCAAAAAACAGGCGACGTCATGAGACAAAGCGAAGAGATCAAAAACATCATCGTGATCATCCGAGATATCGCCGATCAGACGAATTTGCTAGCTCTAAACGCAGCTATCGAGGCGGCTCGCGCGGGCGAGCACGGTAGGGGCTTCGCCGTCGTTGCCGATGAGGTTAGAAAGCTAGCCGAACGCACTCAAAAATCGCTCGGCGAAATCGAGGCTAACGCAAACGTACTGGCTCAAAGCATCAACGAGATGAGCGAGAGCATCAGAGAGCAAAGCGAAGGCATCAATATGATAAATCAAAGTGTGAGCCAGATTGACGATATCACGAAGCAAAATATCGGCATCGTTAATACCACAAACGAGATCACATCACAGATCGACGACATGGCTAAAAATATCGTCGCAGACGTGAGAAAAAATAAATTTTAATTTTTTAATATCAAATTTGGGAGCTTTGGCTCCTAAATTTGAATTTTATTACTAATTTAACCGCAATAAAATAAAAAAATCAAAACCTTAAATTATTATTTAATATTTAATTTACTATTCCGAGATTAGTAACATTTAATACAAAAAGTTATAAAATCGCGTATTAAACTTTTAATAAAGGGAAAGTAAATGCGCTCAATCGCAAATAAAATATCGTTGATGCTCATCTTGGCGCTTTTTATATCGTTTTCGGCGATATCTTTAGCTAGTTACAATACGGCTCATAATAAAACCGTAGACCTAGTGATTCAAACTCAAAAGCAAATTTTAAAAGACGTTAAAGTCATGTTGACTAACTTTTTTGAGAGCAATCAATACGCCATAGAAAAGATGGCCGAGAGTCTAGCTAAAATAGGCGAAAAAAGCGACGGCGAAAGAAACGCGGACGGTATAAATTTCGCTTTATCTCAGGCAAAAGCCGTATCCGGAAAAGAGATCGCTCTCATTTATGCCGGATATGAGGACGGGGCTATGTTTAGATCAAACGGCCAAAATAAAGCAGGATACGATCCGAGGGTGAGAGGCTGGTACAAACAAGCTAAAGCCGAAGGCAGGCCGACGTATACCGATCCATATATGGCCGCTTCGTTAAATGCGATGGTTATAACATTTGCCGCACCTATCAAAAACGTCGGAGTGACCGGTATAGACGCGTCTATCGAGGCGCTAAGCGATAATATATCTCAAATCAGCAAAACCGCATATAGCTACGCTTTCGTCGTCGATCAAAATAGCAATGTTATCATACACCCAAACAAAGATCTAGTCGGCAAGCCTAACGACATAGTTAAAAGCATAATCAAACAATATCAAGAAAAGAAATTTGACGAAAATGGACTGATAGCATATAAAAATAGCAAGGGTGAGGACGTTTACGCCTATATGCTTGAGCTAAACGATAAAGGCTGGTTCGCGGTAACGGCGATGGATCAAAATATCTTTAGCACGCACACCTTGCCTATCTTAAAGATTCAGCTTATCTTGGCCGCTATATTTATATTCGTCTTATCTGCGATCGTGCATTTCTTGCTCAAAAGATCGCTTAGCCCGATCAATACGATCACTAGCGCTTTGATCAGCTTCTTTAAATTTTTAAATTTCGAGACAAAAGAGCCCGTCGTTTCAAAAGTAAACACAAAAGACGAATTCGGCGTAATGAGCAAGCTGATAAACGACAATATAGCTAAAATTTGCGACAACGCTAGCCAAGACGCCAGAGCGGTATCTCAGTCCGTAGAGGCCGCAAAGCAGATAGAAAACGGAAATTTAAGAGCTAGGATAACCGACAACCCGGCCAACCCGAAACTAGTCGAGCTAAAAGACGTTTTAAATAAAATGCTAGATGTTTTGGAGCACAAAGTCGGTAGCGATCTAAACGTGATCCAAAAAGCTTTTAACGATTTTAGAAAATCTGATTTCACGTCAAGGATCGCAGACGCCAAAGGCGACGTCGAGCTCGTTACGAACGAACTTGGCGAAGAGATAGCCGGTATGCTCGCGTTTAACCTAGAAAAAGCTCAAATTTTAGAAGAAAAAGTCCATATGCTAGACGAATCCATGAAGCAAGTAGCTCAGGGCGCTAGCACGCAGTCAAATTCTCTCCAAGAAAGCGCCGCAGCCGTAGAGCAGATGAGTAGCTCGATGAACGCTATTAGTCAAAAAACCGTCGACGTCATTAGGCAAAGCGATGAGATCAAGCATATCATCGTGATCATCCGCGACATCGCCGATCAGACGAATTTACTAGCACTTAATGCAGCCATCGAGGCGGCGCGCGCAGGCGAGCACGGACGCGGCTTTGCCGTCGTGGCCGACGAGGTTAGAAAGCTAGCCGAACGCACGCAAAAGAGTCTCGGCGAAATCGAAGCCAACACAAACGTCCTGGCTCAAGGGATCAACGAGATGAGCGAAAACATCAAAGAGCAAAGCGAAGCTATAAATATGATAAATCAAAGCATTGCCCAGGTCGATGAGCTCACTAAACAAAACGTTAATATAGCCAACGCCACGAGCAGGGTAACTAGCGAAGTGGACAACATGGCAAAAGCTATCGTAGAAGACGTTAGGAAAAAGAAATTTTAATCCATCAAAACGGCAAGTTTGGATAAATTTGGCTTGCCGTTTTGATTTGACTCCTTTTATTTTGACTGCAAGGCGCTAGTAAATTTAACCGCTTTGCAGCTTTCTCTTATTTTTTATTTTAAATTTTGTTTCCTTTTGAGTTAAATTTGCCGTAAAATTTGACTATAATTTTGCAAAGGATAAATCATGCAAGAGTGGGCTTTATGGGCGTTAGCTTCGGCGGTTTTTGCCGCGCTTACGGCGATTTTCGCCAAAGTCGGGCTTGAGGGTATAGACTCAAATTTCGCGACTTTTATCAGGACGCTCGTTATCGCAGCAGCTTTGGTTTTGTTTCTCACATATGCTAAAAAGTGGCAGCCGCTTGGCGAGCTAAGCGCGCGAAACTGGCTATTTTTGACGCTTAGCGGACTGGCTACCGGCGCGTCGTGGTTGGCGTATTTTAAAGCGCTTCAGATGGGTTCTGCGTCGCAGGTAGCGCCCATAGATAAGCTTAGCGTCGTTTTGGTCGTCATTTTTGCTGTTATATTTTTAGGCGAGCGCCCGAGCTTTAGAGAGTGGATCGGTATCGCGCTGATTGCTAGCGGCGCATTTACGCTAGTTTTTGCGGATAAATAGTATCAAGTAATGGGAGTTAAATTTGGAGAAATTTAAAGAAAAAATCAAAAACTCATATTTATACGTAGTTTTTATAAAAAGGGGATTTTACTACGGTAACGGCTCTGCCTTAAGAAGTATCTTTTCGGCATTTTTGATGGCTATGGTCGGTTTGTGTCTTACTTTGATCGTATTTACTATCAAGGATATGATTTTTTATAGCGATTTTAAACCGCTAAACGAACTAACGAAAAACGTAGGGACGGTGGAGTCTGCAAACTACGGTCTAAAAGGCGACGGAAAGCTAAAACTGAGGCTGGATGACGGCTCAGCGGTGTCATACTACATAGATAGCAGAGATGACGAGTCGTATAGACCGCTCATAAAAAAGAGGGCGGTTATATATAGCAAGGTAGTGCCGCTAGGAAATAGAATTTTGCAGCTAGAAGACGATGCGGGTAAGGTTTACGTCAAATATAGCTACGAAGATGAACTGCAAACGCCACAGAGACGCATGGATTCAATCTACGCATGCTTAAAAATAGCCGCCTTTTTTCTATTTATAGTATGGTTTTTAAATCGTAGGGATCTCACGCAAGCCAAGGGCAAAAATAATAAATTTTAGCGGTTTGCGCCGGCTTAAGAGATGTTTTTGGCTGATGTTTTTTGAGCGGGGTTTTGGATGATAAATTTTACTATCCAGCAAGACGGCGCAAAAAGCCAAAGCGGCGCGGTTTTGAGCCAAATTTGCATTTTTGTTTGCGGTTTAAATTTATTTTTAACTTTTTTGCGGATAGATTTTCGCCTCAAATTTACCGGCGACTTTGTATTTAAATTTGAGTTTTGAAACGGGCTGAGTTTATTTGCTTGCTAGATTTAGACTTTAGTAAATTTGCTCGGTTTAGTCGGCAAATTTACCTCGCGTTTTGCCGACTAAAAACGGTGCCGTACTTCGTGTAGTCAGGTTTGAGCTTAACTAAAATTAAGCCGTCAAATTTGTGCTTGTTTGGACGAATTGCACTGTTAAATTTTAAAGACGCTAAGCTTTGTCTTTAAATTTCGCTTCATGCTCCAAAAGCCAAATTTTAGTCGCTAGCCCTTCGCCGCCGCTGTATCCGCCAAGGCCGTTTGAGGCGACGACTCTGTGGCAGGGCACGATGACGGGGATTTTGTTTTTTGCGTTTGCCGAGCCTGCCGCGCGAAACGCCTTCGGCCGCCCCGTCATCGCTGCCAGCTGGGCGTACGTCACGCGCTGCCCGTAAGCGATCTTTTGCAGATTTTCGTAAACGCACCTTTGAAATGCCGTGCCGCCGATATTTAGCCGCGTTTTAAAGGTTTTAAGTTCGCCTTTAAAATACCTTTCAAGCTCGCTTAAACAGAGCTTTAAATTTGCATCCGTTACGTCCGTACGGACAAAATCTCGCACGAAATTTAGCTCGCAAACTCCGCTCTCGTCGCCGCAAATCTCCAAAACGCCGATAGGCGAGTCAAAATACGCTTTTTGCATCGTAATTCCTTAAAATCAAGTGCTTAAATTTAGCCAAATTTCGCTTTGTTTTGCTAAAATTACGTAAATTTTAATAAGGATAAACGATGGACTTTTTCACGCAGTACGAAAAGCACGTAAAAGAGCGCGAGGCCCTAGGCGTGCCGCCGCTACCGCTAAACGAGGAGCAGACCAGAAAAGTTTGCGAGCTTTTAAAGCTTGAAAGTGTGCACGAGAGGGAGTATCTAGGCTTACTTTCAGGACGCGTGCCACCGATGGAGCCGGGCAGCGAGGGCGAAGCGATTATCGCCGCAAGGTTAGATGAAAATCAAAAGAGGATAAAGCGGCTCGTAAATTTACTCGCAAATCGCGTAAATCCGGGCGTAGACGACGCGGCGAAGGTAAAGGCGGAGTTTTTAAACGAGATTATAAATCACGGGCTTGAGATAAGCGGCCTTGATAAAATCGCCGCCGTAAATTTGCTGCGGCCGATGCTTGGCGGATACAGCGTCATAGTGCTGCTTGAAAGCCTAAAAAACGCCGACGAGGCCGTAGCTCAGGCCGCCTGTAACGTGCTAAAAGAGACGATTTTCGTGCATGATTATTTTAACGACGTAGCGCAGCTTGCTAAAAGCAATAAATTTGGGCTAGAGGTCTTGCGCTCGTGGGCGGAAGCGGAGTGGTTTAGGGCGCGCGAGAGCCTGCCGCGACGCATTAGAGCGGTCATATTTAAGGTCGCCGGCGAAACCAACACCGACGATCTAAGTCCCGCTAGCGAGGCATACACGCGCTCAGACATCCCGCTGCATGCAAACGCGATGCTAGTTAAGCGTCAGCCGGGCAGCCTAGAAGCGATCCGCGAGCTTAAAAAAAGCGGGCTAGAAGTCGTCTACGCAGGCGACGTCGTGGGTACGGGCAGTAGCCGAAAAAGCGGCATAAACTCCATCCAGTGGCACCTCGGGCGCGAGATAGAGGGCGTGCCGAACAAAAAAACGGGCGGCATCGTGATAGGCACGGCGATCGCGCCGATATTTTTCAACACCGCCGAGGATAGCGGCGCACTGCCGATAGTAGCCGACGTAAGCGCGCTAGAAACGGGCGACGTCGTGGATATCTACCCGTATGCGGGCGAGATGTTGCGCGTCGGGCGGGTAAATTTGAGCGCCGAGGGTAAATTTGACGCGGTTCAAATTTACGGTGACAAAAACGGCGGCAAATTCGAGTACGAGGCGGACGAGGCAAATTTGGACACAGCTGCCAAGCCCGAAGGCGAGCCGGTCGCTCGTTTTACGCTTGCGCCAAACACCATATTTGACGAGATCAGAGTGGGCGGGCGTATACCGCTCATCATCGGCCGCTCGCTTTGCGCTAAGGCCAGAGCGGCGCTAAATTTAGGCGCGGAGGATATATTCGCAAGGCCCGCGCAGCCGCAAACGGACGAGAGCGAGGGATACACGCTAGCTCAAAAGATCGTGGGCAAGGCCTGCGGCGTGCAGGGTATCAGAGCCGGGCAATACTGCGAACCGGCGACTCTCACTGTAGGCTCGCAGGACACCACCGGACCGATGACGCGCGACGAGATCAAAGAGCTGGCTAGTCTTGGATTTTCAGCTGATTTCGTGTTACAGAGCTTTTGTCACACGGCGGCGTATCCAAAGCCTAGCGACCTCGAGACGCAAAGGACGCTGCCTAAATTTATGAGTTCGCGCGGCGGAGTGAGCCTAAGGCCGGGCGACGGCGTCATACACTCGTGGCTAAATCGCATGGTACTGCCAGATACCGTGGGCACGGGCGGCGACAGCCATACGCGGTTTCCTATTGGCGTGAGCTTTCCTGCGGGTAGCGGACTGGTAGCGTTTGCGGCGGTGTCTGGGGCTATGCCGCTAAATATGCCAGAGTCCGTGCTCGTGCGATTTAGCGGGCGGCTACAAAAGGGCGTGACGCTGCGCGATCTAGTAAATGCGATCCCCTACTACGCGATCAAGCGCGGGCTGCTCACCGTCGAAAAGAAGGGCAAGAAAAACGTATTTGCGGGTAAAATTTTAGAGATTGAAGGGCTGGAGGAGCTAAAAGTCGAGCAGGCCTTTGAGCTAAGCGACGCTTCTGCCGAGCGCTCTGCAGCGGCCTGCGCGGTAAATTTGAGTATCGAGAGCGTCGCCGAATACGTCCGCTCAAACGTCGCTCTCATCGAGGCCATGATAGAGGCGGGCTACGAAAGTAGGGCTAGCCTAGAGCGCCGTGCGGCGAAAATGCGCGAGTGGCTAGCGGCGCCTAGCTTGCTGCGAGCCGATAAAAACGCGCGCTACGCCGAGGTGATTGAGATAAATTTGGATGAGATAACAGAACCCATCCTAGCCTGCCCGAACGACCCCGACGACGTCGCGACTCTGAGCGAAGTGCTAGCCGATAGCTCGCGCCCGCATAAGATCGACGAGGTGTTTGTGGGTAGTTGTATGACCAATATCGGCCACTACCGCGCGCTAGGCGAGGCTCTGCGGGGGCTTGGGACGCTGCCCACTCGCCTTTGGATCGCGCCGCCAACAAAGATGGATCAGGTACTGCTAGAAAAGGAGGGCTACTACGATATCTTCCGCGCGGTGGGTGCTCGCACGGAGGTGCCTGGATGCTCGCTTTGCATGGGCAATCAAGCCCGCGTGAACGACGGCGCGACCGTGTTTTCAACCTCAACGAGAAATTTTGATAACCGAATGGGCATGGGCGCGCGCGTGTATCTAGGCAGCGCCGAGCTAGCGGCCGTTTGCGCCGTGCTAGGCAGGCTACCTAGCATCTCTGAATACATGAGCATAGTGCCCCAAAAGCTTGCGGGCAAAGAGGCACAGATCTATCGGTATCTAAATTTTAATGAGATAGAAAATTTTAAAATTTAGCAAATTTGGTTGCTCGGGTAAAATTTGCGGATAAAGCTAGGCTGTTTTTACGGCTGGCTTTTTCGCAAATTTTATCTAGCCAAACGTGCATCCTTAAAATCGTCAAATTTAATGAGTCCACCTAAGCGTAAAGGTAGTTTCTTTGCCGGATTCGCTCTCGCAGGCTACGGATATAGCGTTGTTTTCGCAGGCTCTTTTAACTAAATTTAGCCCTATGCCAAAGCCGCCTTGGTCTTCGTTAAACCGCGTGTATCGCTCGAAAATTTTATCTTGCTGCTCTTTGCTTAACCCCTCGCCGCTATTTGAGATTTTTAGCTCGCCGTCTTGCAAACTAACCGCGACGTAGCCGCCTTGGTTTGCGTATTTTACGGCGTTGCTTAGTAGGTTATCTACCGCGCGTTTTAGCTCATAGCCGTTTGCATTTATGAGAGCGTCTTTTAAATTTAGCCTTAAATCAAGCCCCCGTTTAGCAAAAAACGGAGCAAAAAATTCGAGTCGCTCATTTAAAATGTCTCTCAAATTTAGCTCCTCTTTTGGTGCGGAGCGTGAGGCGCCAAAGGATAAATACGTTAGGTCCTCATAGGTACGGCTTAGCGTTTTGGCGGCGATTTGGATGTTGTTTAGGCGCTTTAAATTTCTCTGGCTTAGGCTACTTTTATCTGCCGTTTCGATGCTCATAAGTATGACGCTAAGGGGCGCGTTTAACTCGTGAGTAGAGTCTTTGATAAAGCGATTTAGCGCGGCGATCTTGGCGTGAAGCGGCGCTAGCGCGGTCTTTGCTAGATAAAAGGCGATTATCATGATGACGCCTAAAACGATAAGCAAATTTAGCGCCGTACGCAGTCGAAGCAAATTTAGCTCGCTCGTGACATTTTTACCGCTTAGCGCGATCTTTGCCGTGGCTAGCTCGTCCGCGCCGCCTTCGTCCATATTTTGCAAAGCCTCAAATATCGTCACCTTGCCGTCTGATACGACCGTGCTACTCTGGGCGTCGTCAAATTTAGCGCAGCCCGCCTCGCCGTATAAAATTTGACCGCTTTTAGCTACGATGCAGGCTTTGACGTCTTTTTCGGCGGTAAAGCTTTTTACTGCGCCAAGCCCGTCCATACGCGCTTTCATATAGATACCCATCTTGATCTCTTTTAGATTTTTTACCTCGTTTGAGATGAGGGCTTCCTTTTTCATCTTATAGTCGTTCGTAAAAAAATATCCCAAAAATAGGGCGCTAGTGATGAGATAAAGCGAGAGGATTTTAGCTATAACGGCGGAGCGCTCAGACATAGATATATCCGTCGCCGCGCCTATTTATGATCGCGTCCTTGCCTAAAATGCGGCGTAAGTTTTTGACGTAAACTCGCAGGCTCAGCTCGCTGGGCTCTTCGCCGTAGTTCCAAATTTTCTCAAATATCGTCTCTTTGCTCAGCAGCGCGTTTTTATTTTCCAAAAATAGCGCCAAAAGCTCGCTTTCTTTGTTTGAGAGGTTTACGATTTGTCCGTTTTGCCGGAGCGTTTTGGAGCTTGGATAAAATTTATATCCGTCGTTAAGCTCGATAAATTCGTCATTTACGTGAGAAAATTTGCGCTTGATTAAAATTTGAATACGAAGCAAAAGCTCTTTTAGCTCGTACGGCTTTTTTAGGTAGTCGTCGCAGCCACTTTTGTAGCCGATTTCTAGGTCTTGCAGCGCGTTTAGCGAAGTGGTAAAGATCGCAGGCGTGTCGTCGCCAAGCCGCCTAAGTTCGCGCAAAAGGGAGAAACCGTCGCCTTTAGGTAGCTTGACGTCGAGGATGAGGATATCAAAATTTCGCTCGTAGGCGGTATCTAGAGCTGCTTTAGCATCGGCGCGAACGGTCACGTCGTAGCCTTGTTCGCTCAGATACTCGCTGATGAGTTCGCTTAGCGTCTCATCGTCCTCTACGAGCAAAATTTGCGTCATTACATCTTATCCTTTTTCATGTCTTTCATATTGTCTTTCTTTTTACCCATATCGTCTTTCATCTCTTTCATGTCGCCCTTCATTTCATCCTTTTTTATCATCATATCGTCTTTTTTCTCCATCATGGCGTCCTTCTTTTCCATCATGGTATCTTTTTTCTCCATCATATCGCCTTTCATCTCGGCGGCAAAGATAGAACCTGTAACGAACAACGCGCTAAGCGCAACTAAAGCTAACTTTTTCATAGCATCTCCTTTAAGAAAATTTATGATGGAAGTTTAGCCAAGAAACGTGAAACGAGCGTGAATTTATGCCATCAGGCTAAAAACGTACGATAAAAGCGGCAGGCTAATAAAGCTAAACGCCACTCCCACGGCTACGGCAGCTACTGCTAGCTGGCTATCAAGCTCTGCTTTCATGATCATCGCGCTTGCTAGCACCATCGGCGGCATGGCGCACTGTAATATGCCTATCATCCAAATTTGACCGAAATTTACGCCCAAAACTATCGTGACTAATATAAAAATAAAAGGCGCTAGCAGCATCTTGCCCGCGATTACCACGGCCGTTGATTTGTAACAGCTCTTGATGCTCCTAAATCCAAGTCCGATGCCTATCGCAAAAAGAGCTACCGGAACGACGCTTTGCGCAAAAAGCGTAAGCGCGTCAAATAGCACCTTTGGAAGCGGAAAGCCGCGAAGCAAAAAGCCCAAAATAAGCGCGACGAAAGGGGGAAATTTGATCACTTTCATAACGTTTTGCACGAGCGAAACCTTCGCCGGAGCGCCGAAAGCCAGGATAAAAGGCCCAAAAATGCTAATCGGGATCGAGGTGGCTAACTGATCGTAAAAGATAACTTCGTTCATCGCGTCCTCGCCGAAAAAGCCCTTGATGATAGGCATACCCATAAATACGGTATTTCCAAACATCCCTAGCAGCACGGCGCTCACAGTCGTGGCTTTGTTAAATTTTAAAAATCTGCACGCCAAAAATATCGCCGCAGCACCCAGCATTGAACAAGCAAAACCCGTGGCGATGACGTTGATAAGCGTGGTGTCGATGTTTACGTGGTAAATTTTATCGAAAATCAGCGCCGGAAGCGCGAAGCAAAGCGCGTAGTTTATGAAAACGGAGGCGTTTTTTTGTTCGAAGACTTTAAATTTTTTCGCCCCGTAGCCCGAAGCGATAATGATAAAAATGGATAATAATTGCGTGAACATTTGCGTAATCCGAGTTATAAATTTTAAAAACGCGATTATACGGCGGCTAGCATTAAAGAAAAATAAAATTTAGTTGAATTACTTAACATCGCCTTAACGCATTTTTGTATATAATCGCGCATTTTAAATTAAATAAAGCGAGAAAAATGAAGAAATTTATCAAATTTATCGTTATCGTAGCTATTTTGGCGGGTGCGGGCTATTATTTTTACGATAAGAATAACGTCCCGCAAGTCGATCAGTTTATCGCCTCAAAAGCCGTTCGCGGCGAGCTAGTAAAAAGTATCGAAAGTAACGGCGAGATCTATGCTACCGAGCTAATCGACGTAGGCGCACAGGTAGGCGGTCAGATCAAAAAGCTCTACGTAAAGCTCGGCGACGTCGTAAAAGCCGGCGACATGATAGCAGAAATCGACTCCGCGACCCAGCAAAATAACGTAGATACCAAAAAAGCGCAGCTTGGGATTTACGAAGCGAAGTTAAATTCGGCCAAAGTCGCGCTTGAGATTTCAAAGACCAAATTTAAGCGCGAGCAAGAGCTTTTTGCTAAAAACGCAACCTCAAAAGAGGAGTTTGAAAACGCCAAAAATACCTTAGCCGCAAACGAAGCCTCGCTAAAAGAGATTGAGGCGCAAATCGTGCAGGCTAAAATCTCTCTAAACACCGCTCAGATAGATCTTGGCTACACTAAAATCACCGCTCCAAAAGGCGGCGTCGTGGTCTCCGTGCAGGTCGAGGAGGGTCAAACCGTAAACTCAAATCAAACTACGCCCACTATCGTAAATATCGCAGATCTAAGCAAAGTGCAGCTAAAAATGGAGATCGCCGAGGGCGACATCACGAAGATAAAGGTAGGCTCAAGGGTCGAGTACTCGATACTATCCGAGCCGAATCGTAAATTTCACGCGCGTATTAGCTCGATAGATCCGGGGCTAACCACGCTAAGCAACGGCAAATACACCACGACCACAAGCTCCGGCTCGACCGCCTCAAGCTCGAGCAGTTCGGCGATCTACTACTACGCCAAAGCTATCGTGGATAATGCCGATGGCACGCTAAGGATCGGTATGACCACGCAAAATACCGTCATCCTAGATAGCGCTAAAGACGCCGTCATAGTGCCCTCGATAGCCGTCAAAAACGAAGACGGCAAAAGCGTAGTCTACGTGCTAAAAAAGGATAAAGACGGGCTAGATACGGCCGAGCGAAGAGAGGTGCAAACGGGACTAACCGACAGCCTAAAAACTCAAATTTTAAGCGGAGTAGAGGAAGGCGAGGAGGTCGTGACGAAGCGAAACTCGGCGGCTGAAATTAGCGAAATGCTCGAACAAGAAAAAAGAAGAATGGGCTTTTAAGGTAGCGTCTTGAAAAATTTGATAGAACTTAAAAATTTAAGCAAGAAATTTAAGCTCGGCGATAATACCTTTGACGCGCTAAAAGACGTAAATTTGAGCATAAAAAAGGGCGAGTTTATCGCTATCATCGGACAAAGCGGATCGGGTAAATCCACGCTCATGAACATCCTTGGCTGCCTGGATAATCCAAGCGGCGGGCAGTACCTGCTAGAAGAGCGCGACATATCTAAATTTGAAGGCGACGAGCTGGCGCGTTTGCGTAGGGAAAAATTTGGCTTTATCTTTCAGCGCTATAACCTGCTATCTACGCTAACCACGCTGCAAAACGTAGCTTTGCCTAGCGTATATGCGGGCATTTCTAAAAAAGATCGCGATAAAAAAGCGAGCGAGCTTTTAGAAGGGCTCGGTCTTGGCGAAAAGCTGCAAAATCTGCCAAATAAACTTAGCGGTGGGCAGCAGCAGCGAGTCTCGATCGCTAGAGCGCTCATAAACGGCGGCGAGATCATCCTAGCAGACGAGCCTACGGGCGCGCTAGATAGCAAAAGCGGCCTCATGGTGATGGAAATTTTAACGAATTTACACAAGCAAGGCCACACTATCATCATCGTCACGCACGACCCAAATATCGCCGCATACGCAAACCGCATCATCGAGATAAAAGACGGTAAAATTTTGAGCGATACGGTAAAAAGCGAGGAAATTTTCGCCTCCGAAAAACCGTCGCCGAAGCAAAAAAATATCTTTAGCTTTTATAAAGATCAGTTTATCGAGAGCTTTAAAATGTCGATAAACGCGATACTTAGCCACAAACTTCGCTCGGCGCTAACGATGCTTGGCATCATCATCGGCATCACATCGGTCATCTGCGTCGTAGCGCTAGGTCAGGGCTCGCAGGAGCAGATACTCTCCGATATCCGCGGTATCGGTACAAACACGATCGATATCCTAAACGGCAAGGGTTTTGGCGATATGCGCTCGGAACGGGTGAGAAATTTGACCGTTAGCGACGCGGCAATGCTATCTAAGCAAGACTATCTAGATAGCGTGACGCCAAACGCCTCCGCTAGCGGCACGCTCACCTACGGCAACAAATCAGCCTCGGCTACGATTAGGGGCGGCAGCGAGGAGAGCCTAAACGTCATGGGCTACAAGGTAGAGGCCGGGCGGGTATTTACCGCCCAAGAGGTCGCAGAGTCGGCGTCCGTGATCGTGATAGATCAGCCAACTAGGGAGCAGTTTTTCGCAAACGAAGATCCGCTGGGCAAGACCGTGCTTTTTAACAAACGCCCATTTAGGATCATCGGCGTAGTGGCCAAAAACGACAATATGTTTGCCGACTCTAGCACTCTGCGCACGTTTTCTACATACACCGCGGCTATAAACAAACTAACGGGCGATAGGCACCTATCATCTATCACGGTTAAGGTTAAAGATAACGTAAACGCGCAAATCGCCGAGCAGAGTTTAACGGAAATTTTAACCGCCAAGCACGGCAAAAAGGACTTTTTTACTAGAAACTCCGACACGATCAAAAAAACGATCGAGGAGACTACTAGAACCATGACGCTGCTGATCTCTTGTATCGCCTTTATCTCGCTGCTAGTGGGCGGTATCGGCGTGATGAACATCATGCTAGTCTCCGTAACCGAGCGCACTAAGGAAATCGGCATCAGGATGGCGATCGGCGCGCGTCAGGGAAATATCCTCGAGCAGTTTTTGATCGAGGCGGTACTACTGTGTCTTATCGGCGGATTAATCGGCGTCGGGACGGCATTTGGTATCGGCTATCTAGCGGAAAATTTCGCGCCCGGCGTAAAGATGATATTTTCGCAGACTTCTATCGTGGTAGCGCTTGCGGTTTCTAGCGCGATAGGCGTGATATTTGGCTATATGCCGGCTCGCAGCGCCTCAAAACTAAATCCGATCGACGCTCTAACAAGGGAATAAAATGAAAAAAACCTCCATAATCCTAGCCGCCTTTTTGCTTGGCGGCTGCGCGGTAACGCAGATAAACGAAAACTATGAGCAAATTTTGCTAAAAGAGGACGCAAGCGCCGATATAAAGATTAACCGCGAGTGGTGGACGGGCTACGGCCAAGCGCGCCTAAACGAGCTAATCAGCCTCGCGTTAAAAAATAATATAGATCTGGCAAAATCAGCCATAGCCGTAAATAAAGCCCTAGCTCAAGCAGGCGTTTTACAGGCTGATCTCGTGCCTAGCTTTAACGCAAATTTGGGCGTGGAAACTGGTAAAAATATAAAAACGGGCGGCAGCTGGAGTGAAAGCTACAAAAGCGGCGTATCGCTAAGCTACGAGATTGATCTGTGGCGCAAGCTCGCAAACTCCGCAGATGCCGCCATGTGGGAAGCAAACGCGACCAAATACGACCTAGAGGCCGCCAGACTCGCGCTCATTAACTCCGTCGCGGATGCGTATTTTGAAGCGAAATATCAAAAAGAGAGCATAAATCTATACGAAAAGACGCTAAAAAACTACGAGGAGCTTGAAGCCATCATAAAGGCCAAATTTGAGCTCGGCAAAGAAGAGGAGCTAAGCCTAAAACAGGTAAAAAGCTCGGTGATCTCGGCTAAAAATAGAATTTTAAACGCGAGCAAGAGCCTTGACGCGGCGGAAAAAACGCTAAGAAATCTGCTAAACGTTAAGCCCGAGTTTGAGTTAAATTTGAGCGGAAATTTGAGCGATGTCTCGCCGCAGGGCGTAAATTTAAACGTGCCGCTTTACGTTATCGGCGCGCGTCCTGATTTGCAGGCTGCTATCTCGCGCATCAAAGAGGCGCTTTTGGGGGTTAAAGTTAGCGAAAAGAACTTCTACCCAAGCATCACGGTAGGCGTAGGACTTAGCGGTAGCGGAGATAGCGCGAGCGAGGGTCTGAAGCTAAATTTCTTAAGCGGAAATATCGCGATAAATTTACCGTTTTTAAACTACTCTAAGCTTAAATCAAAGTTAAAAATCTCCGAGCTAGAGTTTGAGACGATGAAGCTAAACTACGCGCAGACGCTAACGACCGCGCTAAACGAGATCGACGCCGGCTATAAAAATCTGCAAAAAGACGAGGCGGTTTTGCGAAATTTAAACGAAAATTTGCGAAATCTAAGCTCTATCAGCGACATATATAAGCTCAAATACGACTACGGCAAAACCGAGTTAAAAAACTATCTGGAGGCCCAAAATTCGCTGCTTGAAGGTAGGATCAGCCTGCTAGCTCAAAAATATAAAATTTTTGCAAGACGAAATCGGTATCTATAAAGCGGCAGCTGGAAAAGCGGAGTAATTTGACTATGTCGCGCGCATGATTTGCGGTTTTTTTGAGGCGCGTTAAATTTGCAGCGAATTTGACGGCTAGTTAAAATTTGGCTAGCCGCAAATGACCTTGCAAATTTACTCCCGCCGTTTGCCTAGAAAACAAAACAGCCCCGCTAGTATCGCAAAAAGCGCAAGCATAGATCCAGCGACGATTGTCGTGCCGTTTTGAAAGCCGCCTAAAAACATCCCGTTCGTATTCATCCCGAAAAATCCCGTGATAAAATTAGCGGTAAAAATAGCGCCGAAAGCAGCGTGAGGATGTAGATGTTTCGGTTGATTTTGTCGTTTTTTAGGCTCTGTATATGCGCGGTAGATATCGTCTATCCTGGCGGCGTTTTCACAGGCTGCGTTTTTTAGCACGCCGGCTTCGTAGACGTAGTTTTTGAGCTGTTTTTTAAGCCCCGGTCTTTCGTTTTGACAGATCGCTAGAGCCTCGTAAAAGTGCGAAATTTTATTTTGAAATTTGCGTATTTCGTATTTTAATACCGCGTGCTTTTTGATAAATTTAGTAAAATCCCTCTTGCCCGCGTAGATTTTCTCGTAGCTTTCAAGCTGGGCGGAGTGGCTCGGCGATCTTGGCGCGAAACTCGCTCGTTATCTTTTTTACTACGCGGATAAACTCCTCAGTGCCGCTTTCGCTGCCGTCCTGGGCGTAAATTTTGTCATCTTTAAAGATAAATTTATAGTTTTGTTCGCTGCCGTCCGTCACGAGGTAGACGTACTCGCACTCCTCGTCGTAAAAGTTACCCCGAGATATCGCGCTCGCTCATGGTTTTGCCTTATATGCTCGGCGCATCTTTACCGGTTTTGGCGTAGAAATTTCGCCTAAATTTTTTTCAAATTCGCCGGCCATTATCGCTTCTCTCATCTGCCGCATCAAAATTTAGATAATAATGCAAGTTGTGTAGGCTTGCCAAGCGGAAAAACGTCAGCTCGCCCGCGCGGTATAGGTGGCTAAGATAGGCGCGGAGTAGTTTTGGCACGCGTAGCAGT
The DNA here is from genome assembly GCF_900699785.1 of Campylobacter showae. Taxonomy (NCBI): domain Bacteria; kingdom Pseudomonadati; phylum Campylobacterota; class Epsilonproteobacteria; order Campylobacterales; family Campylobacteraceae; genus Campylobacter; species Campylobacter showae. Next base: position 2,160,221 of record NZ_LR535679.1, read on the forward strand.
CGCACTCTGGATCTATCGGAGCGCGGTCTGTGGCAAATTTTGCAGACTTGATATTTATCTTACCAAAGCTCGTAAATAGCGTGCCGTTGCGAGCGTTTCGCGTCGGCATCACGCAGTCAAACATATCCACGCCGCGAGCTACGTTTTCTACGAGGTCTCTGGGGTGCCTACGCCCATGAGATATCGCGGACGCGCCGCGTCGATGTATGCATCACGCCTGCACGGTGTCGTACATCTCCTGGTTGCTTTCGCCTACGCTAAGCCCCCCGATAGCAAGCCCGTCAAAGGCATCTCACACAGAGCTTCGGCGCAAAATTTACGCGCCGCCTCGTCCGTGCCGCCTTGGATTATGCCAAATAT